>CAYNHU010000016.1:0-1090 GCA_964397435.1 uncultured Candidatus Saccharibacteria bacterium | reverse complement strand
CCTACCCACACCCCCGAATCCGAACACCTGAGTTAAGTTAATAATCTCTCCTTAAGCATACCACGGACAAGTGGTTTGTTTTGTTTTCGGAGTTCCTTTTCAAATACTTCCTGTGGTGTTTTGTAGTCCAAACATTGCATGAATCTGTTTCGAAGTTTACGCTCTACTTCTTTGAAATGAGAGAGTGGTATCTTTGAAAGATCACATCTCTTTTTAACATATCTCCTGATCGCCTTGTTCCTGTTTTCAACAGTACCTTTCTCATGTGGACACTGTGGATGACAGAAGAAGATTGCCGCGCCAATGAGTTCAGAAAGCTCCTCATGCTTTTGGAATGAGATATCATTGTCGATGGTCAAGCTATTGATCGGCAGTCCGTGGAGGAGTTTTTCAATTACAGCGTTAATGCTTGCAGTACTTCTGTCTTTGATATACTCCAAGAAAGGATACCTAGTCTTTCTCTCCACCAAGACAAGAAGCGATCCCTCGCCATCTTTACTAGATTCGATGAAATCACCCTCGTAATGACCGAATTCAACACGATTTTCAACCTTTTTAGGCCTCTTGTCGATCATGATACGACCGTCAATCGTTACTGGTGTATCCCGTTTTCTTCCAGGCTTTTTGTGTACTGCTTTTGAATACAGATGTCTCTCAATCAGACGACCATTGGGTGAATGAACGAAATTGTAGATTGCTTTTGTACTCGCGTATTGCAAGTGCTTTTCAACATTCTTCAATCTGCCAGATATACCCTCGGGTGATTGATCTTCATTTACCATTGAATCAATCACGAATCTTTTAAGATCAGGATCTTGGCTTATTTTCATGCACTGAGTCTTCGATCTCCATCTTTTCTGATATGCCTTGAAGTGTGCTTTTTCAGCATTGTAGATCCCATTAACTCTATTTCCATTTACTTCATCGAAAATGCTCGATACGCCTCGGTCGAGCTTTTCCGAGATGAAACGGAAACTCCTTTTTATGCGGAGATATTTTTCAATGCGTTGCCTTTCATACAAAGAAAGATGTGTGAACGTTTTCATGATTTTTAATCATACAAGCGTTCGGATTCAAAGGTAAATCTACA
>CAYNHU010000015.1:0-1217 GCA_964397435.1 uncultured Candidatus Saccharibacteria bacterium | reverse complement strand
ACCCCTCGGGCGCACCAGCTTCCCGTAGGACAGCGATGACTTCCGCTTCGGTGAGCGACCCGCCCTGCGCCGCGGCGCGTACCGTCGCGGCCTGCACCACGCTCGGCGTGGGCATCGGCTCGATGGTCTCGCCGGGGTGGTACGCGTCAAAATCGAAAACCATGGGATCTTCCCCGGTATCTCCCGGCACCCACGGCTCCAGGTACAGCAACGAAGGCGCGGCGGGCTGGTGGCTCATTCCCAGCCCTGCCGCTGCGCCCTGGAGAGGTAGGGCCTCGGGTTGCGATGGCGTCTCTCCCACGGACGCCATCGACGCGACTGCCGCCATCACCGCCACCGCCACCAGGGCGTAGGCGCGGGCGGCCAGGATGATCAGACACCCGCTCCACGCGTGCGCAGTTTGCCCAGGAGCGTGATGACTTCCGGCGCGGCCCGGTAGAGCCCGCCCATCACCAGCCCCCAGCCCCATGTGCTCCAGTCCGCCGGCTTCACCGATTCGGTGCGCCCGAACTCCACAAGCACGTAGAGCAGCACGACGATCGCAACGTCGACCGCCTGCCCCTGGATGGTCAGTGCTACCTGTTTCATGATGTTCCTCCCGTGTTGCAGGTGACGAAACTGTTACCGATGCCCGATGTTGGCGCCGGCGTCCCCGGCGCCTTCCGGGCTGTAGCCCAGACCGGCAACGTGTCCGCCTGTTGTAGTTGCCGGATGTAGCCCCGCAGTTCGCCCACTTCGCGTTCGAGGGCGGCGATGCGGTCGGTGTCAGTCACCGTCCACCTCCCCCACAAACGTGCCCTTGATGGTCCGCACGCGCGGTTCCTCGGGGGCTGTGGTGGTGCCGTGGTTGAGGTGGGGAAACACGAGGTCGGTGTACGCCACGAGGACGCTGTTCCCGTTCTCGTTCCACTTCTCGATTACGCCAGGGACGCCGCCGGTGAGCGCCGCATACACAGCGTCCAGCTTCGCCCGTTCTTCAGGTGTCATTGATTCCTCCTCCAGCGCCGCCATGAACGGCACCCAGAACTCTGGCCCCGGGTCGCTCTTCCCCGACGCCTTGCCCTGCACGGTATCCTCGTGCCCACTCATCCCTGTCCAGTCGTCATCGTTCACCGGGAACACGCGCGTCAGCGGGAACCCGTAGTTCTCAGCCATCGCCTTTGCGTAGATGACGCATGAGGCGATGGTCTCTGGCTCAATCGGCTGGCCCGGGTTGC
>CAYNHU010000014.1:0-1424 GCA_964397435.1 uncultured Candidatus Saccharibacteria bacterium | reverse complement strand
GGGGAGTGGCGACACTCCCCAACAAACGAGGAGATGGGGCAATGAAACGTTCATCAATGGAAGTCACGGTAGGAATGATTGTCGATGCGGCTGGACTCATTCAGGAGTTCGAGCATTGCCGCACCACAGGCGAGAGCTTTCACCTGTCAATCACGAATGAGCCATACATGCGGCTCGTGATTGAAGTCGTAGGCAAGGAACAAGTGAGCGTAGCACACTACTACACACAGAACGGCGATGCGATGCGAGACCCCGAAATCGTGTTTGGCGTTCATTGGTTGCCCATCGAGATCACGCAAGACCCCGTAGGCATTTACCGACGCTCTGACCCTGGCTACTATCTACGTGGCGTGGTAGGTCTCGCTCACATGTGGGCGATGAACATTCGATATCAGGGTTTCGCTCATGGCATGATGCGTAGTAGCACGCACACGATTAAGCAACTGGCAAAGGCAGCGTAACCACGTTGGGGAGTGTCGCCACTCCCCAACAAGCCCGATGCCTACGCAGACAACGCCGACATCTGGGAGATGGATTTTGATAGGAGTTGACTCCTACGCACCCAACAAACTTATGTCGAATTCAGTAAGCCCTGTCGCCCGACAGGGCTTTTTCGTTGTCCGGCGCTACCCATCCGCTACCATCCCACACCCACCCATCCGGCACGTCCAGCGCCACCTGCGCCCCAAACAGCGCCGCTTGGATTTCCGCCTGTAGCCGGTTGACCTGTTCCTGCACCGGGCGCAGCCGCTCGATGAGCTTGGTAGGGGCGTCGATTCTATCGTCATGCTTCATACATCAGCACCCCCATTAGCTCCATGTTGACAGTCCACGCCGAAATCGGAACCGCAGATAATCCCGTCGATGCGGTAGTTGCGCCTCGCAAAATGGCATAGGTCTGATTTGGAGCAGTGTATGCCGCCAACGTGACATACGCTGTGTTCAGTGCCGACCAAAATGCAATGACGCCTGCACTGTAGTCGTTACTGTTGTTTTTTGCTGCGAACGGCAATCCACTAATGAGCGTATTGCCTGCCGCCGTGCCGATGGTGAGCAGGCGCACATAAAATCTTGCCATAACAAGCGATCCGATACGCACGTAATATCCGATCTGCGTATTATAGGTTTGTGTGCCTGATGTGGAATCTCCAATTAGGTTTGGTGTCCATGTGCCCGTTGCGCCAAGCAAATCCGACCGTGCGATCTTCTTGTCTGTCGCTGCACTCAGATCGTGCAGCGGTATCCAGTCATCATTCGCAACACTGGTTAACGTCGCCAAATCTGTAATCGCTGCCATATCTATCCTCCTGGAGTGTGTTCTGTTATCCTGATAATTGCGCCATCAACACGCACCGTCAACCACCCGCCGCCATAGTCGTTTGCCCCTCGTAGCGGCATGTAGCACACGCACGGTGCACCTCTCA
>CAYNHU010000013.1:0-4151 GCA_964397435.1 uncultured Candidatus Saccharibacteria bacterium | reverse complement strand
CAGGTCAACCGGGGTGTCGATCTGTTTGTTGCCGGTGGCCTTGACCACGCGGCCCGATGTAAGATTCGACCCGCTGCTGATATCGCCGGAGCCAGCATCCACAAGGCTGGTACCGTTCCATGTAATATCACCGTTGCTGTCGTCCGCTCCGCTACTGTCCGTATGCTGGATAGCAAGTGTGCCAGTAGATGGATCGTACTCAAAGTAGACGCCAGACTTGGGCTTGACCGTGCCACTAAGGGGGTTGCCGAACGCCAGACGGGTTACCGTGCTATCACCAGTCGAGGAATCCGCCCTACCGCAATTATGCAGAAGTACAGTGACCTCGCTGATGTTGGTGGGCCACCTTGAATCCGGGTTTACACCAGACCCGTGCAGCATGTAGTCCTGTAGTTCCGGGGGATGGAAGCAGAGGATACCGTCACCAGTGCCTTCATGAAGGGAGTGGATAGCCTTCCCCTGATACTGGTCCCGGATGTCTATCTTGGTTTCCTGAGTAAAGTTCGGCTTGCCAGTTGACGCATAGGTGGCGAGCGGGGTCATGCCCACCACTGCCGGTTGACCCAACTGGTCGATTACACCAGAGCCATAGTCACCGCTGCTTGATGCGCTACCAGTACGAGAAAACTGACTTGAGGTGGTCCTGTTGTCTTCCGGTACAGACATGGCTGGACCGCACCCGGGTTGTGGTTCTTCTGGTTCGGGTCCGGTGATCGGATTCTTGGGAGTATCCTTACCCCAGATCGGCGGATTACTAGAGGTTGGAGCTTGACCGCCCTCTCCCGGCTTCCAGATGGGATTATCACCACCCGGTTGCTGGGTACGGCAGAAGGAGGGGACTGGCACCTTATAGCCGGGGAATAGCTGATTCCACTTCTCAACGTGATAGTGGATGCTGCCGGATGGTGCGTCAGGACACCACATAGCCGAACCAGAACCCCTGAGTACAGAGGTCTTGACTAGGCAATTCGGCCCGTCGAAGTGATAGTAAGCGCCCATTAGATTACGCCCCCTTCTACTTCAAGGTCGGCTACTCTTCCTTCTTCGAGATTGACTCTGGGCATGAAGTAGATTCCGGTTGAGATCACCTTCTTCTGGATGAAGGCCCTGCTGTCTTCCGCGTAAGTCCTGACCGGGTTGCTATTCGAGTCCGAGGTTGAGTAGTCCTTGGTGGGGGTACACTTGGGGGTTTCGCCTATGGGGATACGGGTGAACCAGCGCCACATACCGGGCTTCTGGCCAAGGATATGGGGGTGATCCTTGTTCGCATCATAGTACAGGAATACCTTGTACTCGAAGGTCGAATCGGCTGGGTTGGGGTAGGGCTTTTCCTCGAAGTCGAGTGGGGCAGAGAATGGATTGCCCGAACCACGGAAGTACGAGTTGGTGGACAGAGCCAGAGAATGGATGGGGCCATCAAGGGTGTCCGCCAGCCAGTGCTTGTCCAGTGACGGGATGAAGGGGCCAGACACCATATGGGAACCAAGTCCGTCGATGTTCCCGAACCCGATGCGACAGTAGCCGGTACCATCTGGGGAAGCATCACCTACCCATGCCAGAGAATATTCATCTGTTGCGGGTGGGACGCTGCTGGTTCCCCTTGAGCTAGTACCTTGGCTACCGGGCACAGCCCAATTCCTGACTTCCCAGAAGGTGTGGAGTCCAGCCTTCCTGAGTTCGTCGTGTTTGCGCCCTCTGCCATCATGGACAATCGAGGACAGGTCTGGTGCAATCTGGCTCCGGTGGTCGGCAATAAGGAGCGGGTTGCCACCATGACGGAATGCGATTTTCTGCCTTGAGCCATGACCGACTGTGGCGACTACCAGCCAATCCTTGGGGCCAGCCTCTTCTATGTCCAGTGATTCATAGTCGGTGTCGAGTACGCCATGAACCCGCTGAGGCAGAAACTGACCGGGCTTGGGACCGGCTTGCGGGGTAAGCCCAAGTAGGCCGCCACCAGAAGCTTTCCCTAGTGCCCCGATGCCAATAGAGATACCATGCTTGAGGGACGGTTCCACCTTGAGTGCTGGCATGGCATATGAGTAGCTACCGGCTACAGCACCACGGGTAGGAGGACCGTTCGGATCGAGCGCCCACCAGAACATGTTGGCTGGATCACCCGGACGCATGATCTGCCAGTTACCATAGCCAGCGTTCTTTTCGTCGCCAAGTGTTGCGAACGCGGGTATGGCATTACCACGAACATCCTTATCGACCGTGCCATCGGTATCGGCGATCTGGAAACCCGTGACTGCTATATGTTGGCTACGGAACATCGGCTACTCTGCTGCTATAAGCGAGGGCTTCTCACCATCCCGCTTCCATTGGTCAATATCGAAGCTGCTGACTGCGCTCTGGATTATGTACTGCGAAACAATGCTCCAAGGGTCGGGGGAACCTACCACTATCGACATTTCGTGTACGTCGCCCTCAGTTATGATCCCGGCAGCCACAGGGGACACGCCAGCGATTGTGATTCCACCCGAGAGGTTGGTCTCGAACTGCTGGATGGCCTTCACTGTTGCCCTATCGAGAACTCTCCTGATCTCGCTCGAATTGATGAGTTCGGTGGGCCACTTGAGGGCAAGCTCGCCAAGTGGTAACGCCATCTGTGTCTTGCTGTACGCGAAATTGGCGGTAACAGCGGAAGACTTCACATCAAGCGACTCTATGGAACCATTGGAGAACAGCGGGGCCTCAACCACCAGACGGCGTCCGTTGATCTCTCCAACGGGACTTCCTACGCCAGCCCTCTCGTCTTCTCTCGTCAGCATTCCGCAAACATATATGCGGTAATCGAACTCTTCGGTAAACTGTCCCTGTAACTCCACCGCCTGCATGTATCCGTCGCCGGTCATGTTGAACCAAGTTCCATAGTTCAGCGGAACGGAGAATGCCCCCGGAAAGATTCTCCCTTGGCTGATTCTGCGCGATTCCGTTGGCGTCAACTGGAAGATGAGTTCATTCCCCTTCTGTGCTATCCATTGGGCCGTGAATGGTGCGGCACGCTCGGGATCGAAGTCATGGTTCTGGCTGAACTGGGAATCCAGCGGATTAGGTGTCAGGACCAGTGCATGTGAAGATTCTTCGCACCACTGGCAGAAGACAGAGCCGCGTGAACGTGCATCACCACCCGGAGTCAGGCGACCGAACCTGATACCGGCCATACCACGGAGGGAAGATGCTACACCCTCTGCACCAGATGTCGGGTAGGTGATCCTGTACGTCCTGCGCCAGTGCTGACGTAATGCCGCATCCATCCACAGCTTGGTCTGGTACTTGATCGAGTTCTGTGTCGGATTCGGGTCTTCGCTGATCTCTTCGTATTCGCCAGCCCTGATGATCGGTATGATACACGGCAGGAAGTAGTTTTCGGCTATTACCTGTTCACCCCTTTGTGTGGACGAGATATAGCCAAGCCTCAGCAATTCATCATATATCCGCACCCAGTCGGTGTCCGCCACCTGATCCGCCACCTGATCGTTCCACCATGCTTCCGGGTCCAGCAGGGCCGTATCCAGCCTTGGCATCACGTTTTCGGGTATATCGAACAGGCCCTTGGCTGTGCTGGTGGTCGGAATATCAGACTCGATAGCGGCTTCAGCCATGATCTCGAATCCGACCCTGATCTTGCGTGGGCGCTCCCACAGGTTGCCACCCGCCTCAACTGTATCGTTGGTGCGCTTCATGGCCCGTAACTTGCCAACAGCAGAATTGGGATCAACCTGTCCCGGTCCCCCACTGGTGGTCTTACCCGGTGGGTCGGTCTTGGGCACCACAATCCACTTACCATCGAGTCCGATTACCAAGTCCGCGTTCAAGACATTCAGCATCGGCCCGATGATCTCTGTCCAAGTGGCGTCAACCCAGCCACCACCATCGGAATTACCCAAGTTATTCGGAAGCTCGGGATTGGCACGCATCCTCTTCCTGATACGGGACACGTCCGGCTCGAACCCGAACTCCCTGATGGCGTGTTCTATCGCGTCAACAGCCTTCCACCGCTGGCCACCATTGGTAGTTTCGTTCCTGTATGAACCATCCGGCCACTGGATGTTATAGGAGAGAGTGTGCCGGTTATAGTCGGCAAGCCAGCGACCGTCCGCGAACACTACATTCCAGAGTTCTTCCTGAGCCTTGTTGCGTTCGGT
>CAYNHU010000012.1:0-5582 GCA_964397435.1 uncultured Candidatus Saccharibacteria bacterium | reverse complement strand
GTTTCTCAATCCGCGCAACACGTTGGATTGGTTCTGTTCAATCACTTGTCGTCCATACTATTTTGTTTGTGGTTTCTTTTGTGCTTGTACTTACCGGCATTGAACTTGATAAAGTACTTTTGGTTCTAACCACCATCGTTTCACTCGAAGCAATCTACCTTTCAATCTTCATTCAGATGTCAGTCAATCGCCAAACTCGCCGATTGCACGCAGTGTCAAAAGACATCGACGAAATCCAAGAGGACATCGACGAAATTCAAGAAGACGTGGATGAGATTCAAGGCGATATTAATGAAATTCAGGAAGACGTGGATGAGATTCAGGAAGATGTCGAGGAAATTCAAGAAGACGTTGATGAAATCCAAGAGGACGTGGAGGGTATCGGCGAAGATGTTGAAGATATTACCGAAGATCAAGACGAAGAAGACCGCTACGAGCGCATGGAAAAATCTCTCGAAGTATTACTTCAGGAAATCAACACACTCAAAAAGCATCACGAAAAAACAACAGCAGCTAAGAAAAAATAACATTCGAGAGAATGTTATTTTTTCTTAGCTTGTTTGATACGCACGCTTCCCTGACGAAGAATGCGTGGTTCATCAGTTGTAATATCAACGAGTGTTGACGGCTTCCCTTTTTTTCTACCGACATCAACATAAAAATCGAGTGCTGGACCAAAATATGCTTCTGCTTCTCGTATCGTGTATGCAGGCTCTTTACCTTGTGGATTTGCAGACGGAGCAACGAGCGGACCAGTTTTTTTGAGTACAGAACGAATGAATGGATCGTCAGGCATTCGAAATGCGAGCGACATACTGCCTCGATGTAGATAGGTATATTTTTTCTGACGACATGGAATGATGACTGACACTGCTCCTGGCCAAACTGACTTAAGAAAACGTTTTTGCGCGACACTCAACGGACCCGTGAACGCCTCTACCTCAGCGAGCGATGCAACGAGGATAATAAATGGTTTGTGTTCGTCACGTCCTTTGATTGCGTAAATACGTTCAACTGATTTTTGAGCATGTGCTGGTGTCACGATGCCGTAAAGTGTATCTGTGGGAAATACGCCGACAGCGTTCTGTTTGAGGAGTGCGATAATTTCTTGCATGTATGGGAGTATAGCATATGACATACAACAAAATCAGCTGGGCGCGCGAAGCGCGCCCAGCTGATTTTTCTAAACAATTTCGATTATGAGAGGTGCTTTGAAACGAGTTTTGTCATTTCAAACATTGAAACAGTAGCCTTGCCACCGAATACTTTCTTGAGTGCAGCATCAGCGTTGATGTTGCGCTTGTTTTTTGTATCCTGAAGACCGTTCTTCTTGATGTATGCCCACAATTTTTTTACAACTTCTGAGCGTGGCATTGGACCCTTACCTGTAACTACTTCCAAATCTGCACTAAGTGTCATTGGTTTCATGAAAGCTGAATTTGCTTTCTTCACTGCTGTCTTTTTGACTGCCATATATTTTTATGCTGCCAGGAACCCTTTCGGGTACGGCGTTAAAATTAGTAACATATATATTATATCACGAAATCTATAGATGGGAATGAGGAGCGCAAGAATTCCCCTCGGGAAACCATTAGGCAAAGGTAGCGTCAATGAGCGCACCCAACCCCTCTTTTGTCTTTGATGAGTACGGAATGATGCGGTGTGGACCAACAAGTTCTTGCATCGCCTTCATTTTTTTGTGAAATTCTGACTGCTTTACCTTATCAACCTTGTTCGCTGCAATGATAACTGGCTTGCCGTGTTCTTCGAGTGCTTCAAGCATGTCGAGGTCATCATCAGTTGGACCAACATTGGCATCGATAATAAGCACAACCGCCTGCTGCTCGTATGAAGAATTAAAAAGATATCCGTTGATAAGTGCCGCGAGTGTGTCTCGTTCGTCGCGTGAAAGTCGAGCAAAACCATACCCAGGCAAATCAATCAGATAGATTTTTTCATTAATCAAAAAGACGTTAATCTCTCGAGTTTTACCAGGCATTGCACTGGTTCGTGCGAGCTTAGACTGTTTGGTGATTGCGTTGATTGTACTTGATTTACCAACATTGGAACGTCCAATAAACGCCACGTGTGGCAATCCAGGCGGAAGCATTCCAAGGACTTGTACTACTCCTTTAACAAATTGGGCTGAGTGAATCTGCATACGTTGATACTACCACAAACTACTTTGTTTTGTATGAAGTAACCATTCCGACATACCACGCGAGTAATTGATCACGATCGAACGCGGTAACAGTATTAGGATCAAAGTTGCCGAGCGCCATACTATGCATAAATAAACGAACACCACGACACTGTACTCCCGGAAACGCAACGAGAAATTCTTCGTACCGATTTCCTGCGCCAGCATCAGCGGTTTGAGCAAATGTTACTTCAGTTGTACCAATGGTGATTGTTTGTTCTTCACCAATCATCATATTTTTATCAAAGAAGTTTTGCGCGCGACATGTTTTTGTACCGGTATAATTTTCTACCGCAATCAATGAGTCGGTACCGAGATTTGTATTTTTTGTAAACGAGGCCGGCACAGTAAACGAAACACCAGAACGCTGTTCATCAAACGAAACTAATGTATTTTTATAATTTTTATTTACAGTAAAACCTTCAGGATATCCGATAGAAAATTGTGTATTTGAAAATTGTTTGAGTGGTGGCGTTGTTTTTGCATCAGATAATTCTGGGAGACCGAGGACTTCATACAAAGAACGAGCTGTTTTGGGTTCAGCTGTAGTTGCTGGTATTGTTTCAGGTGACATGTTTGGAAGTGAAATCTGCGGTTTGTTTTCCTGTAACTCACGAACACCGGCTGAAAGAATGAGTACGAAGACAACAATGGTGCCTAAAAATTTAATGATTTTTTCGTAGTGCATATATCCTCTATCGTACCATACGCGCAAAAGAAAAAGCTCGCTGTGAGGATACACGGCGAGCCATAGGCAAAAAAAACTAACAACTAAAACTAAAAAATAACGCATAACTTATGCAGAAATTGGTTCCGGAACAAGTTCGGGTACGGGTGATAATAAAATAGTGTGGGTAGTAATGGTGGTAGTAGAATTGGGATTGGGAAAAAAGTAGGATTTTGCTTTGAGGAACGCAAGTTCTAGTATTTTTATACAAAAGAATGGAATTTTCCACGGATTACATAAAAGTACTAAAATTTGTTTTGCTAGGCAGATTAGGGAAAGTAGCAACCAAGACAGAAGGACGATACATGCAAAAGTAAATTTCATAGTTACAGCGTTGGTGTTTGGAGACGTTCAAATAATATGGTTTTTTCAAATTTCATATATTATAACCCATTTAGTGACTAGAGTCAAAATACCCCTTACTACCCTTGCCTTTTGGGCGTTTTTAAGCTATAGTAACGGCATCTCCGTGGAGGGGTTTTCATTACTCGAAACCCTTTGTAAATCCGCTGAAATGCGTAAAAACGGAGGCGGGCTTTCTAAGCCCTTTATTAATTAACCTGTTGGGGTATCCCCTTCAGGAAACGTATAGATATATGTCAAACCAGACAGCTATTGAAGCGCTTTTCAAAGCAGGCGCTCACTACGGATATTCAAAGACACGTCGCCATCCGTCGACTGCAAAATTCGTCTACACTACCAAGAACAAGGTAGATATTATTGATATCGAACAGACAGCACTTCAGCTTGAAGCTGCATCTGATTTCGTAAAAGAACTCTCTTCAAAGGGTAAAACTGTACTCTTTGTTGGTGTTAAACCAGAAGCAAAAGAAGCTGCTAAGGCAGGTGCAGAAAAGGTTGGTCAGCCTTACATCGTTGAACGATGGGTTGGTGGTGTTCTCACAAACTGGCCAGAAATCAAGAAGCGTATCGCTCGCCTCACAGACCTTAAAGCAAAGAAAGAAGCTGGTGAACTCGATAAGTACACTAAAAAGGAACGCTTGCTCATCGACGAAGAAATCGCAAAGATGCACAAGCTCTTCTCAGGTCTCGTTGAAATGAAAGGTAAACCAGACGCAGTGTTCGTTATCGACCCAAAGCGTGAACACATTGCAGTAACTGAAGCTCACAAACTCGGTATTCCAGTTATCGCTCTTGCAAACACAGACACTAACATCAAAGGTATTCAGTACCCTATCGTTGCAAACGACGGTTCAGTATCAAGTATCAGTTACATTGTTGACACTATCGTTGCAGCTTACCGAAACGGTGTAGCACACGCATAATGTTCAAGTTCGTTTATTAACTAGTTCTTTTTAATCACTATGGCAATCACAACAGAACAAATCAAAGAGTTGCGAGATCAAACAGGTGTCTCAATCATGCAATGCAAAAAGGCTTTGGAAGAAGCTAACGGCGACATGGAAAAGGCATTGATGATTCTCAAAAAGAAATCAAGTGAAGTTGCTGCAAAGAAATCAGATCGTGAAGTATCTGAAGGTCTTATTGTTGTCGAAAAAAATGGCAACAAAGCAGTTGCAGTTGAAGTACTCTGCGAAACAGACTTCGTTGCAAAAAACCAAGACTTCGTAGACCTCGCAAATGCGCTCGCAAAGAAAGCAGCAAACGAAGGTCTCGAAGCTATGCAGGCCGCAGCTCCTGAAATGATCTCACTCGTTATCCAGAAAGTTGGCGAAAACGTTCAGCTCGGTAAAACTTTTGAAGTTACTGGCGATGTTATCGGTTCATACATTCATGATGGTAAAAGTGGTGCAATCGTAGCCCTCACAGGCGGATCAGAAGAACTCGCAAAAGACGTTGCAATGCAGATCACTGCAATGAAACCTGAATACACAAAGCGTGCTGATATTCCAGCTGAAATGCTCGAAAAAGCTCAGGAACTCTTCAAAGAAGAAGTTGAAGCTTCAGGCAAACCAGAAGACATCAAAGCAAAAATGATGGAAGGTAAAGTCAATGCATACTTCAAAGACCTTACTCTTATGGATCAGTCATTCTTCAAGAATCCAGACCTCACTATTGCTAAACTACTTGAACAAGGTAAGGCGGAATTGGTAAACTATATTCGCGTTAGTGTTAAATAATCATTAGTTATATGAGTATCGTTCTCACACTTTTCATACTTTCATTCATGACCCTCGTCGGTCTTGTCATCTATCAAGCGTACAGCGTACGTTCAGGTAAGGTTTCAGCACTGGAATATGACCCTGAGATCGAAAATCCACTCTCAACAACTAATATTGCGACTTATAAAAACAATCTGTACTCGTGGCTTGAGGTGCGTACAAGAAAAATCGTCTTATACGCCCTCAAGTTCTCGATTCAGATCGGGTACTTGGTAAAAAATAAAATAGATGCTATAGTATCGAAAGTTCACAGAAAAGCAGCCAGTCACGAGCGTAAGCTCCGCCAGGAAGCCAGTTCTGCAGGACAATTCCTCGATACTATCGCGGAATACAAACAGAAGATTACCGGTGACGACAAACACCACCAGTAGTCGCCTCACAGGAGGCATCTGCCGCTTTAGCTCAGTTGGTAGAGCAACAATTTTGTAAATTGAAGGTCCCCAGTTCGAGTCTGGGAAGCGGCTCCAAACAATAAAAACCACCCGTATGGGTGGTTTTTATTGTTTGGAGT
>CAYNHU010000011.1:3392-11989 GCA_964397435.1 uncultured Candidatus Saccharibacteria bacterium | reverse complement strand
GGACCAGGGTCGAACTGGTGACCTATCCCTCTTCAGGGGAGCGCTCTACCAACTGAGCTACCCAAGCATAGAATTATATTACTTCCCTTGTATTTGGTGAAAAAAAGATTCAATATCAACCGATTGAGGTAAACTTGAACCAAATGATCGTATTGTTGTGACGTATGGTTGAAGGAAATAAAACGCACCGACAGCAATTCCAATCAATACACACCAGTACAAAACTCGGAAGAATAATGTTATTCGGTGAAGCCGACGCATCGAGACAAGCATTTGATTGTTTTCCTTTGTGATAATAAGGATTTCATCAAGCTTGGTTTGAATTGTTGGCTCCATGACGACCATAGTAGCATAAACCGACCCAAAATTCAACCGTGTGCCCTCGGCACGAATCGAACGTGCATCTACTCCTTAGGACGGAACTGTTCTATCCATTGAACTACGAGGGCTACTACAAAACGCACCATTCTGGCGCGTTTTGTATTGTATCCTATTGTGCTTAAGCTGCAATACCGAGCAATTGAGCAATTTTTGGCTTATTGAAACCAATAACAACGTCATCTTCGATACGAATTACAGGAACTCCCATCTGGCCAGTCATATCAACCATTTCAGCACGACGTTCTGCGTCAGCGGCAACGTTGATATCTTCGTACACAACCCCATTTTCATTGAAAAACTCTTTTGCCATGTGGCAAAAGTGACAACTTGGAGTTGAATAAATAGTTACTTTCTTCATATGCATGTTCTCACTTAATTACTAACATATATAGTATAGCATTAGTGTCAAGAATATTAAAAAATGTACTACCTACTCCCCTTTTACGAGACTAGTAATGGTCTGCCAAAATGTTTTCTTGGGCTGTACAATATTGGGTGCCACAATTGGAGTAGCGCGAGTATCATCAGTAATAACCACAAGGCCTTCTCCTTCTTTAGCTGCACGATATTTATTACGAATAGCTTCTTCGATACCTGATTCTGTTTCAAGACGATCAATCTGCGCCTGGATACGTGCCTCAGTCTGGCGCAAACTTGTCAGTTCATATTCTGCATTTTTTGCATTCACAAATGCTTCATGTCGTTTTTGAAATACAGAGAACACTGAAAACCCGAGAAACAAAACGATACACCCAAGAACCACCACTGCAGCGGGATTGTACAAAAACTTCTGTATTTTTTTCCTCTTTTCAAAACGTGACATATTGTGTATAGTTGCCTTAGTCAGCTTCATGCAGACGCTAGCAGTCTAATCAATCATACGCAAAAACGTGTGACTTCGCAATTATGCTTTTTAATCCAAAACACAAGAAAAAGGTTCAGATCATCTGGGGTGTTGTCGTTATTCTCGTCATTGTCTCAATGGTAATCTTGTATCTTCCAAGTATTTTCCTCTAAGAACAAACACGGATCCTAATAAAAAACCACCGAGGCTACGCCTCGGTGGTTTTTTATTATTCTTCCCCATTTCGCATCATTTTCAAAAACACATCGTGCGGGATAGACATCTTTGCATTTTCACGCATACGCTTCTTACCACGTTTCTGCTTTTCCAAAAGTTTCTTTTTTCGAGATACGTCACCGCCACCCACCACTTTAGAACCATGCATCAACACGTCTTTTCGATACGCTTTGATAGTTCGGGATGCAACAATACGGCCAAGTGCGACAGCTTGTACTTTCATTTCAAATTGCTGTCGAGGGAAAATCGCCTGCAATTTTTCAACAGCCTGTTCTGCTTCAGTCAATGCTCGCTTACGAGAAATCACTCGAGTAAACGCAGGCACTGTCTCGTTTGCAATAACAATATCCATACGTGTCACATCTGCGTCACGCACCTCTCCGATTTCATATGAGATAGATGCGTAGCCAGACGTCGCACTTTTGAGCTCATCAAAGAAATTGCGCATCATTTCACGAAGTGGCATTTTCAAACTCAATGAAGAACGATTGTCACCGAAGTTTTCAGTATCACCAATTTCAGCCTCGTGATCGTATAAAAGCGGCATGAGGTTTGCAATATAGTGCGCTGGCAAAATGATTTTGATTGCCACCCAAGGTTCACGTACTTTTGCAATTACACCATCATCAGGAAACATGTGCGGTGAATAGACGATATCTTCCTTCCCATTTCGATACGTCACATAATATGTGATTGACGGTGTTGTAATAACCAAATCAAGATCAAATTCTCGCTTCAATCGCTCAGTAATAATTTCCAAGTGCAGCATTCCCAAAAATCCACAACGAAAACCACGTCCGAGTGCGCCTGATGATTCTTCTTCAAATGAAAAAGCTGAGTCAGAAAGTTTGAGACGTCCGAGCGCAAGCTTGAGACCTGGGAAATCATCCTGACTTTCTGGATAGACTGAAGCCCACACAACTGGTCGTGGCTGCATATAGCCAGCGAGTTCAGGGAGTGGATTTTTGTTAGTCGTGATTGTGTCACCCACAGATGCAATGCCTGGCTTTTTAATACCAGTGACAATGTAGCCAATTTCACCAACAGAAAGTTGTGGTTGTGGTGATTCACCTGGAGTAAAAATACCAACTTCAAGTGCTTGAAACTGCTCATCCGCGATTACAAATTTGAGAGAATCATGACGCTTTACTGAACCATCAAATAACCGTGTATACACAATCACTCCGCGGTGGTCATCATATTTAAAATCGAAAATGAGTGATTGAAGCGAATCTTTATTTTGTGGTGGTTGTGGTGGCGGAATACGTTTAATAACAGCATCCAAAAGTTCAATCACACCCTGCCCTGTTTTACCTGAAACTTCCAACACTTCGTCGGGGTCGATATTGAGGAGTGCGGCAATTTCAAGTTTTGTTTCATCAACACGTGCGAGTGGTGAATCAACTTTTGAAATTGCAGGAATGATAACCAATCCAGCTTCACGTGCCATGCCAAGTGTCGTCAGTGTTTGTGCCTGTACACCTTGTGTTGAATCAACAAGAAGCACTGAGCCTTCAACGGCTTTCAATGCACGAGATACTTCGTATGAGAAATCGATGTGCCCAGGAGTATCAATCAAATTCAAAACATACTGTTCACCACCAGATTTGTGGTTCATACGTACTGGCTGCATTTTGATGGTGATACCGCGCTCGCGTTCGAGCTCCATATTATCGAGCACCTGATCCATCATCTTGCGTTTTTCGATCGTATGCGTGAGTTCAAGCATACGATCCGCAAGAGTGGATTTGCCGTGGTCGATATGGGCGATAATTGAGAAATTGCGGATGTGCTTGACGTCCATGGCATTACTATAGCAAAAAACGTTGAAAAAGCTAGGTTCTTAAGCTTGCACCTTGCTTTAAGAGGCGCAATAACGACTATTCTTGCCCTGGAATAATAACGTCTGCTTTCCAGAAACGAGAACGGAGTGCGTTGTAAAAAATAGCGAGTTCCTCACTTTCAAGCAAGTATAATGTTCCTGCAGCACAAAGAATACCGAACATTCCTGCAATACTGACTTGCCCAACAACACCCCAAAATGTCGAACCAAGAATTAAATCAGAAACAAGGAACAGTATTGCGTATGATGTGACACCGAGAACGATTGAGCCGACTGTTGCAGTCCAAACTGTTTTCCAAAGCGTGCGAAGCACATGCGCATCGAAGTCCATTCGAAATGAAAACCAGAACAAAAAAAGACTAACAAACTGGCCAATACTATACGCAACACCAAGCCCAACAACAGATACATTACTAACACCAGTCAGACGAAGCACGACACGTGCAAATGTTGTGAGTTCAGATGAAGCACTACCAAAATGTGTAAAGACAAATGCAAGCACGCATGTCACAACACCACCAATGAGCGTGAGTATAAATGGTTTCGCTGTTTTACCCGACGCATAGTACGCGCGAATAAACACGAGCGACAAACTCTGCGCAACAATACCAAGTGCAAGAACCGCAAAAAGCGCAGCGGTTACACGAGTATCATTCCATGACATTACCTGTGTTCCATAGACAATACGAACAATGTGCGCACGAAACACAATAAAAAATGCAGTAATCGGTAATGACCAAAAAATAATTTGCTGCGATGCTCCACGAATTAATTGAAAAAACTCATCTCGCTTCCCTGCTGAATATTTTTCAACAAGACTTGGAAACGCAGCGATAGCATACGAAACACTAATCATCTGAATTGGTACTGTCTGAAGATTTAAGGCAAATGTTAATATCGAAATACTACCGACACTCAAACCTGAAGCAATCGCAGTGAGGAGCAGCGTGATAATCGTACTCATCGCAAGCGTCAGCGTGCGAGGAAGTGCAACTTGCACAATTTCAAGCATTTCCTTCCATGAAATACGAAGTGTGAAGCGAGGAATAAAATTAAGATTCGCGACAACTGGCAACTGAATTCCGAGATGGAGTAATGCACCAAGTGCAACACCATACGCAAGACCATGAAGGCCAAACATCGGATAGAGCACGAACACTCCAAATACGATACCGAGATTGTACATCACTGGCGCAAGTGCATAAACGAAAAACTTTTTGTGAAGCTGTACAACACTACCGAGCAAATTTTGAAGTCCAAGAATAATCGGTGACAACAGCATGATGCGACTCATGCTTGTCAGGAGTGTAATCGCCTCTTGATCAAAACCTGGGGCAACAATGTGCGCAATCCATGGCATAGCAAGAGCTGCAACGCCGCACACAATACACATAACGATAATAAACACCGTAAAGACACGATTCATGAACGCCTGAGCTGCAGCATGTCCGCCACGCTGATTGTGATCAACCAAAAACGGAATAATCGCAGTGACTGCAACAAGAGATGCGAGTACAGTAAAAATAAAATCTGGCACACGAAACGCGGCGTAATACACGTCGAGTGAAAGTGATGGTCCAAGATTGGAAACCAGTGCACGATCACGAATCAAACCCAACAACTGTGAAGTTAACGAGAAGACACCAAGCAGCAACGCTGCTTGGTGAATGCTTCCATACTGTTTTTTTATGAGTTGAAAAAGTCTGCTTACCATACAAACTATTTCTTCGTCTTAGGATCTAGTGTTGTTGTCTTTGTTTTTGACGGCGCACTCTCTCCTTCTGTACTTGTTTCTGGTAAAGGATTTGTAGATGCTTGACCAAGTCCCGCGAGCGGATCCTGACCTGCTGCTAAGTTTGCAACGATTTTCGCAATAGTCGTATTGTTTGGTAATGCTTTCTGGATTGCAGTAAATACTTGCTGTGCTTCTTGGGTTCGTCCAACTTTTGCATATGCAAGTCCAAGCATGTAGTGAGTATTAAGCACAGTAGGATCAAGCGTGATTGATCGTTCAAGCGCTGAAACCGCACCACTGTAATCACCTGCATCGTACTTAAAGACACCGAGCTGTAAAAATACTAAAGGATTGCGTGGATCAGCAAGCGCAACTTGTTCAAGCTGTGAAATCGCAGTCGCACTATCACCACCAGCCGCCTCAAGTTCAGCGAGCATAAAGATACCATCAATATAATTTGGTTTACGCGCAAGTGCTGCTTTTACAATCTTTTTAGCTTCTGCAGTATTTTTGTTTACAACTTCAAGACGCGCTTTCAAAAGATCGATATCTGGATTGTTTGGTGAAAACTTTGCTGCCTGATCGAGCGCTGCTTTTGCATTTTCATATGCACCAGTTACCTGAAGCGGCATAACATTTTGATAGAGTGTCGCAAGATTTATCCAGTTATCAGCATTTGTACCATCGTACGCGAGTGCCTGACGAGCACTTGTTTCTGCTGCGCCAAAGATATTCTGGAATTCAGATTTAACAATGTCTTTTGAAAGTGATGTGTTGCTCAATAATTTACTGAGCGCAGCGAGTGAAAGTTTGGTATGCGCTCGGTTGTACATATCAGATGGATACAAATCAATGGCACGCTCCAAAAGTGCACCAGCGTCAGCAAGATTATTCTGACCAGCAACAACTTGAGCACGTGCATAGAGTGTCAATGAAACAAATTTCTGAGCACCCATAAACAACGTAAACAAACCACCAAGCAAAAGCACAACAAGGAGTGAGATCGCAAAGAAACTATGTCGAGGATCTTTGAGGAAATGAATCTGGCAACTTGGCATACGACCACTTGCATTCAAAATTCCCAAAAAGATACCTGGGGCGAGGAACGTAAAAAGTAATGGGACCACGCCTGGATTATACGTAAATGCAAGGATCCAAAGATACACTGATGTTAAAAATGTTGCTACGAGATACAAGTGTGTTTTAGTATCACCACCTTTTCTGATGAGATGCATCACACCTGCAATCATAAACAACACAAGAAATACAATTACTGCGAGCCCTCCGAGAATACCAGTCGTTGCAAACAATGTTGGGATATATCCAGAACCTGCTGCAAAATCGACATTCCAAAAACGGCTCATAATGATTGATTTCGGCTGTGAGACATTCCATGCGTTTGAAAAACGTTCAGGACCTACACCAACAAATGGATGCGCTTTGAGTGTTTCAAATACAACAGTACTAGTTGTCGCAACTGATGGTCGAATTTCATTTTGACCAACTCCAACCTGCTGAACCATGAAGCGTCCAATAAACGGATTCGCCAAGAAACAAAAGAGTGAGAGCACAAGCACAATAAACGGTACAACAGGAAATGTGTATGCATGACTTTCTTTATTTCGAAGTACTATGATTGAATAGATAAACACGAGAAGTGCAATGAATCCAAGCACAGACCAAACGAGCGCAAAATTAATCGCTATCAACATGATTGCTGAGACACCAGTCAAAATACCTACAAGAATTTTTGCCTTGCGTGACAATTGCATAAATTGGAATGCCATCATTGCAAGTACGATTACTAAGCCGTACCAAATAGCAAAATCATTCCACTTACCAATAAGGTTTGAAGTTGAACCAAAAAATGTACCGAGATTCAAAAAGCGTGGACCAATAACAAGATATGCAATCTCAAAAACCGTAACAATCGCTGTTACGATGAATAATCCTTTAACGAGAGTTGTGATTTTTCGTTCACTGGTGAGATAAACCGCCCCACCCATAAATGCGAGCACAAATAACGCAACACCAACAACACTACCAGTTCCAACAAATAAACCTCCGAGCGAAACGCGCCATGCAGGTGAGAAAAATGCAGAAAAAAGAAACGTAAGCGGAATGAGAACGGCAAACGTGACAATTGGACTTTTAGGTAACGAAATTGTGCCCTGCACCATTCGTGCAACAATCCATACAAGAAGTACGGCAACAAGTCCGAGACCAACAAAATATGTTTTACCAACTTCGACTCCGAGTCCTAAAAATGGGACAAAGGAAAGTGATGTTAGTGCGAGTACGGCAGTTAAAACGATTGTTCCAAGCCGATCAAAAAAAGCTGCTTTTGTTGATTCATTCATACTGACTAGTATAGCCCAAAACAAGCTCTCGAGCTATACAACGATATTCACAAGACGTCCCGGTACGTAAATAACGCGACGTACTTCCTTAGTTTCTATCCATGGAATAATTGCTTTGTCTTTGAGCGCAAGTGCTTTCACGTCTTCTTCTGACATTTCTCGAGAGATCATAAGCTCAGCGCGGTTCTTGCCGTTAACCTGTACAACAATTTTAACGGTGTCACTAACCAATTTTTTAGGATTATATTTTGGCCAACCAGAAACATGGATTGAACGCTTTTCACCGAGCACATACCACAACTCTTCTGTAATGTGCGAAGCGAATGGAGCGAGAATTTGCAAGAACATTTTAAAGTCCTTGACTGACACTGTGTCTGCTTTTTCCATTTCGTTTACACAAATCATCATCGCAGACACAGCTGTGTTGAAATTAAACAGAGCAATATCTTCGGTAACTTTTTTGATTGTCTTGTGGAGTACTTTTTCAGCTTCTTCTGAGGTAGTGCCCTTGTCTGCAACTTTGAACTGGAGGCGCCATACTTTTTCAACAAAACGTCGTGAGCCGATAATACCGTCAGTACTCCATGGAAGATGTGAGTCAAACGGACCGAGAAACATTTCAAACACACGAAGTGAATCAGCACCGTATGTTTTTACAACATCGTCTGGATTAACAACATTCCCCCATCGTTTTGACATCTTGCGACCATCAGCGCCACCAATCATACCCTGATTGCGAAGTGCGCGGAATGGTTCTTTGGTCGGAACATATCCGAGATCGAACAAAAACTTATGCCAAAAACGTGAATAGAGTAAGTGGCCAGTTGCGTGTTCAACACCACCGACATACATATCAACACCGCCATCTTTTTTACCGAACCAGTATTTCAACTCTTTATCAGACGCAAACTGTTTTTTGTTAGTTGGATCAATATAGCGAAGGAAGTACCATGACGAACCAGCCCATCCCGGCATTGTGTTAGTTTCATATCCTGCTTTAACCCACGCTTTCACACCAGCAAGCAGACTTTCGCCTGTGCCCGTTGGTTTGTATGAAGTTACGTTTGGAAGTTTCAGCGGCAATTCTTTTTCTTTGAGTGGGATCACACTACCGTTTTTGTGAACAAGCGGAATCGGTTCACCCCAATAACGCTGACGCGCAAACACCGCATCACGCATTTTGTATTTAGTGACAAG
>CAYNHU010000011.1:0-3292 GCA_964397435.1 uncultured Candidatus Saccharibacteria bacterium | reverse complement strand
GCAAACGACAAATCACGTTCATCATGCGCAGGCACTGCCATAACTGCACCTGTTCCATAGTTTGCAAGCACGTAATCACCAAGCCACACAGGAACTTGTTTACCTGTAAGCGGATGTACGGCAAAAACTCCCTTGAGTTCAATACCTGTTTTTTCTTTGTCCGCACCAGTGCGTTCTTCATTTGTTTTTTTGCGAACATCAGCAATGTACGCCTCAACAGCTGACCAGTTAGTCACATGTGAACTAATTTTTTGAACCAATTCACTTTCTGGTGCAAGCACCACATATGTCACACCAAACAATGTGTCAGCTCGAGTAGTAAATACTTCTACACGTTCAGCAAGTGAAATCCATGGCAGCACTTCATCACGAAGCGTGTTCATGAAATTACCGTAGCGTTCGTGGTTTGATTGCTTGCCTTTACGTACTCCGGTTTCCTTATCGAACAACAAGCATTCAGTTGGATGACCTGGGTAAAATGCATTTTTCTGTGCTCGTGCTGTAAAGGTATACTCGCGCTGCTTCGAAGATGTTACACGAGTTCCATGTTCATCAGTAAATGAAATTGCGTAGATAAAATGCGCATTTGAGTCACCAACTTTTTTGAGCCACTTCTGGAAAAATGCAATTACATCTTCATCACTGGTTTTGTCGTTTCCATTGCCAGCTTCTTTGCGCATATGGATAACCACGTGATTGTCTTTAGGCCATTTTTCAACCCAAAACACATTGTCCATTGAGATAGTTGGAATACCTGTTTTTTTGAAGTAGAACTCTGACTTCATTCGCGCATTCGCTTCAAAATCTTGTCCTTCAACAAGCTCGCTATCATCTACGTGTGGAATATCATTCAAACTTACAAATTCAATACCTGTATTTTGAGGAAAACATTCTACAAGCATTTTGAATTTAGCTTGATTACGTGTACCAATCAAAATACGTTGCGGTGCGGTGCGATTACTTACCAGAGTAAACGGAATGAGTGAACCTTCACTTTTACCAATCCAGTTACGCTGAATTTCTTTGACAGCATCACTCCAATCAAGCCCATCAAGGTCTTGCAACAAACGTTCTGCATATGCAGTGATACGCATAAACCACTGACGCATCAATTTTTTCTCAACAGGTTTACCATCACGTTCTGCGACTGGACCATCTGGAGTATCAAGCACTTCATCGTTTGCAAGCACCGTACCCATTGATGGTGACCAGTTTACTTCACTCCATCCTTCATAGGTTAAACGATACTGCATCAAGCGACGTTCTTTTTCAGTAGCAGAAAATGCTTTCCACTCTTTTGCAGTGAATAATTTGGTTGTTGGATCACACGCAGCATCAACAGTGGTGTTACCTTTTTTCTCAAACAATGCAATCAAATCTTTGATCGGTCGTGCTTTCTTTTTTTGATTGTCATACCAAGAATCAAAAATTTTCAAAAATATCCACTGTGTCCATTTGTAATATTCAGGATCAGTTGTATTTACTTTGCGTGACCAATCATATGAAAGACCAATCAAACCAAGTTGTCGCTCAAACGTTGCAACGTTTTTCTCAACAGCTTTTCGTGGATGGATTTTGTGTGCGATTGCAAATTGTTCAGCCGGAAGCCCAAACGCATCGTAGCCCATAGGATGAAGCACATTATATCCCTGCATGCGCTTCATGCGCGCATACACATCAGAGCCGATGTAGCCACGAGGATGTCCAACATGAAGACCCGCACCTGAAGGATACGGAAACATGTCGAGAACATACATTTTCTTTTTCTTTGAGTTTGATTCAGTCTTGTAGATTTTTTTCGACTCCCATTCTTTTTGCCATTTCCTTTCAATGGCCTCGTGGTTATACAGTTCTGGCTTTTTCATATATATGCGAAAGTATACTGTATTTTCAGTGTTTTTCTATATATTGACTTTTATATAAATATGTTACATAATATATATTAAGAATACAGATTTTCTGATGTTCCCGGGCAATCGCTGAAACCCTGAAAAAGTAAGCATCAAATTTACAATCCAATATTTTATGAAACTGTACAACATCCTTCAGATTTTTGTTTTATCGTACACTGCTTTTGTTGCAGTATTTGTAACCGTTATGATCGGCTTTGAACTATGGTATCAATCAAGTGTTCAGGGTAAGTATCACTTCTTCAAAATACTAAACAAGCTGCATGGCAAACTAACCATACTGCTACCCTTTGGTGTTATATCTATCCTCTTTATGGTGAGCTGGCTAGCGCTTGCGTTGCCGTGGATAGACCTGTTTATTGGTACAAACTTTGCAACATCGTTTACACACGAAGCAAACGGCTGGACCGGTATGCAAACATGGTTTGGAGTATTTACCAGTGAACACAAAGCATCCGAATACTACTTCGGAACTGTGTTTGTAAGCATACTGGGGGTAAAAGGTTTTTGGTTACTAAAAGAGATGGTTGATGCCCTAACTGATGATACACTTGCCGTACGTGTAACAGGCCGCTGGGGAGGTTCAAAAAACTTCACAAAGTAAAAACACATAAGGGAATCCGTAGGATTCCCTTATTTTTTTATTTATACTATTCGTTGATTTTTTTAATACCAACCCAAACGAGCGCTGCGAGTGCGAATGCGAGAACAACAACACGAAGCACATCTTGCATATTGCTCCAGTAACGCATTGCGCCAATGACGAGTGAGATGACTCCGCCAAATGAAAATCCGAGCGCTACGACACTTGAAAGATGTGTGAGAAATGCGCCAGCAACGAGTGACAGCACGCCAAGCACCACGAGTATAATGAATACGTTGCGGTTATAAGTACTTACGCTAGTATCATACGCCTGACCACACGTATATGTTGCGTTACAGTAGCCAGAAACTTTTACAGGATTAGTGACATCATTTTTTTCTGGTTCAACAGGATACGTTGTTTCAGTCCACTGACCTCCTGCTTCAGTACAAACTGTTTTGTCGGTGTATGTTTTTGAAGTAATTTCAACTGGGCAAAAACGATCGAACTGAGGCTCTTTGTACACAAGTGAAATTGCGTAGTTAAAAAAGAGATTGAGTACAACAACAATACCAGCAACGAGTGCCCATTTTACAATTGCTGAAGTTTTTTTCTGTTGTGCACTTCCCATTTGTGATTCATTCATATACAATATACGTATTAGTGATATGAAATAATCATACACGAGAAAACGAGTGAACTCAATGCAACCAGATCAGCTCAAAGATTTTTCTTTGCTTGAACGTTTCTCAATCCGCGCAACACGTTGGATTGGT
The DNA here is from genome assembly GCA_964397435.1 of uncultured Candidatus Saccharibacteria bacterium. GTDB lineage: Bacteria > Patescibacteriota > Minisyncoccia > Phycocordibacterales > UBA9973 > DALYCO01. Next base: position 23 of record CAYNHU010000011.1, on the reverse strand, counting down.
TCTGTTCAATCACTTGTCGTCCA
>CAYNHU010000010.1:0-17315 GCA_964397435.1 uncultured Candidatus Saccharibacteria bacterium | reverse complement strand
ATGTTTTTTCTTCATGAATAGTTAGTTAAGATACAAACAATAAAGCCGCGCATGCTTTGCATGCGCGGCCTATTTTGTAACTAAACGCGTTCGTAGTATTCACCAGTTTCAGTATTCACACGGATTGTTTCACCGGCTTCAATGAAAAGAGGAACGTTCACGACTGCACCGTTTTCAAGTGTAACTGGCTTGTTACCGCCACTTGCAGTGTTACCTTTGATTGCTGGAGGAGCGTCTTTGATTTTGAAATCCATTTTAATCGGAAGTTTTACACCAATTGTTTGCTCTTCACCGTCATTATCAAAAATGAGGGCAGTTGCAATAGTGTTTTCCTTGAGGAACTTGATAGTGTTTTCACCAAGGATTTTTTCATCGATCTTGAAGCGATTCTTTGGATCCTGTGGATCTGCGAACCAGTATTCTCCACGATTTCCGTAGAGGAATTTTACTTCACGCTTCTCGATATCCGCTTCTTCCACGGTATCTGAACCTTGGAATGTTTCATTGTACGTACGTCCACTAACTAAACTTTTGAGTTTGGTCTGGTTTTGTGGTTTACGCTGCTGTGTTCGGGCTACGTGAGCTTCGAGCACTTCACACGGTTCACCATTGTACACAATGATTTTGCCTTCTTTAATTTCGTTGTATTCAAGTAATGCCATACGGATTCACTGAATTATTGTTTACTAATGCTTTGCATTCTAGCTGAAAAACGCCCAAAAGTCCATGAACTGAGAGGGGGATTGACTTTCTCTTGAAATGTTTTAAAATAAACAAAACATTAAAATATGGTATATGCATGCACTGAGGTATTGACAGATTACTTGCAATTCCTCAACTTTTTGATTAAAGCCAAGAAAGATCTTGAGCGTCCACGTGATTTAGAACACGGACTTGCCACGGTACAGCTATTTTGTACGTGGACTGCCGTGTTGTCGCTTGGATATTATCCACTACGATTTCAGAAACTATTCCTGAAGTCAGTACTACGCGAGGCAACTTCGTTTCGTGAGAAGGGTAGAGGTTTTATCGAATCTGATGAGTTTACCAAGATTTGCACAGACCTACACTCTTTTTTAAGAAAACAAATGCCACATTTAACCGGAGTATTACGTGCCACAGAGAATTTACAGTGTTGCAGGGAACAAGAGGACTCAATCAATGAAGTTACTTCTTCACACGTACATGAAGTCCAACTGTTGTTTCGTGGTTTTCGCGCAGAATCAGAAGAGTCGGCCATCGAAGCAATTGAGAACAACCCAACGATTCCCGCAATTATCAAAAGCAATTTGCTTTGTTTACCTCACGCACATGATCGCGAAGTACTGCAACCTAAACGTACAGGATTACTAATTGATCCGCAAAGCACGTATATACAAACATACAAAAAGGATGTTGAGTATATAAAAGTGACCGTGATTCCGCAGTTGTTAAACTACTGGGGTCTCATGGCTCCATACTTAAACAAGCTTACTATTTGTGAGTCAGATTGCATTGAGTTTTACTCAATTACCGAAATACCTACAGAATTATTATTTACCCAGATGTCCGAAAATTAGCTAACATAGTGTTACATAGCAAAGCGCCCGTCTTTACAGCGAGCGCTTTTTTCTTGCTAGTTTTATCTATCTAGTTATTCACCAGAGCTCACAACTTGGATTTCTCCGAAGCGTGAGCGGATTTCTTTTTCGAGTTCTTTGAGAACTTTAGGATTTTCTTTGAGCCATGTACGAGTTGCATCGTAACCACGTCCCATAGGAACTTTTTCACCTTCTTTGTTTCTGTATGAGTATGAAGAGCCTGACTTTTCGATAATTGTGAGTTTTTCACCGAGTGCCATCATTTCACCTTCACGTGAGATGCCTTCGCCGTAGATAATATCGAATTCGGTTTGTTTGAATGGGGCAGCGACCTTGTTTTTGACTACTTTGACGCGTGTGCGGCCACCAACAACATCTTCACCTTTTTTGATCTGAGCGATACGGCGAATATCGAGACGAACTGAAGAGTAGAACTTGAGCGCTTTACCACCTGGAGTTGTTTCTGGGTTACCAAACATCACACCGATCTGCATACGAATTTGGTTGATGAAGATAACAGTTGCTTTTGAGCGAGCAACGATTGCAGTCAATTTGCGAAGCGCTTGTGACATCAAACGTGCCTGTTTACCAACATGCTGCTGCCCCATGTCTCCTTCAATTTCATCTTTTGGAGTAAGAGCTGCAACAGAGTCGACAACGACAACGTCAATTTTACCTGAACGAACGAGTGATTCACAGATTTCAAGACCTTGTTCACCAGTGTCTGGTTGTGAGATCAACAAATCGTTTGTTCTGACACCAAGATTGGCCGCATAGACTGGATCCATTGCATGCTCAGCGTCAATATATGCACATACACCACCAGCTTTTTGTGCTTCAGCAACAATGTGTAACGCGAGTGTTGTTTTACCAGAAGATTCTGGACCAAAAATTTCGATGATACGTCCACGAGGAACACCACCGACACCGAGTGCCATATCAAGACCGAGTGACCCTGTTGATACAACATTCACATCGACTTTCGGAGCATCACCAAGTTTCATGATGGCGCCTTCACCGAATTTTGTTTGAATTGACTTAATAGTTGCTTCGATCTCTGCACCGATAACTTTCTTTTCCTTTTCTTTCTTTTTAATCATATGACGTTTTTAAGCGATACTAGTTAATAATTGTGTCTGCTTGTTGTGGTTCTGGGGGAGGGATGTTTACCGCGGTTCGTGCTGCTGTTGTGTGATACGTGTAGATAGTTTCAGTCTTTGTTTTTCCAAATGCATCAATTGATGACACTGTAATAACATTTAATCCAGGCAAGAGTGCAACTGATTCTGAAAAATTGCCTGACGCATCAAGTGGAGCAGTGCGTCCGTTGATAGTGATTGCTTTTGCGCGAGCAGCAACACCTTGGAGATCAATAATTGGAGCTTCGGTTGCTGATTCAACTGGAACAACGGAGAGAGAGCCTCCAAAAAGAATATTGCGTCCTTGAAAAATGCTATACGAAACAAGCACTACCAAAAAGGTAATACCTCCTCCTATTGTAAGCAGCTTCTTAAAATCTTCACGCATATCCTCGTCAGTTGTCTCAGCTAAGAGACATATGTATATTATCGCACCTTTTAATCAACAAAACCAGCCTTTCTCGGAGTGCAAAACCGTGTCCTTTTACTGTGTGTTTACTAGCCAATATTGTCTACCGGCTTTTCAAGGACTTCTCGTGGTTTTGCCCCATTTCCAGCACTCACAATGCCTCGTTCTTCCAAAATATCAATCAATCGGGCAGCACGAGCGTAGCCAATACCAAGTTTTCGCTGCAAGAATGATGTTGATGCCTTTTGTGATTCGATGACAATCTGGCGAGCTTCTTCGTACAAGTCATCATCTGGCTCGTCCCCAGCGCTATCAATAGCTGCTTCAAAGATAGATTTGTCGGCACTGATATTGCTACCTGAGAGGCTGATTTCTGACTGAATCTCATCCGCATAACTATCAGCAAGGAATTTAACAACTTTCTTCACTTCGTCTTCAGAAATGAATGCTGATTGGAGACGCTCAGGGTTTGCCATTTCTCCAGACGAGTAGAGCATGTCTCCGGCACCGAGGAGTTTTTCAGCACCCGGAGCATCAAGAATAGTTCGTGAGTCGATTTGTGATGCAACCTGAAGGGCAACACGGGCAGGAATGTTTGCTTTAATCAAACCAGTAACCACGTTTACTGAAGGACGCTGTGTTGAAAGGATCAAGTGAATACCGACAGCACGTGACATCTGAGCAAGACGGACAATACCAGATTCGAGTTCGCGAGGGTATGTCTGCATGATATCCGCCAATTCATCAATGATGATGACAATATATGGAAGCTTCTCGAGACCGTTTTCTTTCTGATCCTCATCTTTGCCACGCTTTTTGTTGTATGACTCAAGGTCGCGCACTGCTTCTTGTTCGAGCAAGTTATAGCGTCGATCCATTTCTTTTGCTGCCCATTTGAGTGCGAGGATAGCTTTTTTCGGATCGGTGATAACTGGAGTGAGGAGGTGAGGGATTTTGTTGTAAAGAGTCAATTCAACACGCTTTGGATCGATAAAGATAAAACGAAGGTCTTCTGGGCCGTTTCGGAAGAGGAGTGAGTTGATGATTGCGTGGATAGTAACTGATTTACCTGAACCTGTAGCACCGGCGATCAAAGCGTGCGGCATTTTGGCGAGGTTCGCCACAACAGAGAGACCACCAATGTTTCGTCCGAGACCAACCATGAGTGGCTTCTCGGCTTTGCTAAATCGGTCGTCATTCATGATTGCCGCAAGGCCTACAGTTGATTTTGCTTTGTTTGGAATTTCAATACCTACCAATGACTGGCCTGGGATTGGTGCCTCGATACGAATTGTTTTTGCTGAAAGGGCGAGTGCGAGGTCGTTTGAAAGGGCGGTGATGCGTGAAAGTTTAACGCCTTGTGCTGGTTTGAGTGCGTAGCGAGTAACTGATGGTCCAACAGTAATTTCATCCATTTCAACTTCGATACCAAAGTTATGAAGTGTACGTTTAATGATGTTCGAGTTTGCTTTAATGTCGCCAGCGTTTGGTTTGTCTTTATCTGTTGCCAAAAGTGAAAGTGGCGGTGGGGTATACGCATGTGAGACATATGGCTTCGAACGTTTCTTGTCGATAAAATCGTCTTCTTTTTCAGTTTGTGAAGCTACTGCTGGAGTAGGAATTGGGGCGACTTTTGGTTCAACCTCAGGTTCTTCTTCATCTTCAGATTCTTCTGGTTCAACTTCGTATTCTTCTTCATCTTCGTTCGACTCTTCATCCTCATCTGCTGGACGTTCAAGTGCATGTTCTTTGGTAAAGAATGCACGGAAGTTTGCACCCATTTTTTCCCAATCTGGTTTGTCGTTGAACAATACAAGAATTGAAATGATTAACAAACCACCGACAAAAATAATGCCGGCATAAATGCCGAACAATTTGTAAAATGGCCAGAACATTGCTTGTCCGACAATACCACCGTAATGCATGTCGATTGATGCTGCATCAACTAACGCGAGACTTGATCCTAAGAATAAAACTGAACCAATTGAATGGGTGAGTGCGATTTCTGGACGTTCTTCTTTGAGTAACGAGACACCGAGAACTGCAGCAAAAACGGGGACGAGATAATAGCCGATTCCGAACAGGGAATTGAATGCCCGATACAACATGTCACCGGCTGGTCCGGCAACTCCAAACGGTGCCAAAATGAAGATCAAAACAACCACAAAAGAGATGATTGCAAGGATACTATTTCGGGCTTCGATTGATAACAGTCCGTCACTTTCGGTGTCACGAGTGCGCTTTTTTTTAGCGACTTTTTTTTCTTTAGGTTTTGGGTTTTTTTGTATTTCTTTAGCCATGAAAAAGCAACAGAATCTATAAGTAAAATGTCTACTTATTTTAGCACAACCACCTGTGGAAAAGTATTTTTAAAAATATTAGAAAACAGAAACAGGGGAGGCGCATCTTTTGCTGTTGCTTTTTTAAAAGACGTCCGCTATACTCGCTGTATTAAAGACTATAACCAGTTTACGAGCGGTCCGGCTATTCGATAAAGGACACTATAAAGTAAGCACACAACCCTAATGGACACAGAAAATAAAATCTCAAATAACGTTGAAAAATATAGAGTTGATGGCATGTCCTTGAAAAACAAGACGGACAAAATTGCCGCTGCAATTCATATGGTTACGGACTGTATAGAAGACAATGAGCCAATTCGATTCAAGCTCCGTTCCCTATCCGTTGAACTCGCTAGTGAAGTCCATCAGCTTGTTCACACCCCTGCCCGCGATCGCATTTTTGTGTTTTCAGAAATTGAAATTGTAGCCACTGAAATTATGTCATTTGTGAGCATCGCCCGATCAGTTCGATTGATCTCAGAAATGAATGCAGACATCCTTCTTCGAGAGATGACAGCCAACACTGAACGCATGCGAACATGGACCGAAACTGGTTTGTATGAAGTTGAAGATCAGAGTTTTGCACAGGCCACAAAACCAGTTGCATTCACACTCAACGACTCACACTTTTCTGTCCAAAATCAGACACCCGTTATCCCACCAACTGCACCCGTTCAAACTGTCCAATACAACCATCCAACACCTACACCAAAACCAGTTTTTGATAAAGGACAAAAGCAACAGTCACCAACTGCGGTCATGAAAACAAAGCAGCAGATTGAGGACAACAAGAAGTTCGACTTTGCCATGAAACTCAATCGTCGCAATGCTATTCTAAAAATTATAAAGGACAAAAAAGAAGTTACCATAAAAGACATCAGTATACTCATTGCTGATTGCAGTGAAAAGACAATTCAGCGCGAGCTCACTACTCTTGTCCAAGAAGGTGTCCTTAAGAAGATTGGTGAGAAACGCTGGAGTAAATACCTCCTCGCCTAACTACTCATTTTGTAATATTTTTGACCCTGATTCGTCACTAGAATTGTAATCTCTGTCGGACCCCTGGACCCCTTGCTTTTATTGCTTTTTGGGGTGAGATATGAGATTATAAGGGTCTGATAGCTTCCTGGTCCTTTCTAGGGTTTTGAGGCTATCTGTGTCGTGATGTTTACCTGTTCTTGATAGGAAACGGTGATGTTATGACAAAAGGTGTGATGCGCGTTATTCTCTCACACGCATTATCACAAATGACATGTTGTGTTATCGGAGATAGGAACTGATAACCATTTCTAACATGTTTCGGATCGATCATTGAAAATTGCATATTGTTTAGTTTTGGGTATCTCCAAAACAACCATTCAATTTTCTTCCCGTTTTCCTTGGCGGGACGGATGATGTTTTGATAGGCGTCATTGGTGATTGGTTCGATCGCACGATGTATGTCTTGCAGCATACATTTTGCACGCCTTCACATTTTTAATGTGTTGGTATATCGGCCCTGTCGACAAGGCAGATATCTTTTTGAAAAGAAATTTTCATAAAGGTTCATCGGGTTTGTTTCTTCCCGATAAAAAAAAGTTTCCGGTGTGTACATATATATGTACACAAGCAATACCCGCAGTGATTGCAGTGCACACTTATACGTTGTCGGACGTATTACATTAAGTGCATATCAAATACGAAAAGTTGCAGATGAGATTTTATTATCTATTCTCTCTCAACTCTAAGTTTCATTTATTATGACTACATTCAAATCAAAGACTGTTAAGGCAGTTGTAGGTTTGTTGGCTATTGCAGCTCTCGCAGTTGCAGTACAAGCTCAGGCAGCTTACACTTTCACACAGAATCTTAAACTCGGCATGTCAAGTGCTGAAGTTGTGGAAGTTCAGAAGTTCTTGAACGCTAACGGCTTTACAGTGTCAACATCAGGCGCTGGTTCAGCAGGTATGGAAAGTACTTACTTTGGCGCAAAAACCAAAGCAGCAGTTATGGCTTTCCAGACAGCAAAAGGAGTTTCTCCAGTTACAGGTAACTGGTATCCTTTGACTCGCGCAGCAGCTAACGCAACAAGTACACCTTCAACAGGTGCTCTCGTTCCAGGCTGCACAGGTACAACAAATTACAGTCCACTTACAGGTCAGCCTTGCTCAGGTGGAACAGCTCCAGCTCAGACAGGTCCTGTAGTAGCTTCTCTCGCAACAACAAACCCAGCTTCTGGCGTTGTAGTTGCTGGTCAGGCTTCAGCTCGCCTCTTGGACATCACTTTCACTGGTTCAGGTACAGTTAACTCTGTAACTCTCCAGCGTTCTGGTATCTCAGATCAGAGTACACTTTCAGCAGTATACCTCTACGACGGTGTTAACCGCCTTACAGATGGTTACTCATTCAACAACAATAGTGTTATCACTATGACAGGTCTCGGTCTCCAGGTTTCTGGTTCACGTACAATTTCTGTAGTTGCAGATGTTTACGCATCAACTCCTTCAGGTCAGACAATTGCAGTTGCTCTCACTGGCTTTACAGCTGGTACATCAGCTACAACAACAGCTGTTCAGGGTAACATCATGTCAGTTGCTAGTGGTGCTACACTCGCTACAGTTCAGCTCTCTGGTTCAAACTCAGTTTCAGCTGCTACTGTAAACGCAGGTACAGCATCATACGCAGTATGGCGTCAGTCAGTCCAGGTAAACACACGTTCACTCTGGATGAAGGCTGCTAACTTCCGCATCACTGGCTCAGCTCCAATCGACGCTCTCCAGAACGTTGGTTTGTACATCGATGGTGTTAAAGCTGGCAACAACGCTGCATTCACAACAGCAAATGGTTCAAACTACCTCTCATTTGACTTCTCAGGCATGCCTGTAAGTCTCTCAACAGGTTCACACACATTTGAAGTTCGTGGTGACATCGTTAAGGGCGCAAGCTTCAGCTTCACAGTATCTCTCCAGCAGGCTTCAGATCTCATGATCATGGATCCTCAGGTTGGTGTTAATGTTGCGTTGACTTCATTCGCTGCATCAACAGCTGGTCAGATCTCAATCGGTGCAGGTTCAGCAACAATCGTTATTGATCCTACATTCAACACATACTCAAACATCACTGGTGGCGCTTCAAACGTAGCTATCGCTAAGTTTAAGGTCCGCGGTTATGGTGAAGATGTTAAAGTTTCAACAATTTCTGTAACCCCAGTTCTTACGAGTGCAACTCCTACAGCAGCTGGTCTTCAGAACGTTGCTCTTTACTTCAACGGTTCACAGGTTGGTTCACAGGCTGCAACTTGGATCCAGGGTTCAGGTGCAATCACATTCAACCTTGGTTCACAGATGATCATTCCAGCTGGAATTGATTCATCAATCGAAGTTCGTGCAGATATCCGTACTTCAGCTGGTGTAACTTACACTGCTGGTTCAATCTCAGCTAACCTCGGTGCAGGTACAGCAGAAGGATGGAATTCACATCAGTCATACACAACACCAACAGCTACAGGTAACATTCTCTCTATCCAGTCAGGTCTCCTCGCAGTAGCGAAGAACACTGGCTACGCTAGTCAGACAATGAGTCCTAACACAGCTGGTGTTAAAGTTGGCTCATTCGTTCTTCAGAACCAGAGTTCATCTGAAGCAGTTCGCGTAACATCACTCACAGTTGGTATCGGTGGTTCATCACCACTCACTAACCTCGGTGGTCTCCGCACTTCAGAAAACGCTAACTACTCAGTTCAGCCTCAGGCTTCAAACGTATTCTCAGTTGACTTCACAGTCGCTCCAGGTGCAACAAAGGTTGTTGACATCTTTACAGATGTAAGTTCAGCAACAAGTGTTACAGTTATCCCAACTCTTGCAGTAACAGGTATTGGTGCTACAAGTAACACAGCTATCTCAATCTCAGCTGTAACTGGTCAGACAATCACATTGTCACAGGGTACATTGACAGCTCCTTCAGCAGCTCTCACTGCTTCATCAACTTCAGCTCAGTACATTGCAGCTGGTGGTGCAGCAGGTGCTACAGATGCTACTAAGGCTTCATTCAACTTTGTTTCAACAGGTGGTGCTTCAACTATCTCAGAACTCAAGTTCACAGTTACTGGTTCAGCAACTGATCCAGTAAGTATGATCAAGGTTGGTTCAGTATCAGCTCCAGTTGTTGGTGGCGTAGCATGGCTCCAGGGTCTTAACCTCTCAGTTCCAAACGGTGGTTCTGGCCTCACAATCGATGCTCTCGTTTCATACAACGAAGTTGGTACAAACGGTGTTACTCCAGCTGAAACTTCAATTGTTTCATTGACATACGTCAAGTACACTTCAGGTGGCGCTCCAGCAACACTTACTCCAACAGCTGCTGCTCCTACTATGACAATGGTAGGTTCAAAGCCAACAGTTACTGTTAACACTACTCCAGCATCAGGTTTGATCCTCGGTGTTGAAAACAAGATTGGTGAAGTTACAGTAGCTGCAGATGCTAAGGGCAACATCAAGATCAACGATCTCGTATTTGACCTCGGTTTCGGTGGATTCTCAACAGATCCTACAATGTCAGCTCCACGTATTGCTGATGGTACAACAACTATCTCAGGCAGTGCATGTACTGGTACAACAACTATCACATGTCAGTTTGGTACATCATCAAACACAGACTTTGATGGTTACGAAATCGCTGCAGGTACATCAAAGACATTCAGTCTCTTTGCTACAAACGCATCAGGCGTAGTGTCATCAGGTGCAACAGCAACTATCTCATCAAAGATGAACCAGTCTTCATTCAACTGGGATGATTCATCAGCGAACGGTACTGCTGGTACAAACCTCAGTGGTTCAGCAATCTACAACTTCCCAACAAGTAGTTATTCAGCTCGCCAGTAATCTATTGATTACCGGTAGCTCGCTAACACTTTGTTAGGTAAGCTAGACGTCTGGTTGACGTAAACACCCAAAAAGCCGCCCCGCAAGGGGCGGCTTTTTGCTTTTCATTTTTTCTTGAATTATCTATCACTAGAATTTCATGCTGATTTTTTATGCTAAAGAAAATTTTAAAACTAAAAAATTAATGTATGAAATATCTTCTAGCTCTCTATCTACTTATGCAGTTTCTGTATGTCACTGCTCAAAATTACTCGCTTACGTTTGGAGCCGATTCAGCGATCATTCGATGCACAACACCATACACAGGTTCAGTCGCACGTTGCGCGCATTCTATTCCTGCTCTTGCTTCGAGCGGCTACAGTGTTCGTTTTATTACTGCTAATCAGTGTCTGGTTTCTCCATTGGGTGCAAAATGTCAGTTTGAGATTAAAAACCCAGGCGATGTTGGCGTAGGGTCGGGGAGTGAAGTTCGGTTTGTTCAGGATGATTATCCTGATTTGCGACTGCAGGTCAGTGACTTTATTGCGAGCCCGGTGTATCAGTTTTCTTTCAAAGTAAAAATTCACAAACAGTCACTCCAACACTGGTCGTACCCGTCGCTCTATTTTTATTTTGGAAACAGTACTTCAAAATTTCTCAGTAAAAATACAACGGTTCCATTCAATGGATATCCCGAAGATACTGCGATATTTGGTCTCGTTCGATTTCGTTCTGATGGTTTGGTGCCGAACTATACCAACGCTATCGAAATGCTCCAGGGTAGTCCAGTATCAGATCCAAACGTACCAACTCCTTCGCCGGTGAAACTAATGACTCAAGGTGTTACACATACGGTATCGGTTTTTGCAAATACGAGTGCAGACAGTGTTATGTATATCAGTCCGGTTGGTTTCAAAAAAGTACCACCGTATTCGTACGATGTTTTTGTTGATAGTCTGCAAATTCGAACATCAGTTAAAAACACCTACTATCGAGGCGGGGCACTCAACGCATTTTCTTGGTATGTACGCGATCCCAATTATTTTGCGCCGATTATCATTGATGATGTTGAATGGTCTCCGTTTATAAGTGCTACACCATTACCGGTAAAACTCATAACATTTGATGCTCGTGTATGCGATGACACGCGTGCTGTTTGTTTGTCGTGGGCGACTGAGCTTGAAATTGATAATTCGCACTTTGTGATTGAGCGAAGTTCAAATGGCATCACGTTTGATTCTATCGGAGTTGTTGCTGGTTTTGGCACAGCAACTATTCGTCATAACTATGTGTTTCGTGATACTGATCCAGATACGAACCGATTGTATTACCGATTGCGACAAGTTGATTTTGATGGTGCTTCTGCGTTTTCTCCACTTCAATTTGTGTATGTTCCACCCGATGATGAATCGTGTTATCCAAATTTACTTGAATTGTTTGATGGTACATGGAAATTATACGACACGACTGGTAGGGAAGTTGTGCTAACCGAAGCCGGTTTCGGATTTGCTGAATTGCATGGTTTGTATGTAGCTGCCAAGCTTGAAGATGGAATATATGTATGTAGGACAAAAGTGTGGTTTTAGATGCTTGCTTTAGATGTTTTATAATGTTCGCGCGGATTTTGCCGAAGGCAAAATCCGCGCTTTTTCATCCACATGCCTCATTTGACCACCGCCCGTAATTTGCTAGTATGCAAGGTATATCAGTAATACAAAAGTATGTATATGCAAAATATCTGCACATGGTTTAAGGAAAATCAGACAACTGTTTTGTCAGTCGGTGGCGTAGTTCTTGTAATCGCAATTATCGTTACTGCAGCAATCCTTCGTTCTCCAAAAACAGATAGTACTGTTTCGATTAATGAACCAAATTCACAAACTGCACCTGAGGCACAGGTCCAAGGTCCTGCGTACCAAGCTTCAGTCGAAACTCCTGCTGCTCCAAAAATGAGTTACGGAGATGCTGTTTTTAAATACGGCGATCGCCGTATTCAGTTTGGTGAAAACTGCGCAGCCACTCCAGCAAACTCTGTTTGGAAAACTGGCACAGAAGTGATGCTTGATAACCGCAGTGACGCAACAAAAGTGTTTCGTGTAAACGGCACCTCATACACTGTACTCGCACGCGATTATGTTGTTGCTCCACTCAATGGTGCAAAGTTCCCACAAGAAGTTTTGATTGATTGTGGTGCTATGCAAAACGTTGCGACAATCACTATCCAGAAATAAGCGGATAAAAAATAAGCTACTATAAGTCAGTAAAAAGGTCTGAAAGAAAGACTCAAAAAGCCACCTAACCATAGGTGGCTTTTGTATGCTATAATATAAGTGTGATTTCACGACACCTCATCAAAATGATTCTCGGACTCGTTGGCATGGGCGTGTTCGGTTTGATTTGTCTCATTCTTATTAACCTCTACCACAAGCAGGACGTTGGGGGTGTTTCTGGTCTCGCGCAGCCTATCAATGGTGTTAATCGGGATTACTACGGCCACTAGGTGAGCCGCGCGGCGGTGGTTCAGCTGAGCTGAGTTCAGGTCTGGTCGGGTTGTGTTTTTGGGAAGGGGGCGGGTAGGTATTGTATTCTACTATGTTGGGATTTACTTTAGTTAACTAAAGTAAATCCCAACATACTCAAAAAGTGTTAAGCATGTAGTAAGCTGACGCTTTACAAGCGCTGCTCCATGTGCTATATTCTATGTGCCGTAGACAACAGGTAGGGAATACCCAATAAATCCTGTCGAGGTCGATAGCGTAACTCTTTTGAGGCGCTGTCACGGAAATTGTTATTGCGGCTCCCTCACAGGTGTCCGTTTTTTGTTTTTAAAACAAGCTTTTATTATGGCTATTACCAAATCAAAAAAGATTGAACTGATCAAAGGATTCGAAGAAAGCTTGCAGGGTGTTCAGACTATTGTCTTCGTTAAATTCAAGAAGTTGACTGTAAAGGAAACAATTGAAATGCGACGAGCACTTTGTAAAGAAGGCGTTACCTACAAAGTTATCAAGAAAACATTGATGAAGCGCGTACTTGCTGAACGAGGTATTGCTGGAGAATTTCCAGAAATTATCGGTGAAGTAGGTGTTGCGTTTGGCGCAGATCCAATTGCTCCAGCTCGTGGTGTCTATGAATTCTCAAAGACTCACAAAGACCAGGTTGCAATTTTGGGTGGCGTGTTTGAAGGAAAGTTCTTGAATGCAAGTGAAATGCTTGCTGTTGCAACTATCCCACCACTTCAGGTACTTTACGGTCAGTTCGTTGGTTTGCTTGCATCTCCAATGCGTTCATTTGTAGTCGCTCTCGACCAAATCGCGCAGAAAAAGCAGGCGTAGTTAATTAATTAATTTTTATTTCGTTATGGAAGAAACAAAAGTAGAAGTGCCAGCAAAATTTGCTGACCTCGTTTCAAAGATCGAAGGTTTGTCAGTTCTTGAACTCAACGAACTCGTTAAAGTTCTCGAAGCAAAATTCGGTGTTTCAGCATCAGCTATGATGGCAGCAGCTCCAGCAGCTGGTGCAGCAGCAGGTGCAGAAGAAAAGGATTCATTCACAGTTGTCCTCGCGTCAGCTGGTGAACAGAAAATTGCAGTTATGAAAGTTGTTAAAGAAAAGCTCGGCCTTGGTCTCAAGGAAGCTAAGGACATCGTTGACGGTGCTCCAGCAACTCTCAAGGACGGCATGAAGAAAGAAGAAGCTGAAGCTCTCAAGAAAGAAATCGAAGGAGCTGGTGGTAAAGTTGAACTTAAATAATTCACGTTACATTCTTTGCTTAATAACCCCCGGAGGGCGCGCGAAGCGCGCCCTCCGGGGGTTTCTTTTTACCTCAAAATTATCGGTTGCACGAGTTCGGGGAGAGGGGTATACTCTCGGTATGGAAAACCTCGGAAAGTTATTCGGCAGTGCCGCAAAGGTCAAGATCATCCGCCTCTTCCTGCTTAACCAAGAGCACGGTTTTGAGGTCTCGGATATTGCAGAACGCAGTCGTCTCGGAAGTGCAGTAGTTCGTCGTGAACTTGCCGCGCTCGCAGCAGCAGGCTTCGTCAAAAAAGGTTCGTTCATCAAAGAATGGACAGCCAAGCAAAACAAAAAAGAAGTAATCAAAAAGAAACGCGTACAGGGCTGGTTTTTCCGCAAGGAATTTAGATACAAAGACTCATTGCGAGATCTTGTGCTCAATACGGAATTCGTTGATCTTAACGAGCTTGCTCGAAAATTCAAGCGCCTTGGAAAAATGAAACTCGTTCTCGTTGCTGGGGTCTTTATTAAAGATCCAGAAAGCCGACTCGACTTGTTGATTGTTGGTGATGAACTTCGTCGCCAGCCAATCGATACGCTCATTCGTATTCTTGAAGCTGATATTGGTAAGGAACTTGCGTATGCGGTGTTTGATACTCCAGACTTTTTGTACCGTGCAAATATGTATGACAAATTAGTTCGTGATGTTATCGATGCACCATATGAAAAAGTGATTGATACTGGAGTGCTTAATAAGATTCCTAAGGTATACAATTAAAACCGGCCCCCTTCGGGGGCCGGTTTGTTTTCCACAAGAATCCGTATTTTTACTATCCTCGGTATATGAGCTTGGTATAATTATAGTAGAACTTTAAAGGGTCGAATCTTTAAAGAATTTATGAGTAAACCGCGCGGTCACGCGCATCAAACAGTATGATTTTACAATGGGCCCAGGTGCTTACGCTTTCCCTCCAAAATCTTTGGGTAAGCTTCATCTACTTCCTTCCAAGTTTCTTGGGAGCAGTTATTATTTTCATCATCGGATGGGTTATTGCTGATGTTATCGGCAAAGCTATCAAGCAGGTATTCGACGCTCTCAAAGTCGATCGTCTTTTTGCAAGTGCAGGTGCTGAAGAAGTTCTCTCACGTGCAGGTTTCAAACTCTCAGTTGGTGGTTTCCTCGGCTGGATTGTTAAGTGGTTCATCATCATCGTATTCTTGATGGCATCACTCGAAATCCTCGGTCTTCCTCAGGTCAACACATTCTTGCGAGAAGTAGTGCTCTCATACATCCCACAGGTTGTAATCTCAGCACTCATCTTGCTTGCGGCTTCAGTTATTTCTGAATTTGCAGCTCGCGTTATTTCAGGTGCAGCAAAAGCTGCGCAGGTAAAATCAGCAGGCATGCTCGGTTCAATCACTAAGTATGCAATCTGGACATTCGCACTCATCATTGCGCTTGCTCAGCTCGGTATTGCTGAAGACTTCATGCACATTCTTTTCACTGCACTCGTTGCAGGTCTTGCACTTGCATTCGGTCTCGCATTCGGCCTCGGTGGTCGCGATGCAGCAGCACGTGCGATCGAACACTTCCGTTCAGAATCACACATGTAATTTCCATTACAAAGGAAATGAAAAATACAAAGCGCGGGCGAAGCCCGCGCTTTGTATTTTTATTGTATTTTGACCCCCTAGTTTTCCCCATAGGGTAGGGCTTAGACAGGCGCTTGACTTTATTTTTGGCTTCGTATATACTCTGGCTACTGTTATGAGTATTCATGAAAAACCAACAAGTTAGGCGGCTATAAACACGCTTGTGTTGATTTCCGCCGTACGGCGGTTTTTTATTGAATGGGTTAGTTTCCAGAAATTCCTGCAATTTGACATGTGCATTCCTGTTGCGACAACGGACATCGTGAGAACGATGACCACCTTATATTGAGGTCTTTTCGCACGTCGCAAACAGGGTTGGTATTTACGAGGAAGCGGTTCCACGTAAATACCTGGTATGACAAATACGATGGTAAGCATAGTATTTGTTAACGTGGTTTTTAACTTTCCTAATAGGAGAGTAAGAGCGTACGGTGGATGCCTTGATTCAAAATAGCGATGAAGGACGCAACATGGCGGCGATACGCTTCGGGGAGATGCCTAGTAATCTTTGATCCGAAGATTTCCGAATGGGGAAACCTCATTGAGTGAACCTCAATGATATACACGTTTCGTGTATATGTAGACCGTGGGAAGTGAAACATCTCAGTACCACGAGGAAAAGAAACTAACAAGGATTCTGTAAGTAGCGGCGAGCGAAAGCAGACGAGCCCAAACCATTTTTTGTTTCGCAAGAAATTAACAAATGGGGTTGTAGGGCAGAATCTTCCGCAAGGAGAAAAGTTACAAAATGTGTGTATAGATGAAGTTGTTGGAAACCAACACCAAAGTGAGTGATAGTCTCGTAATCGAAATGCACACAACTTTTTTGATTCTGTTCCTGAGTACTCCAAGACACGAATAGCTTGGAGGAATCTGCCAGCACTAACTGGTAAGGCTAAATATATTTTGAAATCGATAGTGAACTAGTACCGTGAGGGAAAGGTGAAAAGCAGTCCGGAAGGACAATGAAATAGACCTGAAACCGTATGCTTACAAGGAGTCGGAGCGGGCTACACAGTCTGCGCGAAATTGAAAAACAATTTCGTTTGAACTGTGTAGTCCGTCACGGCGTGCCTATTGAAGAATGAGCCAACGAGTTTATGTATGTGGCAGGCTAAGGAGTCAAACCTCCCGAGCCAAAGGGAAACCGAGTGTTAATAGCGCGACTAAGTCTCATACATAAGACCCGAAGCCAGAAGAGCTACCCATGAGCAGGATGAACTTTTGAGAAATCAGAAGGGAGGTCCGAACCGGTAAGTCGTACAACGCTTTCGGATGACTTGTGGGTAGGAGTGAAAAGCTAATCGATTCTGGTAATAGCTGGTTCTCTCCGAAATAGCTTTAGGGTTAGCGTCAAGCGATCCCTTGGGGGGTAGAGCACTGGAAGGTTTCGACAGGGAGCAATCTCGCGAAACCTATCAAACTCCGAATACCCAAGGTTACAGCTTGGCAGTTAGACTGTGGGGGCTAAGCTCCATTGGTCAAAAGGGAAACAGCCCGGATCTCTAGTTAAGGTCCCTAAATCATTACTAAGTGCATCTTAAGGATGTGATATTTCTCAGACAATGAGGATGTTGGCTTAGAAGCAGCCATCATTTAAAGAAAGCGTAACAGCT
>CAYNHU010000009.1:0-50314 GCA_964397435.1 uncultured Candidatus Saccharibacteria bacterium | reverse complement strand
TGTGTGGTGAGTTCGAGGCGTACGTGATTGTACGAAATAAATATATCAGGATGATGTCCTGCTTGTTCTGCAATAGCAGCAACACTGGTGACAAATTTCATTGCTTCAACAAAATCATGAAAACGATATTCGCGTGCAATTGCTCGTCCACGGTGAAGAAGTGACCATCCTGTGACTTGTGCAAGATATGTTTTTGTTTTTTTGAGAGAAAAGGCATCTGCTTCAGTAGCAGATTCACATGCGATACAAATATTTTTATCCATATTATTTACAAACTGTGCCTGTTGGAGCAGCAGCGAGAGTTACGATTTTTGTGCTTGCGTCGATACATGCAACACCTGTCTCTGTCATGAGTGGCAATGCTACCGCATATGCACGTGCACTGTCTTTACAGTAGGTGCCGCTCGTGTAGCTTTGCAAAAGTGATGCTAAACCATTTGGAGAAGTACACAAACCTGTGTATGACTTTTTGGAAGCGTAATAAATTTCAGCCAAAGGACCAACGGATACAAGACCGGCTTTGACACCTGAGTCATGCGCTTTCTTTTGGTAATCAGTAAGTAACGACAAGAAAGGTTTTGCTGAAGTAGGTACAGTAATTGATACCGGTGCACCAAATCCATCAAAGGTAATTTCAAACTTCACAGCAGCGATTTCCTGCGCATCTGCACCTGGTTTAAGTGTAAAGCTCATTTTGTATGGCTTACGATCCCATACACCAACCCAGAGCTCACCATCAGCGATATTCATAGAATTCAACAAGCTATCAACCATAGTTGCTTCTTCTGGCTGCAGTGGTGCACCTGAGAGTGCAAGTGATGACTGCAAAATTGCCTGCTTCAATGCTGTCTTGTCTACACTAAACTGGTATCGATGCACAGCAATGTCGTTGTATTTGTCTTTTGAAAGTTCAAGTGTTGGAACAATCACACCTCCCTGTAAAAAGAAGTTTACGATCTTGCCTGTGACTTCAGGTGTTGTTTCTGGAACCTCAATTGCGCCACCTGTTGCTTCGCCAATTTCTGAACGCGCGAGAGAAACCCAATCACCCGGTAAAAATGCGCTCGCATTACCACCAAGCACATCATTTAAGAAACTAAGATCTGGGAGCTTGACGTACAATGTTTTACCGAGAGTAATTGTTTGGACTGAAAGTGTCATCGGTACAGCTGTTGTTGCCACTCCAATTGTTGTCATTGTTTTAGGGGCAGCAGCATCAGTCATATCGAATGCACCATCGAGTTTAACAGTCAGTGATGCGGTTGTATTTTCTGAAATCTGCACACCGCCTGCAGGAGTTTCATTTTTAGTAATTTTCTTGAGAAACGGTTCAAATCCTGTTGTATCAAATGAAGTAGTAATTGTCGCTTTATACTGACCAGTTTTTGATTCTGAGAGAAGTTGCGCGACATGTGCAAATGCAACAGTTGGTTTTGGACTCAAATATGTCATGTACGCATACGCACCAGCGCCACCAACCAAGAGAACAAGTAACAAAATTGTTGTGAGGAGAAGTGCTTTTGTTCCCTTTTTAGGAACTGGTTGCACACTGTTTAAGTTGCTCATGCTACTCATATTCATAGCCATACCATCTTGACGTGGCATCATTGTTGTCATGGTTGAAACAGGACTGACTGGTGCACTTTGCATCGGTGTAAGTGGAGTAGCAATTGGAGCTGCCGCAGGAGTAGCGACAGGTATCGGAGCAGGTACAGAAACTGGCGCAACAGGTGTAGATGTTGCTGGAGAAATTGGCGCAGACACTGGTGTAACTACTGGAGTAGGTGCTGGTGCCGCGATATCAATAATCGGCTTAACCACTGGTGCAACAGGCTGAACCAATGTTGTACCTGGTACACGCACAGATGCAGGAGCTGGAGTAGGTACTGGAGCTGGTGTATCCACTACTGGTTTAGGTGTAACAATTGGAGACGATACAGGTTGCGGAGCCGGAACTGGAGTTGGAGCTGTGATCGGAGTAGTCTTTGCTGTTTCAAGTTCCTTTGGCTGTACAGCAACATTCAAAGCAACCGGTTGTGGTTTTACTACTGGCTGTGGAGGAAGTGGTGTTGCGGCAGTTCGAATCGCCTCATCAACATCTGATTCGCGCCAACCACCGCGAGTAACTAATAATTCTTTAATAACCGTGGTTGGAGTACCAAGGTCAATTTGTGTTTTGATATATAAAAGAAGCTCTTTGTTCATCATGATACTTCTATTGTAGCACTATTTAAGAAAAGTTTAGAACTCGTAGATGTGGATCTTGCGACCGAGCTCGTAATTCTTGCGATGCAGGTCAATAGTTCGAACTGGCATCTTGTCTTTTAAACGAAAATCACAGGTCACAACGCGTGTACCAGGTTTGAGTTCTTTCTCAAGTTTTGGTGTAAGTGCCTGCATTAATCCTGGTAATAAATAGAGAAACACGTGCGTAGCATCACCAACTGAAACATCAAAAAAGTTTGCACGCACAAATGAAGTATTCGGAAGTTTTTTTCTCTTTCTATCAACCAACGAAACAACGTATGGCAAAAAAGAACGCTCAACACCGATCGCTGTAATCTCTGGATGTTTCTGTGCGGCTGCAAAAATCACGCGACCATCACCAGAGCCAAGATCGTACAATACACTTCCCTCTTTTAATTCGAGCGCAGCAACGATATCGCCGAGCACGTCTTGGGAAATAGGAATAAACGGCGCACGTCCCGTGACTTCTTGAATTAAGTGAATCGTCATGATAACAGCGAGCACAATAAAGAACGCAACAATGAAAATGTAGAGTACAACTTGGAGAGCGAGCATAAAAAAATAAGTATTACTGATTAATGATGGCGACTGCGGAGCATAAACGCAAATATCTGACTGCCGATCATTGCACTGAGTGCAATAGCAAAGTAAATACCGAGTGCAGAACCTGTACTGAGAGGAATTGAGCGAACAGAACCGAGCAAGAAAACTGCGAGCCATGACACAATCGACAATGCGCCTGAAGCGAACGCAATACGACGGAACAATCGAAGCTTCAAACTTTTCTTTAGCTTGTCTGCATTTTCATTAAACGAAATTTTGACGAGGTATGGAGAAACAAACAAATTAAGAGCTACTCCGTTTACAACAATGACAATAAAGATAACGAGCTTTGCGACGAACTTTGATTTCGCAAGATATACAAGCGGCGCCGAAAAATACAACACCGTTCCTGTAAGGAACAACGCAATGATCGCACCCCAAATAACCTTTGAGATAGTATCGAGTGTTTCCCGCTCTTTCTGTGAAATTTTAAAATCTTTAAGAAACTTAAAGAAGAGTGAATCAGTTGTTACTACAGCACCAAGACCAATAGCAGCGGAAAGCGCATGCAAGATAACAAAAACAGGTTTTGCGATTACAAAAAATGAAATAGGTTCCATGAAATGAATTAATTAGCATGACTATTGATATATGCGCGTGTCATTGGGCCAAAGTAACCCGTTGCTGGTAAACCGATTGAAGCTTGGAATGCAACAAGTGCTCTGACTGTTTTAGCACCAAATACTGTTGTCTCTTGTCCGCGTGAACCCCATCCTGAAGTCGCGACAGGAAAACCGTGAGTATTGAGATATGCTTGCAATCGAGCAACGTCACCGTTATCCATTCCACGTCGAAGATTTTTGAGAAATGGTTCAACTTGTTTTTGCGGAGCTGCAGGATTTACTGGTGTTACAGATATATTTGGAGTTGGAGTAATTGTTCCAAGTGAAGCAACTACTGGGAGCGGCACAACAACACCGCCTCCTACAAGAGGAGTGACAACGGGAGCAGCGGTTGTAAATGAAAGCTCATATTCCCCCGCCATCTGAACTGAGTTAAGAGAACTCGCAAGAATTGTAACGTGATACTCGACACCAGCCATGAATGCGCCATTTGATTTTGTTAATGTAGCAGTCTGATCACTGTTTGACCACACAACGTCGTAAGTAGCGCATGTGCCATTACAATTATCAGTATCGATAGTAAGTGAACCTGTGTTCATTGGTTCAGAGAAATTGATAACAAGCGTTGTTGTCGTAGAAACATCAGTTGCGTTATCGATTGGAAGTGTTGATGTAACTGACGGTGTTGTGCATTGCACAGTTACTGTAACGGTTGCCTGATCAGTTAGACCGTAACTATCTTCAATCTCGTATGTAAAACTGTCTGATCCACAATAATCAGTTGCTGGTATGTACGCCACCATATTTGCAGAAAGTGATGCTGTGCCATGACTTGGCTGAGTAACAGATGAAAGAACATATGTATCACCCGTATCTGGATCAGAATCATTATCTAACACATTTAAATTATTACTTCCTGAATTTACTGCAACCGTAACAGTATCACCTACTGCGATTGGTGCAGTATTTGCAACATACACAAATGATTTAGAACCAGTAACGGGAGTAGTTACGCTGTCTGTAATATTGGTAGCAATAGAGAAATTAGATGTGTAACCGTTAGCTGGAGTAAAAACGAGAGCAGCGAGCAACACATTAACATCGGCAATAGGACCTGCGGCGGTCCAAACACCAGTCCCTGCGTTATAAATAGAAGTAACCGCACCCGATGTTCCTGTTGAAAGCGATCCAGCTGCAGTATCTGAAAGTGTTAAAACTGCAGTTACAATCGGACTATCTATATCTGTAACAACAATGTTGATTAAATTGAGAGGAGTGTCTTCGGTATATGTTTCAGCAGCACTCAAGTTTGTTGCAGTCGGGTCATCGTTTACCGGAGTCACTGTAAGAGAAGCTGTGTCTGACGCGGTTGAAAAAGCTGTTGTTCCTCCTGTAGACGCAATAGAAACAAGTGTTACATCACTACTTCCATCTGATTGATCCCATGCGCGAAATGTTATCGCTGATGCAAATGTACCGCTTGCATTCGCACCCGCAGCACAATAGATACGGTTTGTTCCATTTGCAGTAAATACTAACGCTGCACTATCAGAAATTGCACCTATCATAACCCATGTCGTTCCACCGTTGCTTGAGTAGTAACAACTCAAACTTGGATCAACACCAATAAGTGCCATACCAGGAGTCCCACCATCCACATCAGAAATATTGTCTACCTGACCAGCAGGAACATCGAAGTCAATAAAACTTGAAACAAGTGTTCCAACTGCCCCAGATGGTGCTCCAGCATCTTCAAGTACTGATGAAAAGGCTGGTGACTTGCTTGAATCAAGGATCGGCGCTGAATTGGCTGCTAAAGCTTGTGTCGTAAACAAGCAAGTGACCATCGCAAAAATGATCACACTAACAATATGATGATACTTCATTGGGTGCAAAAATAAATAACTGGTAAGTGATTTCATTACTTACCTAAGTGTACCATATATATGTGAGTTGTCTTGGGTAAAAACAAAGTCTCATTAGTATCCCAATCATAGCAAAAGCGCCCGAAAGGGCGCTTTTGCTATTTAGATTGATATGAGATCACAATCTTATCCTTATCTTTCAATATTGTATTTTCATACGTGCCTATGCGCTGCCCGTTCACCGTAACAATAATTTCAGTGGTTTCATCTACTGTGCTCTCTAAAATTTTACTTCTTGAAAAATCTTTACCCCAGACAGCAAAGAAATCTCCGAGTGTAAAATCTTTTTTAACAGGGGCCTCAACATGAATGATCCCATCCTCGTCGTGAGTATGAATCGCGGTCATTCCTGTTGGCCCAATTCCAAGATCATGAGGAATGGGTATTTGCGTTCCGTTAATAAAAATTACAAGCTCTGGATGAATATGAAATTTTGTTGCCATATCAGTTGTCTGCCGAAGCGCAATCTGACGGCTAGACATTCGTTCCAGGGCTGCAGTTTCTTTGGACTGTGCCACACTCATCCACCATATCAATCCGCCAATCATAAGCGTGATGGCGACCCAAATGATGTATTTTTTCATATTAGTTTTCGTACCAACTTAGTCGCCATTCCTTCATCTGATCAATCTCTTTTGTTTGAGCAGAAATAATAGCATTGGCCATGTCTTTTATTTCTTGATGCTTTGCATTTTTTAAAGCCTCTTCAGCCATGACAACAGCTCCTTCGTGGTGCTCGATCATGCCATCAATGAATGCCTTGTCGAATGCATCACCTGTCTTACCAGCAAGGCCGTTCATCATACCACTCATTGCATCACCCATATCCATACTGCTATTTCCCATCATCTGACCATTACTCATCATATGATTTCCAGTAGAAACATTCGTCTGAATATCTTTACTTGAAGAGCCAAACCACCCAACAAAAACGCCAATGATAAGAAAAATCACACTAAATACAAGTACACTATTTTTGTTTTCCATAAATAAATTAAAATTAAACGAATAATAAAATCAAAGAATATGCTACTTACGGAATTTTAGGATTAAGAATACCTCGCGAAAACAGTATTGTGAGCGGAGAATATTGCCGAATGGGTCGCCGTAGAAATTGTGCGGACAAACGTATCTCAATACTTTTTGCCCATTGGAAAATTACAGCAAACACAGCGAGGGCTACCACACTATACGAAAGTACGGTTTGCATAAGCGACTTCCACCCTTCGATGTGTGCAAATGCATCCATTGTGCAAAGAGAATGCTCATTAAATGCATATGGGCAATTCGACATTGGTGTATTTCCATGTACGTGAGAAGAAAAGCCTATCAAGCTGAAAAGTGCCAAGAATGTGTATCCCAGAAAAACAATTGGCGCTATATATTTTTTAAGTATGGTAGTCATTTCTAATAAGAATACACCTAGTTACAATGTCTCCCTTCGAAGCAATACGGCATTGATCGAAACAATGACTGTTGAGAGCGACATGAAGATCGCAGCAACAGCGGGATTGAGCATAACATCGCGAGAATACAGAATTCCTGCTGCAATCGGCAGAGCAATCACATTGTATCCCGTTGCCCAGAAAAGGTTTTGAATCATCTTACGATACGTTAGTTTTGAAAGACGAATAATTTTTGGAATATCCCTCGGATCGCTTTTCACGAGAACGATACCAGCCGATTCAATAGCAACATTTGTACCTGCGCCAATAGCAATACCAAGATCACTTTGTGTCAGTGCCGGTGCGTCATTCACTCCGTCCCCTACCATGGCAACTTTCAAACCTTTTACTTGCAGCAACTTTACTTTCTCAGATTTTTCATGTGGCAACACTTTGGCAAAGTATTCATCAAGCCCAAGTTCTTGTGCCACCCAAGAAGCGACGTCTTCGGCATCTCCAGTTATCATCGCTGATTTAACACCCATTTCTTTTAATTTCAAAATCGCCTCCTTGGATTCAGGACGAATAACATCAGCAAGGGCGATACTACCGATCAGTTCTTTTTCTTTAACAACATGTACCACTGTTTTACCTTGTTTTTCAAGATTGGAAACTTTTACTTGATACTCGTCCGAAAACTGAACTCCAAAATCCTGCGCAAGCGATTCACTGCCAACAGCAAGTTTCACACCTGAAACAACTGCCTGTGCTCCTTTTCCTGCAACTCGTTCAAAATTAGAAACTGCTAGAGGTGAAAGTTTCTTTTCTTGCGCGGTATTAATCATCGCCTTTGCAAGCGGATGTTCTGATTGACTATTCACAGAAGCAGCAAAAATTAGAACTTCGTTTTCGGAAGCATTGTTTGCAATAATTGTATCAACACCAAACTCTCCCTTTGTAAGGGTTCCTGTCTTATCAAACAAAACAATGTCAATATTCCGCGCGGCTTCCAGAGCTAAACGCTTACGAACAAGCAGCCCGTTCTGCGCGCCCATTGTTGTTGAAATAGAGGCAACAAGCGGTACAGCAAGACCAAGTGCGTGCGGACACGCAATTACGAGCACTGCCACAACACGCTCAATTGAAAAAGAAATTGTTTGTCCGGAAAGAAGCCAAGCAACAAGAGTTGCAACGGCAGATCCGACAGCTAAAATAGTAAGCCAAAATGCAGCGCGGTCCGAGAGTATTTGTAGTCGAGACTTTGACGCTTCCGCCTCTGCAACAAGACGCATAATTCCCGCAAAAAATGTTTTTTCGCCAATGTTTGTTACCTTAACCGTCAGACTCGCATCACCATTGATTGAACCGGCGATTACAAAATCTTCTACCGTTTTTGAAATAGGTTTTGATTCGCCTGTAATAATGGACTCGTTAAGTTCAGATCTTCCTTCAATAATTACTCCGTCGGCCGGCACTTTCGCGCCAGGACGAATGAGAACAAGATCGCCTTCTTTCAGTTCGTTGATATTGAGTGTTATTGTTTTTCCATCCTTAATAACTTCAGCAGTGTCAGGAAGAAGTTTTGCTAATTCCTTGAGCGCACCTTTTACACCCTGAACTGCCCGCATCTCAATGTAATGTCCGATAAGCATAACAGCAATGAGCGTTGCAAGTTCCCAGAACAGATTCATGCCTCCAATAAATGTGGTGTAAACACTAAAACCATATGCAGCAGTGATAGCAATGGCAATAAGCGTCATCATACCAGGAAGCTTGGCTTGCAGTTCCCTATAGGCACTCTTGAGAAAAACCCCGCCGCCGTAAAAGTAGATAATGGAACCGAGCACGAGAATTACAAAATCAACTCCGGGAAAGTGCGGCGCATTCCAGTTGAATGCAATCATAAAAATCTCCGAATACAGGAGTATTGGAATAGTTAAGACCAGGATTATGTAAAATTTCTTCAGAAAATCCTCAGTATGATGTCCCTCGTGCTTATCATGAACATGAACCGGCGAATCCTCGCTCTTTTTCTTTGTTGGTACAAGCGCCATTCCGCAGATCGGACACATACCTGGCTGTTCCTTAAGAATATTTGAATGCATGGGGCACGTATAGGAAACACCAGAAATACTAGTGGTCTTTTCACTCACCCTTGATATGCATTTAGAATGATCATGATGTTCCATATTATTTTCGCTTAAGTTGATACACTTTTAAAATCTCGCTTGTTGCCTTGCTTGTTTGCCCTTTTTTTATTTGACCAACAACGCAGTGACCGAGGTGGCCTTCCATGAGTGCATCTTCAACATTTGAAAGTCCCTGCTTGACGGCGGATGTCTGAGTGATGATATCAATACAGTATTTATCTTCTTCGATCATCTGTTGAATTCCTCGAACCTGGCCTTCAATAATTTTGAGACGGCGAATGAGTTTTGCTTTGTTCGTATGCATAAAAATAGTATACCCCCTAGGGGGTATACTGTCAACAAACTCAGTCCATCTAAGGTTGCTGTAATTCACATAGAAAAAGAACCCTATACATAGGGTTCTTTTTTGCTTGTGCACGGGAGAAGATTTGAACTTCCATGCCCTTGCGGGCGCTACCACCTCAAGGTAGTGCGTCTACCAGTTTCGCCACCCGTGCATTTGGTACCCGAGGATACCGTACCATCTTATCAAAAAATCCATTTTTGTAAATGGATTTTTTGAGCTTAGGATTTATTCTTCTGATCCAGCTTCGTTGCCCTCCACCTGGGTTACTGACTTCATCTTGCGGCGGATGTCGCGGACTGCTTTTGTTCGAACGTAGTAAAGCTTTGAGCGGCGTGCGCGAGCTTTTTTAACAACTTCGATTTTGCCGATTAATGGAGAATAGAGTGGGAAAATACGTTCAACACCAACGCCATTTGAAACTTTGCGTACGGTGAAAGTACCACCAACTGTAGAACCATGCTTACGAGCCAAAACAATACCTTCGAAGGCTTGGAGACGGAACTTACCCTTATCTTCAATTTTTGACCAGACACGAACAGTATCGCCTGAAGAGAAATCAAGCTTCTTGCGTGCTTCTGTATCGACTGGAGTGAATTTCAGTGCTGTTTTCATATACGGGGCATACTCTAGCATAGATTTTCTAACTATGCAACCTACTACTTACAAATGATTGACAATAAGTTTTTTTATTTTATAATCAGCTAAATTTCGACCTTTAGGTCTTCACTTTAAAACAACTGTTATGTCTCAGGACAGCAAACCAAACTTGGATTTGATAAACAACCTGTTATACGCAGCAAAAACATCGGACAAGACACGTCAGGTATTTAAACCGTTAAAAGATTTTCTGTGTTTAGTACAGAAAAATAAAGTAAGTGAAACGTTACCACT
This sequence comes from uncultured Candidatus Saccharibacteria bacterium, assembly GCA_964397435.1. Lineage (GTDB taxonomy): Bacteria > Patescibacteriota > Minisyncoccia > Phycocordibacterales > UBA9973 > DALYCO01. The sequence goes on along the minus strand of CAYNHU010000009.1, from coordinate 40,204 downwards.
CGAGTACCTACAAAAGGCTTTTGCGTTGTATGGAAAAATGTATGTACGCAAAATACATCTTTTGGGAAAAGAAATTCAACAAGTGACAACTACCGATGCAACATTTGAACGCCTTGTTGATGATTACTACTTTCTACTGAAACGTAAACACATACCAGCAGGTATGCGTACAAATATTCTAAGCGAAGCTGTACACTTCCCTAAACGACTAGGTGAATACATTGTCACTAATGGTAAAAAACCAAGCAGAATGTCTTTTACACAGCACGTTCGTATTTGTGCATATCAAAAAGCATGGCGGATGCTTGTTCGTATGAATAATCGCTACCTAGCAAGTGAACGTGAATTGCGTATCACCGCTGCCAGCAATTTTATAAATGCGGCAAATAAACAGACTGGCTTGAAGCTAGATGGTAATACCCCAGAAGTAACCATTCCGCTTATAGCAGAAGGAGTTACCACTATTGTTGAACATGAAATTACTTTCATTTCACATGGTTGGGGTAATCAACATCACTTCTCTCGCTCACTAACACGCCTACGTCCAAATACATCGGTAGATATACAAGACGTATACATTGAACGTTTGATTAATATTCTTCTGAAACACCGCGACAATGAGACCAAACCGGAAGTAGTGATTGCGCAAATATACCAATATTTGGTTGGGTTCAAACTTAATGAAAAAGTACGTTTTACTGCAGTCGCTGAAATATTTAAACGCTTTAGTGAACAACAAAACGAGTTATCGGTAAAAGATTTTTTTAGCACAGCACGCATCGCAATCAACGAATTGATTGCGGATACACCTACATAAACAATCGAGAATATATACGCCAACAGGCTGTCGCTACGCGACAGCCTGTTTTTTGTTTTTATACTATTTTAAATTTTCCTATTTATCCCTCATTCGAGGCATCAAAATTATTCTAGTTCAAATCGTGTGCGTGCTTCTATAAAATCAGGTGGATATGGTGCGGTTGCTGTAATTGGTTTTCCGTTAGGAAGTGTGAATGCAATAGCGCGAGCGTGGAGTGCGAGGCGTGTGAAGCCGAGCGCCGCTTCGCGGCGCTCGGCATACAACACATCCGCCACGATCGGATGATTGATTGAACGAAAATGCACACGCAACTGATGTGTGCGTCCTGTTTCTGGTTCTGCTTCTACGTAACTAAATGTATCATCAGCAGTACTTCCCTTGCCTTCAACACCACCAATGGTTGCGAGAATTTTGTATCGAGTGCGAGCATCGCGAAGTTCGCCGCGCGCACCACGACCAACAGCCCAACGACGGATGTCCTGTCGCGCGCGGCCGATTGGTTCATTAATCACTCCTATTCGTTCTTTGGGAACACCATACAAACATGCATGGTATGTTTTTTGCAATGTGTGTTCTTGGAATTGTTTTTTGAAAAAGAGAAAACTTTCCTGTGTTTTGGCAATCATCAAACATCCTGAAGTATCTTTATCTAAACGATGCACGATACCAGGGCGTTTAATTTCTTTTCCTTCCAAAACCATCGGTTCACCGACGTCTCGAAGCTCAGGTCGCTCACGCAAAAGAATGTCAGCAAGGGTTTCAAAATCCCCACGACCGTCAGGATGCACGACTAAACCCGCTGGTTTGTCGAGTACAATCACGTATTCATCTTCGTATATAATTGGGGGCATCGTACTGGTACTTTAAACTAATTCTTTAATTCTTTCAATCCAACCCATAATAGTATGAAAAAGTCTTGTATCACATACGGCAATTTCAATGGTTCCATACGGTAGTGTTTTTCTTTTTCCTAATGTTGCTTTACTTTGTTTTATGTATGTTTTATAAAACTGATTTCGAGGTATACCTGTTAGTAAAGACCAATATGCTTCAGTTTTTTCAATATGTGCATCAGTAAATGTATGAATATGCGCACGAAACTTTTTTTCAGGAACTAAACATACTTCACGAAAAAATCTCATCACGAGTAAGATCATTACGGGGTCACTGTTGGTAATACTTGCAACACCCCGATTGGTCTTACTTCCCTCACCCCAGTACAAAATAGTACCGATAAGCTTTAAGTCTCCTAATGAGATTGAATCAAAATCTTTTTTTGCCGTATTTTTTACTTCAGTAACCTTACGTTGTTCGTGAGCAAGCCTACTTAGCCTTCTTTTTTCAATAGATGCAATACTTCTCCCATTCTCTGAAAGTTTTTTCTTTTGTTTCTCCGTGAGAACAATATCTCGCACCCATACACTCACACTGGCCTTAGCCACGCCTAATTCTGTAGCGATCGCGTTTATCGAATAACCCTTTGTTCTCAAATCACGAGCCTTGTTTTTCTCATAGTTTTTCATTGTGAAGAATATACCATATGTAATACACAGATAAAGGGTTCATTTATAATGAACTTGAAATAAAACTATAAATGCTGTATAAATAGGAAATGCGCTCTTAGCTCAGTTGGTAGAGCAGGTCATTTACACTGACAAGGTCGGGGGTTCGAGTCCCTCAGGGCGCACATAGCAAAACCATATAAAAAGCACCCTTCGGGTGCTTTTTATATTCTACTTCGCACCTGCCCTGAGAAACTCCGCAACGGCTTCAATTGGTTTGAGTTTGAGGTATGTCTGCAAGTTTTCTTCTGGTGACATTTCAGCACGAGTGATAGTCCAACCATCGGGTATAAAAATCTTGTCGTAGCCGTACCCGTTCTCCCCTCGTGGTTCACGTGCGATCGTGCCATTTACTGTTCCCGAGAAAAAGACAACTTCCGTTCCATCAAAATATCCAAACGCGCATCGCGCCGTCGCCTTACGATTCTCATCAACAATCAGACGACACACATTTTCAAGCGGCATGGTCTCGAGAAAAAATTTGATAAACGGTCCCGGCAATCCGTGCAAACTTTCAAATTCAAGCGACACATCTTCAACAAGCACTGGTGCCTGCACGTGCGCATACGCTTGGCGAACTTTGTGTGCAACGATTTCTTCGAGTGATAGTGACTGAATTTCATCGAGAGCGATACTCTGATGTTTGATCGGTATTCCCAAAAGTTTCTCGAGATATTCTGCCTTTTTAGGACTTCCTGTTACAAACGTGGCGTTGTTGTGCTGCATACTATGGATTTTAACATTTGCGTATATAAAAACACACCCGAGAAACATTGTTCTGGGTGTGTGAAATACCTGAGTATCGAAATCTATAAAAAATCACTTTTTTGTACACCGGCAAAAACTACGTGTTGTTCTTCTGTAAGCACGATAAAGCGGGCAAACAATTCGGCAAGTAACATACGCCATTTCCATTCTTTGTGTTCATCAAGCGGGCTGGTATACAACACGTGCCAGATACCAAGCTCTTCGATGCGTTGCTTGTGTTCGTAATGTGTTACCTCAACAGCAAACCACACGTTTTGTTTTCTGAGTGCGTTAATAAGCGCAATTTTTTCTTCGTGCCCTGCATTTAAAAAATTAAACGCGCTGCAGATAACAATGCCCTGTTCAGGGATTGCATCAATCAGCTCTTCGAACTTGCAGTTGGTAGTTTACGGCTCTCAATTAAAGCTGTCGAGAATTCCCTCAACACTTATCGGGGTAATTTTTGAACCTTGTGTGGTTGCTACTACAATACGTAATTGTTTGTCTTCCATACGGGTAGGATTTATTGAGTTTTGAGATTTGCATTATATAACCATATTAAAAACAGTAAGTCAAAATAAACTCCTCCTTGATTTGGAAAAAGCCAATAAAAATGGTACTTTTCTAGATACGGGAATGTGCACGACATCTCCCCTACGCCCCTGTAGTTAAATGGATATAACTGCGGACTTCTAAGCCGTTATTCTAGGTTCGATTCCTAGCGGGGGCACATCATACAAAAACCCCCGCGGCCTCGCCGCGGGGGGGGTGTTGTGTGCTTTTCTATTCCCCCATCGCCAACCCAAACGCAGTTGCGTATGCGGGTGTTTCTTCTTTGTGAATTGGTGGGACGTATGTTTCGAGTGTGTTGAGGTGCATCCATGGATTTCCGAGACGAACGTCCGTGTGGAGTGATGTTGCGATATATTCAGGCAAGCCAGCCCATGCTGCATTTTTACCAACGAGAATAATATCATGAATGCGCGGACGTTGTGCCCCTTTTTCTAGCGCGTGCCACTCTGCGAACAATCCGCGAATAACATGCACAAGCTCAACGGCTTTTGGTCCGAGAATTTTGAACAGCTCTGCGTGTTCTTCTTTGCGAGACAAGCCAATCGTACGAGCAGCCGTCTCTGCTTCAAGTTGTGAAATACCAAACACGCGCATGACGGTTTCGATTGGGTTGTGTGGGATTGGGAGTGACTGTGCAAGATACACCACACCGTTGTACACAACCGCAACGTCTGTTTGATATTCTCCAAAGTTCACAATGACTGATGCATGTGGGTGGTGCTTGGGAAGGAGCGCACGCGCATGCGCGTGCGCTCGAAGCTCAGCTCCTCGAACCTTCATCCCCGCCTGCTCAAACACAAAGCGATGACTTTCAGGAAATGAAGTTCGCACCTGTGTAATACCAGTTTTATCCTTGAGGTTTTTCAAAATTCTGGTGAGTCGTTTTGGATCAGCAAGGGTGCCTCCAACGAGTACACCAACGGGAAGATTGAGCGTTCCATGCTTCACAATACGATGACCATCATCAGCACGCGTAAAAACAACATACCGAATCGCTTGATCGGCAATATCGAGACCAGCATGACGAGGAGAAAAGAATTTAGAAAAAAGTGAACGCAATTTCATGTGCGTATAGTATATGACGTTTTAGACGAATACGAAAGTCTATGACTTGGCGTAGTAACCTTTGAGCACTTGGAAAAATGCAGGGACAAGTGAAACAGCAACAATGCCGAGTGTAACGTATGTCAGTATATGTTCACTTTCAGGCAAAATCTGATTGAGAAAATATCCTGCAAGCGTAAAGACACTCACCCACGCAATACCGCCCGCTAGATTCCAAAAGAGAAATGATCGGTAATCCATTGCACCGACACCAGCCATGAATGGTGCAAATGTGCGGACAATCGGTACAAATCGTGCAAACGCAATTGTCTTTTTGCCGTGCCGTGCATAGAATACTTCGGTTTTAGTGACGTGACTTTTTTTGAAAAAGAATGATTCTTCTTTGACAAAAATCTTGGGACCAAATTTTTTACCAAACCAATACCCCAAACTATCTCCTGTGACAGCCGCAACAATACCAACAACAATGAGAAGCCAGATTGGGAAATATCCTTGTCCAGCAAAAATACCAGCAACAAACAAAAGTGAATCGCCCGGGAAAAAGAGACCGAACAGAATACCTGATTCAGCAAAAATAATTAGACCAACACCGAGCAATCCAAGTGTTGAAATTAAAAATGTAGGATCAAGCCAGTCCATAGTTAGCGGACCCGTGCGCCAGCCGCAACCGGCACTTCAGGTGTAAGAAATACGGGTTTACCATCGAGACCATCGACAGCCATGAGCATGCCTCGACTTTCAACGCCACGAATTGTTCGTGGTTCAAGATTGACGATGTAGAGCACCTGCTTGCCAACGAGTTGTTCGTATTCTGGGTAATATTCGCGAATACCTGAAACAATCTGACGAAGTTCTGGTTCACCAAAATCAATCAAGCACTTCAAAAGTTTGTCCGCACCTTCAACGGGTGTGACTTCTTTGATAGTGCCGAGACGAATATCCATTTTTTTGAATTCGTCATATGAAACATAGGTTGGCTGTGGAGCAACCGGTTCTGTGTGTGCTTCTTCCATGGCTAGCGAATAGTGAATGCTGCTCGAACTGAGAGCGTAATAACTTTATCAACGGTTGATGTGTCATATGTACCGTAATCAGAAACATCAGTTGAGTTTGGAGCAAGTACTTGAATCACGCCGCCTGAAACAGACTGGAGTGAGCCAACCTTACTACCACTTGCCTTTGCGATTGAGGCAGCGCGACTTTTTGCATCTTTGACAGCTTCGCCAGAAAGTTCGACACGAACATCAGCGAGTTTTGAGTAGTAGTAATCAAGTGATGTGTTTGAAATAGAAACACCTGCGTTTACCAAATCAGCAACCTGATCGGCAACACGGGCGAGCAATGCAACGTCATTTGAATTTACAGTTACGCGAGCACGAAGCTGATAGTCAGGTTCGATACCAGCCATCTGTGGTTTGTCATAGTCAACTGAAAACTGTGCTGGGGTTACTGTAATACTGTCTGCTGAAAGACCAGCTTTAGTCATGAAGCTTTTTGTTGTTTCAATGTCTTTTGCGACGGCAGTGTACCCTGCTTTTTGATCTGCAAATTTTATCTTACGCACAATATCAAATGACCACTTACCTGTATCTGCTTTGACTTCAACTTTCGCTGAACCGGTGACAGAAAGTGTATTTTCAAATGAACGACCGCGGAGGTAAAATGATCCTCCGATAAGGGTTGCAATGATGAGCCCAGCCGCAACAACGGCGAGACCTCCTGCTGATGATTTAAAATATGAGATTTCCATAGTATTTAGTATAGCATATTTTTATTGTTCAAATTTAGACTTATTTTATTAAAAATTTATCAGGTTAATTGACGAAAGCGTTTTTAAAATATAGACTGTCCATGTAAACGGCTTCGGCCTCCGAGAAACCCCAAGAAAACTTGGGGTTTCGTCTATCTACTACCTAAAATAACTTAATAATAGCCATTTTAAGATGATTGAAGTCATCCTTCCCTATAACACCAATTTTACGCGAGAGTCGCTTGGCATCGAGTAATCGAATCTGAGAAATAATCGCCGAGTATATGACAGCATTATGAGTGTATTTAAAGTAAAATTGATTGTCTTTGAGTGAACTTGTAAGAGGTACAGCTATAAAAAGTGAAAGATTGCATTTTAAAATAACGACAACTGGCCTTTCAAATAACAAATGTTTTCCATCTTCTTCATAACCAATATTTTTACCAATCGAACAAAACCAAATTTCACGCTCATGAAAAAATGGTTTCGTTGTCTTTAATTCTAATTTCTTTTTATATAAATTCCATGCATCAAAAACTGTATCCACGTATACAGTCTAATAATGAAAGATTAAGAAACTATAAACAAAAAACTAAACTACAAAACAGCTTGCTGGTAGCAGGTTTCGCAGTAGACTTTCTCGGGACGATCCTGTGCGTAGGTACTTTTAAACGAACGTCCGCAGTTATTTGAACAGGTGCGGGTTTCGAGATGTATAAAATAGATGGCTTAAAAATTACGTAGTACTCGTTGATTACTCTATCTCAGTATTCATCCATTCTTTGTATGGACCACTGATGCGTCGCACATCTACGCCAGCAATCATCGGCACAGAGTAGCTATGGTTTTGAGAAATGAGGTCTTCGACATCAGCAAGTTTCTTTTCAAATGTTGTAACCATGAGCATCATTTGTGCGAGGTTAACAACTTCCCCATCCCAATGGTAGACGGATGAAACAGGCCAATAATCAACGCATGCTGCGTGTTTGCCTTCGATCAATATCTTGCAGAGAGATTTTGCCTCGTCCTCAGTTTTACATGTTGTATAGATAAATACCATATACAGGTACAGTATACCCTATCAGGAAAATAACAAAATCCCTCCCCGTTTCAGGGAGGGATCCGTAGTGTCTGTTTTATTTACACACCATCTTGCACTTCTCACACTTACAACCGATGATAACACCGATCGTTGCGAGACCTACCAATATATAGATGATTGCTTCGGCTGCTGGAATACCTCCGAAAGCACTGTGTACGAGATTAAGGTCTTTGTCGAGCAACATTCCGAGACCGACAAGACCCCAGTTCAAGCCACCGATGATCACGAGCGCACTTGCGACCATGCTTGAGATACAACCTCCCTGTGTTCGATGCAACATCATACACTTATTTATCTTCGTGTTTTGTGCAAACACCGTTTACACAGACATCACAGTTATCGCATGACTTACCACATTTGATCGCCCATGCGCCTGGAGTACTGAGTGCGATACCCAATGTCGCAGCGAGTGTAATGATATCAAGTTCTGACTGCACAAAACCCATCTTGCTTTTAACGAGGATGATTGCGAATACGAGAATAACTGAAAGTACCAAACCAAAGAATTTTGTCATGTAGCCGAGAAGCATCGCGAGCGCGCCGAGAACTTCAAGAATACCAACAACGTAGACCATAACTACAGGAAGACCAATTGAACCAAAGAAGCCGGCAACCATACTTGCGTTTGCAAGCTTCATGACACCTGCGTAACCGAAAATGATGGCGATACCGAGACGGATAATGAAGAGACCGAGATTTGGATTATGGAAACACTTTTCAAATTTTGAATACATATATTATTACTATAATTACATTATTAATTGACTACTCAAGAGTATACCGCGATTTACCTGGCCATTCCAGTCCAGCACCAGCGAGTTGCCTTTCTATTACACGTAAATTTTCAAGGATTCCCGGGAGGCGTGTCGCGTACATTTTTCTATAAAGTGGCGGAATAGTATCACCCTGTTCTTCTATTTGTTTAATTTGCTCAAAAAATTCTTCTTCAAGCATATAGTTTGCTTGGAGTGCAAAGTGTTCTTTCGCGAGCATGTCAGACGCTGTTGCCAGTCGAGCCTGCCCTGCCATACGCTCAACCTTGTGCAGCACTCGATGCAAGTGAATATCGGTTCATCAAATGCCTGCTGTACATCCTGTTTCTGTATCAATTTCGGACCCCACTGTTCAATAAAGAATCGATCTTCGAGCTCTTTAAAATAATCCTGCTTCTCAAGCTCTTCAGATTTTGCAAAACGCTGATATTCAGCAAACAATTTTACTCCATCACGTGGCGATGTTGCATAGTGTCGGACGAACGCAGTATATATTTTTTCAACTTGTGCACCAATTGCTGGCTCATTGGTTACTGACGTGAATGACCTTGTATAAAAGTGATTTTCATCTTTACCTAGCTCACGATGCAGCCACCGTCGAGCTCCCTGTACCTGATTTGAGTACTCTTTAAATTTCTGCGGGAGTTTTACTTCTGGAATTGGAAATTCTGAAAACTTTACCTCCCAGAACATGCGTGAAAATCCTTTCAATTTCTCCCATGACTCTTTCGGCATTTCTTGTTCAAGTTTTTCAAAAGCCTGCTTCTTGAAATTCATGACTGCCGGCGCGTAACTCAATGTATCAAAATTTTTCTCACGAATGATCTGGTTTTGTATTTGATATGGAGCACCTGTCCACATCATAAGCGGTACGTATGACGGAAGTTCTAATGCAGCACTGAGTGTTTTGGCCGCACGGGCGTGTTTGCCTTCGTGTTCCCCATTGAAATGGGCTGCAACAAATTCCTGTCGTTCCTTGGTAAATTTTTCATTCGGAAATGGGCTCGCACAAAACGCTTCAACCATCTCCTTTGGAACTGGCTTAAACTCCTGCTTATTTTTTTTGTTCAGTGTTAGATGGTTTTTGTGGACCACCAAAATTGCCTTCCATACCCATACGGGTATTATATCACTTCTTGTTGATAGCAACTTTCGCAATACACAATTTCAGGACGCTCTGGCGCATAATTAGTAACAATATGCTTGTCACAATGAGCACAATTTCGATTCCAAAATTTGTATGGCCCACGACGAACAACTCGATTTCGGTGACGACAGTAAAAACAATTTCGTGGTACAGGCAGCTTCATTTTTCGATAAAACTGTAGCTCCTGTTCTGTAATGCGATAATTACGCTCACATGATTTACATACGAGAATTTCACTAAGGATTGTATCCGTCACGTCAGTAATATGATCTGAAATAGCCTCGGTATGTAATGTTTCCTTCCCTTTGGTTACCTGAATATCATGTTCCCAGCGTAAACCAAGTCGCGCTGCTTCTTCTTGTGTCATTGGAAAATTATCCTGTCCGACTGTTTCATTGTAACCAAACGGTGCAAGTTCAGGCGGAATCATTAACCCATACACACCTAGTGCGGTTAATTCATCAATAATGTGTTGGCGAATTTTTTCATATTCTTCTTTAGAATATTCCTGATTAAAAACTGCGTACTTGCCATTTCTTAACGCATCACAAGCGACACAATCTTGACAGTTTGCGATATAAAATCCATGTAAAATATTCTGACAGTTTTCTGCTCCATATGTTCCGATAACATTTGAAGAAAAACCAGTACCAACAACTTCGAGCACGCGTTCACATTTTGTACCATATCCAATAGTACCGATTGAATCTTTAATTTCCTTGGATGAAAAAACATATCGACAATCTTCACTTTTTGAAATCTCCATAGAATCATGGACACTTTTACACTCAAAAAGATAGTCACCAGTTGAGTCAACTGTTTTAATGTTACTATTTTCTCGATGTGGAAATTGTACTTTGTATGCTTCAAATTTTTGACGCATTGCTTCCATTTTTGAATAGCTACCCAAAACGTCTGTTAGTCTTTTTTCGTACTCTTCTTTAGTCAATTGTTCATTAAACCAGCAATAGCTTTTGTTGCGAAGATTCACGCATCCGAAACAGTTAATGAGGCCACTCGCGTTATAGATAAAGTACGAATCAACACAACTTACCACGTTCTGCCCATACACAACGCCACTTGATTGCTGAATATTAACTGAATCATACGAACGCTCCACAGTTACACCAAAATAAAGATCTGATGAATCTTTTCCATGTTTAATACCGCGAGAATACATGAGTTCTTCTGCGGGTGACGTATTGAAAACAAGGTAGCAATTTTTACAACCAGATGCCATGTTTACATATTCACTGTTTATATTCTCTCCATCGCCTTTTGATATATATGTCGCGATTTTAGGAACAGAGATTAAAAACTCTTTAAGTTGCTCAAGATACGGCCGAGAAAAATCATACTGTTTTGCGTAACTTTTTGGATCCCATTTTTCAGAATAGAAACATGTGTAACAATAAATCTTGTACGGTGATTTTGGGTTATACATCGTAATTACCGACTTATTACACAAGTCACATGTTCTACCAGAGTAGAGTGTTGTCTCGTTGCGCCACATTGAACGTAGCTTAAAACGACAGTCTGGGCATGTGTGCGGTACTGGAACTTTCATTTTTTCGTAAAACGAAAGATCATTTACATTAAGTGAAAATGGAGTTGCGCAGCGATTACAAACTTGATTTGACATACCCATACAACTAGACTACAATAAAAGCTACAAATTGCCTAACGGCACACGAGAAACCCCAGGATCTTTTATGGTTCTGGGGTTTCGATTTTTGTAATAAGAAAAGACAGCCGGTATAGAATTTTTTGAAATTCAAAACGTCCAAGTTTTTTCATTTTTCGTAAAAAACGCTTTGAACTAATAAGACGAATTTGTGACAAAATAAGGAATAAATCAGTACTGCCAAAACCAAGCTGACACCACTAAATCTCACGCTTATTGAATTGAAATTCTTTAGATTTGTTATTGACCTGCTTTTTTAATATATTCCAAATATCAAATTGCTTCTGCATACCGCAGAGTTTAGCAATGTAAGTTAAAAAAATTATGAACGTTTTTTTTGCTTATCTAAATACCGTTGGAGGATAAATGCGGCTGCGCGAGCGTCGAGGTTCTCGGGCGCGGCAGGCTTCGCCTGCCGCGCATGATGCACTTCCTTCCCCTGTCTCCCATGCGCTTCAAATGATGTCATAAATTCTTTTTCAAAACGAACTGGAACTTCAAAACGGCGCTCGAGTGCTTCAGCAAATCCTTTGATCTGTTTCTGCACAGGATTCTCTGTTCCATCGAGACCCACAGATTCACCTATGACAATTTCGTCAATTTTTTCACTACGAATAATGTCTTCGATTGCAGCAGTTAAGCCAATCGTGTTTTCAAGAACAGCGTGCGGAAACGCCAATGTCCCGCCGTCATCAGAGAGCGCCAACCCAACCCGTTTTGTGCCATAGTCGATACCGAGATATTTCATACCACCAGAATACCACATTTTCCCGAGGGATGTTGAATTTTTTAGGATTTCCTGCTAGTATGTCGAAGTTCCCAACCAGACCGCCAAACACGGGTTTGCGGCCAAAGAACATGATATTTGGAGGAGTGGCTGAGTGGTTGAAGGCACTTGTCTTGAAAACAAGAGACCGTTTACGCGGTCCGTGAGTTCGAATCTCACCTCCTCCGCAGTAAAAATACCCCTTGCTTGCAAGGGGTATTTTAATATAAAAGAGCTAGGCACAAGAATTCATAATTTTTAATCGAGCAGCTCATTCAGCTTTCGTACCGTATTTATATTACGAGCTGTCATATTTTTATAGATAGGTGTTCCGATGAATTTCTTCATTCCACTTTTTGAAATATCTTTTCTTTTTACATTCCAGATAATTGCTCCGTTTATATATTTCAGTGTGTCTACTGTTGTGACTTTTATGAGACCCAGACTTTTCTTGGTATCAAATTCTTTCCAGAGAAACAACACGTCTGTTCGCTGCTCTGTGTCGTTACGCCACTCTTGAGGAATCTCTTTGCAAAGCTTCTTGATGTTTTTTGCGTCACGAATAACAATACAAATCTCAAACCCAAAAGTTTTTTTGAGTGCTTTCTCTATCATCGACACGAGCTCTTGTTGATCTGTCTCAAAAAGCACGTTACCAGAATTTATATACGTGCGAACATGAGCAAAACCAAGTGCCTCAAACACGTGCTTGAGTTTTGGCATTACCACCTTGCTATTTCCTCCAACATTAATACCGCGGAGTAAGCGACATAGCGAGTCATAGTGCACCTACTTCTTCAGCTGCTCCACAAACTTGATAATCGATTCTTTGAAATCTTGGGCTTTGCTTGATTTGGCGATAAATGAAAGTCGAACAACCACTTCCCCTTTGTCGTTGTAATCAAAGTGAAGTTTGTATTTGACGCCAGCGTAACTTTTGAAATGTCCCACTTTGGTCAAAATTCGTTTCGGCAACAATTCATCAAGTTTAGATTCGAGTTTCTCAAGCCATAGATCAAATGGATCTATAAAAAGATCTCGTGTGTACAAAAGTTGTAATAATACATTGCGGTAATCGTCAGACTTGAGTTGTTGTTGTTCAATTGTTTGACTGAGAAACATGAAGTTTGGAACAAAATTGAGCTTTGAATTATATTCACCATTTTCATCTTTTCCAGCAATCGATGTGTAGAGCGGCTTGATACCAACAATTTCACCGAGCGCGCCATTAATACGAATATCGTCCCCTAACTTATAATTAGAGAGAATGTAGAAATACGCAACGAATGAAGTAAATGATTCACGAAGCGCAAGAATAAGAGCACCAGTTGCAACAGCAAGAATATTGAGTGCTTGCACGTTAAAGACACTTAAAATTGAAACAATGCCAATGGTAATGAAAATAAAACGAATGCTATCGATCGACTGGAGTTGGCGGTAGTGCTCGATTGATAATGCTTCAATTTCTTCAACAGATTCAATTGCTGCTTTTTTGATTTCATACTCTTTTCGTTTTGTCTGCTTGAGACGCTGGAGAAAAAATTCAAGACCAATAAACACAATCAAAATAAGTGCGGCAGCGACATAGTGTGCGGTTACAAATGTTTCGTAAAATGTCATAAATTCAGTATAGCACATGGGTTTGGTAGGCTTTATTCCAAAGAAAAACGCCCCGAGGATACGGGGCGTAACTGTGCAAAATGGTTTAACTGTAAGTTTGAATCATTAATTTAAATGTGAAGTATCGTGCTGTTCATATAATGCCAAAATGGTGTACTCTTCACAATACTGAAGCGAGATAGCGTAATCTTCGTCTCGTGTAGGAAATGCGACAATCATGAGATTGTCTTTGTCTTGCATATCCAAAACCCTTGGCTGCATTGTTGTTGACTCGGGGTCAACTTGGTACACATGAACATATCGATGCGAGACCGCAATAACACCAAGGCACCACAAACGATTGGTTGATTCAGCTTGGGTTTGTTCGGGTTCGATATACGCGATTATAAGCCCTTCAATTTCTGAAAATTCACGAATATCATTAAGTGAACCTTCAAAAAAGAAAAAGCTCCTTCTTCGTCTCCATGACCTTTGTCATACACAAGCATCACATGTTCCGGAGAACATCCAAAAAATTCCTGCATCTTGTAAAACAACTGGCAAAGCCCCGGATCAAGATCGTCCAACTCAATGTCGTTAGCACCCTCATTAGTATCCATAGTTTTTGTATTTGTCATAGTTCTAACAATATGTGGGTGAATTGTCAAAGCACCTGTTTTCAAAATAATTCTGTAGTACACTATTACTATGCAAACCTACAAAACGGTATCTGAATACATCAAAAAAGTAGAAACAGTAAAACAGCCCGCGCTTAAAGCTGTGCGCGCTCTCGTTCAGAAAACAATTCCAAAAGCAGAGGAAGGTATCGCCTATGGTATGCCTGGATACAAGTTTCAAGGTAAACCTCTCTTTTATTTTGCAGCCATGAAAGGACATTTGGGAATCTACCCTACTTCAGGACCAATGGTCACCTGCAAAGCGTTGCTCAAAGATTTTTCTACTTCAAAAGGTTGCGTCCGCGTTCCATATGAAAGCAAATTACCAACAAAGGTAATCGTGGCTTTACTTAAAGCACGAGTTCAAGAAATTAAACATGAATCAAAGCGATCGTAATCTTGAATACCAAGAAACAACATGGCTCACGGCTATCGGGCTGATGGTGCTCTATATGATTCCGTACGGAATTATCAACCACATTCCATTTGATAGATACACACTACCGCTTACGCCACTTGAGCTGGCGATTCCGTTTATGCCGTGGACATTTGTTATTTATATATCAGTCTTTATACAAGGAATTGTTGTCATTAGCCGGCTCACAAAACAACACCTTCGAGTTATTTTACCTGTAGCAGGAGGATTGATCGCATTTGCATTACTCTTGTTTGTTATATTTCCACTACAATATCCGCGAGAATTGTATGAGGTCACGAATCCACTGATCAAACTATTTCACATCACGGACAAACCGGGCAACTGCTTCCCTTCGCTCCATGTTGCAATAACTCTCTTACTTGCATATTGTTACCAGCTTGTTGAAACAACCCCATGGAAACGTCGCGCGCTTTGGATCTGGTCAGTGTTGATTTGCATCTCAGTTCTCACGACAAAACAGCATTACGCAATTGATATTATTGGCGGAATTATGGCTGTTCTCCCCTGCATGTACATCATCGGACGCTCACGCCATCGCTTTTGACTTTATTTCAATATTCAAGCTACAATAGTTATATGAATACACTTCAAGTAACACTTCAGACCATCGCAGCGTCACTTGCTGCTCTCGGTCTCGTAAAAACCATCATTGCTGTACTTATTATTCTCATTATCTCAAAGTACCAGCCATTGCTTGGACTCGTTGCAACATTACTCTTTGTCGCATATTTGATTCACTGGATTTAGGATTATATACAAAAGCGCGCCCCGCATGCGGGGCGCGCTTTTACTATATACCGCTCACTAGTTTTGTTCTTTCCATGTAAGAAGCGCGAGTGCAAACATACCAATCGCCAACCCAAGATCTCGAATACCGATTGCGTTAAACTTAACATCAATCGCAATACTCACCAAATGAAGACCGAGGAGTATTGAAACAATTGGTGTGTAGATGTTAAACAAGAGTGCGGCTGCGAGGATAATCTCAACTGCGCCATTGATCATGACAAATACCTGCGCACTGATTCCAAATACTGATGTAATCCATTCCGGAATGAGACCAACCCATCGTGCAGTATCAGTGAGTTGGTTGATTCCAAACCACAAAAATACAAAAACAAATCCATAGCGCAGAAGCGCTTTTGCATAATCAACGTTACTCATATTACTGGGCAAGTGTGCCAATCTTAAATCCTGCTAATTCGCTTGCTGGGCGGCGATCATCTCCGTGCTGTCCATTAAATGCCGCTGATCCATCAACACCACAAAGCCCCAAGATTGCTTGTGCACCGCCTGGATGTTTGTTAATCCATGATGTTACGTTGTAGACGTTACCGTCGACAATTGTCCAACAGTCACTCGAAGTTGCATGTGTAGCAACTTCGGCACGTGTGAATGTTGTTTTTGTTTGAGTTGTTGTAGTACCTGTTGTAGTTGTTTGCGTTTCAGATACTGTTCCCTGTGTTTCGGTTACTGGTACTGTTTGCTGTGTAGTTTCCTGAGTAGGAGTTTGTGATGTTTGCGGTGCTTTTGGTTTTGCTGATTGTACAAGAACGAGACCTACGACTGCAGCAACAACGAGAATTCCGATAATAAGATTGGTTTTACTAGACATAAAAATGTTTAGATTACTAATACAATTGGTATATACGTAGAGAATGCACAGATTGGTGCATTCCAAGTATCCGTATAAAGTATAGTATGGTATACTATATGTATTAGTAACGTAATCGAGCAGAGCTCGTTATAAAAAAATGGCAGAAGAAAACAAAAACGGTGGCACATGTTCATGTGCTGGAACATGCAACCATGGCGACCACGGTATGATGGAATACGTTGGTAAGAAAAACCGCCACAAACTCTTGAAGTTTGTCGTTGTTCTTATCTTCATGTTTATGTCATTCTCATTTGGTATCCAGATTGGTGAAATCAAAGGTGCGCTTGGTATCACTCCATGGAGTCACAAATACCAGCCAATGATGAACCAGGGTCAGATGATGTACGGCAACCAATCTGGTTGGTTCAAGGCACAATAATAGACATCATATTCTAGAGAGAAGGAATATGAACAACAGCCGAATCGCTTCGCGATTCGGCTGTTGTCGTATAACCCTCTGTACTACTTACCAAAAATACCTGTCACAACACGTTTGAATGCAGTGTAGATTTCGTGCCATGTCTTTTTCGCAACATAGAAGATATAAATAATATCAAGAACTGCGAGTGTATTAAGAATAATAAGCGCAACAAACCACTTCTTGTCCCCTCGTCGGGCGGCAAGCCATACTGCATATAATTTCCAAGGCAATACCCAGAGAATTGGGATAATGATGACCCATGGATTTGAGTGAAATGTGATTTCCATATACCTAGTGTACCAAAAACCATGCTACAATAATAGTCATGGAACAAATTAGTTGGTCAGTGCTCGAATACGAACAAAAGCCACATAGTGTTGACTGGTACTGGACCGTTGGTATCATTACCCTCATTATTGTTGTCGCTTGTATTTATTTCAAAAATTATTTACTCGGACTTTTAATTTTTGTCGGTGTCGGCACACTCGTTTATCTTACGATTCGCAAACCAGAAACGGTCACTATCACAATCGACGAAAAAGGTATCTACATCCGCAACGAACTCTATCCATACCGAAAAATAAAAGCATTCTGGGTTGAAGAAGAAGCTCAACATGATGGTAGCCAACATCTCCTGGTAATGACCAATCGAACATACGCTCCCCTCATTGCAATTCCTCTCGGTGATATGTCTCCAGAAAAAATCCGCCGCGCGCTCCAACCACACGCAAAAGAAACTGAAATGACCGAAAACGTTTCTCACCGTTTCATCGAAATGCTCGGATTCTAATATACTTACAAACAAAAAGCTCTCGGCAACGCCGAGAGCTTTTTTATGATCTATCTAGTTCCGCTCACATCTGCCCATTCACCACACTTCGTGTCTTTGGACCAAAGAAACCTTAGGAGTTCTGGCTACGCATATGGAAAAAGGTTGCCAAGAGTGTGTAAGTCTATATGATTAGTATATATGGAACACACAACAAAAATCACATGGATTCTCGTCGGTCTTATTATCGGCATTATTGGTACAGGTGCATACACAAAATATATAGCACCAGCTAATCAGCTTCAAAGCATAAGTCATGTCATGCCAGATGGCTCAATGATGTCAAACGTTGGTATGGATATGGACTCAATGATGGATGGCATGATGGCAGACCTTAAAGGCAAAACTGGTGATGCATTTGATAAAGCATTCCTCGCTGGTATGATTGTGCATCATCAAGGTGCGGTTGAAATGGCACAAGCAGTACTCAAAAGCTCACAGCGCCCAGAAATGATTCAGCTTGCGAATGACATTATCGCAGCCCAAACAAAAGAAATTGAAATGATGCGCGGATGGCAAAAAACATGGTTTAGCCACTAATCCCACTATCCCCTTTCTAAAAACACCACGCTCGTGGTGTTTTTAGTTACCTAGTACCTTGCGCAACAAGGTACTGTTTGCTATAGTACAACTATGAAAGAAAAACAGGACGATTCAGCACACACACAAATGCGAAAAGGTATGATCGAATTTTGCACCATGCTTATTATCGCAAAAGGCAAAGTCTATACATCGGACATTTTAAAAGAACTGCAAAAAGCGAATCTGCTTGTTGTTGAAGGAACACTCTACCCCCTGCTCTCTCGTCTCAAAACAGAAGACCTCGTCGAATATGACTGGGAAGAATCCCGATCTGGTCCACCGCGAAAATATTACACACTCACTCGTAAAGGAATAACTTCGCTTGCTCGGTCGAAAGAAGCATGGCAAGAACTTAGTCACTCAATTAATTACCTCATTCAATAATTACTATGAAGAAAACATACACTATCAGTATCCAAAATACTCCGTTTACCATCGAGGAGGACGCATACACAAAACTCGATACCTACCTTAAAGCTCTTCAGGAACATTTTGCTGCTAACCCTGAGCGAGATGAAATCATTCGAGACATTGAATCTCGTATCGCTGAGAAACTCGCTGAAAAAAATCGCGTCATTTTAACCAATGCCGATGTTGGAACAATTATCGCTGACATGGGCGAAGTTGGTCAATTTGAGCAAGATACGACTGCACCGCACACAAATACACCAAAACCACAGCGACATTTATACCGTGACATTGATACTGCGGTTGTTGCTGGTGTTGCGGCGGGTCTTGGACGATACTTTGCGATTGACCCATGGATTATCCGACTCATCTTTATACTTATTGTTGTCGCAGGTGGTTCAGGTATTCTGATTTACATTATTCTCTGGATTATTATTCCAGCAGCAGAAACAACTGCACAAAAACTTGAGATGAATGGCGAGCCAGTCACTGTTGCAACGATGAGTGCAAGCATTCGAGAAAAAATTGAAGGACTTGATACAGAAAAAGTAACCAAGCTCCCTATCCGAATTCTTCGGGCTATTGCACGCGGAATTCAATCTATCGTATTCCCTGTGATGCGATTCCTGTTTGGTAGTATCTTTGTGATGAGTGGTTTTGCGCTTTCGCTCGGTATTACTATCGCCATCGGCGTACTCTGTGTGACAGGAGCAGCCGCATTTGCTGACCCTTCATTTTACCCACTCTTAACAAGTGCTGTATTTTATGGAGCAATCTTGAGCGTATACTTTGTAATACTCATTCCCGCGCTCTTTGTGTTCTTTGTTGGGATTTGGGCAGTCACTCGTACATTCCACTTAAGCAAACTGGTGGGTTGGACACTCTTTGCAGTCTGGGCGCTCGCACTTGCACTCTCAGGTATTCTTGCCTCTCGTATTGCAGTACGCGGAAACGAAATCATGGCAACACACGTTTCATTCAAAGAAACAACAAAAACAATTGAGACCGAACCGTTCTCAAAAATATCAGTCGAGGACACATTCCGTGTCCGCTACGTAGAAGGTGCATCATACTCAGTTGTTCTTGATGGGCGTGCATATGATATTGATCATGCGACCGCACTTGTTTCAAACAATACACTCAGCTTACAACAGACAAAACCAGTACGTGGCTGCTTTATTTTCTGCAATCAAATGCCGGTTGGTGTTACCATCACTGCCCCATCACTTACTGACGTCTCAACGAAAGACGCTGCTCGTTTTGACGGAACACTTACATCAACCAAACCAGTGTCACTGACAGCGACTGATGTAAGTCGTATCGAAAGTGAAACAACCGCACCACAAGTAACCGTACACGTTCGAGATGCAGCACGTATTGTCCTGAGCGGTTCTGCTGACACAACAACTGTCATGACAACTGACGTCGCACGACTCAATGCTCGAGATTTTATTGCACAAGAAGCAACCATCACAGCGCTTGATGCATCTCGTGCAAACATGTCGATTGTCAAAAAACTAACAGCAATCGCACGTGATATCGCTTCAATTGAATACACCGGCACACCTGCGGCAACAACTGAAACTCACGACGCTGGTTCAATTAAAGAAATCAAAGAATAATTAACACAGAGCAAATACTGTGGTGCAATTATATGCGTGCACCAGAGGTTAGAGTTGTAACGTATCTATCTATGCAAGGCCCAGAATTCGCGAACTAGGTCGTGCATATTATTACTACGTTAATTCTCTATATCGAATGAAAAAATCTTATAAAGTAGCCGCTGCTAGTGCCCTCCTCGTTGGCATTCTCGCAGTCGGCGCTTCAGCTGCATCAGCCGCTGAAACAAAAACAAATCCGATGAGCACACTTGTTGCTGCTATCGCGCAAAAGTTTAACTTGAACGCATCAGATGTACAAAAAGTATTTGATGAACAGCATGCAGTGATGAAAACACAGATGAAATCTGAACGTGCAACTCAAGACAAAACAAAGCTTGCGCAAGCAGTAACAGATGGCAAACTCACCCAAGCCCAAGCTGATCTTATCACTGCAAAAAAAGCAGAGCTTGAAGCTGGTCGTGATGCATTTCGTGCAAGTCTCGAGGGAAAAACAAAGGCTGAAGTAGCAACACTCATGAAAGCTCAGGCGGAAAGTCTCAAACAGTGGGTAACTGCAAACAATATTTCAGAACAGTATCTTCGCTTCCTCGGTGGACCAGGTTTCGGTAATGGTCACGGCCGCGGCATGGATCATGGTATGAAAAACTTTGGTCAGTCAGCGAAAAATAAGTAATACAACTAACACAAAACAACAAAGCGCCCCTTCGGGGCGCTTTGTGTTGTATATTATACATTGCTACTCCTTACCTGGAATAAACTTGAGTGAAATTGAGTTAACACAGTGGCGAATATTTTTGTCGGTTAGATGTTCCCCTGTAAATACATGACCGAGGTGCCCACCACAACGAGCGCATGTTATTTCTGTGCGAACACCATCGGCGTCCACACTCTTATGAATAGCACCGCTAATCTCATCATCAAAGCTCGGCCAACCGCAAGTTGACTCAAATTTATCTTTTGAATTATAGAGAGGAGTGCCGCACTGCTTACAAACATACACACCAGTTTCTTTGGTATTTACATACTCACCAACGAAAGGAGCTTCTGTTCCCTTATCGATAATGACACGTTTTTCTTCAGAGGTGAGGTTGCGCATTTTTCTTTGTGAACCTAATAGTACGTTACTCGAATACCTTTCAATACTACCACAATTACTCACTCCAATGCAGAGGGTGAATTTTGAGAATTGCCATAAAGTACTTCAAGAAGCAGGTTTAATTAGCTAGAGCTTTTAGCCGCGTTCCAAGATAGCTCAAATATCATACCCATCATATCGTGTATCGTTTTGTCCTCAATAACTACGCCAATCGGATTTTTGTCGCTGAATTTTACGATTGAAACTTTATCATTATCAAAAAGCGTGATTTCTGCGGGGAACGGAAAAATGTTTTGTGGTAGATATCGAACATCTGGCCAATATTTTTTACTAATCCCCTCTAAGAGTTCTTTAGCAAATGAATTTCGAGCAAACTCAGTATCAGGGACAATCGCTCGAAGTGTAATACCTTGTTTTTCTTTTTCGCGGATGTATTGCTTGTAGAGCTTTGGAGTAAGAAACGCTTCAAGGTCGTTCACACTGGCAAAGGCACGCATTTCGTAAGGTTTTGAAGTCTCAACATGGGCAAAATACGATTCAACAACAGCATCCTGCCCTTCGTAGTATTTCACCTGTGGCTTATTCTCGGCAAAAGAAAACAATTGCTGAAGTTCGGGGACAATATTCTTTGTATACTCAAGCGCATCCTCAGCCAATCGCACGCGAGTCTGTGCGTGCTTAACTAATTTTTGTGGAGAAGTTATTGAATAAAAGAGCTTCTTACCTTTTTGGGTTTCAGAAACCAGTCCTTGAACAGAGAGTTTAATTAAAAGCTTATAGATAGTAGTTCGGTTAAGCTTGGTCGCCTTGGCAATAGACGAAGGATAGTCACCTCCATTCTCCAGAAGATACTGGTAAATAAGCGATTCTTTTTCGCTCAGACCCATTTTTTCAAGCTGATTTGCAAAATTTTCCATATATTGTGTTACTTTTTATGCACAAAATTAAACTTATCCTAAATAAACTTTATTTATAAAGCTTTCTAGTGTTTATATTGTATCACAAAAAGCCACAAATGTCCATATTCCTGTATACTATTAGAAAATAAAGACATATGGAAACCAAACCAATCCCCCATCTAAATCCAGTATCGGGCTGGAAACAAATACCGATAAAGACACTCTTACTGACAAAGTTATTCGGAGACCCTTTGGTTCCTATAGGATTGTTCACTGACTACTCAAAATATTTATTTGTTGATCCAATCTACTCAGGCCTCATGCAGAGTTCTCCATATAAACAAGGTGAACTTACTGGCGGACTGATTGGTGCTTACTTGCGCAAATCAATCGTAAAAAGACTTGTTCGCGCTGCGCAAACACTTAAACCACGACACATGTTTCTGGTTTGGGACGCTGAACGACCATTATCCGTACAAAAAGCATTGTTTGATTACTTTGTGCAGAAGTTGGTTGATTCACGTGGAGGTAAAGCTGAGGACTACCACGAGGAGGCACAGAAGTTTGTGTCGCTTCCCTCTAAGGACCCAAAGAAACCTTCTCCGCATGCAACAGGTGCAGTTGTTGATTTAACTATCATTGAATTTACGGAACAGGGGTGGATGAGGCTACAGAAACTTAATGCTGAACTGGATGCATGCACAAGCGAAAAAGATCGCTTCCGTATTGAAATGGAACGATTCCAATTGATGCGCACCGAAAGCAAGCCTATTCCGATGGGAACACTGTTTGACCAAGTGTCACCTGAAACAAACCTATACTTTTACGAAGACAAACAAGATTTAACAAAAGATGAAAAGGTAATACGCGACAACAGGCGTTACTTGTTCAACACCATGTTTGAAGTTGGCTTTGTCGGGTATGAAGAAGAATGGTGGCACTATTCCTGTGGTGATCAATTCTGGGCAAAGCGATTAGGTAAAACCCATGCACGAGTTAATTTTGCTGAGTGGAACAAGGCCTGCAAGAAACATGAAGCAATGATGCAGCAGGTTGTTAAAGGAATAATTCGCATTGTTGAGAAACAAAATACCACAAGAAAGGTTCAGGCTCAGCACTTACTTTATGACTTTGTGAAAGAAGTTGTGGACGAGACCGGTGATGTGAGAGAGACAAAACATCCGGTAGCGGTAGCAATTTAGTGAGATTATTTAATACAAAAACATAAACAGCGTCCGAAAGGCCGCTGTTTTTATAATTCCAGAGGGAGGGGTACATGTATGCATGCCCTAACAAGGAAAAGACTATCGTTCTCCACAAGTTTATACACAGTTTGATTTTGGCAACTTATACGTTTCGTATATAATATGTGAAGGGTGATTGTGTTTTTTAAAAAATCGTTTCAGCTAAGATAATTATTTTGTCGGAAGATACTAGATAATTCCTTTAGGAAATATCTGACCTCTCTTTTTAGACAGGACACGGCTCTACATGCGTCATAGTACGTATATAGACGCTAGATAGCACGTATTTAAAGCTCATTGCTTTATTTCTCTTGCAACGGACCTCCATAGCCTGCATGGTTATCGGTGTTACCGGAAGGTGTTCGAATCCGACTAAGATAACCATGTAAGCTAGGAGGTTCGTTTGTTTTAAGTTATCAGTTCTTTTTTATTCACCCTATAATTTGAGATACACATCATGAACCACACTAGTTTTGCCGCTGAACCGTACCTTCCGTATCAAGGGGTGATTGCTTTCAATGAAAAAGTTTCTTCGTATTGTTTGGATGATCGCAAAGATCGCCCTCATGATCAAGGATCTGTTGAAGTAATCACCCTTTAGTCGTTTTATATGTATACATTCCCACAGTTAATCAAAAAAATAAGAAACGAGTCCGGACTAACCCAAGCTGAATTTGCTAAGGCTATTGACGTATCCCCTGTACTTATCGCCATGGTTGAGACAGGGAAAAAAGAAGTTTCTAAAAATTTAGTAATACGACTTGCAGAGAAAATGAATGTTCACCCTTCTTCCATTACTCCTTTTCTTTTTGTTGAAGAAAATAATCCAATTAAGAATGTTTCTGGGGTGGAACGGATGTTGGTTAAATGGGGTGAAAAGATGCAAATTCACTTAATAAAAGATCGTGCAAAGATTTTAAAAAAATATGCAAAGTAAGAGATACCCGAGAATTTATATAAGAAGCAAAAACGAACTAGCAAAACAGATAAGCCACAAAGGTTTTTCTCGGCAGCAAGCTTTAAGCTTGATTAATGACGTCACCATAAACTTCAATCAGTACTGGAAAGACCACAGCAAGATGTCTGAACCAGCAAAGGGAAAGTTTGTTCGGTCGGCAAACCGAACACCTCTTGGCACACTTCTTGAGAAGATAAATAAAATGGTACTTGCTCCCCACGACAACCTGCTTCCAGTTTTTATATTCGGAGGAGTTAAAGAAAAAAATCATGTAAAAGCCGCCAAACACCTGCTTGGAAAAAAAAGACAGCGAGTGCTTCTCAAATTGGATATTACAAAGTTTTTTGAGCAAATAAAAAAAGAGAGAGTTTTCCATCTTTTTCGCAACCGCTTTGATTGTGATGAAAGAGCTTCAAAGCTTTTAGCAAACCTCTGTTGTGTACCCACGGGAGAGAAAGGTAGTGGCTCATTAGAGGAGACGATTGGTCGAGGATTTGCCACATCCTCTCGTTTGGCTATTTGGTGTAACCTCGATGTATTTATACGAATAGATTATCTTGTAAGAAAGAGATTGTCAGGAAAGGACGCACGCCTTGCTATTTATGTAGATGATATCGGAATAACCGCGAGTAGAGCGTCAAAGGAAGAAATGGAAAAACTTGCCCTCGAGATCAAAGATATATTACTGAAATTTGATCCTAATCAGAGCCTTCCTCTAAATGACAAAAAAACCAAAGTAATTTCTCACAAAGAAGGACCGCAACATCTTGGCGTATCTTTAGGTAGGAATAAACTATCTCTTGGAGTAAAAACAAAATCAAAAAAAGATAAAATAAAAAAGATGCTAAAAAGCGATATTTCTAAGGAAGAAAGACAGTACTGGCGTGGAAAGAAACGTTCAATTGCTCAGTACGAAAATTATGTTGGGAAAAATCACTAACCTCTCAAAATACCCAAAAACCACCGTACACGCCCATAAGAGCTATGACAGCCCACAAAAGATACGAGACATTGAGAATTTGATCATCTTCAATATTTGACATAAAGACAACGAACGCAAAAGCACAGACCAAGGCGGACCCAAAAAGCATGGCGAACGCGTCATAGAAAAACTGACCGATGTTATTTGAATCAACCCCCACTGTAACTATCGCCCATATAATTGCGAAAGCGGTCAGAAAATAATATGGATTTTTCTTTTTTTTCTTTTGGACCCAATTGCCTATAAAATTTCTATTAGGATCTTCTATGTAATCGCTCTCAACATCTATTCTGTCTTCCATGTTTTTGATTTTATGTTAGTAGACCGGATAGCAAAAAGCTCCCAGCCAGACATATCCGTTTCCAGATACGGCCCCGTAAAAGGCGAACTCTGACTAGGAGTTCTTTATCTTTTACGGGGACTTCTTCACCATGCCGCCGCCGAAGCGAAGGTTTAGGCTACTCTTATTCAGTTGTGTTTACATATAATAGCATAAATGAAATAAACATGGTGTAATATGGGTATATGGCGCCTGACACTTTTGATGATCCGAACTATGCAAATAAATTACGGCAACTGGCCCGCTCCCGGTTCAGTTCTTTTCCCTTGATAAATAGACTCCGAAACCCTGAGGAACAAGAGGAATTAGACGAGTTTGAGAAGTATGAAAATAGCACGTCATATGAAGAAAGACGGGAGATCCTAAAGAGACAAAAAACCCGAAACGAAATAAGGGGCATAAAAAAGGAACTGGAAAAAAGTAAGCTGAGCCAGAAAAATACTGTTTGTTATTCCTTTCGAGGGAGGAAGATCTTTTTATGGTTCAAAAACAATGAAACGACAAAGCTCTCTTTCTCAGGCAACAGGTTAACCTATATCAAAAAAATAATATCAAGCGGCCCCGTACCGATAAAAACATTGGCTGCAATTGGAAGCACATCTGAACATACGAATATATCAATTACCATCCGAGAGATAAACAGGAGGTTTCGGAAAGAATTTACTGCTCCCGATGACCTGATAGAGAATGCTGATGGGCGTAGTGGATACTCCTTAAACACAGGTAAATACAATTTTCTTTTAGAGAATTAATTCCAGTTATAAGTAAATAATAATTTTGAAGCTGAAAAAGCCTTATTTTATAAGGCTTTTTCAAAATTACCTATAACCTGATTAGAACTATTCTGTCGTGGTGAAAAGGAATAACATGACAATGTTGAGATGAATTGCGCCTGCAAAAACATCTATAGTCGAGGGTTGGGTTTCGCAGGCGCAGATCCAATCTTCAACCATGGATGTTTTATTTTTTGAGACAAAATTACCAAAATCTAACGAGAAAATATGAACCATCATAAACACAAAATCGTATTCAGGGAAACCGACATCATTAGAAAAATCGGGGCAATTGATACTCTTGATCGAAGAATACTTCCAATATGCCCTGAAGCAGACTGCATTGAGGTTTTAGCGGAAGAAGAACTGAGGAGTGTACTCCACAACGAATACGACACCGAAGCAGCTGAGCAAATTCACAAGCTATATGAATTGAAAAGAGATTTTTATTCAATTGTTTTCCTGTTGAGTAAAAAAGGAATTAAGTGTCCCCTCTTTAATCAGAGAAAGTAAATTTATGGAACCACAACATCTCACCGACTTAGAAATTAAAGAGGAGTTAATCTCGCTACAGGCCAAACCGGCTAGCGACTTAACTTGGCAGGAAATCGAAAGACTTCAACAACTTGAGCAAATTCAAGCGCTAAAAGAAGAAAGGACTATTCCCTTGCAGAATACCGCCGAAGAAAGAGCTGGTGGAGTGGAAGATACACAGCCAGATGCGGACTTTATAGCAGGCATCCGAGTGTACATGTCGAGTGAATCTAAGAGAGCCTCATACGAAATCGCTCAGTATCTTATGAAGAAATATCACATAAAGACCATCGGGGAGAAGACACGGGATCTATATGTATACAAAGACGGTGTATATGTTATTGGTTCGAATTTTATAAGAGGAGAAATTCAAGAGATACTCCAAGAACTCGGCACCGTATACCACAAAAAGAATATCGTCGAGATAATAAAGGACTCTACTGCAACCGATCGGAGTGACTTTAATATGGATAAAAACTTGATCAATCTGCAGAACGGGATCTTTGATATAAAAACCAGAAAGCTATTACCACATAACCACGAAAATTTATTTTTTACTAAAATACCCGTTCGATATGATCCAGCGGCAACGTGTCCGGCAATTGAAAAATTTCTGAATGAAATCCTGACCGAAGACCAAGTAAAGATTATCTTGCAGTGGTTTGGATATTGTCTTTACAGAAGCTACTTCATCAAGAAGGCCATCATCTTCGTTGGTGAAAGAGACACTGGAAAATCGACCTTAATAAAGTTACTTGAGCGTTTTGTCGGTAAAGTAAATACTTCAGGAATCAGCTTACAGAAGATAGTATCTGACAAATTTTCCTCGTCACAGCTATACACTAAACATATAAACATTTATGATGATCTTTCGTTCAAAGACATCAACGACAACGGTGCTTTCAAAATTGCTACCGGCGGTGGAATTATCACGGGCGAAAGAAAATTCGGAGAACAATTCCAGTTCGAGAATCACGCAAAGCTAACATTCGCTTGTAACAAGATCCCAGATGTTAAAGATACTAACGACGACGCATATTTCAGCAGATGGATAGTCATTCCCTTCTTGGCAGAGATCGAACACGTGGACAAATTCCTAACTGAAAAGATTACAACACAACAAGAACTATCAGGACTCTTAAACTTGGCTCTTACGGGCCTAGATCAAATCGTACAGAAACAAGAGTTCGATTACAGCAAAAGCTCAGAGGAGATAAAGAAGGAGATGCTGCTTTCTGGTTCAATGATAGCCAAATTCGTGAACGACTGTCTAAAACAGGAAGCTGGCTCTTGGGTTAGCAAGGATGATATGTATCGTGCATGCGCAGAATACGCACAGGCCAATAATTTACCGACAGTTGATAAGCAAATCTTGGGCAGAAAACTGCCTAACCATAGCGGATACATTATAGACGGAACAAAGCTGATTGGAACCAAACAGGTACAAGGCTGGCGCAACGTAAAGCTCAAGGAAAATATAGAAATCCCCGATCAAGAGGGATACGACAGCGAATTTACAGGCTTTTCAGACATATAAGCGATATTTATATAAATATTTTTCGACATATTAATGAAAATTATCCATCTTATCCCCCTTTCTTAGGCAAAAGACATGGCTGATGAAAACAAACAACCGAAGACCAAGGAAGAAATCATTGAAGATAAATTCGTTGATGATTTTGCTCGTGCAGTTGTTTTCATCGCGAAATCCATTGGCAGCAGTAACTGAGTTTTTTACTAATTTAAGAGTATAATTTATGTATGAAAAGCAACGGAAAAAACTTGAGTGGTTTAAGAGATCGCGCGTTACTGTATCTCCGTGTTTCTACAGAAAAGCAAGCTGAAAAAGGGATCGCGCTCGAAACACAAAAAGTAAAATGCCTTGAGTTTATTAACGAACAGAAGCTAACCATCAATCTTGAGGCAGATATTTTTATTGATGCGGGAGAAAGTGGTCGAACCAAAGACAGACCAGCTCTTTTATTGTTATTAGATCGCTGCAAGAATGATCCTACAGTAAAAAGCGTAGTTATTTATGACATAAGCAGACTGGCACGCAACCGAATAGATTTTGCTGTTATAAAGCAAGATTTTAATAAGCACGGCGTAAATCTATTGTCTGCGACAGAACCAATTGGTGATAGTCCTGAGGGGCAAATTCTTGAGGGTATTTTGTCTTCAGTGTCAGAATACTTTTCTGCTCACTATGCTCTAAAAATCAAAGCAAATATGCTTCAAAAAACTAAAGACGGCTGGTGGGCCAATAAAGCTCCTTACGGATATAAAAATATGCAGGAAAAGCTTCCGAGCGGTGGAAAAAGAGCATGGATTGAAATTGACTGGATTGAAGCAAAATGGGTAACGAGAGCTTTTGAACTTTTCGCAACGGGCAACTACTCAATGTCGGCACTAGCAGATAAACTACTCGCAGAAGGTTTTCAGATACGACACGGCAAAACTAAAGGCAAAAACGGTAGATTACATACCAGTTTTATTGAGAAAATGCTCCGTAATAAATTCTATATTGGTACTCTTGAATGGGGCGGGTTAATAATAGAAAATGCCAAGCATGAATTGTTTCTTGATCGGGCCCTGTTTGAAAAGACACAATCAATTCTTGATTACCGCTTGAGTGGCGGAAGTAGAACCAAGCGACTCTTTTCCATTCTCAAAGCAATCTCCTTCTGTGACGAATGCGGTAGCAGAATGACCTCAGATGAACAAAAAACAACTAGCGGAAATACTGTACGGTATCTTCGTTGCCTCAAAGCAAAGCACAATAAAAAGGTTGAATGTAAGCAAAAATATACTCACGAATCAGAATATCTTTCTCAGTTTCAGGAAATCTTAAAAAAGATTGAATTGCCCGCAGGGATTGCTGACAAAATCAGATCGCGCATTAAAGAAATTTTTACTGATGAGCAAGCACTTTACGAGTTCTCGAGAAAATCACTGCTTGGAAAGATTGATGAAATAAAGATGCAAAAAACAAACTTGGTAAAAAGATTAATTTCCAAGGAAACAACTAGTGAAACCGACTTGGCCATGTTTGATGAGATAAAGCTTGAACTGGAAAACAAAGATGCGGCACTTCAACAAGAATTGGTTCAGGTTGAGAACAAAATATCAGCCACAATCAATCTTATCGAAATTGCTTTATCTCTTGTTGTAAGTTGCTCCTACGCCTTCAAAAAGGCTCCAAATGATCAAGTACGGTCATTACTTGCCCATACCCTATTCAAGTCGCTAAAGATGCGTGACGGCAAGATTGTGGCTGCAACGTTAAATGAGCCTCTGGGCTATTTGTTGGCACAGAAATCTAAAAAGTTACTGAGTAAGCTTTCTCCTATCATGTTCGAGGAAGCTATGTTGTGTGAGCCTTCTCGTGGTGCGACCGTAGGGTTCATTACCACATAAGGCTTTTTTATACTTTCCCATTATATCAAAACAACCCTTGTCGAGCGACTATTTTTATATAGAAAGTGACAAAAGTGACACAGTATAGGATCGAATAGTTACATTTGTATGTAACTATTTATAAACAAAAAAGAAAGAATAATACTTTAATCCAAGGAACCAGTGATAGGAGCAAAATTGCGTAAAGACCTATGAATATCCATGGTACATATTGCTCTATATGGCTAAATGGCCAGTATTTTGATTTATCTTTTCCACGACCAAGTGCTTCCCATTCTGTATCATACAAAGCAAGTGGTAATCTTTCTTCAACCGTATGGATTACTTCATACTTAGCACTATTCAACCCCTTGTAAGAAACAATAATTCGGTACCAAAGATAACACATAATAGCTCCTGCTATTGATGCAATGAACAGTATTAAACTGTTCTCAGTCGAACTTGTTTTGCTCATCATAAAACCAAGAAGTCCAATGAGTGCTGTATTGAGACCAAGGAAAAACTCGTTTGTCTTTTGTCTGCGATCACTAATTTTTTCCGCTGCATTAACATAAAGACGATATTGGTCTAGTAGGTGTTCAATATACTTTTCACCATATTTTGATGATTCCTGTACGAATAGTTTTCCGCTTAATTTGTTTTGTTCTTTTTCCATAGAATTATGCGAGTTCACGAATGCCATCAACAATAGAACTGGTGTTCCATTTAACGATTTTATCGGCACTGTTTTTTACAATCGTTGATGTTTTTTCACTCGCCCAAGGTTCAATAGCTAGAATAGGTTTTGGATTGGTAAAACCTTGAGCAATATCTATTTCCTTATTGATCCAACTACTGTAAGTAGAATATACGCCTGCAAGAATAATAATTACATCGCAAAAACGCATTTGGTTTTGAATCGCTTGAGATAATGCTGTTGAATTTGGTGCATTGTGGATAGGATCATTTTTGGGAACGGAGTAGTCTTTATAATTAAACCTAGGATCTGCATCAAGCATTTTAATAAGCTTGTCGTATGCATCACCGTATGCCCATGAATGACTAATGAAAATATTGTAGTGTCTCATAGTTATTTTATAGCCTATTGATAAATGACTTTATATTGTCCCAGCTCCATACATTTATCAATCGACCGCTTAATGAACTAGGCAAGCTTGGACGATCACTACTTGAATACATCAACATAGTTGGTACTTTTTCTTCTCCGGCTGCACGGATCTCAAAAAGTTGTCCTGTAGCTGATGGTGTATTTTTGCTGATAAGTGCAATTACACCATCACAACCCTTAATTCTCGCTCGGCATTTTGTTTGCCAGTCACTGCTCCACGGCTCCTTTACGGACATATCAACAAACTCAAATGGCGAGTTATCATTTTTTGCTTGTCCGACAAGAAAATCTCTTGATCGAACATCTTCAATTGCAAATGCAATAAAAATTCTTTTCTTCATATTAGTGTTTTCTATCTACAGGAGGGTAAGGATTGTGACCATAACTATCTTTGTCGCTGATCTTTCCGTTCTTATTATGAATAACATGCTCGACTCCAGTTTTCTTTGCTTCACGAACTGATTTCTCTTCAGCTGCTTCTTTTGTGTGGGAAGAAGCAAGGGGTTTCCCTTGTCCTTCTTTCTTTGTTTCCCACATGTGTCGGTCTGAATTATAGACCGTATGTATGTTCTTTTTCGACATATGTTTATAAATTAACTTTTAATAATTCCTACCACTTTGCCACTCAACTGAAAATCATCTTCCGCATGGATAAATATGGGGAGGTATTTTTCTGTTGAATCTGCTTCAAGCACAATGCGATCATTTTCCTTGTCTAACTTGTATCGTTTAATCGTTGCAAGACCGTCAATGACTGCAACTACGATGTCCCCATTTTTATAGCTCTTGTAACCACTATCAACGAGAACAAAGTCGCCACTTTCAATTGTTTTACCTACTTCTACTTCCGCCTTATTCATACTGTCACCGTCAGCAATGAGAGCATAGAGTTCTTTCTTGTTATATGGCAACATAGAAGAAGACACCTTGAGATACTGCTGAATATTTTGCTCAGCGAATATCGTCGCAGGACCACAATTTGCAGACCCAACGACAGGAAGAGAGAACACGGTATTGATCGTTGATTTAACGAAACCCTTTTTCACTGGCTTGATAACGCCTTGTTCAAGGTTCATTTGTATCAATCCAGCCTTTTCTAGCTGTTGTAGGTGGTATTTTACGATTTGTGGCTTGTTTGGCACCCCAAGCTTATCGGCAATCGTCCTTAGGCTATAAGATCCGATGTTCGGGTCAGTGTCTATGAGGGCTAAAAGCTGTTTTTGTTTGTTGTGCATGAGTACAGTATAGCATACTTTTTGATTTGCAACAACAAGTATTTGACACTTTTTACACTAAAATGATACACTTGTGTGTATGGAGCAAAGATTACAGTTGAATGAGGTAACAGAACTTCCCAAAAATGGCGAGAAAGTCATTGTTTTGGAACTCACCGATATTCAATTGCATTCTAATGTACGCCCAACCAAATCGGTTGGTAGTGTTATTGAACGCTCTATAGAACATAATAAGCCTGGTCGAATTTATTCTCCCCTAGAGAAGCCAGCAAATATTGATATTTCTCAGAATTCCATTCCGTTTAGGTTGCCATTCTCTGTGGAAGATCCTACCTTAAAGCAAACAGTACAAAAGTATCAGCAACAAGGATATCGTGTATTGATCAAAATGCCGAAAGCAGGATTACCCATAAGACTTGGTAAAGATGCGGCGGACTTTATGAGAAGTACTTCATCTCGGCGAATCTTGAGGAAAATAAAAAGAGAACAGTGTTATTAAAAAATATGCGTCGATAAAGCGAATAGTGTAGCTCCCTAGGACATGCCTATTCCGCGCAAGAAATAAGTTGAGGAATTCGATCCTCTGTTTATTTCGTGTGTGGAATAGGCTTTTTCTATTTCCATACATCCTTATTAAAAAATAATTTAAAAGGATTATGAAAAAACTCACATGGACAACTGTCCAAAAGAAAGTAAATGATTTACTCCCCCAAGAAGTGAATCCTCGCAAGATTACCGACAAACAAATGTCAGATCTCAAGCGAAGTATTACAAAGTTCAACTTAGTAGAGATACCTGCGGTAGATAGTGACGGTACTATTCTTGCAGGACATCAGCGTATCAAAGCATTACAACTCCTTGGTCGTGGAGAAGAATTGATAGATATCAGAGTTCCTAATAGGAAGCTCACAGAGAAAGAAGCTAAAGAATATCTCATTGGCTCTAATAAGCTCGGTGGTGACTGGGATTACGATCTCCTCAAATCATTCGATATGGACACGCTTACCTTTGCAGGATTTGACAGCATTGAGCTTGCAAAGTTCTGGGACGAAGATAACGAAACCAAGGAAGACAAGTTTGATGTTGAGAAAGAACTCAAACAAATCAAAGAACCAGTTACAAAACTTGGCGACATTATTCATCTCGGTAAGCACAAAATACTCTGCGGAGATTCCACCAATCCAAAGAATCTAGCACGGCTTTTTGGTAATGAGAAAGCAAGCATGATCTACTCCGATCCCGTCTACAATATCTCCATAGACTACGACGGTGGTATTGGTGGTAACAAAGACTACGGTGGAAATGTAAACGATACCCGCTCATATGAAGAATATAAAGACTTCATTAAGGATAGTCTTATTGCCGGACTTGCTGTTTCCAACCAAGATACGCATGTCTTCTACTACTGCGATCAGGTGTATATCGGTCTCATTCAAGAGGTCTACCGCTCGCTTGGCATCGCAAACAAGCGTGTCTGTCTCTGGCTTAAGAACTCACAAAATCCCGTACCAAAAGTGTATTGCAATAAAGCATATGAACCGGCTGTGTACGGCACTCGTGGCAGACCATATCTCGCAGAATCAATACAAGATCTGAACGAAGTGATGAACAAAGAATTCACCACTGGTAATGACCTTATTAATCAAGTAGATGATTTCCTTGAAATCTGGACAGCAAAGAGACTTCCGTCAAAGGAATACCAGCACGCTACTTCAAAGCCGATAACACTTCATGAGAAAGCAATAAAGAGATGTACAAAGCCCAATGACATCATTCTTGATAGTTTCCTCGGATCAGGTAGCACCTTACTCGCAGCAGAACAGCTTGGCCGTCGAGTATATGGCTTGGATCTGGAACCTCGCTTTTGTGACTTAATTGCCAAAAGGTATGAAGCACTTACTGGAATTAAACCAATCATTGAACACTATGAAGAAAAATAAATTCCAAGAGCAATTCCTTGCTGAGCTTACCAAGGTTCCAATCATTCAAGTTGCTTGTGAGAAATCAGGGCTATCTCGCCAAAGTGTCTATCGCTGGCGAAGAGAAGACAAAGCTTTTGAGATGAAAATGGATGAGGCACTTGCTGAGGGTGTGGCTCTCGTAAATGATATGAGTGAAAGTCAGTTACTTAACCTTATCAAAGAAAAGAACTACCTAGCGATTAGCTTCTGGCTCCGTCATAGAAACGATGCCTACAAGAACAAACTTGAGATCACAACCATTGATGACGGAGACGAACTAACTCCTGAACAAGCAAAGGTTGTTAAGCAAGCTCTCAAGCTCGCAAAAATTACTAAGTCTAAGTCCATAAAAAATATCAACCATGACAAAAATAATTCCTAACACATTGGTAAACAAGATGCTCAAGGATAAACTTGTGCGTACATCAATCACCAAAGATAGTTTCTTGTACTTCTTTCACTTCTACTATGCTCACTATGTAAAGTATGAGACAGCAGACTTTCAAAAAGAGATTATTCACCACCTTGAGTATAGCCCAACTGAAAATCTCTATGTTGTTGCATTCCGTGGTTCTGGTAAGTCCACCATGATTACAACTGCATACCCGATATGGGCAATTCTCGGGAAACAGCAAAAGAAGTTTTGCGTAATCTTTTGCCAAACAAGAGCACAAGCAAAACAACACATGATGAATATCCGCACAGAACTTGAAGGTAACGATGTTCTTAAAAAGGATCTTGGACCATTTCAAGAAGAAAGCGATGAATGGGGTTCATATTCAATCGTATTCAAAAAGCACGGTGCAAGAATTACCGTTGCGTCAGCTGAGCAAAGTATTAGAGGTATACGTCATAACCAGCATCGCCCAGACTTAATAATCTGCGACGACGTGGAAGATGTGCAATCTACTAAAACAAGAGAGGGTCGAAATAGTACATATAACTGGTTATATGGTGAAGTGATACCGTCAGGAGACAGAAAGACCCGTCTTGTTATTGTCGGTAACTTGCTTCATGAAGATTCACTACTTATGCGAATCAAAGAAGAAATAGCTCAAGGAAGAGCAAAAGGAGTGTTCAAGGAATATCCATTACTTGATAAAAACGATGTTTGCTTGTGGCCAGGTAAATATCCAACATCAAAAGATGTTGAAGATGAAAAGCTAAAGGTTGCAAG
This sequence comes from uncultured Candidatus Saccharibacteria bacterium, assembly GCA_964397435.1. Taxonomy (GTDB): domain Bacteria; phylum Patescibacteriota; class Minisyncoccia; order Phycocordibacterales; family UBA9973; genus DALYCO01. The sequence goes on along the minus strand of CAYNHU010000009.1, from coordinate 4,257 downwards.
TGAGGCATCGTGGCAGCGAGAGTATTTGCTCCGTATCATTCCAAGTGATGATCAAGTCATTTATCCTGAGTGGATTAAATATTATGATGAGTTGCCAAACCATAAAGGTCTTCGCGGTACGTATGTAGGTGTTGACCTTGCTATAACCCAAAAGGATTCTAGCGACTTTACCGCACTGGTGTTTGCAAATGTATACAGTCGCAGAGAGAAAATGAGAATCTATATCCTGCCAAATCCTATTGTAAAGAAGATTAGTTTTCCAGAGCAAGTTGCTCTAATGAAGAACGTAAAAAGCAGCATTCTACATGACAGAGGTAGTACAATTTTTGTTGAAAGCGTTGGCTATCAAGAAGCATTACCGCAAATGCTTGAACATGAAGGAATTGATGCAGAGGCAGTTAAACCAAAGGGTGATAAGCGAACGAGACTTGCTCTCACTTCCTCACTCATCAAGTCTGGGATGATCAAATTTCCACGACAAGGGTGTGAAGAGCTGATTGAACAAATGGTCGGCTTTGGAGTTGAAAAACATGATGATATTGCTGACGCTTTCTCGTTGCTTGTAAATGCAACACTTGAAAAACATGCCAATGACTCGACTTGGCTCATAGCGTTTATTGGTGGGGATACGATCTATTACAGCGATTACGTTGATGTGGAATGACTAAAACATTAAGTTTTTACGGCAAAATATGCTTTAAATAATCAGCAAATAACCCCCTTATTTTCAGGTAGTATTTTTTATTTTCTAGATTATTTATTACTTCGTCAGGCATAAAAGTGCATAATGAAAACAGGTCTTGATAACTAAGATAATTAGGAGCTGTAAATGCTAGTTCTATTTCATCCATTGAAATATTCTCTATTAGCTCATCTTCAGTATCATCTCCATTTTCTATAAATCCTTTTATTTCTAAAGTCTTAATTGCTACAAAGTCATCTAATGCTTTCAAGAGTGCTTTGTCATAAAGACTTGCAACTGATGCCACGATTTTATTGTATTCATCAATTCGAGAATAAAATTGATCTTCATCTATTTTGGTATAGGTGGCATGACCCAAGTTTTGATTTCTAAAATCAACAATGTTTTTGGCTCTGCTGATAACCTCTGCGGAGTTTTCGTATAAATTTAAGAAATTTATAGAACTTCTTTCTTTTAAATCCTTATGAGCAAAAGCGGTTGGATCATTTGCAAGTTCTAGTTTTTGTGCAAGATCGCCACCTAAATGAATCAAGGAAGTTTTAAAATCTCCTGGTTTCCATAGTTTTGTCTTATACAAAACTTGGTTTACATAACACATGAAAAGCAAATGATATGTAATCAGTGCTGACCTGTAAGAGCCAGACTCAACTTGATTGAAGAAATCCTGCTGTAATTCGATTACATAATCTTGCTCAATTTGTGAGCTATATTTTAGAGACAAATAGCCGGGAAGATTCCACTCAAAGCTATACATATACAACTTTTTTCAGTGAAAGAATAAGATCTTTAGTTTTCGATTCTTTCTTGTAATTATTTATGACTGTTTGTATATTTTTATCATCTTCTTCAGTTTTATTTTCTTTTTCTAAAATAGATAGAATTTCTTGGGCATTTTCTTTTCTAAATTTTGATTGAGTAAAAAAAGTCTGATGAAAATAACAAACATAATCTGCGAATAAAATACCTGGAACTTTTAGTGAAGATTTAACACTATAAGGTTTTTCAAATAAAACGTAACCTCTTTTTTGTAATATGGATTCTAAAATATTATCAAAGTCTTTTCCTAAACAATCATTTTCATCATAAGAAACTGAAATTAAGGATTTTTTAGCATTGGTTACTTTTGGTAATTTTTTAATTATTTTTTCAAGACAAGTTTTATAGCAATCGTATTCACTAGTTTTGTTATCAAATAATTCAAGAGACACATAAACTGGTGTTTTAGCTATTTTGCCAGATTTAGTAGTACTCAGATTGACTATTTTTTCCATACATTCAATTCTTTTCTCAACAGAAACTTTTGTGTCACCGTCAGAGGCAGAAAAAATTGATTTTCCTTTAAATTCATAATTTTTATCCCAACCAATCTTTTCAATTTCTTTATAGAATGTCTTCTTAAAGCCTGGATAGAAACTTGAATCAATTACGACTAAAGCAAGACCATAAACTTTATAGTCTTTTTTATGGTTATATTTAAATTCATCAATAAATATAAATTTCATAAATTACTTTAAATCTCAGATAAAACTTCCTCTATCTTTTTCTCCATTATCTCAATAAGTTTTTTGTTTGATTCTAATATTCCAGACTCTTCAAGCTCTTTACTCACCATTTGCTGCTGTATTTCTATTGATGGTACAGGAATAGAAAAATCTCTTATATTTCCTAATGAGATAAACTTTTGTGTCCCGCCCCTACTGACTTGTTCAATATAATTTTCAAATAAATTACTACCTAAAATCATTTTTATATAGTAATTAATTACTTTTGTATTATTTGAAAATTTTATAAGCGCCACATTTTTAATTGCAAAATCACGATTCTTTTTAACAACGATTGGACTACCTATGGTTCCAATCATTGGCATAATTATATCGCCATCATCAACCTTAGATCTTTTGTTTATATTCAAATAATCATTTTCTGATATATATTGAACATCATCAAAATCTATTGTGCCATTTTTAATATTTCTAGAAGTAACCAAAGGGTAACCGTTTAAAACGAATTTCGGACTATCGTGGGTACCATCCCTAACATCACAAATTTCTCCAAGTTTAACCATCTCAACATTCTCTAACTTCCTAAGTGACTGACCAAAATATCGTCTCTCTCTCTCAAGATTTTCGATGACTTGTTTTGCTCCTTCAATAGCTTTTTGCTTAACCTCAATTTGCTCAACAATTTCTTTTTGAACTTCAAGAGGAGGGAGCGGAATCGTAATTTGTTTGAAATGATCAACGCTTAAATTTCTCTGTGCACCACCTCGAGAGCAAGCAAAAATTTGTTTTTGAATGCTCATTAAAACCTTCCCAATATAATCCTTAGAGACAATTGATTCATCTTTTACAGAAAAAGTTCCCCCTGAATCCAGCATCCAAAACTTGCCAGAAACAAATCTTACGCAATTTTCGGACATAGCAAATCTAGAAATGACATACTCGTCCTCTCTATTAGATTCATCAGTTCTAAAACTTTCTCCACCACCACCATATACTGGGTATAGAGTACCTTGATCCTTGCTCTTTGTTATTCGTTGTCCAAAATTAATATCTATAACTTCTCCTAATGTTACTAGCGGGTATTTTTGATTTGTAAAATCTGAAACAACCTTATATCTATCAGAAGAAAGGTTATAATCTCCAGTTTCTGCAATCTTTTCTTTTGAAACAATAAATCCTTTCCCTGATTCAGAAATAAACGATTCGATGGTTTCTTTATTTTGATCTGTTCGAACATATTCTCTAAATCCTTTTAAAATAACTCCGGCGTCTGGCAGGTCGTCCTTTTCAATCTTACGTCTTTGTGCACCAAGATCATATCCGTCACTTGTTACTTTTACGAACAACAAATCTTTTGTTTTCTTTGCTACCTCGTTATCAAAAAATAGAATACTAGTCTTTACTCCTGAATATGGATTAAACACACCAGCGGGGATTGATACAACGGCAAATAGCCCGTCGTTTACGAGGTTTTTACGGAGTTCTTTGTATGCTTTTCCTGATTGAAAGATAATACCCTCGGGGACGATAATTCCTGCTCGTCCTTTTGGTTTGAGGTGATTCATTATGTAGTCCACAAAAAGAACTTCGGCGCGATTGGCTTGAATACTAAATTTATTGTGTGGTTTTACTCCTCCTTTAGGAGACATGAACGGAGGGTTTGCAAGAATAACATCAAATTTATCATTCCAACGATCTTCACTCGCAAGAGTATTGTAGTTATATATTTTTGGAGTAGTGAACTTATGAAGATACATGTTCACCTGTGACATGCGAACCATTGTCGGATCCACATCATATCCTTGAAAGTTGTTTACTAGCTTTCTGCGTTCATCTGCTGTAAGTTGTCGCATTTTTCTTGTTTCTGGATCAACGCCTTCGTTTTGTCTCTTGATATAGTTATAGGCACTAATCAAAAATCCAGCAGTACCACAAGCAGGATCAAGAATTGTATCTTCTTTTGTTGGAGCAACCACATCAACGATAAAATCAATAATGTGGCGAGGTGTGCGGAATTGTCCCGCATCACCTTGTGATGACATGATTGAAAGA
>CAYNHU010000008.1:55518-57511 GCA_964397435.1 uncultured Candidatus Saccharibacteria bacterium | reverse complement strand
CAAACATATTTCAATGCACGCTTTATTGAATTCGTCGAACAAAAATTAATTGAGTCAGAAATTCTCGTACATCACGACGCTGCATTTAAACATCAGAAAACTATAATTCAAAATCTCATTGCTTCAGGCAAGCGAATTAGACCCTACATTTGTTACGGGGTTCTTGCACATGATCGTGACCATATCACCCAAGACGAAGAGCGGCTTCTTTTTGCAATCGAACTTTTCCATACGTTTGCGCTTATTCATGACGATTGTATTGATGGAGATACGACACGTCGTGGTGTTCCAACGATGCATCATGTGCACGGATTGCCGGCCGGTATTTTGTGGGGCGATTTGTTGTATCTATTTGCGCACGAAACAATTCAAACACTCGAGAATACCGAGCTTACGCGTCTATTTACACAGATGTCACATGAGACTATTCTCGGGCAAATGCTTGATGTGTATGGTCGCAGCAACGATACATATTGTATCGTGCTTAAAACGGCACAATACACCGTGCTCTACCCGGTACTCATTGCGTATTGTGTACGCGGTTTCCCACCAAGCCCACTCCTCATACAATTTTGCACCTGTGTCGGCGTGTTGTTTCAGCTTTACGATGATTACCACGATGCAGAAACAAAAACGCCAGAATTGCATGCTCGTTTGAGTAAACAAAAACAGAAATGTCACACATTTCTTGGATCACTTGCTATACCAAAAACACACCAACAGTGGTGGCGTGTGTTTCTCGATACGACGTTTGTTGTGTGAGGTGGTTACTATGATGTAGTTGCTGTATGGACTGTGTACTGAGGAGGATGCATGCGTGAATGCATATAACTACACAGTCCATAAAACAGTACTACTACTTGTGACGTAAGTAAGACGGTACTCATATAGCTGAAGCAGCGCGTGTCGACCTAAGCCGCTTCGAGTATCACTATCCCATACCAAACTGAGATTCTGGTGAATGAAATATAAAATTATTCTGAAGTATCAAAACGGTAACCGCGCCCAGGAACAGTGTGTATTAATTTTGGTTTCTTGGTCCCAAGTTTTTTACGTAAGTTGAGTACGTGTGCTTCTATCGTATTTGAAAATGGATCACTACCCATATCCCAAACATGTTCCATGATTTGTCCACGGGAAACCACACGACCCTTGTTTCGTGCTAGGTATTCGAGCAGGGTAAATTCCTTGCGTGTGAGATAGATAGTTTTGTTGCCGCGGAGCACAAGTTGTTTGTCAGTATCAATCGTAAGGTCAGCCGCAATCATAACTGAGTGTTTGATTTCCTGTGGTCGACGGAGAAGTGCTTTAATGCGAGCGAGAAGTTCCTCAAATGAAAATGGTTTGGTGAGATAATCATCCGCACCAGCATCGAGCATTGAAACTTTTTCATCAACTGTACCGCGAACAGTCAGCATGAGTATTGGTGTTGATTTCTTTGCCTCACGTATATCGCGACAAACACGAAAACCATCCTTTTTAGGTAGGACGTAATCAAGAATGATCAGATCGTAATCGTTGGACCGGGCAAGATGTGAACCTTTTTCACCACATTCTGTGGCGTCGACAGCGTATGATGTCGCCTTGAGTCCATCGACAAGCGCAGCGCGCACATCAGGGTCGTCTTCTATAATAAGTAAGCGCATAGATATGTAAGTTTATATTAACAAGTGATACGTGATACGCACTCAAACTAGTATACACACTTTTATATGAAAAATTTATAAAGTTTTTATTATGATGTGATATACTTGGAATATCTTAAAAATATGCAAATTTCTAATAAAAAAATTTTAACAACTGCCGTCACAATACTTTCTATTGTGGGATATGGTGCGTTTGTTTTTGCAGCGCAACTTCCTAATGGAACACTACCTCCGATTGGTGGATATGTAGCAAGCGATAGTATTCTCGATCCTGGATGTGCACCTGGAGCTACTGACTGTTTCAAAAACATAGGCGCAGGATGGTCACTTACAGGCGATGCTGGTAC
>CAYNHU010000008.1:0-55418 GCA_964397435.1 uncultured Candidatus Saccharibacteria bacterium | reverse complement strand
TAATACTCTCTATACTCCATTTTCAACAGCAAGTTTTGATGGAGCTGATCGTCTTTTTACTATAGGTAATGGTAACGGTAACGGTAATGAATCTGACGCATTTACTATTCTGAAAAATGGCAAAACGGGTATCGGCTATGATAACTTTGAAACAACCACTTCAAATGCGCTACTGCAAGTAAATGGTGGAATTTTGTCTTCAGGACTTACTAACTGTCAGGTTATTTCAACAGACACTGATGGATTAATGTCGTGTGGTACAGCCTCAAGTTTAATTGGTTCAACAAGTGGAGTATCAAGCGCTCCCACTGCAGGCCTTTCAACTGAAACATGGGTTGGAGATCAAGCGGGTAGTAGCAGCGCTTCCAAAGAATACACAGTATTTCTTGGTGTACAAGCTGGTGCTGGTGCAACAAGCGCATCGCACTCTATTTTCCTTGGCGGTAACGCAGGATATCATGCAGCTAATGCAACGCATGCAATATTTATTGGTGATCAGGCGGGATATAATGACACGGTTAACAATACATCAGGAGGTGCATCAATTTTAATTGGTGATAGTACTTCAACTGGTGGTTTCTCAGATTCTATTGCGCTTGGACGTTCTGCGGTTAATACGGGATCAAATCAATTTATGATTGGCTCAGCAACTTCACCAATCGATACTACTCGTATTAACGGCTCAGCCGCAACACAGTGTACTATCACAACAGGTACTGGTATCGCATGTACTTCAGATGAGCGTGTCAAAACAAATATTGCAGATCTTGCAAGTACAACTCTCGATACATTACTCAACGTTCGTACTGTTACATATAACTGGCTTGCAAATCCGACATCACATCAGCAGGTTGGTTTTCTTGCGCAAGATCTTGAACGATATTTCCCAGACCTCGTTGAAACTGACAAAGATGGTATGAAGTCTGTGTACTACGCGCAGATGACACCAATACTTGTTGAAGCAGTTCGAGAACTTAATCTCAAAATCGAAACAATTGCGTCACTCGGTAATTCAGCGCTCAAACAGTCACTCGCCGCATGGCTTGGTGACGTTGGTAATGGCATCGCTACAATTTATTCACAAGTTTTAAAGAGCCAGAAGGTTGAAACAAACGAACTGTGTGTCGGTTCTGTGTGTGTAACAAGTGAGCAATTTTTGCATCTTGTTGAACAAGCTGGTACAACAACAGCTGCTCCTAATCTAGGACAGTTGCCTGAACCAGAAGTTTCTCCAACACCTGAAACATCAACAGACACTACGGTAGGAGAAACAACTCCACCTACTGAAGAAACACCTGTAAATCCAGAAGAGGAAGAACAGAGGACGAATCCTACCCCCGAGGCAGCTCCAACTCCAATCGAGGAGGTGCTTTAGTAAAAATTCATATTCTTGATATATACTATCTGCATGACACAAGCAGAGGCTCTTACCATACTTAAAACTGGCGCAAGCGTATATTTGACAGGAGAGCCTGGTTCGGGTAAAAGTTACACGATTGGCACATACGTTACGTATTTACGGGAACACGGCATTGAGCCGGCTATTACTGCTTCAACAGGTATTGCGGCAACGCATATTCATGGATTAACGATTCACTCGTGGAGTGGTATCGGAATCAAAAAACAACTTTCTGTGTATGATGTTGACCAGATTGCTTCAAACGAGTATGTTGCACGTCGTATCGGAAAAACAAAAGTTTTGATTATTGATGAAATTTCAATGCTCGATGCGCGGACACTCGACATGGTTGATCAAGTGTGTAGAGCAGTGCTTCAGTCAAATGAACCATTTGGTGGTATACAGGTTGTACTTGTCGGAGATTTTTTTCAATTGCCACCAGTTACTCACCAAGAAGGGGAAACACCGTTTGCGTTTGATTCTGAAGCTTGGAAAAATCTAAGTCCGCTCATCTGTTATTTACACGAACAACATCGTCAGGAAGACGATTCTTTTTTGTCGTTTCTTTCAGCGTTGCGTGGAGCATCTATTGGCGAAGAGCATCATGACTATCTAACCCAAAGAATATATCACTACGATGACGTACCAGAAGATGTGCCAAAACTTTTTCCGCACAATGTTCATGTTGATATGTTGAACGATGCTGCGCTTGGCAAATTGAATACAGATAGTCACGTGTATGAAATGGAATCAGAAGGCCCAGCAGCCCTCGTGATGGCACTTACTCGTGGTTGTTTGTCTCCCGAAAAACTTACACTGAAAGTTGGAGCAACAGTTATGTTTACAAAAAATAATCCACCACTCGGTTTTGCTAATGGCACGATTGGTGTTGTAACAGGTTTTGACCCGTACGATAGTTACCCGATTGTTGAGACGCGTGACGGGCGAACAATTACTGTGCCGCCGATGGATTGGATTGTTGAAGAAAATGGAAAAATTCGTGCGCGCATTATGCAAGTACCGCTTCGTCTTGCATGGGCAATGACCATTCACAAAAGTCAGGGGATGAGTTTGGATGCTGCTGTGATGGATTTGTCGCAGTCGTTTGAATACGGACAAGGTTATGTTGCACTTTCACGTGTTCGCTCACACAAAGGGTTGTATCTTATTGGATGGAATGAAAAGTCATTGTTAGTGCATCCTGAGATTCTCGAGAAAGATAGTTTATTCAAAGAGCAATCTGCTGCAGCGGAACAATCATTCAAAGCGCTTTCGCAGGCGGAGCTTCTCTCGATGCATGAAAATTTTATCCTTGCGTCAGGTGGTGTGTTGCAACCAAAACCGATTAGTAAGCCAGCAAAAGCTATAGGAAAAAAGAAAAAAGAAGCTGGTTCAACATACGAAGAAACACTCAAACTTATCCAGCAGGGCAAACAGGCGACAGCTATCGCTGAATTGCGCTCACTTAGCTATTCAACTGTGCTCGATCATTTTGAAAAGCTTTTTGATGATGGAGTTATCTCTGTCGATGAAGTGCTCCGTTGTTTTTCTAAAAAAGATAGGGCGTGTATTCCCAATATTCACAAAGCATTTCTTGCACTTGAAACAACTCAACTCAAGCCAGTGTTTGTTTATCTTGATGAAGCGTATACGTATGATCAGTTGAAATTAGCGCGCATTATTTTCCCTGATAAAGAGCGATTTCTATAAGCTGCCAAAACTACTAGTAAAAAATAGTCTCGGGGGGGGGGTCGTGCGTTGGGCTGTTTTAAAAAAGTAAGGTATACTCAACAACATGGATACAGAAAAGAAAACAACATCAACTGTCGGTCTTACGACTCAGGAAATTAAAAAAATTTGTCGTGGTACTGCACCTGCTGATCGCGAAAATCAGATGCTTTGTGTTGTTGAAGAAGAACTCGCACAAGGTTTTGCATTCGTAAAACAATACCCAAATATGGTTACCGTGCTCGGTTCTGCACGCACCCCAGAGGGAACACACTATTATGAAAAAGCACGTGAGCTCGGTTACAAATTTGCAAAAGAACATGGTATGGCAATTACCACTGGTGGTGGTCCTGGAATCATGGAAGCTGCAAACCGCGGAGCTTTTGAAGCTGGCGGTGTTTCGCTCGGTATTGGTATTAAATTGCCATCAGAGCAGCACTTTAATGAATATGTTACGGGCTCAATGAACTTCCACTTTTTCTTTACTCGTAAAGTAATCATGACGTATTCTGCTCGTGCGTTCGTGTACTTCCCAGGTGGTTATGGAACACTCGATGAATTTTTTGAATTTCTTACATTGATTCAAACAAAAAAAATTCCAGCAGCACCAATTTATTTATACGGCACAGAATACTGGGGAAATATTTTTGAATTTATCAAAAACACAATTGCTCCGTTTGAATATATCGATGCGTGGGATGAAACATTGTTTGTAATCACTGATGATGTTGACGAGATAGTAAATGGTGTGATGCGATTTATTGAAGCGTAGTGGGGGAGAGAAACTATAAGAAAGAAAAATTGCCAGAGCGCGCGTAGCGCGCTCTGGCAATGCTGTTTTATATCGGTACATTTTGCGTATCGTGTAAAAAAAGTTTGCTTTCAATATGAAACACCATCGTAGACATTAATCCAAACCAGATACTGAGCGGTATGCTTACCCAATTAGATAGGTTGCATCCATAACTGAATGCTTCATATATAAAGTAGGTAGCCGAGCCTGTTGTTACGAATAGTGTAATGGCTGAAAGTTTTGTACATTGAGTAGTTGTATTTTTTTTGTAGTGATATGCAAAATTTGTAGTCAGTGTGAGTACAATTGCAATCAGTTTAAGCACCCATAGTGGTAAGGTAACCCACTCGTGTGTGAAGCGTGAAATTTCAGCAGTCGTTTTTTCTGGAGCAAATGTGTAGACTCCAATAAAAAAACTTGTGACAAGAATGCCAAGATAAACAGCGGTGAAGCTACTTTTTCTAAGCATGTAGAGCGGCCAATCCCAGCGGTACCCAAAAAAGTTCCATAAAAGGAAAGACACGACAGAACCGAAGGCGAGCAGTATACCCATATGTGTTGTTAATTTGATTTACTTCAGAATATCTATACTTTTGCCATCTGTCAATACATCAAAAAGTCTTATAAAATAGCTACATTTTTGTGTCGTAAAATTGTGCTCATTGACCCTCCAAACCTCATGTGTTCTTTATCATTTTTTTAACCTTTTCCCCATAGTCTTTGCATTTTTTAATATGCTAAAATGACTCCACGATGTAAGTGCGAGCGCCTTCAATAGAGACGATTCACTCAAGTAGAGGAGGGGCCGTCTTTGGGGCCTTCTCACTAGTGTCGTTGATAAAAATTTGAGGAATTTTTTATCAATAGTTTATTATCTAATTTATTTAACGTCGTATGACTACATCTATAACAAAGCGTGACGGTACGCGTGAACCGTTTAACGCAGATCGCATCAATCGATCAATTGAGAATGCTTGTTATGGCATTCCTAATCCGATTGAAAAGGTTACGCAAATTGCAACAGAAACTAACCTGACGCTTTATGATGGTATTACGACAGAAGAAATGGATCAGGCGACCATTAACGCGGCACTTCAAAACGCGCAGTATGATCTTGATTACGACAAGATTGCTACTCGCTTGCTCCTCAAAACTATTTATAAAAAAGTTCTTGGAACATACGACACAAAAGAAGAACTCACCACACTTCACCGAGGACATTTTCAACACTACATTCGTCTTGGTGTAGAGCTCGGTCTTCTCGACAAGCGATTGAACGAAAAATTTGATCTTGAGCAGCTTTCAAAAGCACTCAAGATTGAACGCGACGAACTCTACAAATACTCAGGTCTTTCAACAATGAAAGATCGTTACTTGGTCAAAGATGCGCAGCAGTCTCCACTCGAAGTTCCTCAGTATTTCTGGATGCGTGTTGCTATGAGTATGGCACTCAAAGAAAAAAATCCAACTGAGTGGGCTATTAAATTTTACGACAAGATGTCACGCCTCGAATACTTGTCTGCTGGATCAACAAACATTGGTGCTGGTACAACTCGACCTTCACTCTCAAACTGTTTCTTAATGCAGGTTGAAGATGACATGGCGCACATCGGCAAAACTATCTCAGATGTTTTGATGCTCTCAAAGGCAACAGGTGGTATCGGTCTTGCTGTGACAAAACTTCGCGCAAACGGTTCAGTTTTGAAATCAAACAATACTGTTTCATCTGGTCCAATTCCATTCATGCACATCATCGACTCAGCAGTTCGTGCTGTACAACGTGGTGGCAAGAAAAAAGGTGCACTCTGTTTCTACATGGAAAACTGGCACTTGGATTTCCAGGACTTTATTGACCTCAAACAAAATGCTGGTGACGATTACCGACGAACTCGAACTGCAAACACAGCGGTATACCTTTCAGATGAATTCATGAATCGTGTTCGTAATGATCAGGATTGGTATCTCTTTGATCCAAAAGAAGTTATCGATCTCGTTGAATTGTACGGTACAGCATTTTCAAAACGCTATCAGGAATACTGCGACATGGCAGAACGGGGAGAGCTCAAAATGTGGAAGAAGCTCCCAGCACGACAGCAATACAAGAACATTCTCGTTTCCCTCGAAACAACTTCACACCCATGGCTCACATGGAAAGATGCTATCAACGTTCGTGCGCTTAACAACAACACTGGTACTATTCACGCTTCAAACCTCTGTACTGAAGTTACATTGCCACAGAACAAAGATAACGTTGCAGTTTGTAACCTCATTTCAATCAACCTTGCGAAGCACATCATTCAGAAACAAGTTGATTGGCATCGTCTCGAAGAATCAACTCGTCTTTCAATTCGTCAGCTCGACAACTTGATTGATGTAAACAAACTTCCAATCGCTGAAGCAATCAAAGCTGACACTGAAAACCGCGCAGTTGGTCTCGGCCTCATGGGTCTTTCAGATTCAATTGAACAGCTCGGTTTTTCATACGAAGACGAAGCAGCGCACGATCTCGTTGACAAGGTATTTGAATTCATCAGTTACATGGCTATCGATGAAAGTGCGCAACTCGCACAGGAGCGCGGTAGTTACAAAAACTTTGAAGGTTCAGGATGGTCAAAAGGACAAGTGCCAATTGATACCATCAAGAAGCTCGAAACAGAACGAAATATCACACTCACTATTCCAACTGGAAGTATCAAGGGTATCCCAGAACTCGACTGGGAAGGACTTCGCAAAAAAGTTCGCAAGGGTATGCGCAATGCAACAGTGCTCGCCGTTGCTCCTAATGCAAACATTGGTCTCGTAGCTGGAACATCACCAGGTATCGATCCACGATTTGCTCAGATGTTCTCTCGAAACAAAATCTCAGGTAAATATCTCGAAGTAAACCCTAACCTTGTTGCTGACCTCCGCGCACTTAACCTCTGGGATCAGTGCCGAGAACAGATTCTCGAAAATCACGGTGACCTCGAAACTGTTGCTGAGATTCCTGATCACATCAAGCGCATCTACAAAACTTCATTCTCAACTTCTCCATACGCATTCGTAGAAATTGCTGCCCGCGCTCAAAAGTGGGTAGACCAAGCAATCTCTCGAAACATGTATCTTGAAACTCGTGATATTGATGATGTGATGAAGATTTATACAACTGCATGGGAAAAAGGTTTGAAAACAACATACTATCTCCACATGAAGCCAAAGCACACTGTTGAACAGTCAACAACAAGCGTCAACAAGGCAGCAGCAATGGGTAAGAAGGGATTCTCTGGACTCTTCCAGGCCAAACAAACACAGGTGGAAATTGAAGTAACTACTCCTCAAATGACTGAAAAAATTGATGTCATTGAAACAATCGTTACTCCAGTTGCAGCTCCTGTAACAGCAGCAGCTCCAAAAAATTTCAGCCAAGTATTTGAAAAGAAAGAAGCCACTGAAGCTCCTAAACAAAAAACACAGTATGTTCCTCTCTCAGAAATGACAGTAATGAAGCCAGTTGCCCCAGTTCCAAATAGACCAAAACCACAGGTAGTCGTTCACGGTCCTGAGGACCCAATGGACGCACTTCTCTGTGAAGGCTGCCAATAAAAGTGCGATTAGATACTCGTTAAACTAACCAAGAGTTATATATGCTCGTAGGAAAAGCAACCCCCGAAGATACAAGTCTACACCCAATGCATTACAAATGGGCGTACGAGTTGTACAACCAAGCAGTGCGAAACACATGGTTCCCTCATGAAATTCCACTCGGTGAAGATTTGAAAGACTGGAACGACATGACAGAAGATGAACGTCATGCAGTGAAGTTTTTGATGTCATTCTTTAACCCAGCAGAATTGATTGTGAACCGATCACTCGCGCTTGGTGTGTATCCATATATCAAGTCACCAGAATGCCACCTCTATCTCGCTAAGCAAATGTGGGAAGAAGCGAACCACTGTGTTGCCTTTGAATACGTTTTGGAAACATTCCCAATGGATCGTGACACGATCTACAAGATCCACACAGAAACAGATTCAATGGTGAAGAAAGAAGCATTCATTACCAAGTACCTAAAGCGAATGACTGAAACTACTCTCGACATCGATAGTCCAGAAGGCAAGAAAGAATTCATTCGAAACCTCGTTGCAACTAACATTGTGATGGAAGGTATCTGGTTCTACTCAGGTTTTATGGTTGTGCTTTCATTCCGTCAGCGCAACAAGCTCCGCAACTTTGCTTCAATGATTAACTGGGTTATCCGTGATGAATCATTACACTTGAAGTTCGGTATGAACCTCATTATGAATATTCTTGAAGAAAATCCAGAATTACTCACTGCTGAGTTTGCTGATGAAATCCGAAATATTGTTATTGAAGGTGTTGACCTTGAAGTACAGTACAACCAGGATTTGTTCCCAACAGGTATTCTTGGATTGAATGCAGAATACGTGAACCAGTACGTAAAATACGTCGCTGATCGTCGTCTCGAAGAGCTTGGTATGCCAAAGCATTACAATGCGACAAACCCTGCAAAATGGATGACAGGTGCTACAGATGTGTACGAACTCGTAAACTTCTTCGAGCAGCAGAACACTTCATACGAAGTGGATGCGCACGGACACTCAAAAGAAGAAAAGAAAGGGGAATAAGGTTTATTGCAAGTTTGAACAAGACAAAAAGCGCGCCGGCTACGCCGGCGCGCTTTTTTGCTCAGTACCCAATAGCATGCTACTATTTCTATATGAAATTAGAAGGCATGCCAAGCTCAGATTCTCGAAGTAGTGAGCAGAAATCAAAGCCACGATGGTCTTTCTCAAAACTCAAAAAACTCAGTCTTGCACTGTTGTCCACTGTGCTCTTTACACACGCGACACAAGCCCAAGATGCTCATAGTACTAAAGTTGATAAACCAACCACCGAGGACAGTTTACGTCTTTATAACAACACCAACGAGCTTCTTGACTATTACAGTGCAAAAAATAAATATGAGGATATGGGTACTCGACAGATTGATCCAAAACTCTATTCGATAACCAAGAAAAATATGGCTGCAGTAGATGATATGAATAAGCGAATTGAAAATAAAAAGTTCCCTTGGACAAATCGCAGATACGAGAGTTTTGCAAATAATGCGTGGCAGCTTATTAAAGGTTTTACTTTCGGTAAGGTGGAGACTGATCACCTCGACCCTGATTATTCATTTGAACCTGCTGACTACTATCAAAAAGAAAATAAATATCAATATAAACAGAGAGAGTTGCAAAATAATATCATAGATATGGAGTCACCAATGCAACTTTATGATTCACGAATTGACCCTACGATGTCATACGCGTTTATTAATAAAAATAATAAACATGATGGATTGCGTGGCGGCAATCCTGTCTACGGTGACGTCACTACATTTTACGGGTATGATCCGATTGCCATAAAACCAGAAGGAATGAGAACGCAGCAGGACTGGTTGTATCTTAATAAAAAATATGGCACACCAATTCCTGGACAATCCAAGATTAAAACACCAAATCCCGCGCCCGTGATAAAAAAAGAAGTTGTTTCTCCTGTTGTAAAAACAAATCCGGTTGAGCTTTTGAAAAAAGAACCAGTACAGAAAACACCAGTAAAATCAGTAGTTACTGAACAAGCACCTGACAAGAAAAATCTTTCGCAGTATTCTCGAATTGTAAATGGTCAACGAATTCCAATCACTAAAGAAGAGTACGATTCATTGCTTAAGGCGGGACAATCTGTTTCAGAATACACAACAGCTTTGTATGATAAGACAAAATACAAAGTCGTTCCTAAAAAATAAGAGTTTCCATGAGTACACTATCTGAACAAATTGAAACCCTCGAGCTACTTCATGAGGAATATCGTCGGGAACTCGAGAAACTCTCAGTAGAACAAAAAAGTGCGATTAAGGAATTTCTCGATGGCGTGAGAGATCGTAAGATTGCCGAACTTAAAGCTTTTATTGCTCAGGAAAACATATAACACTGTATGCAGGAAAAATTTTCAAATGAAAAGAAGGATATACCTAGTGAATCAATAAAACAAGGATCTCTAGAACAAACTAGTAGCGAAAAGCTCGCTTCTTTTGAATTAGAATTACAACAGGGGAATGAACGATTAGCTGCACGTGAACAGGCTGCTTATAAAGCACTCGCATCACTCGATAAAGATAATCCACAATCAGAACAAGTTCTTCGTGGAATACTTGCTGAATTTAAAAATAAAGGCAACGAACTCAGTGAACATTTTTTGAAACGAGCTCGCTTGCTTGTACTTGGTGTTGGATTAACAATGCCAGTGGTTGCTCAAACAGTTGAGCATGGTAAAGAACCTAGTAAAAATACCAGAACACTTTCTGAAGTTGTTGTTACAACAGAGAAGCATTCATATCAAGAAAAACTTGATTTATATAATCAAAGCCAAGCTAATATTGCACGATGGCGTACAACAAATATTTTGAGCCCCGAGCAGTCACGCTTACAAGGCAATAGATTTGTGCCAGCTCGAATGGAGATAGTACCTAATGAGGAAGTTTATGGAGCATGGAGAGCAGCATGTGAAAGCGTCATGGTCCCTATAAACTATATTAAAGTTTTTTACTCTACCGAAACAGAAGGCGATTACGAGTATCTCCCACAATATGAAAAACCCAAACCGCCAGTTGCTCAAGTTCAGAAACAAGAAAACGTACAGCAGAAACATGAACACACCCATAAGCAACCAGAAGTTTTAAACCCCTACACACTTACTGAATTACCTCCAATGTACACGCGAGAGCCTCTTGGCACACTCGACTCTCTTGAGCTTGAAAAGTATCAGAAGCGATATGCAGAATTTCAAAATGAACTCAAAACGGGAGAGCGCCACGCTCGAATGGAACCGTTTTCTATTGAAGACTTTCCGTTTTGGAAAGAGTTTGATCAATCGTTGTGGCCTAAATACACAATTTATCTTGATAGTAAGGTAACGCAAGATAAAAATGGTGCCGGACAGGCTTCACCAGTTGAATTTTTTTTACCACCGGTGCCTCAACGTGATCCAGTTAATCATGAAGCTCATATTGCTACTCCTCGTGTACACGAACATAGACAGCCCTCACAGAACTACCCATATCTCAGTGAGGTATATATTAAAGATGAGCAAACAGGTAACTACCATTTTGACCATTATGAGGATCCTCGTGGTACCAAGGTGTCTGATCCAGCAACCTGGCATCGAAAAGATTAAAAGAAAATTAATATCCAACATATGCTATAGTAGTTTCTATGGCTACCCAAATTGTACAACCGCAGAAAGATTACGAGCTGCTCGATAGTGGAGACGGCAAGAAACTGGAACGATATGGTTCATTTGTTTTATCACGTCCAGACCCTCAGGCACTTTGGAAGAACACAATTCCTTTTAGTGAATGGAACAAAGCCGATGCTGTATTTATCCGCAAAGGCAAAGCCGTTGAATGGAAGACCAAGAAATCATTGCCCAAATCATGGACTATTCAGTTTGGGACATTGCAGTTTGAAATTCGTCCAACAACATTTAAACACACTGGTTTGTTTCCGGAGCAGCTTTCTAATTGGCAGTGGATGGGAGAGATTGTGAAAGGGGCGGCGCGCGAAGCGCGCCGCCCAAAGGTCCTCAACCTCTTCGGCTACACTGGCGGAGCTTCTCTCGCATGTGCACAAGCTGGTGCCGAAGTCTGTCATGTGGATGGTTCAAAAATGGCAATTGCATGGGCACGCAAAAATCAAGAACTTTCAGGTCTCACTGATAAACCAATTCGTTGGATTTTAGACGATGCAATCGCATTTCTTAAACGTGAAGTAAAGCGCGGTAATCGCTACGACGGCATTCTCCTTGATCCACCAGCGTTTGGTCATGGTCCAAAAGGTGAAGTCTGGAAAATCGAAGAACAATTTGATGAATTAATTAAATTTTGTTTTGCAGTACTCTCTGATAAGCCGCTCTTTTTCTTGGTAAATGGTTATGCATCTGGGTATTCTCCGATTGCGTACCAAAACAATTTGCTCCCACTCGTTACAAAATATGGCGGTTCAATTGAAGTAGGCGAGCTCGCTATCAAAGAATCAAAAGGAGAACGACTTTTACCGTGTGGTATTTTTGCCCGTTGGTCTAACTAATCTATGTTGTATCGCCACACAGTACCATTTGAAACACTGACAAAAGTCGCAGGACTTTTTGCTCTCTTTGGTGGTGTGCTTGGTGTAAGTTCATTTATTTTTGTTCTATAAGGTGTTACGTATGAAACTGATCCGTTGATTCACACCATTTGGCTTTTGTTCGGCATTATCATTGTCGGCAGAGTAGCAGCTCGTCTTGTTAGTGAAATTCATTTTTCAACTAAAAGTATGTACGCCGTTGTCGCGGTTATTTTGATTGGATTAATTTCATCTGTCGGAGAAGGCCATCTCGTGGCTCGTTCAGTTAAAATACTCGAAATTATTTTTCAAGATCTTGTTATCGCAGCAACACTGGTTACACTCGGTAGGTATCTCTCAAATCAAACAACAGAACGACTACTTTCAATTGGTTTCGCATTGATGCACGCGCTGCTCTTTTTTGTTGAACTATTTGAGCATGTCATTGCCATTGTGCTTGAGGCGCTTGTGATTAGTTACATTTCAATCGTGCTCTTTTTGAAAAACAACAAAGACATTGGTATGATTATTATCCCACACGTAGCGTTCTATCTCTTTTTTGGCACAGCACTTTCAGTCGTATTCTGGTAAGCGTGATTACTTAAAAGTGCAGCTATTTTTCTGTAATCTGAAGTACAGCAATTTCGGGCGTCATACCGAGGCGGAGAAGTGGTCCTGCCGTACCAATACCTACTGATGTAAATTGTGCCATTTCACCTAGATAACTTACTCCACGTGTGAGTGTTTTATACAAACTTCGAACAACAAGTGTAAATGGGAAAAACTGTCCCGCATGAGTGTGTCCTGAAATAGTGAGTGATACACCTTTTTCTGCAAGAGCAGGTGAATTTTTGGGATCATGTAAAAGCACAATACTTGGTTGGCTTGATACAAAACTTGTCGACAAAAGTCGTTCTTGCGCTGAGGCAGATGACTCAATTGCATAATCAAGACCAATGATTTGTGTGCCATTTACGCTCGTACGTTTAGTATTGAGTACCGTAACGTATTTTGTTAATGATGTATAGTACGTTGATTGCTCAGTATTGTATTCATCATGGTTTCCTGCGGCGTAATATATACCGAGTGGTGGTTTGAGCATAGCTAAATGTTGCAAACTTTCTTCATATGGAAAATGCGGTCCATCGATCAAATCTCCCGCAATAAAAATAATATCAGGAGATAGTGTTTGTAATTTTTCTACAATTGAATGCATGAACTGCTTGTTACGCACCAACCCAAGGTGCACATCAGAAATAACAGCGATCGTTTTACCAGACCAGAGTGGGGCAAGTGATGGAGCGACAATGGTATATTTTTTAATCTGTGGGTGAAGTGCATTATAAATTCCGTACAGACAGGCGATTGTAACGCTGCCGATTGCGCCATACATAAAATACTGAGCAATCGGCAGCGCACCAGAAACCAACACAAGCACCTGATACACCACACTCGCAACTGCGAGCTGAAGTAACGGCGCAACCCAAAATACAGATATGGTATAGATAATCCGATTCCACCAGCAATATCCCCAGATACGTGAGATACCCTCGCTGACAAATAGGCCGATAGGGAAAACAATAAATGGTAGTGAGAGATATGGTAGCGATAGTGCACTCGAAATCGTTCCGTATACGTATATATTCAAGAGTGCGAGAATTGACGATGCTACGATGAGAAATATCGCAATAGTCTTAGGTGCTTGTCGCATGGATATAAGTATACCGCATCTTTAAAAGAGGACACAAAAATGCTATACTTATACCATGCACGATTCACACAAAGACACACCACTTATTATAAGTATTGTTATAGTGTTTGTACTTGTTGCAGGTATTATTGGTTACTCACTTACTCGTCAGAGTGCACGTGTTGTCCAGCCAACTACTTCAGAGCAAACACAAACAGCATCGCAATCATCGGACACGTCGGTTCCGGTTACTACTAATCAATCATCATCTATGGATTCACAATCAGCTCTCGAAAAAGGCAAAACATTCTTAGCAGAAAATGCAAAGCAGGCAGGCGTAACTACACTCCCAAGTGGCCTCCAGTACAAAGTCCTTGTTGAAGGAAAAGGCCCAAAGCCAACAGCAGACCAAGTTGTTAAAGTTAACTACGAAGGTACATTAATCGACGGAACTGTTTTTGATAGTTCATACAAGCGTGGGCAACCAATCGAATTTCCAGTTACAGGTGTTATTCGTGGTTGGGTTGAAGGACTTCAGTTAATGACTGTTGGTTCAACATGGATGCTCTACATTCCTTCTGATCTCGCATACGGTCCTCGTGGCGCAGGCGGCTTGATTGGTCCAAACGAAACGCTCATTTTCAAGGTAGAACTTTTGGATGCACATAAAGCTAATTAATAATTAAAGAATATATAGTATGATCGATAAACTTCACATGTTTTGGGGTTGGATTAAAGACCACAAAAAAACATCTATTGCGATTGCAGTAGTTGTTGTGCTTGTGCTCTTTGTCCTTTTGCGAAAGGGAACAGCTCCTGTTTCATTAGTTACAGACACCGTTACACGTCGAGATTTACGATCAACTGTCCTTGCTACTGGTACTGTTACATCTACAACAGATCTCAACCTTTCATTTGCATCATCGGGCATTGTTTCAAGTATTCGAGTCAAAGTTGGTGACAAAGTAACAAAAGGTCAGATTCTCGCGACACTTTCAAATCAGAGCCAGCTTGGTGCGGTTACTCAAGCACGAGGTGCACTTAAATCAGCTCAGGCGTCACTTAATAAATTGATTCAAGGTGCAACGAATGAAGAAATCGCAGTAGCACAAACAGCGCTCAGTAGTGCTCAGACTGATTTACAAAACACAAAAAATCAGCAGGCAATTCTAGTTGAAAATGCTCGCCGCGCTGTTTTGAATGCAGGTCTCAGTATTAAACCAGCTTCAACTGTTGGAACAAGCGCACCACAATACACACCTGTGTTGTCTGGAACATATACAGGCACAGATACTGGTAACTATTTTATTACTACACGAGGTGGTTCAGCAGCATTTTTTAGCACTACAGGTCTTGAGACGGCAACTGGCCCAACAAATCTCACAACAGCAGTACCACTTGGAACTCGCGGCCTGTTCATTACATTCCCAGCCAACTTTGCAAGTATGGGTGATTTCGAATGGGTTGTCCGTATTCCAAATACTGAATCATCAACATACTTAACAGCAGAAAATGCATATTCTGCTGCGCTCAGTACTCAGGCAAGTGCGATTGCGAGTGCTCAGTCGGTTGTTGACGCACGCCAAGCTGAACTCAATCTCAAAAAAGCAGCAGCACGCAGTACTGATATTGATGCCGCTGAAGCAAGTGTGTTATCAGCTCAGGGAAATCTCGAAACTGCGCAAGCTGCGTATAACAATACTATTATCTACGCACCAGCTGATGGTACAATCACCAGTATCGATGTCAAAGTAGGGGAACTCGCTGTTGCTCAGAAAGAAGTGATGATCCTCCAAGACGTTTCAAACCTCTACCTCGAAGCAAACATTAACGAAGCAGATATCTCAAATGTTGTTATTGGTCAGCCAGTTGAGATTACCTTTGACGCATTTGGTCCTGACGTAAAATACATGGCAGCTATCTCACACATCGATCCAGCAAGTACTATCGTCTCTGGTGTGGTGAATTACAAAATTAAAGCAGAAATTACTGGTGATGTTGCAACAGTTCGTCCTGGTATGACTGCGAACATGACTATCGTTGTGCATGACAAAAAACAAGTACTCGTTGTTCCTACTCGATCAATTCTCGATGGTGCAGCTGGTAAAATTGTCCGCGTAGTTACTGATCAGAAAAAGGGCACATTCACTGAAACACCGGTCACACTTGGTGTTCAAGGTGACGACGGTACTGAAATTCTCTCAGGTCTTTCTGAGGGACAGAGTATTGTTGTGCTCTCATCAACTCCTACAAAATAATTATGTCACTCATTGATATTCGACAACTCTATAAATCATACGAAAATGATGGTGTTGTAACACCAGTATTGTTTGATATTAATCTTTCTATCGAGGAAGGAGAGTTTGTTGCGATTATGGGTCCATCTGGTTCAGGTAAATCAACTCTCATGCACATTCTTGGTTTTCTTGATCGTCTAACAACCGGAGAATATTTGTTTGAAGGTAAAAATGTCGAACACTTTGATGACGAAAAGTTGGCTGATCTCCGTAATCGACGACTCGGATTCGTGTTTCAGTCATTTAATTTATTGGCTCGAACAACGGTGCTTGAGAATGTGGAGTTACCACTACTCTATAGTTCTCGGAGTGAACGAGATAAGAAAGGGCGCGCGGAGCGCGCCCTCACTTCGGTTGGGCTTTCACACCGAATGACACATATGAGTAACCAAATTTCAGGTGGTCAGAAACAACGTGTAGCTATTGCTCGTGCATTAGTAAATGACCCAGCTGTCATTTTTGCCGACGAACCAACTGGTAACTTGGATTCAAAATCAGGGGCAACAGTTATGTCTATTCTTCAAAAATTAAATGAAGAAGGACGAACTATCATCCTTGTTACACACGATCTTACAACGGCTGAGCACGCGACTCGTATTGTACGCATTAGCGACGGGCGCATCGCGCTTGATGAAAAAGTAAAAAAGCGTCGCAAGGCGGTTGCTCACGAAGAAGAATAATTCATGAAAAATCTCGGGTCACAATTTTATTACGCATTCAGAAACTTGCGTGCACGAAAGGCCCGCTCTCTTTTGACTATGCTCGGCATTATTATTGGTGTTGCCGGGGTTATTATTATTGTTTCTCTTGGCGCAGGAGCTCAATCCCTTATCGTGGGGCAGGTGACTAAACTTGGTTCAAATCTTGTTGGAGTGTTGCCTGGTAAAAGTGATGATTCTGGCCCACCAGCAGCAGTATTCGGTGTGCAGATTAAAACCCTTACACTTCGCGACGTAGAAGCGATGAATGACAAAACTCGTGTCCCATACGCAACAGCTATTGCTCCATTTGCAAACGGTTCAGGAACAGTAACGTATGGTAATCGAAGTGTTGATACTAAATATACTGGTACGACTGCAAATTTTGCTCGCGTGCAAAATACACCACTTGCATACGGAACGTTCTTTAGTGATAGTGAAGGTGAGACGGGTTCTAATGTCGCTGTACTTGGCTGGGATGTCTACCAAGAATTATTTCCGAATGGTGAAAATCCTCTCGGTAAAGTTGTTAAAATCAAAAACGTTCCACTTCGTATTGTTGGTGTTATGAGTAAGCAGGGAACAGTGACATTCCAAAATCAAGATGACCAAATTGTTATTCCACTTCCAATTGCCCAAAAGCAACTTCTCGGCATTAACTATTTACAGTACGTTCGACTGAAGGTTGATGCAACTGAGAATGTTAAGACAACTATTGAAGATGTAAAAACTGTGTTGCGCGAAGAACACAAAATTCGCAGAATTCCTGACGACGATGATTTTTCGGTTCGAGATCTTGCTGATGCTGTAAAAATTTTGACTAACATTACTAATGGTTTGCAACTGTTTTTGGCGCTGATGGCAGGTATTTCACTCGTTGTCGGTGGTATCGGTATTATGAATATTATGCTCGTGACTGTGTCTGAACGAACACGAGAGATTGGTCTTCGAAAGGCTATCGGTGCAACGAGTACTGCAATCCGTAACCAATTTTTGATCGAGTCTATCCTCCTTACTTCAATTGGTGGTTTGATCGGGATCCTTTCGGGAAGTGTCATATCGTATATGATCGCATTAGGTGCGAGATATGCAGGGTATGATTGGGCGTTTATTATTTCCCCAACAGCTATCGGTCTTGCGCTCGGCGTGTCAGTACTTACGGGTGTAACGTTCGGACTCTATCCAGCAATCAAGGCGTCGAAACTTGATCCGATTGTTGCGTTGCGATACGAATAAATACGAATCAATTTTGTTAAACTAACTTACACCTATGCACGTCTACATTCTCCAAGCTATCAAAGGTTTAAAAATGTCTCCATCGAGAACGTTGTTAACGATTCTCGGTATTGTGATTGGTATTGCTGTGGTGATCATGGTGCTTTCTGCTGGAGCTGGTTTTACGAGTTATATTAATGCGCAGATTGACCAATTTGGTACAAATACTGTAACAATTGAAACACAAGTTCCACCATCAACAAAAGCGCGCGCGAACGGCGCAAGCTCTGGAGAAAATAGTGCAAACCAAGCAATCCAAATTGATACACTCAAAAATCGAGACGTTACTGAAATTAAACGTATTCCCAATGTTCGGAATGCCTATGGTGCAGTCGTAGGGCAGTATGTTGTTTCGTACAGTCAAAAAACTAAAAACACAATGATTTTCGGTGCGGACGCAAGTCGTTTTGATATTGATAAAGGTGTTATTGGAAAAGGCCGTCCATATACCGAAGAAGAAGATCTTTCACTTGCGCAAGTTGCAATTCTTGGACACGACATTGCCATTGATTTGTTTGGCGAAAATGATCCACTCGGCAAAATGGTGCGAGTTGGGAATTTAAACTTTTTGGTTGTTGGTGTATATGAACAGCGTGGTAGTTTTGGTTTTTCAAATGATGATCAGCAAGTGTTCGTGCCACTCCAAACACTTCAGAAAAAAATGCTCGGCATCGACCACCTCTTTTATGCTGTGGTTGAATTGATAGATAAAGACAAAGCTGATGTGACCGCGCTTGATATTGAAGAGACACTTCGTCGCAATCATCGCATTACCGATCCAGCAAAAGATGATTTTAAAGTGCAAACACAGGCAGAAAATTTGAGTACCTTTAATACTATTCTTTCTGCGATTACATTTTTGTTGATTGCCATTGCGGCGATCTCATTGGTTGTGGGTGGTGTTGGTGTGATGAATATTATGTATGTTGCAGTGACTGAACGTATTGGCGAAATTGGTTTAAAGAAAGCACTTGGTGCAAAACCAAATGATATTTTGTATGAATTTTTATTTGAATCAATTATGCTGACGCTTCTTGGGGGAGTACTCGGTATTATTGTGGGCACGCTCCTGTCGTTTGCTGTTGCTAAAGCCGCGCAATCATTTGGTATGGTATGGGATTTTGTTGTTCCAATCTCGGGAGTGGTTGTTGGTGTGACTGTTTCAATGGTTATTGGATTGGTGTTTGGTGTGTTGCCAGCGCGCAATGCCGCAAAACTTGATCCGATTGAGGCATTGCGCGCTGAGTAACTCCACCACGAAAATGGTATACTTACGTATGTAAGATTTTGTACAGTCCAACGTCATTATAAGTATATTAATAATTAAAAGAGTATAATTATGCAATTATTTGGAGAGTATACAGGTAAGGTTGGTCGTTCATTGGCAGTTCTTTTTGCCATTCTTTCAATCTTCCTCGTTATCAAGGGTGTGCAAGCACTCAAAGAATACAAGTTCGTTGGTAGTGGTTTAGGTGCAACAAATACTGTGTCAGTATCTGGAAAAGGTGAAGCATTCGCTGTCCCAGATATCGCACTCATCACATTCACAACAACAAAGGATGCTCAAACTATGGAAGCAGCCCAAAAGACAGTCACTGATACAACTAAAAAAGCACTCGACTATCTCAAGTCACAAGGTATCGCTGAAAAAGATATCAAGACAGAAAATTACAATGCATATCCTCGCTATGAATGGCAGAAAAGTACCATCATGTGTGTGGCATATCCATGTCCTCAGCCTGAAGGTAAAAATGTTCTCGTTGGCTACTCTGCAACACAGACTATCAGTGTAAAAGTTCGTGACACTGAAAAAGCAGGTACACTCGTCACTGGTCTTGGTGGTCTCGGTGTAATAAATGTTGATGGTCCAAACTTTACTGTTGATGATGAAGATCAGGTTCAAGCTGAAGCTCGTGCAAAAGCCATCGCTGATGCAAAAGAAAAAGCAGAGCAGCTCTCAAAACAGCTTGGTGTAAAACTCGTACGCATCGTAAGCTTTAGTGATAACGGTAATGCTCCATACCCAATGTACATGAGCGCGAAAGTTGATAGTGCAATAATGGGTTACGGAGGTGCAGCACCTGAGGCAGCTTCATTGCCAAAAGGTGAAAACAAATATACTTCAAACGTAACTATCACATACGAAATTCGATAACAGGGAAGTTGAGTATTAAAAAACCACCAAGCGCGGCTACGCCGCGCTTGGTGGTTTTTAATCATTATTTTCATCACTCGTTAAAAAACAAGAGCAATGAACAGGCTAGTAATCCTGATCATCGGACTACTTTGCTCCGGTACCCTTTCTTCACAAGCAATTATGGTATCTTATCAATGGATGCCGTACGCTCAAACGATATCCAACCACTGGTATCATATATTTACAAACTGATGGCCCGGTTGATGTAACTGTAACCGATATTACGGGTAAGAAAATACTTACCACACACGCACAGTACATAGACCTTTCAGTACATCCGAGAGGTATATATTTAATAACAGTAGGCAAAAAAGTAAAGAAAATTTGTAAACTGTAACTGAATTGCAGTTATTGTATCTAGTAGTCCCAACGGTATTCCGGTGGGGCTCTTTTTATAAACAGGCGAGTGCTATTGATTTTTTTTCTATAATGTTGTACTATATATTTAACTTTATTTAACAAACCAAGAACTAATTATCTAACACAAAACGAAAACATCATGAGAAAGCTATTCCTTACCGTACTTGTTGCATGTACAACCTTTTTTACCTACAGCCAAACTGGCCAAACCGATCAAACAGCTAACAAGCTGAAACTATTTGAAGAATGGTCGAGTGTTCTAAAAAACCCTCAACCACTACCAAATGTACCCGCTACCGTTACTTCAACAGCCAGCCGCGACAACATGATAATTGAACACGGCTACACGATTACTTTTACAGGGAGCAAAGTTATTCGTTCCATACAAAGAACGATTACCAACACCAGCAATCAAAGTGCGTTATGGACGTTCACCACTATGCCGTACCAGATGCAGGATATCGTTACCAATATTAAAAGCCAGTTGTCTAATCCGTTAGATACACAGGCCGTAAGAATGGAGCTAATCCATTTGGTAGCAAAATATCTGAAGTATTCTGGTAACTGGCAAAATCGGGCACTATCGCCATCTGGCGCATTATGGGCCAGCCAAAATGCTTTCAGTAAATGGTATTCACCCATTGGTTGGAGGTTTTCACAAACTAATAACCAGTGTGGTAATTATGCTAACGAGGCAACTTTGTTATTAGTTGCTTCTGGTTACTATACCTACGATGAGTTTGAGACTGTAGGATTTAACGGTAATGATACCGTTACCGGTCACGGTTTGATTCACATAAAACTGGACCGCACAATCAACTATTTTTCGATGGTTGATTTTGACCCAGGTGAACCCGGATTGTTATTTCCATACGCAGGCTCGCCAAATGGTTTCGCCTCAGCATGGGATATTCATAACAACCCACAGCTTGCTATCGGTTCTACGTACCAAGGCCGTCCATGGTCACCATATAATCTACAACGATATCCACTCATTTTTAGTGTGGATACACCGCACATTTACCCATTCCCGGAGTGGTCAGTTGATCAAAACATATTAGATGCTGAAAAAGGCGATTTTATGTTACCGGGGAATTCAACAATGACATTTTCTTCACCACAACCGATAATATTGTTCGATATCGCTGACAGCGTAAAATTCAGCGAATTAAGCGAGAGAGGTGGTGCCTATGTTGACTCGATGAAAAAAGGTTTGACTGCTTACCGTGATTCTTTTATAGATGTTTTGGCACAAGTACTACCAGTGGGACGGGTAGAAGTAGCAAACATACTGAATACCGACCCAGCGTTTGGAACATATAATTCGTTATTAGACCAGGGGAAAACAATACCTGTAGAATACGCGAGAGTTCCAGTTCCAACTGTAGCCATTACGGTTGGCTCGACTGATAGCATATCGATGCCGTTGTTGCTGATGTCGGTTGATAATCCGATTTCCTGTGGTGACACAAGTGGTGTGTTTGATTTTCCGATTTGGGGAGATGAGTATGAATTACTATGTGATTACAAGGCGATCAATTATCTACATGCCAATGTGCCATCTGGTACACATATTATCGCAGCATGGAACGGCCTATCATTGTCTCCAGCAGCCGAGTGGGTGTTCAATATGCAGCAAGGAAACTTGTCTGTACATTCTACCATTGAGTTTGTACCTGAAATTACCACAGCAATTACTGCTGTAGAAAAAACTGGTATCAGCTTCTGGCCAAACCCTACAACCGATATGATTACATTGTCTGAACCTTTACAACAGGTGAAGATATTCAACACGACCGGTCAAATTGTTGCTTCATATTCTGAAGTGCAAAAGACCATACAGCTTTCTGTTCCGGCAGGTTTATACTTTGTATCCGCTCTAACTAATCAGGGCGCAACAGTTAACCTGAAGGTTTTAAAACAGTAAAATAGTTACTACATTTTATATAACAGGGACACATATACGTGCCCCTGTTTTTATTTTGACAGTAGTAAAAGAATTTGGTAATATATAAGGAGAGCCCCGCGAGGGCTTTTAAAAATACTTAATTTTATGTCAATCATCTCATACTTTAAAGAAACAAAAGCTGAATTGTCACGAGTCACTTGGCCGTCAAAAGAACAGGTGATTTGGTCTACAATTGCAGTCCTCGCAATTTCAGGAATCATCGCATACCTCCTCGGTTTCTTTGATTTCCTCTTCTCATCAGGTCTCCAAAAGTTGCTCGGTTATTAATCATTAAGCAGGCAGTTCACTGCCACACTACATTATGGCAAAACAAGAACTACAAGGTGAACGAAATTGGTACGCGGTTCACACATATGCTGGCTACGAAGATGCAGTTGCTCGTAACTTGAAGCAACGTATTGATTCAATGGGAATGCAAGACAAGATTTTCAATGTTGTTGTCCCTAAGGAAAAGAAAATCAAAGTAAAAGCTGGTAAGCGTTCAGAAGTTGAAGAAAAAGTGTATCCAGGTTACGTGCTTGTTGATATGGTGGTAACTGATGACTCATGGTACGTAGTCCGAAACACTCCACGTGTTACAGGATTCGTTGGTGCCGGTGTTAACCCTGTTCCACTTAACAAGCAGGAAGTTGAAGCACTCTTCCGCACAATGGATACTGAAACAAAAGCAAAACACAACATCGATCTTGTTGTTGGTGAACTCATCCGAATCGGCGACGGTCCATTCAAAGACCTTGAAGGTAAAGTTGAATCAGTTGACCATGAACGTGGAAAGGTTCGCGTTCTCGTTTCAATGTTCGGCCGCGAAACCCCAGTAGAACTCGATTTTACACAAGTCAAAAAACTCTAGTGTATTAAAAAATAAAAAACCGCCCAGTGGGCGGTTTTTTATTACTATAAATTTAATATATAACCTCGCCAGAGAAGTACCCTCGAAAAGACCTAACGGAGCGCGACGGCGCGAGTTCGAGCCAAAAAGCCCTCAGGCTTTTATGGCGTGTCTTTTCGAGGGTACTTCTCTGGCGAGGTTGCGCATGTGATGTTTTTATGGTAATGTAAGCCCGTTACGCTATTTAGTTAGGGGACTGAAACGCTTCTCACTTTCAGCCCGCAAATTTTAATTTTATGGCAG
This sequence comes from uncultured Candidatus Saccharibacteria bacterium, assembly GCA_964397435.1. Classification (GTDB taxonomy): domain Bacteria; phylum Patescibacteriota; class Minisyncoccia; order Phycocordibacterales; family UBA9973; genus DALYCO01. The sequence continues at coordinate 31,736 of CAYNHU010000008.1, read as the reverse complement.
CAAAAAAGGTTACAAAGAAAATCAAATTGCAGGTGCCAGCCGCAAAGGCGACACCAGCTCCACCACTCGGTCCTGCACTCGGTCAGGCTGGCGTGAACATCGGTGATTTCGTCACTAAATTCAACGCAGCTACTCAGCAAATGGCAGGTCAGATTGTCGGTGTAAAAATCTCAGTTTATGAAGATCGTACATACGATTTCGAAATCAAAACTCCACCAGTAATTACACTCCTCACAAAGGCAGCTGGTGTAGAAAAAGGTTCAGGCAAACCAAACACTTCAAAAGTAGGTAAAATCACAAAAGCTCAGCTTCGTGAAATTGCTGAAGTGAAGATGCCAGACCTTAACGCAAACGACATCGAAGCAGCAATGAAAATCGTTGCAGGCTCAGCTCGTTCAGGCGGATTCACAATCGTTGACTAATACAATCAAAAGCCCCGCAAGGGGCTTTTGTGTTATCATTGCAGTATGAATATGCGCATGAAAGTTTCTTTTATTGGACTCGCCGTTGTTTTACTAACGTGCGTACTCGTTTTTGGTTTTTTAATAAAAATGCACGTGCGCTGATGGTTGAACAAGAGGCTGTTGGTTCTGATACACATCCGCATATTGAACTTTCTCCTGGACAAAAAATTGTTTGGACCGATGCAACTCATTTTCAAAAATATAACGAACATAGCTTACAACCAAACGAGCGCATCATAACAGTTACTTTAATTAAAAAAACTGATCATGGTTATATACTCACCGTGCACGATCATATGAGTATGACATATGGTGGAGTGATGGATGACGGTTCAGTCGAAGAAACAAGTGGTGGATATGGAGCAGTTAATCTTCGTGGGCCAGGGGAGTTGGTTTTACCTGAAACGGTTTCTGGTACCTATATTGGAGCAGGTGGTGAGGAGCCACTCAAAGATAGAGTACTGACCGCAAAAGAGTTTACTGAACATTTTCAGGCAAAGAAATGCTACACAGATCAGTATGGATGTTTAGATTTCCAAAACCTTTACTGGGACGTAGTGGTGGCTGGTGATCAGATTATTTCTTTTAAGCAGGCGTATCAAGAATAATTCTATATTTTTTGCAATGTATCTCAAATAGAGGTAGACTAGCCCTATATGACCGAAGTACACAAGCGCCCGTCATGGGATGAATATTTCATAGAAATTATGGATGCTGTAGCCAAGCGTGCTACGTGCGACCGTGGTCGTTCAGGCTGCGTTATCGCCCACGACAAGCGCATTGTTGCGACGGGGTATGTTGGTTCTCCAGCAGGCACACAGCACTGTGACGAGGTTGGACACGAAATGGCGACAGTTATTAACGATGATGGCAGTGAAAGTAAACACTGTATCAGAACTGCGCACGCTGAACAGAATGCTATTGTGCATGCTGCGCGTGTTGGTGCTGCGCTTGAGGGAAGTACGCTCTACTGTAATATGACACCATGCTACGCATGTGCAAAAATGATCATCAATGCAGGCATCGTTCGTGTCGTTGCAAAAAAGGATTATCACGCAGGTGCACGCTCAAAAGATATTTTCAAAGAAGCAGGTGTGACTTTTGAACTTTTAAATGACGTCATTGAGGCGTATAGTAATCAATAATATGAAACAGGTTATCGTTGGTTCTCAAAATCCAGTCAAGATTGATGTGGTTAAGCAGGCATTCGAGCAAGTTTTTCCAGAAGAAACGTTTACTTTTGTCGGACACAAAGCAAAATCAAACGTTTCTGATCAGCCAAAATCTGATGAAGAAACACTCTCAGGTGCATTTAACCGCGTAGCTGATTGTAAGGAGCATTTTCCAGAAGCTGATTTTTGGGTTGGTACTGAAAGTGGCATTATTGATGTCGTTGAACATATGTTTGAAACAAGTCACATTGTGATTGAATCCAAGCAGGGAATTACAGGACGAGCACGTGCTGCGTCGTTTGAAATTCCAAAACCAATCGCTGATGATATTCGTCGCAATGGTGTTGAGCTCGGCATAGCCGCTGACAATTTGTTTGGCGTTTCAAACTCAAAACAACAGGGAAGTATTATTGGACTTCTCACCAACAATCTCGTGAATCGCACAAGCACTTATGTGCAAAGTGCTATCTTCGCATTGATTCGACACAAACATCCGGAGCTGTATAGTTAATCAAAAAACCGCCTAAGCGGTTTTTTGATAGATTGTAAATGTATAATCATGCGCATGTTCATTGTCGCGCATATGAGATTCTGTAGTCACACGTTCCCAATCCTCACAGCTAATTTCTGGGAAAAAAGTGTCTGCCTCAAATGATCCATCAACATGTGTAATATATAGCTTGTCTGCACGAAGAATTGCTTCGCTATATAATTGAGCACCTCCAATGATAAATACTTCCTCATCGGTTGCTCCAATTAGATCATAAGCTTCTTTTAATGAATGAACAACTTCAATCCCCGGATGTGTATATGTTGTATCTCGGGTGATCACAATATTGCGACGGTTGGGAAGTGGGCGGCCGATGGATTCAAATGTTTTACGTCCCATGATGACCGTGTGTCCGCGAGTAGTCTCACGAAAATGTTTCATATCTTCAGGGAGATTCCATAAAAGCTGATTGTCTTTGCCGAGCTCGTTGTTAGTTCCGATTGCTGCGATGATTGAGAGTGTCATGAGTCTATAGTAGCAAAAAAAAGCGGCTACCGGAATGGTGACCGTGCAGAGTATTCTTATGCGTTTAGTATCATGTTGCTTACACGTAAGGCGGGCATGTTGCCTGCCAGTAAAGTACGTAAATTATGTAAACCATATCGTGTCCGAGCAAGCGCTGTGTTAAGTGGTATGTTTTCAGCTGTTGCAATTTCTTTAAATGATTTTTTCTCAAAAAAACGCAATGTGAGTACACTTTTTTGACCAGCCGGAATCTGGTTTAGTAAGTCATTTAAAATCGTTGAACCATCAAGTAGTGGAAGGTATTTCGAAACACTATCAATTTGCCATAAAGCTTATTCTTCTGGGGTTTTGTAAGTACTTCGGGTTCTTTGAAATACTCCTACGTGGTAGTCTGCACGTTCTGTATCTGTGTACTCTTGGCTGTCTACAAAAACAAGCGGGTCATGGTTCTTTTTACGTAAGTAATCTACAGCTAAATTGGTGCTGATTCTCAATAGCCAAGCGCGAAATTTATTTCGGTTATCATAGTTATCTTGTTTGAGCAAACCAATAACTTTAATAAATGTCTCTTGGGTAAGATCTTCTGCAGTAGTTGCATCATAGATGCCATGGCAAATAATAGCCGCAAGTACGCTTTTGTAGTGATAAGTAATTAGGGTAGTAGCTGCTTGTTCTTCACCGAGAACACATCCTCGGATAAGTTCAGTTTCATTATATGATTTCATAATGTGCCTTTTCTTAAGCTAAACATATGAAATCCTAAAAGGCAACCGTTAGTGTAGTTCTTGCTGGTAGCAATCAACACAGTACACAATTTCTGGGCGTTCTGGTGCGTACGGAGTGTCAATCGCTGTTTGGCATTTCTGGCATGCGCGATGATGCAACTCGATCGGATTCATTCGTGAGAACAAACTATTCATACGACACTTTGGACATGAATGAGGTGCAGGCAAATGCATTTTTTGAAGGAGCATGTATTCGAGCTCTCCAATTTTGTACGCTTTAGCGCATGTCTCACATTCGATAATTTCTGAGCAAATAGTTTGTGGTGTAGTATCAATTGTTTCTGGTAATTCAGATGCTTTGATGGTCGTTGCGTATTCGTTTGATGTTTCAGGTGCCCAATAAAAACCTTCAGCGAGTGCCGCTTCTTGTGTCTTTGGGAAAAATCTCTGCGCCGTTGATTCGTTGTATCCAAAGAGACTCATCATCGGAGGGAAGAACTCACCGTAGGTCCATGTTCGACCTTGTGGATCGATGTATGGATGTGCTTGCATGTCGGCAATAATTTTTTCACGCAGTGCCTCGTATTCTTCTTTTGAATACTGTTTGTTCAAAATGCAGTACTGTTTACGCTTGAGGTTTGTACATCCAAAATTGTGCTTACCAGCGATTGTCCAGATTGAATATTCAATGTTCATACTTTCTGTGTATGCTTCCATTGAAAATTTAATATTAGTAACATTTTCGCCACTTGAATGCGCTTCATAGATTTGCTCAGCATTAGCGCCCCAACCTGAATAATCGTACGCTTCTTTTACTTTTGGTACGGTTATAAACTGACAATAGCGAGATTCTTCAACACCGTTTGCTAAGTACAAATCGTGAGAATTTTTTGATTCAAATACGTAGTCACCACTCACATTCAAATTGAGTGAGTGTCCGTGATACGCACGATATGGTTTTGTTAACCAAAACGCACGAGCTTGGCTCTTTAATTTTTGAATACCACTCCAGGTATCAAGTTTAAACTCCGCGAGTTTCTGCGCGTATTCTTCTTTTGAATACTGCTCATTGAAAATACAGTACGATGCACCGCGAAGATTTACGCACCCAATACAATTGGTACAGTTATAGCAATTACGAGAAAACCATACGTCTACGCAGTCATCACTTTCCTCGGTAAAAAATGTGCGGAAGTTACGACTAAAACCAACTGATTCATAACAGAGTTCAGATTCATATCCACGAAGACAATCTGACGAATCTTTGAAATTCAAACAAAATGTTGAGTTATTTAAATTCTCACAATAGTCAGCCCAGAATGTAAGAAAGCAATTTTTGAGATACGATGCACCGTTTGAATATTCCGAATGCACCATCGTTGATGCAATAACTTCTTGAGCAACCCATGGTGTTTTGCGAGAAAGTTCATAGAGCTGTTCAAAAAAAGTTCGATGTGGATCGTAATCCGTCGCGTATTCAGTACCATCCCAATCATCAGCCCACCAGCATTCATTACAGTACACCGTGATTTCCTTGTCTTTGCTGTACATTGAAAGCATTTTCTTGTCGCACTTGTCACAGTTACGCCAATACACATTCCAAACATTGTGTGTTGACATACGACGAACGAAACGACACGTTGGGCACCATGTTGGATGGGGGACGTTCATTTTTGCGTAGTAGTCAGTGTCGAGCTGATCAATGACGAAGTCTTTGTTACAATTCTGGCAAGATTTTGTTTGCATAATTTGATGTGTTATTACACTGCAATCGGTGCTTTAATTGCATCGTGTGGATTGTAGTCGACTAATTCAAAATCATTGATAGTAAAATCTTCGATGTTCTTAACATCAGGATTAATTTTCATTGTTGGCATTGGTCGAATATCCTGTGCGCGAGAAAGTTGGAGCTGTGCTTGTTCAATATGGTTTTGGTAGAGATGCACATCACCACCAGTCCAAACAAATTCACCAGGTTCAAGTCCTGTAATCTGCGCAATCATCATGGTGAGGAGGGAATATGAAGCGATATTAAAAGGCACACCCAAAAATGTATCGCATGAGCGTTGGTAGAGTTGGCATGAGAGTTTATCGTTTGCAACATAAAACTGAAACAAACAGTGACATGGAGGAAGTCCTGCTTTTGCCATTTCATCAATATCAGCAACATTCCACGCTGATACAATCATGCGACGAGAATCAGGAGTTTTCTTGATTTGCTCAATTACGTTTTTGAGCTGGTCGATATGTCCGCCATTTGGAGTTGGCCAATTGCGCCACTGATAACCATAAATCGGACCGAGGTTTCCGTAATCTTTGGCAAACGCTTCATCTGTTTTTATTTTTTCGATAAATTCTTTGATACCAGTGTTCCACTCGTCACTACCTGTTTGAGGAACAGGAATGTTGTTACGAATGAGGTACGCCTTAAATGGCCACTCATCCCAAATATGCACGTTGTTATCTGCAAGATATTTGAGGTTACTATCACCACGAACGAACCAGATGAGTTCGTGAATGATTGCTTTCATTGGAACTTTTTTTGTGGTGAGTAGGGGAAAGCCTTTTGAAAGATCGAACCGCATTTGATATCCGAGGAAACTCTTGGTTCCTGTACCGGTACGGTCAGTTTTTTCGACACCCTCGTCCAATAATTTTTGGAGTAGTTTGAGGTAGATAGTATCAACGTGATAATCCATAGCTTGAGTGTAGCTGAAATAATCCACGGAGTCTAAATTGACGCAGTGTTCGTTTTGTGTTAATTTTTACTCAAATTCTTTGCATATGAAAGCTCAAACAAGTTCAACATCTCTTAAAAGAGGAAACAAATTAGCAGGTAGCTATAATGTAAACATCGCAATTGATTGGGAAATGATATCTATTTTTATGACAGCATCCATTTTCCTGTTAATTGATTCTTTACTCATAAGTAGCATGTTTGTGTACTTATACACTCATGCCAGCGTTCCACCACTGATACGTGAAATTACCACGGTAACAACAGCCGGTATTATTATTACCACATTCGTTATTGTTATCTGGACTTTTCTAATTAACTCACAGCGTTATATGACGGATGATGGGTGGCGTACTGATATAGTAACCATTGAAACCGGTCGGAACTACTACCTAAAAATGTTCAGCCGCTTATTTTATTGGTTTATGGCTATCATGATGGCCTCTATATTGTGGTTCATCTGTTTAGGGCCAATTGTGTTTTTCTACAATAGGTAAGTTTTTGCATAGTTTAGTAGTTCGGTGGCCCGTAAGCCACCGTCTTTTTATGTATGGGTTTCTTGACATTTTTCTTGAAAAATGTTATTTCATATACATCATTCTCACTCTTTATATAACGAGAATGCGCTTGTGGAATCAGCTGTACGCGTGTGCGTCGTGGTCTGGTTACCATGACAAAAACATATCGTATGCAAACAAGAAAGCATTCAACTGCTCCTCACAAGGGAAGCGGTAAGCCTGCTAGTCCTCGTGGAGGAACAGGCAAGCGAACATCCTTTTTTGGATCGTTTCGCGCGGAGCCATCTCGTGGCCCGAAAAAATTTGGCAGTAGTACTGGTAGTAGTGGCGACAAAAAACCATTTGGAAAGAAATTTTCAACAGGTAGTAAGCCATTTAAACGTTTTGGTGCTAGTAGTGGTGGCGAAAAACGTTTTGGTTCTTCAGGTGGTTTCGGTGGTAAATCATTTGGCGGAGGACGTTCATTCGGTGGTGGTCGCGGTCGCAGCGGTCGTCGAGGTGGCGGTAATCCAGAACGAATTGATACTTCAAAATTCATTCGCAAGGCTGAACATGTTGAAGCAAAGCCATATGCAGCAAAGAACGCATTTGCAGATTTTCCATTTGATGCAAAACTCAAATCTGCAATTGAAAAGAAAGGTTTTGAACATCCAACACCAATTCAGGACCAAGCTATTCCGGCAGCACTCGCTGGCCGTGACGTACTTGGTTTAGCAAACACTGGTACTGGTAAAACAGCAGCGTTTCTCCTCCCACTCATTCAGAAAATTATTAAAAACAAAAAAGAACAGGTACTTGTGCTTGCTCCAACTCGTGAGCTTGCGCTTCAGATTGAAAAAGAACTCCATGACTTTGTGAAGTTTGTTGGTATCTATTCAGTTTCATGTGTTGGTGGTATGCCAATCAATCGTCAGATTCGTGAACTTAAACGCGGTGTTTCGTTCGTTATTGGTACACCAGGACGTGTTCGTGATTTGATTGAACAGAAAGTACTCAAGCTCGAAACATTCAAAAGTATTGTGCTCGACGAAGCAGACCGTATGCTTGATATGGGATTCCGTGATGAAATGGAATTTGTTATCAACAAAATGGCAGCTGAACGTCAGACACTTTTCTTCTCAGCGACACTTTCTCCAGATATCAAAAAACTTACTGAAAAATATCTCAAAGATCCAGTTTCAATTTCAGTTGTTGTGCGTGATACTTCAAAGAACGTTGACCAAGATGTTGTTCGCGTTACTGATCGAGCAAAGAAAATTGATCAGCTTCACGATATTCTCATTGCTGATGGTTCAAGTAAGGTTTTGATCTTCCGCGAAACAAAGCGTGATGTTGATGAACTTGAAAAAGAACTTCGCGTTCGAGGATTCAAAGTTGGTGCGATTCACGGCGACAAACGAAACCGTGAACGTATCCGAACATTGGATTCTTTTAAAAACAATGTCATCACTATTTTGATTGCAACTGACGTTGCTGCTCGTGGTCTCGATATCCCAAACGTGACACACGTTATCAACTACGATGTTCCTCAGACATACGACACCTACGTTCACCGTATTGGACGAACAGGTCGCGCAAACCAAAAGGGTAAAGCGCTTACGTTTGTGCGAGGATAATACTTACAATACAGAGCAAAAAAGCCCAGTTTTTGACTTCGGGCTTTTTTGCTATACTAGAACCATAATCTAAAAAACGGCTTATGATCTAACACCACGTCACTTCTCATATTACTCAATTAACCACGGCTTGGCCGTCTATTTCCAATGAAAGACAAACAGGTAGAAAAACTTATCAAAGCAGAAGAGAAGCGACAAAAAAGCGTTATTAACCTCATTGCATCTGAGAACTATGTTTCAAAAGATGTGCTTGTTGCGCTTGGTTCTAGTCTCACGAACAAATATGCCGAAGGCTATCCTGGTCGCCGTTACTACGGTGGAAATGCAGTGATCGACAAAGTTGAGTCACTCGCTCAGGAACGCGCACTTAAATTGTTCAAATTAAAGCCGACTGAATGGCACGTAAATGTGCAGCCACTTTCTGGTTCACCGGCAAACTTAGCGGTGTATTCTGCACTCGTACCACCCCACGCAAAGATCATGGGTATGAAACTTTCTTCTGGTGGTCACCTTACACATGCGCAGCCAGTTTCAATGACCGGTAAAATCTGGACACCAGTTCAGTTTGAAGTAAATCCAGAAACTGGTTTGCTTGATTATGCAAAATTGAAAGAACAGGCGATTGCAGAAAAACCAACACTCATTGTTGCAGGTTTTACTGCATATCCTCGCACTGTTGATTGGAAAAAATTCCGTGAAATTGCTGAAGCAGCTGGTGCTATCCTGATGGTAGATATGTCGCACGTTGCGGGACTCATTGCTGGGGGAGTGTATCCAACGCCCTTTCCATATGCTGATGTCGTAACAACTACAGTACACAAAACACTTCGCGGCCCACGATCAGCGCTCATCTTTGTTCGCAAAGACGCTCGTGAATTCGACAAGAAAATCGACAAGACAATCATCCCAGGTCTCCAAGGTGGTCCACACGAAAACCAGATCGCTGCAGTTGCTGTCGCACTCAAAGAAGACGCAACACCTGCATTCAAAAAATATGCAAAACAAGTTGTAAAAAATGCAGCAGCACTCGCACAAGAATTGCAGAATCTCGGCTGGCGCGTGATTACAGGTGGAACAGATTCACACCTTATCCTCGTTGATACTTACATGAACGGCGCAGGCCCTGTTGGGAAAGAAGCTTCAGCGCTCCTCGAAAAGGCTGGCATCATCGTAAACATGAACACAATTCCGGGTGATCCACGAGGACCAATGGATCCTTCAGGTATCCGCATCGGCACTCCCGCAGAAACAACTCGCGGCAAGAAAGAAAAAGATATGATTGCGATTGCACGAAAGATGGATAAGGTAATGCGAAAGAAGAAATAATATGAACCTCAAAGATAAAGTTGTTGTTATAACTGGTGGAACAAAAGGCCTAGGAAGGGCTTTAGTTTTTAAATTTGTAGATACTGGCGCAAAAGTTGTCGCTACCACTCACAGAGAAGAAACTGAAAAGGATTTCCCTGAAAATGTAGTCTTTGTTAAGACTGATGTGCGAAGTGAAAAAGAAGTACAGAATTTAGCAAGAACAGCGATTGAGAAATTTGGCCAAATTGACGTTTGGATCAACAATGCGGGTATGTTGTATGCTTTTTCTCCAGAAAGTGAATATATTGATATGGAAAAAGCACATGAGATTTTAGACGTAAACTTTTTTGGAACTGTGTTTGGTTGTCGTGCTGCACTTAAGTATATGAAAGAAGTTGGCCAGGGTACTGTTGTGAATATTCTTTCAACTGCAGCATTAGATGCGACTAATTCGAAAAATCTTAAAATATATGCAGCAAGTAAATGGGCAGTAAATGGATATTTACAGGGCTTAAAAGCAGAAAACACAGATTCAAATATTTCACTCATCTCTGTTTATCCAGGAGGAATGCAAACGGAGTTATGGAAAGAATATAAACCAGAAAAACTTCCAGATTACATGGATGCAAATTCTGTTGCAGAGAAAATTGTTACCAATTTACAACTAGAAAATCCTGAAAAAGAGCAGATTATTAAACGCCCAGGAAAATAATTTTACATGCCGCACATTCACGAAAAAATTGATTACACGGTAGAAGTATTCATTGTTCACAAAAACAAAGTACTACTTCGCATGCATGATAAGTTCAAAATTTGGCTTTCAGTTGGAGGACACATTGAACTTGATGAAGATCCTCTTGAGGCTGCGTTTCGTGAAGTAAAAGAAGAAGTTGGTCTTGCTATTACAATTGTTGATCATACAAAAAGTCCAAGCGAAAGTGACGGACACTATCACTACATCACACCCCCTCGATACATGGGAAAACATTTTGTGAATGATATTCATCAACATGTTGTGTTTGTATATTTTGCACGAGTAGATTCTGATATAACTACTGATTCAGTACTTCCGCATGAACAAGGTGCTGAATTGCGGTGGGTAACAAGGGAACAGCTTGCAACAATGGAACTTGTACCGAATGTACAATTCTATGCCACAGCAGCTTTAGACGCGCTTGCTTCAGATAACTAATTTCATCATGCTCCCACAATCTATCGCTCTCATATCGCTTTTTACTTCATCGTTTGCTGGGCTTTTCTATATTGTGGCAACATTGCGTGGTACCACAAAACCAAACAGAGTCAGTTGGTTGGTGTGGTTTATCGCACCTGTGACTGCGGCTGTAATTCAGTTTCAAGAAGGTGCAGGTATTGCCGCGCTGCCTATTTTTATGGCTGGTTTTATACCACTTCTGGTACTTCTCGCATCATATCGAAATAAACAAGCATATTGGAAATTAGGAGTGATTGATTATATTTGTCTCGCGTTTTCACTATTAGCTTTGGGTTTTTGGATTGTGTTTGATCAGGGTTTTGTTGCAACTCTATGCGCTATTCTCGCAGATGGAATTGCATTTATTCCGACATATATCAAATCATGGAAAGCACCAGATACTGAAACACTCAGTTCGTATTATTCTGGTTCTTTTAATGCACTTTTGTCACTTGCGACTGTTCCAACATTTTCATTTATAACAATAGGTTTCGCCGCCTACCTTTTTATCGGCAACCTGATCGAAGTCGTGCTCGTTTTGGTTCGTCGGCGAATGCTTTTGACGAAAGGGAACTAACTCGCTAAGATACAGGTATGCGATTCCCTCAGTTTATAGCTTTCAGACCACTCGTTGTAATGACCATTCTGGCCGTTGCTTTTAATATTGGCCGAGCCGTGATGTTGCATCGTCCTGCTGATCTGTACCTTTCGTGGAATATGTTTCTCGCGATTTTACCGCTTTTCGTCAGTACTTTTATTGTATGGTACATTGCGCGACCGCATGTCTATAAAATAGTCATTGTATTTGCAGGTTTGATATGGCTTGCACTATTTCCAAACGCACCATATTTGCTGACTGACTTCATTCATCTTCGAGCAGGTGGCCCACTCCCAATTTGGTATAACATCATGATGTTCTTTTCAGCTGCGTGGGTTGGCATGCTCGCAACATTTTATTCATTGAATGAAATTGAAATACTGATCAGACGAGTGTGGAGTAGTACTGCAACATGGCTCGCGCTCTCGGGGATCATGCTTCTTACTAGTTTCGGAATTTACATCGGACGCTTTTTGCGCTGGAATAGTTGGGACGTATTTATGAATCCTCGTGAACTTGTTGTCGATATCTGGCTTGTTTTCTCTGATCCAGGTAAGCATGCTGACGCGGCACTTTTCACAGGATTATTTTTTATATTCATTATGATTGCCTATGTTGCATGGCGATCAGATCGTAAACTTGTATGAAAACCAAAGGAACTTTTATCGTTATAGATGGTATTGACGGAAGTGGTAAGGCAACACAAGTCGCATTGCTCGCGCGTCGTCTCAAAAAAATGGGGAAGACCGTCAAGATCGTTGATTTTCCAGAATACTACAAAAACTTTTTTGGAAAATTCATCGGACACTGTTTAACAGAACAGTATTATAATTTTTCACACTTACATCCTAAAATCGCATCTGTTTTGTATGCCGCTGATCGTTGGGAATCATCTGAACAAATTCGAGAATGGCTTGCACATGGTTACGTTGTTATCGCAAATCGCTACGTATCAGCAAACCAAATTCACCAGGGAGGGAAGATTGCTAACGCAAAAAAGCGCAAAGATTTTCTCGTGTGGCTTGATGAGATGGAATATCGTGTATTTAAAATTCCACGTCCGTCACTTGTGCTTTATCTCTCTGTGCCGCTTGCTGTAACACAGCGACTCATGAAAGAACGAGACAAAACTGCAACACGTTCATACAAAGGTGCAAAGAAAGACGTGCACGAGCAAGATCCGAAACATCTCGAGAATGCACGAGCGAGTGCACTGAAGTTGGTAAAGGAATTAAACAACTTTATCAAAATTGATTGTGCTCCAAAAGGAGATATTTTGCCACGAGAAGTGATTCACGAGGAGGTATTCAAAAAGGTAGCAAAGTACGTTCGATAGCTATATACCAAAGCGGGCGGGGGTCGCGCATGCGCGACCCCCGCTTTATTTTGTAAAAATTTCGAAACATGCTATGTTCAAGAAAATACTTTATTATGGCAACGCTTAAACACACTTCAGGGACCAACTCGAGTACCACTAATCAACCTCAAAAAATGTTGATTGAACAATTTTTACCTGACTTTGGATCGACAACCGGTCTTTCCATAACCCGTTTAGTTACAGCTACCAAAATTCTTGCCAGTGTACGGCATGTGTTAGAGGAGAAAGAAAAAGTAAACCTCCAAACACTTATCACGCCAACAACTGAGCCAAAAATCAAACTACTACAACAATTGTATGTTGGTGTGTTTTCTACCCATATGCATAAATTTCCTAAATCAGGTTGGATGTATCTATTTCCTCTGGTTGATGGCAAACCAGGCTACTCCTCTGGAGAAGTTTTGAAAATACTGGATGAGCATACAAGGTACATGAACACATTTTTGGGTAACGTAGAAGTTGCCGAACGCGGCCAGTACGAAAAATACCGTGCCTTGGAACAGGCAATACGCGTGTATCTTACACGGATATCATAACCGGCACATAGAGCGCCTCGTAATTTATAATCTCCCCCTGCTTATGCAGGGGGAGTTTTTTTCTGGCTCATTTTTGCTACAATGCCTATATGAAACTGCATGTACAACGTCTTAAACCCGAAGCTATTTTACCCACTTATGCTCACCCAGGAGATGTGGGGCTTGATATGTATTCGCTCGAAGATATCACTGTAGCTCCAGGACAGCACGTTCGTTTGTGGCATGGCTTTGCACTCGAATTTCCGATTGGCTACGCAGCCTTGGTGAAAGATAAATCAAGTATTTCTAAAGCAGGTCTCCACACCATGGGCGGTGTTTTCGATGCCGGATATCGAGGTGAATACAACACGCATCTCGTTAATTTAAGTGATACACCATATACCATCGAAAAAGGTGACAAAGTTTCACAGCTCATCATTTTCCCTGTAGCCATTGCAGAAATCGAGGAAACTGATACATTAAGTGAATCAAGTCGAGGCGAAGGAGCCTTTGGATCGACTGGTAGAAAATAATGAAAGAACAACTTGAACAGGCAATCATAACAACGCTCAAGGATCTCGGTATTACTGAGACGACTTTTGCGTTGGAACATCCTGCTGAACTTACACACGGAGATTATGCAACCAACCTCGCATTGGCACTGTCAAAAAAACTCGGTAAAAATCCTCGTGAGACAGCAGAGCTTTTTGTTACTGCATTTGAGAAACACAAACCAGCAACGATTGCTTCAGTTGAAATAGCTGGCCCAGGATTTATCAATTTCCGTCTCACACCATCATTTTTTGTACAGTCACTCAACACAATCCGCGGAGATGCTACTCGATGGGGAGACGTCTCGCTCGCATCTGGTAAGAAGGTCATGATTGAATACACCGATCCAAATCCATTTAAGCCATTTCATATTGGTCACTTAATGACAAATGCAATCGGCGAATCAATTGCACGTATTCATACTGCTGCCGGTGCTGATGTTATTCGTGCAAACTACCAAGGTGATGTTGGTCTTCATGTGGCAAAAGCAATTTGGATGATGCTTAAAAAAGGCAAAGGCGATACAACTGCTGGAGCTAGTGCACAAGCTCAGTACATTGGTGCGTGCTATTCAGCAGCTTCAACACTTTACGAAGACGATCCTGCTGTAAAAGCAGAAATTGATGCAATCAACAAAAAAATCTACGAGCGCAGTGATAAAACAATCAACGCCCTCTATGACTGGGGTCGTACAGTAACACTCGACGCATTCGAAGAAATTTACGCGACACTCGGAACATCATTCAATCATTACTTCTTTGAGAGTGAAATGGCGCCAATCGGTACTGCGCTTGTTCGTAGTAACATTGGTCCAGTATTCGAAGAGTCAGACGGTGCTATTGTTTTTCACGCTGAAAAATATGATCCAAAATTACACACTCGTGTATTCATTACAAAACAAGGTTTGCCAACATACGAAGCAAAAGAAATTGGCTTAACTACTAAAAAATTCGAGAAAGAACCTAACCTCGATCTTTCGATTGTTGTGACTGCTATTGAGCAAGGCGAATACATGAAAGTCGTACAAAAAGCGATTTCTCTCATGCACCCAGAATTTGAATCACGCATGAAGCATCTGACACACGGCATGATGCGTTTTGCCTCAGGTAAAATGAGTTCACGAAAAGGTAACGTGATAACTGGTGAATCGCTCATGAACGATGCTCGTGATGTTGTTCGCGAAAAAATGGC
Organism: uncultured Candidatus Saccharibacteria bacterium; assembly: GCA_964397435.1. Lineage (GTDB taxonomy): Bacteria > Patescibacteriota > Minisyncoccia > Phycocordibacterales > UBA9973 > DALYCO01. Next base: position 16,734 of record CAYNHU010000008.1, on the reverse strand, counting down.
TGATCGTGAATTACCAGATCATGAGCGAGATCATATCGCAAACCAAGTCGGTGTTGCTGCGCTCAAATATTCAATTCTCAAACAAGCACTTGGTGGTGATATTATTTATGATTTTGAAAAATCAATTTCATTTGATGGTGACTCAGGTCCGTACTTGCAGTACACAACCGTGCGTGCTCGTGCAGTTTTGGAAAAAGGGAAGCAGGCAGGGCTTGCTCCACACGAGGCACTTCACGAAGGTTGGGTAGTTACGCCACTTGAAAAATACATGTATCGTTTTCCTGAAGTTGTTGCACGTGCGTACGAAACACGCGAACCACATCATCTCGCAACATACCTCGCAGAACTTGCGGCATCATTTAACTCATTCTATGGAGAACATCAGATTGTAAACACTGAAGATCCATTTTCAACTCACAAACTTGCGATTACTGAAGCATTTGTCGTCACTATGACAAAAGGCTTGTATTTGTTGGGTATTTCAGTGCCTGAAAAGATGTAGTTGACTTTTCTGCTAATTCTAGTATAATTAACTAAACCACTGAACCTATTGGTTTTATCCCTCCGGAACTGCAGTTTGCTGTTTCCCAAATCCATAAAAAAATACAATCACAAAAAACAAAAGCGTATGTTAGTACCTAATCCGTTTTTTCCTGTTGGTGATATTGTAAACACAATTTTTACCAGCGATAATCGCACCCTCGCTCATCAGGCGGGAACTTTACGTAAAGTTGTGGATGAATATCCACACATGTCTGTTTCTTCGAGAGGAGAATTGCAAATTGAGAATGTACCTCAACAATTGAGCGTGCAACACTACTTCAATCATTTTGCGAATCTATTTCGCGATGAACCTGGACATTGATTTACTACTATTGCTTACAACTACTTTTAACACATATGCAAGACGGCTTTCTCGCGTTGTCTGAGCCCCCTCTGTTGGATGGGGGCTCTTTTTCTTTGTCTGTCTTTACAGGAGAGGGTATATTCTGTATTATGCATATACAAGCAATGACGAGGCTATCACCTCCGAGCTCTGGAAAGAAGCCTTTGTGCCTAGAATCCAGCGGGTATGCCCGTTATAGCTTTACAAGCGGCCCGAGTCCGGGCAACTAAGGTGGTACCGCGGGGAAACTCGTCCTTATCCAATAAGCGCATATGCGTTTGTTAGCTAAGGACGAGTTTTATTTTTATCTATGGAAACAAATAACAACAGTACAAAATCGGTCGCAGCAGAACGAGAAGAAGCAATTCTCGCGTTTTGGAAAGAACACGATGTGTTCCAAAAATCATTAACCAAAGATGCACCACGTGGCAACTACGTATTTTATGATGGTCCTCCCTTTGCAACAGGATTGCCGCACTACGGACATATTTTGGGTTCAACAGCCAAAGACGTGATTGGTCGCTATCAGACGATGCGTGGTTTTCGCGTGCCTCGTCGTTGGGGTTGGGATTGTCACGGTTTGCCGATTGAAAATATTGTTGAAAAAGATTTGGGAATTTCAGGTCACGTCGAAATCGAACAACTCGGTGTTGAAAAATTTGTTGAGCATGCTCGTTCAAAAGTTTTGACCTATGTAGGTGAATGGAAAAAAACAGTTGATCGTATCGGCCGCTGGGTTGATTTTGATGGGGGATACAAAACGATGGACACTACCTTTATTGAATCAGTATGGTGGGCACTTGGACAGTTACATACGAAAGGTTTGATTTACGAAGGCGTCCGTGTGCTCGCGTATTGTCCTCGATGCGAAACACCAATCGCAAAATCAGAAATCGCGATGGACAACTCATACAAAGACATCGCAGATATTTCAGTGTATGTGAAATTTGCGTTAGTTGATGAACCGGGAACACATCTCGTTGCATGGACAACAACTCCATGGTCACTTCCTGGCAACACTGCGATTGCAATCAATGGAGAAGCACTCTACGTCAAAGCAAAAATTGAAAACGAATATTTTGTTGTCGCTAAGGATCGAGCTGAAGCAGTTTTCAAAGACAAGCAGTATGAAATCGTAGAAGAATTCCCTGGAGCAAAACTCGTTGGCAAAAAATATATCCCTCCGTTTAACTACTATGCTAACGATGAGAAAATCCTCACTAATCCAAAAGCATGGACTGTCATTGCAGCTGATTTCGTCACAACAACTGATGGTACTGGTATTGCACACGAAGCACCTGCATTCGGTGAAGATGATGCGAACCTTGCGAAAAAAGAAGGATTGCCATTTTTGATTCACGTTACACCCGAAGGTAAATTTGCTGATGCGGTTACTGATTTTGCTGGCATGCCGATCAAACCAAAGTCAGCAGAAAAAGATGGCCACATGGCAGCAGATATCCAAATCATTAAATATTTGGCGGCTAACGGGTTGCTTTTCAAGAAAGAAAAAATCATGCACGCGTATCCGCACTGCTATCGTTGTGATACACCGCTCTTTTATTACGCGTTGCCATCATGGTTTGTGAATGTACAGAATATAAAACCGCACATGCTTGAAACTGCACAGAGTATGGAATGGATTCCTACACACCTTAAAGATGGACGTTTCAACAATACAATGGAAGGCGCACCGGATTGGACTATTTCTCGCAACCGCTACTGGGCGTCACCGCTTCCTATTTGGAAATCAGCAACAGGTAAATTGTTGTTTGTGGATTCGATTGCAGATCTCAAAGCAAAGACAAAAAAATCAGGCAACCGATATTTTGCTATGCGTCACGGTTACGGTCAGCACATGGATGTTGGTGTCGTAAGTGGTCTTGATCATGATTCATATCATTTGACCGAGGATGGCAAAAAGGGAATTTTTGCCCAAGCAGAAACTCTCAAAAAAGATGGTATTACTAAAATTATCGTGTCGCCACTTATCCGTACACAAGAAACTGCAAAAATTGCTGCGGGTATTTTGGGTATTTCAGAATCAGACATTATTACCGACGCTCGTCTCCGCGAGTATGATTTCGGTGAATGGGATGGTAAGCCATGGCAGGAATACGTTGAATATCGCAAGACGCATATTGTTGAGTACGATACCAAGCTCGGTGCATCGTCACTGCTTGAGACAAAACAGCGTTTTGGTGATTTCATGTATGATATCGAATCAAACTACCAGAATGAAAATATTTTGATTGTGACACACGGTATTTTCTTTGAAACAGTAGCCGCGGTTGTTGAAGGTGCAGACAATGCGCGTTCACTTGAAATTTTGTTTGCTGAATTTACTGGTCACCGTATTCAGCCTGCTGAAATTCGAGAAATTCCGTTTGTACCATTGCCACACAATGCACGGTACGAAATTGACTTGCACCGACCATACATTGATGCAATCAAACTTACCGATGAGCATGGAGAAGTGTACGAGCGTATTCCAGAAGTGATCGACTGTTGGTTTGAATCAGGTTCAATGCCGTTTGCACAGGATCACTATCCATTCAGTAATCAGTCATGGAAAGAAAATAATTTCCCAGCAGGTTTTGTTGCGGAATATATTGCCCAAACACGAACATGGTTCTACTACTCACACGTGATTTCAACGATTCTCTTTGGACATGCTCCGTTTGAACACGTGGTCACGACGGGTACTGTGCTTGCCGAAGATGGACAGAAAATGTCGAAGTCAAAAAACAATTTCCCAGACCCATGGATTTTGTTCAACAAGTATGGTGTTGATTCACTTCGTTTCTATCTCATGTCATCACCACTTATGAAAGGCGAGGATGTGAACTTCTCAGAAAAAACAGTACAGGAAATCGCAAACAAAATTATTGGACGTCTTCAGAACGTAGTTTCTTTCTATGAATTGTATCGTGATACTGAACTTGAAACTCGTGTAGCTACTCCATCACAGAATGTACTCGACATATGGATCACGTCACGTCTCAGTCAGGTTGCGAATGAAGTAACTCACGGCATGGAAGCATATGATATGGCTGAAGCAACACGACCAATCGAACTTTTTGTTGATGATCTTTCAACTTGGTATCTTCGCCGTTCACGTGATCGAATCAAAGATGGTGACCAAGAAGCTAAACAAACATTGTACGTTGTATTGAAAACAATGGCGCAGTTACTCGCTCCATTCACACCATTTACAGCGGAGGATATTTGGCAGCGTCTCAAAACAGCAAACGATGCAGAAAGTGTTCACTTGACGACATGGCCAGAAATGGAATTTGTCGCTGTTGATGATGTGCTCGTCAGTATGCAAACAACACGTGCACTCTGTGCATCAGGTCACATGCTTCGTCAAAAGTCAGGTATTCCAGTTCGTCAGCCACTCGCGACATTCTTCATGCCTGATACACTTGGAGCTACGTACCAAGAAATCATCAAAGACGAGTTAAACGTCAAAGCGCTTGCAGAGGGTCCTGAGACAACATTTGATACTGTGATTACCCCAGAACTCAAACTCGAAGGAGATTACCGCGAACTTGTTCGTGAAGTGCAGGATTTGCGAAAAAAAGAAGGACTCACACCAAGTGACCAAATCACTATCGTACTTCCAAAAACTAACGAAGTAATGGTTACAACATTTATGGACGACTTCAAAAAAACAGTTCAAGCTGAGCAGGTTTCGTTTGAAGAAGTGGGGGAGATTAATCTTAAAAAAGTGTAACTATGAAAAAAGTTTTTATCATTCATGGATTTGGTGGGGTACCTAATGGTGGTTGGTTCCCTTGGCTTATGTCCGAGTTGCAAAAAAATAATGTGTGCGCAACGTCATTGTTAATGCCAGATACTGATACACCTGTTGTTGAAAAATGGGTTGCTGAAATAGCGCATGCTGTCGGTAACGATTATGAGAATACATATTTTGTTGCACATAGTTTGGGTGTCGCCGCTTTACTGCACTATCTCGAATCTCTCTCCGAAGATAAGAAAATTGGCGGAGCACTTCTTGTTGCCGGTGTGATTGATCCGCTTGAAACAGAAAATCCCGAAAGTCGCTTCCGCCTGATTGACTCATTTTTGAGACCTGAAATTCACTTTAGTGAAGTAAAGCAAAAAGCAGGTGTGTTCAAAGTACTCCATGGCACTGCTGATGTGACAGTACCTTTTTCTCAAGCTGAGAAACTTTCAACAGAACTTGGTTGTGAATTGCGCCCAGTAAACGACGGCACACATTTTAGCCAGAGAACTCCACCGATCTATTATCAACTCCCTGAAGCGCTAACCGCTATTTTAGACATACTCAATTAATATGACTTGGTTTTTCTTTGCACTTCTTGCTCCACTCCTCTGGGGAGCCGTCAACCATTTTGATAAGTACGTTATTCATCGATACATCAAAGGAGGTGATGCTGGTTCTTCGATTTTGCTTTCGGCATCAACGGGTGTTGTTGTTTCGCTGGTTGTATTTTTTCTTGCTCCGCACGCGATTAGTGTGTCGTTTGGAATGGCAGTGCTCATCATCTTGAATGGTGCGCTTTTGACTGCGTCATATATTCCATACTTGTATGCGCTTGCTGCTGATGAGACATCTGTGGTTGCGCCGCTTTTTCAACTTATTACGTTGTTCATCTATATTCTCGGAGTTGTCTTTTTGAATGAGCATTTAACACTCGTGCAGATGCTCGCGGGATTCTTGATTATCCTTGGTGCGGTGCTGATGTCGTTTCGTAAAACATCTGGCGGAGTACAGATCAATAAAAAAGTCATCGGTCTCATGGTGCTCTCATCGTTTTTGATTGCAGCTAATAGTATTTTGTTTAAAACGCTCGCACTTGAAACTGATTTTTGGACGATGGCATTTTGGGAATATTTGGGTGCAACATTGTTCGCGTTCGTATTGTTTGTTTCTGTTAAACGATATCGCACAGAATTTGTTCGGGTGATTCGAGAAAACGGCGCGCCGGTCATTGGCCTTAACACCATCGGTGAATTGTTTTCTGCGACGGCGCGCCTCTCATTTAACTACGCTGCGATGCTCGTTCCAGTTGCGCTTGTCTCTATCGTCAATGGTTTTCAGCCGCTCTTTATTTTAGTCTATGGTATTGTGCTCACCATTCTTTTCCCAAAGATTGCCAAAGAAGATATTTCTCGAGCATTTTTGACACAAAAAGTGATTGCGACCGTGCTTATGATTGCCGGCGCAGTACTTCTTGTTGGTGTATACTAAAGGTACGTTATGCACCATATTCATCATACACATGCACTTGTGTTGTACAGCCGAAATCGCGGCGAAGCGAATCGGGTTTTTACATTACTGACACGTGAGATGGGATTGGTGCACGCTGTTGCGCAGGGAATTCGCTTGCAAAAATCGAAACTCCGCTACGCGCTTACCGAATATGCATACGCAAAAGTTGATCTTGTTCGCGGCAGGGAAACATGGCGCGTTACTTCAGCGGCACCACTCCGTTCGTTTTCAGGAATTCGGCAGACGATGAAAGGTGTGAAATTATTGGCAAGCGTTTCAAAATTGCTTCGCCGACTGATTCGCGGCGAAGCAGAAGTCACCGAACAATTATTTGATGATATTATCACCGCATACGATTTTCTTGAACAGCAACCGTATGACGCATCACTCTACGAAGTTGTTGAGCTTGTGCTCGTCCTTCGTGTACTTAAAAATCTCGGCTACATCAGTGATGGACAGTTGGCGCAAGAATATACGCAGATGCCGTTTAACCCACACGCAATTGATATTGAACGTTTTGAAAAGAAAACAATCATATTTGAGATTAATCGTGCCTTGCGAGAAAGTCATTTGTGATATACTTTCTGTATGCTTCAAGGAGATAATGAAAAGCCGCACCGACTCGAAGATATTGAGAGACGGCTCTATAGTGCAAACCCAAACGCACTTCCAAAGCGTCGACAGGGAATTTTACACCAAGTTAACCATGCGGTTTCAACTGCATGGAATAGCGAGCCTGTAACTCAGACAGTTTCAAAAGCTGCTGATATTTCGATGCAGACATCTTTTTTCAAAAAGTTTTTCATTGGGTCGCTTGTATTTTTTGTCGTCGCACTTGCCATTGGACTCTTTCTCTTTTTTGGTGGTAGTGGTGGTGTGTCATCAGATAACGTAACTATCAATGTGCTTGGTAATGGATATACACCAGGAGGTGAGGCATTGCCATTAACAGTTGAAATTGCAAACTCAAACACGACACCACTTGAACTTGCTGATCTCGTTGTTCAGTACGGAAGAAATAAAGCAGATGTGAGTGATCCATCAGATATAACAACAAATCGTATTCCAATCGGCACGATTCCTTCAGGTAAAGCAATTAATCAAAAAGTAGATCTCACACTCTATGGTGCGGAGGGAACAAGTAAGCAAGTTAAATTTACACTCGAATACCACGTCGCAGGATCAAACGCTATTTTCCAAAAAGAAAAATTATTTGCTGTCATTATCAACACTGCACCAATCGCAGTGACAGTTGATGCGCCGACTGCGGTAACCGCTGGTCAGCCATACACCGTCAATGTCACGGTTACTTCAAACGTCAAAAAAGTTACTCCAGGAATGTTGCTCAAAGTTGACTATCCAATCGGCTTTGCATTTTCTAATGCAGAACCAGCACAGTCATACCTTACCAACGTGTGGAGTTTAGGCGACCTTAATCCTGGTGAATCTCGTACAATCAAAATCGCTGGTACGCTGACAGCCGAAGACGGAGAAGAGCGTTCATTCCGTGTATATGTTGGTTCACAAAATCCTGCTGACAAAAATGCGATTGGTACAACATTCTCATCAGTGCTTCATACTGTTGATATTGTGAAGCCGTTCTTGCAGGCACGTTTGGTTGTGAACGGTCAGCAGACACCAACAGTTTCAGTGCAGTCACGATCAACAATTAACGGTACTGTATTGTGGAGCAACAATTTACCAGTTCGTATTTTGAATGCGCGCATTACACTTAAACTCAACGGATCATTGATTGATAAAACATCAGTTCAGTCAGAAGGTGGATTCTACAATTCATCTGACAATACGATTGTCTGGGATCGCAATACGCTCGATCGTTTGTCTGCTCTCAATCCTGGCGAAAGTGGTTCATTTGGTTTCAACTTTGCGACAACATCACTCTACCAAAATGGTCAGTTGGTGACTGATCCGCAAGTCTCACTCGATATTTCAATTTCCGGACAGCAGCCACAAGAGGGAACAAACAATCAAGAAGTTAACAATATTAATAAAACGATTATCAAACTCGGTACTGATTTCCAAGTAAGTGGTTCAGCTGCATATTCAGGTCAGCCATTCATTAACAACGGACCGCTTCCTCCTGTCGCAAACCAGAAAACAACGTATACCATCAAATGGACTGCAACAAGTTCTGCAAACGATGTGACGGGTGTGAAAGTTTCAGCGGGGATGCCTGCGTACGTGCACTTCTTGAATACTATTAGTCCAACAAATGCTGACATCAAGATTGATCCAATATCAGGCAACATTGTCTGGAATGTTGGCACAGTTCCAAAAGGTTCTGGCTTTACCACTGATCCGAAAACAGTTTATTTCCAAGTAGAACTCGACCCATCAATATCACAAGTTGGAACAACTCCGATGTTAATTACGACTATGTCTGCGACAGGTACTGATGCATATACTGGCACAGCTCTCAGTTCGACATGGAATGAGCTCACCACACGACTCTACAATGATCCAGTCTATCAGCCAGGGGATGAAAAAGTCGTTGCGCAATAAGCTTTGAATTTATCGAAAAATACAGTAGAGTATCGTATATGGCAGAAAAAGAACATGCATTAATGGACAAGATTGAGTCCCTCTGTAAGCGTCGAGGCTTTATTTTTCAAGGTTCTGAGCTCTATGGTGGGCTTGCAGGAACATGGGATTATGGCCCGCTTGGCGTTGCTCTCAAAAAAAATATTGAGCGTCTTTGGTGGCATCGTTTTGTGGAAAGTCGCGAAGACATGCATGGTATTGAATCTGCAATTCTCATGAACCCTCGCGTGTGGGAAGCTTCAGGTCACGTTGCCGGATTCTCTGATCCACTCGTTGAATGTACAAAATGTAAACACCGTTTTCGTGCTGACCAGCTCGAAGATAGAACAAAATGTCCAGACTGTGGCGGTGCACTTGGTCCAGAACGTCAGTTCAACATGATGTTTGCAACACAGATTGGCGCAGTTGAGGATTCTTCTGCAAAAGTATATCTTCGTCCTGAGAATGCGCAGGGTATGTTTGTGAATTACAAAAATATCTTGGATTCACTTCATCCTAAACTTCCGTTTGGTATTGCTCAGATTGGTAAAGCATTCCGCAATGAAATTACACCGCGTGATTTCACATTCCGTACCCGAGAGTTTAATCTCATGGAATTTGAATATTTTGTAAAACCAAGTGAATGGGAAAAATATTTTGAATATTGGAAGTATCAAATGCAGGCATGGATTGAGCAGGTGGGTATTGATGGTCAGCGTGTGCACGAACTTGAAGTTGCACCCGAAGACCGCGCGCACTATTCAAAGCGAACCGTTGATTTCGAATTTGATTTTCCATTTGGCCGTAAAGAACTGTATGGTCTCGCATGTCGAGGTGATTTCGATTTGAAACAGCACCAGGAACACTCAAGTGTAAACCTTGAATACTTAGATGAAGAAGCGGCAACTGATAGCCCAGATCGTAAATTCTTGCCGTACTGTGTTGAGCCGTCATTTGGTCTCGATCGTACTATTTTGGCAGTGCTTACCTCTGCGTACCGAGAAGACACTTCAAAACCCGACGAAGTTCGCCCATACCTCGCATTCAAACCAGCAGTTGCTCCAGTTATCTGCGCAGTTTCTCCGCTTCTCAAAAACAAGCCTGAACTCGTTGAAATGGCTCGCCGTGTGTACGATATTCTCAAAGCAGAATTTGGTCGCGTGATGTGGGACGATAACGGCAACATTGGTAAACGTTACCGCCGACAGGATGAAATCGGTACACCATGGTGTATTGTGATCGACTTCGACTCTCTCGAAAAAGACGACGTTACCGTTCGTGACCGCGATACTGGAACTCAGGAACGCGTGATGATTGGTGATTTGGTTGCGAAGATTAAAGAGCAGCTCTAATTGCTCCATGGTATACTAACTACCATGAAAAAAGAGAAGCCCCCACAGCATGCAATCAAACAAGTGTTGCATGATTATACTGAACAATATCGTTTGCATCCGTGATATACCATTGTTGCGCTTCTTTTGCCTGGTGTCGGTTCTATTTCTGTATTTTTCATTCCACCACTCATTATCGAAAAAATTGTTAACGCAGTAAGTGCTAACGCACAGGTTTCAATATCAGCACTTGATTCTGAATCAGAAAAATTCATCCAAGAAAGTTTGTGGGATCTAATGAAAGACAAAACTGCACTTGTTATTGCACACCGTCTCTCAACTATCAAACACCTCGATCGTATCATTGTGCTTGATAACGGAATTATCGTCCAAGATGGCACTCACGATCAGTTGATCAAAGATGTTCACGGAATGTACGCATGTTTGTGGAGTCATCAGTCGGGCGGATTTATTGAAGATTAATATGCTAGCAAAACCCGCCTACGGCGGGTTTTGTGCTATACTCTTTGTCATATGAATTACACCCGAACCAAGCTCAAAAACGGCCTCAGGGTCATTACTGTGCCTATGAAGGACAATCCGACGGTAACAGTACTCGTCCTTGTAGAAACAGGCTCTAAATACGAAAATAAGCGCAATAACGGCCTTTCTCACTTCCTTGAACATATGTGTTTCAAGGGGACTGAAAAGCGTCCAACTGCCCATGCGATTTCAGCTGAACTTGACGGTCTCGGAAGTCAGTACAATGCATTTACGAGCCAGGAATATACTGGTTATTATGCCAAAAGTGACGCGAAGCATTTCAAGCAGATCTTTGATGTTGTCTCTGATATTTATCTCAACTCGACATTTCCAGAAGCAGAAATGGAAAAAGAAAAAGGCGTGATTGTTGAGGAAATCAACATGTATGAAGACATGCCACATCGTCACGTTCAAGATTTGTTCATGTCACTTTTGTACGGAGATCAGCCAGCAGGATGGAATATTGCCGGTACTCGTGAAAATGTTCATGCAATGACACGTGCAGATTTTGTTGCATATAAACACGCGCATTATGTTCCTAAGGCAACTACGGTTGTTGTCGCTGGTAAAGTAAAAGAAAAAGATGTCCTCAAAGAAGTCGAGCGCATATTTGGTAGCGTGAAAAATACCGCAAAGGATACCAAGCTCGCAGTGAAGGAAAAACAAACAAAACCTCAAGCATTAGTGAAATTCAAAGAAACTGATCAGACTCACTTTGTACTCGGTGTTCGCACATTTGATTTGTATAACAAGAAAAATCCTGTGCTGACTGTACTTGCAACATTACTTGCTGGTGGTATGAGTTCACGTTTGTTTATCAAACTTCGCGAAGAAATGGGTGTTGCGTATTATGTGCGTGCGTACAATGACACTTATACCGACCATGGATTCTTGCAGATCGCTGCTGGTGTTTCAAACGCTCGTGTGCATGAAGTCATCACTGAAATTTTGAAAGAGTGCAAACGTCTCACCACTGAACGTGTTTCAAAAGAAGAATTAACCAAAGTGCAAGAATATCTTGCGGGTAATCAAAAACTCGAACTCGAATCATCAGATGCATGGGCGTCATTTTATGGTGGCCAAGAAGTACTTCGCAAAAAAATTCAAAGCCCAGAACAAGAGGAGCATGATATCCGCAAAGTAACCGCACAACAGATTCAAGACATGGCCAAAAAGATTTTCGTAACCAAGCATTTGAATTTGGCATTGATTGGTCCATACAAAGACGCTACTGAATTTGAAAAAATCCTTACGTTATAAGGTAACTTTCACGTTTTTCTGTAATACTGTATACTCAGGGTATGCAGGAAGAGCCACGACAATATATCGTTAAAATCGACACGCAGACAATCGTCAATGTGATTCTTTTGTTGGTGTTGATTTTCGCTATCTATTATCTTCGTGATTTAGTCTTGGTTATCCTCACATCAATCGTGCTCGCGTCGTTTAACGAATCTGTTGTTCGCAAGCTTGCTCGATACAAAATCCCGCGGACGCTTTCAGTGGTGCTAGTGTACTTTATTTCATTCGCATTTATTTTTGCGTTGTTCTATATTTTTGCTCCGATTCTTATTTCAGAATTATCAGCGCTTGTTCAGTCGCTCGGGGACTATTTACCAAAAACAAGTGTCCTGCAAGTATTTCAGCAATCAACTGTTTCAAATACGCAAGACGTGATTTCAACTGTTTCAGGCTCAACGTCATCACTCGCTGATGTGATCGGCAGTGTCCAGGATTTGGTTAACAGTGCTGGTGGAGGTTTCTTTCAAGCAGTGACACTTATCTTCGGTGGATTGATTAACGTAGTTTTGATTGCTGTCATTACGTTCTATCTTTCAGTTCAAGAACGCGGCATCGAAACATTCTTGCGCATTCTTACTCCAATGAAGCACGAAGAATACGTTATTGGCTTGTGGAAGCGTTCAGAACGCAAAATCGGTCTGTGGATGCAGGGTCAGCTCCTCCTTGGTGTGATTGTCGGTATGATTATTTACCTCGGTCTCACACTCCTTGGCGTGCAGTACGCGCTGGTGATTGCAATGCTTACCGCATTGCTTGAATTGATTCCATTCGGTATTATCCTCGCAGGGCTGATTGGCTGTGTATTCGCGTATTCAGCCGGAGGTATTTCCCTTGGGGTGAAAGTTTTCTTCTTGTTTACGATTGTGCAGCAGTTTGAGAACTATCTCATTGCACCGCTTATTGTTAACAAAGTTATCGGTATTTCACCGCTCGTCGTTATCCTTTCGTTATTGGTAGGAGCGCAGCTCGCTGGTATTTGGGGATTACTCCTCGGTATTCCAGTTGCCGTTTGTTTACTCGAATATTTTTCAGATATCGAAAAAGGTAAAAGTGCCCGCTATACATCATAACAATTCACTATGTCTCAAAAACCATTTTATATAACAACTACATTGCCATACGTAAATGCTGATCCGCATGTTGGTTTCGCAATGGAACTGATCCGCGCTGATGTTATCGCTCGTGCAAAAAAATTGAACGGCTATGAAGTCTTTTTCAATACGGGCACAGATGAGCATGGTTCAAAGCTCTGGAAAGCTGCCGAAAAAGAGGGAATCCCAGTTCAAGAGTATGTTGATGGCTACGCAGAAAAATTCCGCGGCTTAGCGCAGCTTTTGGGTATCAGTGAAGATGTTCATTTTATCCGCACGACTGACGTGCACCACGAAAAAGCAGCGCAGGCATTTTGGCAGCTCTGCGACAAGAACGGCTACATCTACAAAAAAACATACCAAGTGAAATATTGCGTTGGCTGTGAACTTGAAAAAACTGATTCAGAACTTGTTGATGGTCAGTGTCCAATTCACCCAACGTATCAGATTGAACTCATTGATGAAGAAAACTATTTCTTCAAATTTTCTGCATTCCAGAAACCACTATTAGACTTCTATGCACAAAATCCAACATTTGTTGTGCCAGATTTTCGATTCAACGAAATCCGTGCATTCGTCGAACGAGGACTCGAAGATTTTTCAATTTCTCGTCTCAAATCAAAAATGCCATGGGGTGTTTCAGTTCCAGGGGATGATACACAAGTTATGTATGTCTGGTTCGATGCGCTCGTAAACTACATCTCAACACTCGGCTGGCCCGAAGATGAAGCAACATTCAACAAATTCTGGGTAGACGGTTTGCCAACACAGTACTGCGGCAAAGACAATCTCCGTCAGCAATCAGCGATGTGGCAGGCGATGCTCATGGCAGCAGGTTTGCCAAACTCAAAACAGATTGTGATCAACGGATTCTTTACCGGCGAAGGCGGTCTCAAGATGTCAAAATCAATCGGCAATGTGGTCAATCCATATGATGTTGTGGCTGCGTACGGCATTGATGCACTTCGAGTATATGTACTCTCGGAAGTTTCCATGTTTGAAGATTCACCATGTTCGATGAACCTCATTGCTGCGTCATATAACGCAAAGCTCGCAAACGGTCTCGGCAATCTCACGTCACGCATCATGAAAATGGCATCAACAAATCTCGAAGCTGCTCCAGAAATTCCTGAGATGACTATTCCAAAAGAATATTTTGAACACCTCGACAATTTTGAGATTAACAAAGCAGTGCAGATGATTTGGTCAGAAGTAACTGCGCTCGACGCACTCATCCAAGAAACTCAGCCATTCAAACTCGTAAAAACTGATGCGGAAGCAGGCAAAAAAATCATCCGAGAATTAGCTGTCCGACTCTACACTATTGCGCGCATGTTAAATCCGATCCTCCCAGAGACATCAAATAAAATTAAAGCATTTATAAAGGCAAACCAAATGCCTGAACAGCCGCTCTATGCACGAAAAGACTAAGTTTGACTACATCGATATTCATTCACACCTCAATCTTTCTCCGCTTTTTGAAAATCAAGATGAGATGATGGTTCGTTTGCGTGAAAATAATACCGCTGCAATCACCGTCGGTGTTGATATGGAAACATCAAAGCGAGCGATTCAACTCGCCGAAGCTCGTGATTTATGGGCGACCATTGGGTTACACCCAACAGACAATGACAAAGAAGTGTTTGACTACGAAGCATACAAAATACTCGCGCATCATCCAGAAGTAGTAGCTATTGGTGAATGCGGCCTCGACTATTTTCGCAGTCAAGATCCTGCAATGAAACAAAAACAGGAATCACTCTTTCGCGAGCATATTCGTCTTGCCCAAGAAGTCGGCAAGCCACTCATGATTCACGCACGACCAAGCAAGGGAAGTATGGACGCATATGAAGAGGTTCTCAACATTTTAGAAAGTATTTCTGAAGCACCGAAAGCAAATTTTCACTTCTTTGTCGGTGATATTGCAATTGCAAAGCGTATTCTTGCACTCGGCGGCACGATGTCATTTGATGGACCAATTACATTTACAACAGACTACGACGAGGTGCTCGCGTTTGTCCCGATCGAACATATGCATGCTGAAACAGATGCACCGTTTGCAGCACCAGTACCATATCGCGGTAAAACATGTGAGCCGTGGATGGTTCGAGAAGTCGTTCAAAAAATTGCTGAGGTAAAAGGACTGCCAGTTGAACAAGTCCGATTACAACTAGTAGAGAACGCAAAGAAATTCTTCGCATTGTAAAAACAAAACACACTCAGGAAAGAGGCTTTCGGAGCGCGACCGGCGCGAGAACGAGCCAAAAACTCAGCAGAGTTTTATGGCGCACTCTTTCCTGAGTGTGTTTTGTGACTATTTTGACAAACCAGCCTTTTTCTGCTAAAGTAGTCTCATCTCTCGTTTGGTGCACTCATTGCGTAGCTGCACTACTTCAGTCCGTAGCGAGGATGCGCTTTCAGGCACTTTTCGTGCCAAGCGCCCTATTTACTAGTAGGTCAGGCGGACTGCCTGATTTTTTTGTTATTATGTCAACTACAAACGAAAAAGACGCACGCGTATACGAACTTGCGTACCTCTTTGTTCCGCTTTTGACAGAAGAAACAGTTGCTGCATCATACGGCAATTTGAAAGCTCTTCTCGAAAAGCACGGCGCAACCTTCATTACTGAAGAAATGCCAAAGATGATCGAACTCGCATACGAAATGAGTCGAACAATTGAAAACAAGAAGACATGGTTCGATAATGGTTATTTTGGTTGGGTTAAATTTGAAATTGATCCAAGTGAAATCGCTCTTGTTGAGGAAGTCTTGAAGCGTGATGAGCAGATCATCCGTTACATGGTTCTCAAAACTGTTCGCGAAAATACTCTTTCTAGTAAGAAACCAATGCGTGAATACCGCAAGCGTTCAGCTGAAAAGACTGAAGGTGTAGAAGAAGCACAGGCTCCAATGAGCAAGGAAGAAGTAGATAAGCAGATTGACGCTCTCGTTACTGAATAGGTATACTGAGAGGGTACTCGTAAACATATTAATTAAGTAAACGAACAATCACTATGTATATCAACAAAGTCACCATCTTAGGAAACCTTACCCGTGATCCTGAACTCCGTGCACTTCCATCAGGTATCAAAGTTGCAAGTTTTTCACTCGCAACAAACCGCAGTTGGAAAGATCAAAACGGTAAAAAGCAGGACGCAACCGAATACCACAACGTTGTAGCATTCGGTAAGCTCGCGGAACTCATCGCTCAATACTCAAAGAAGGGAAGCTCACTCTACGTAGAAGGACGCCTCCAGACTCGCAGTTGGGATGACAAGGTAAGTGGCGAAAAGAAATACCGTACAGAAATCGTCGTTGAGACATTCCAGTTTGGTCCTCGACCAGCAGGTCCAAGTGATCAAAATGGTACTCGTGTCTGGCGCAAGGAAGATGACGCAAAGAAGCCAGCAGCAGCTCCAGCTGACGAAATGGACGGTATGGATACGATCGAATACCCAAGCGAAGATATTAACGCAGAAGATATTCCATTTTAGTTTTAGCAATCAACTAGCAGTACGCATCAATGAAACAAGATTACTTTAGTTCAAATAACGTCAAGCATATCGACTACAAAGATACTGATATCTTGAAGAAGTTCTTGAATCCAAACGGCCGCATTCTTTCTCGAAAGAAGACAGGTGTTACGATGAAGAACCAGCGCAAGCTCGCACTCGCGATCAAGCGTTCACGTTTTATGGGACTTCTCCCATTCGTAGCGAAATAATTCGCACGATACAAAAACGCCGCCCCGAAGGGGTGGCGTTTTTGTTTTGCGTG
>CAYNHU010000007.1:54985-59885 GCA_964397435.1 uncultured Candidatus Saccharibacteria bacterium | reverse complement strand
CAGTTGGTAGAGCGCTCCCCTGAAGAGGGATAGGTCACCAGTTCGACCCTGGTCCCAAGCACAAAAGTTATCAACAAAAAAAGAACGCAAAAGCGTTCTTTTTTATTATGCGTTTGGTATAATAAACGCATATGTTTATGATTTCTTTTGATGGGTACAAAAAAATTTTAACATTCTCAATCACCATCCTCTCCATCCTCGGTTATGGTTTCTTCGTCTTCGCAGCTCAACTACCAGACGGTACACCACCACCAACAGGTGGCTACTCAGCAGGTGACAACAGCATCCTCGATCCAGGCTGTGCTCCAGGGAGTGCAAACTGTGTTGTTAACCCGTACTACGTTACTACTGCAAGTACCTACAACTGGATGGGTACTGGTGCAGGTGGGAGTGGTGGCTCAACCAACAATACCGTCTTCATTGGCGTCGACGCTGGTGTTGGTGCTTCAGCTGCTAGCTACTCTAACTTCATTGGTACTGATGCAGGTCAAAACGCAATCAACGCAAGTAACTCAAACTTCCTCGGTCAACTCGCTGGCTGTGGAGCAACAAACGCTAACGACGCTAACTTCTTCGGCTTCCGTGCTGGCTGTGGTGCCATCAATGCCAACAACGCTAACTTCTTCGGTAACTCATCAGGTGAAGATGCAGTAAACGCTGCCTACTCAACCTACTTCGGTGACCACACAGGCTACCAAGCAACTGATGCAGCCTACGCTAACTTCATTGGTGCGAATGCTGGCCGTGGTGCCTACAATGCATTCAACTCTAACTTCCTTGGCTACAATGCAGGTAGAAATGCCTTCAATGCACATGACTCAAACTTCTTTGGGTACCAAGCAGGTGAGGGGGCGGATGGTGCAGACAACTCACTCTTTGTAGGTAACCAAGCTGGGTTCAACTTCTCGGGGACAGCTGACTTTTTGGGGGTGACGAGTAATCCGGATGGTTTTTCTGGAGGAGATGTGTTCATTGGCTCAAAAGCAGGATATGATGCGCATGGTGCTATTCAAGCAACATTTATTGGCACAGAAGCTGGACTGAATGCCAATACTGCACTCGGCTCAGTAATTATTGGTTATCAAGCGGGATTTAATACAACAGTATCTTCGGTAACTCAGCCCGTACTTGCAGCCGCAATTGTAGTTGGCGCGCAAGCTGGAATTAATACAACTAATACTCGTAATTTTATTGCCATGGGAAATAGTGCTGTGCGTAATGCTAATAGAATAATATCATCTGTACTTATTGGACAAAGTGAGGTTGCTGAGCAGGCAAATACTGTCCTGGATTCTATTGCTATTGGTAGATCCACTCTTAAAGATGCACAGAATATTTCTAGTAGTGTTATTCTGGGAAATAGTGCTGGTTTTCATTCTTCTAACGTAAATAACTCAATTCTTATCGGTACGAATGCTGGCAGTTCTAATTTAGCAAATGCTCAAGCTCAAATTACGTATACCAATCTTGTTGGCACATTTGAGGTTGACGAATCAATACAAGGTTCATTGTCATCATGTTATGGTGAAATTATTAATGATACGGGTACTGTATTGTCAGTAGATGATCTCGATCCTTGTTTTACCCCCGGCGAAACTATTACTGGTGATGATTCAGGCGCGACAGCTCAGGTTGTTTCAATTACGGATGGTACATACGGAATCATGCTTGGTTATAACGCAAATACGAATAGTTTTCAGAATAGTATCGCCCTTGGTGCGTCAGCTCATAATACCGCAGATAATCAATTCATGATTGGTTCGTCAAGTTTTCCAATTGATGAAATTCGCGTATTTCAAACAGGCGGATCACAGTGTGTGATTGATGGTACTGGTTTAGGCTGTACATCTGATGAACGTTTGAAAACAAATATTACTGATTTACCAACAGATGTGCTTTCTACATTAGCAAACGTCCGCACTGTTTCGTATAACTGGAAAGCGAAACCTGAGGGTAGTCGTATGATCGGTTTCCTTGCGCAAGATCTTGAAAAATATTTCCCAGAATTAGTAGGAACTGATACGACTGGTCAGAAATCAGTGTACTATGCGCAGATCACTCCAGTGCTTGTTGAAGCAATTCGTGAACTTAATATTAAGGTTGAGAATATCTACAATTTTAGAACATCAGACGATCAGATATTTAAAAATCAGTTGATTACATGGTTTGCAGATCAGGCAAACGGTATCGAAGGTTTCTTTGCGAAAGCGATTCGAGCAGAATCAGTTACAACAGATCAGTTGTGTGTCAAAGATATTTGTATGTCTCGTGATCAGCTCTACCAGCTTTTACAAAACCAGCAAGGTAACCAAGGGCAGTTAGAATCTCCAGCTACACCCACACCAGCACCTGCTCCAACTGATACTCCAACTGAAGATACAACAGCAACAGATACTACTAGCACTGAAGTAAACACATCACAAGATACACCACCTACTGATCAATCAAATAATCAGCAAACAGATGTGGTGGATACTAATGAAGTACTTCCATAACTTAGTAGCATACAACGAACCATGGCAGGAAATAAAATTCAATTAATTAAATACGCTCCGCCACCACCAGAATTGCCTGAGTACGGAAAAGTACCTGCTTCTGAGGTTTCGTTTATTGGACGTACTAACTATGTTGCTGCGCTTGAAGAAAAGAAGTACGTGTTTGGAATCAAACGTGTTGACCGCCGTCGACACTTGTACATCATTGGTAAATCAGGTGTTGGAAAATCAAAACTCCAAGAACTCATGGTGCGCCAAGATATCGCGTATGGTCATGGTGTCTGCGTTATTGACCCGCACGGTGAATTCATCGATGATATTTTGGATTTCATTCCAGAAGATCGTATCGAAGACGTTTGTATTATCGACCCATCAGATGTTCAATTTCCAGCGTCATTTAATCCTCTCGCAAACGTTGATCCAACATTCAAACACCAATTGACCCAAGGTTTAATTGAAGTGCTTGAGAAACAGTTCGGTTCAAACTGGACACCACGTCTTGAACACGTGTTTCGCTTTACAACACTGGCGCTGTTGGATTATCCGTATGCAACAATGCGTGGAATGATTTCAATGTTGACCGACCGTAACTATCGTCAGAAAGTAGTTGAATACATCGAAGACGATATGGTAAAGCGCTTCTGGGCGATCGAATTCGCTGATTGGTCTGAAAAATTTGATACTGATGCGATCATTCCGCTCGTTAACAAGCTCGGACAATTTTTGTCTGATCCAATGTTGCGCAATATTTTTGGACAAAAGGAAAACAAGATCGATATTGAAAAGATTATGAATGACCGAAAGATTCTTTTGATTAACCTTTCAAAAGGTAAAATTGGTGAAGAAAACTCATCATTCTTCGGTGCGATGTTTTTGACCAAAATCAAACAGGCGGGTATGGCACGTGCGAAACTCGATCATTCAAAGCGTTACGATTTCTACTTGTATGTGGATGAGTTTCAGAACGTGGTGACTGATACATTTGAAAACATCTTGTCAGAAGCGCGTAAGTACGGTTTGAATCTTACCGTGGCGCACCAATACGTCGGACAGTTGCTCCCGAAAGTTCAACAAGCTGTTCTCGGTAACGTTGGTTCGATTATTTCATTCCGTTTGGGTGGCGATGATGCGATTAAACTCAAAGCAGAATTTGCACCGGTGTTTGATACCAAAGATTTGATCAACCTCGGTGTGGGGGAGTTCTACGTTAAAATGACGATTGATGGCGAATCATATGATCCGTTTTCTGCAGAAACACTCAAAGTGTTGCCGCCAACACATCCATCATATCGCGATCGTGTGATTGAAGCTTCACGACGCAAGTTCTCAATTCCAGCAGATACAGCAAAGAAACTCATCGCCGAAGAAGAATCTACTATCATTCGTTCAGCTCAAGAAAAAGCTGCTATTACCGGCAAAAAAGCCGAAGAAACCAGTGCGCCCAAAGCGGCAGAACCGCTCATCTAATCAAAGATTGCATTACCTAAGCAAGGTGGTATAGTCTGATAAGTAATGGAAACCCGCACTTGTCAAAACTGTAGATCTGATTTTGCCATCGAGCCGGACGATGTTTCGTTTTACGAAAAAATTAAAGTTCCTCGACCAACATTTTGTCCAACCTGTCGTAGTCAGCGACGTCTTTCGTGGAGAAACAATGTTTCGTTGTATAAACGAACCTGTGATTTGTGTTCGGTCTCTGTGGTAACACTCTACGCGCCTAACTCAGGTATTACCGTCTATTGTAATAAGTGTTGGTGGAGTGACGCATGGGATCCAAAAGACTATGGCGTTCCATACGATTTTTCAAAACCATTTTTTACGCAATACAAAGAACTGATTCAACGTATCCCGCACATTGCAATTGTGAACGATAACGGTATTGCAAGTATTGGATGTGATTATACGCATGACACATGGTTTTCAAAAAACTGCTATATGCTCTTTTCCGCATGGCGTACTGAAAACGTTCTCTATAGTTATTTAGTTGCCGCAGCTGATGGTAAGGAAATCAAAGACGTTGTTGATTCACTCAATATTATTGATGTAAATGAACGTTTATATGAATGTATTAGTTGTGAGAAATCATATGAATTAAAGTATTCACAGTTTTCTAATTCATGCGTTAATTCTCAATTTTTATACGATTGTCGAGCTTGTACCGATTGTTTTATGTGTGCAGGATTGCGTAACAAAAAACATTGTTTCAAAAATCAACAATATACCAAAGAAGAATATGAAGCGATTCTAGTTGAATATAGACTTGATACACACTTAGGAGTTGAACGAGCACAACAGGAATTTGATGCGTTTATTCTCTCATATCCACGCAAATACGCGTACATCACTCAAAGTGTACAATCAACAGGTGATGTTATCGCTAACTGCAAAAATGTTAAAGATTCGTT
>CAYNHU010000007.1:0-54885 GCA_964397435.1 uncultured Candidatus Saccharibacteria bacterium | reverse complement strand
TATGTTGATAGTAAGGGTGCGGAGTATCGCTTTGGTGAATTTTATCCAAGCGAATTGTCTGTGTTTGGCTACAACGAAACAGTTGCGCTCGATCAACTACCACTTACTCGAGAACAAGCTCTCGCGTAAGGTTTTAAATGGCAAGATGAAGTGTCGATAACCACAGGGAAGGAGACAGTACAATTGGATGTATTACCAGACTCGATCAAAGACACGCCTGAAACGATCGTTGATGAAATACTATCTTGTAGTGAGTGTCATCGTAACTACAAAATTATTCCGAGCGAGTTGTTGTTTTATCGACGGATGAACATTCCAATTCCACGTCGGTGTTTCTATTGCCGACATCACGCTCGTATCATGCGACGCAATCCGCTCAAACTCTGGCAACGCTCATGTATGTGTGAACTACAAACACATGACCATGCAGCTCGTTGTTCGAATGTATTTCAAACCTCATATTCTCCAGATCGGCCAGAAATAGTATACTGTGAGAGTTGCTATGTTAACGAAGTTCAATAATATATGACTACCTGTAAAAAATGTACAACTTCATTTGAGATCACTGCTGATGATCAATCGTACTACACTAAAATTGGTGTTGTCGCTCCAGATCTTTGTCCAACATGTCGGGCACAGTTGCGATTGAGCTTTCGTAATGAACGTGTTTTTTATAAACGAGCTTGTGATAAATGTCACAAAGAAGTTGTTTCAATGTACTCCCCAAATAAGCCGTATGTTGTTTGGTGTTATGATTGTTGGTTTGCGGATGACTGGGATGCTGTTGATTATGCACAAGAATACAATCTTGAGCGTCCATTTCTAGAACAATTTGAAGAGCTTTTTAAAAAAGTACCCAAAATTGGCCTAATATATGTACGTAGTCCTGGTAGTGAGTATACTAATATCTCTGCTGACAATAAAAATTGTTATTTTATTATTGAAAGCTCAAACAATGAAGACTCTATTCATTCATATTGGATACAGGAATGTCATGATGTTATAGATACATCATTTGCGTCTAAATGTGAGCTTTGTTATGAATGTGATGATTGCTATAACTCGTATAAGTTGAAGTATTCCAAAGGTTGTCATGATTGTCGGGATAGTACCTTTCTTATTGACTGCAAGGGCTGTTCAGACTGTCTTGGCTGTGTGAATTTACGCCAACAACAGTATTGTATTTTTAATCAAAATTACACCAAAGAAGACTATCAAAAAAAGATTAGTGAGATGCATCTCGATACTCACACGGGTGTTGAAGCATTTAGGGCTGCATTTGACCAGTTTCTTGCAACGCAGCCACGTAAATATGCTGAAATTGTAAACACAGTTAATTCATCTGGTAACTATATTAAACACGCAAAAAACTGTCAGAATTGTTTTCATTGTTACGATGCGGAAGATAATAAATATGGGGTACATATTTGGCGAAATGCCAAAGACACAATGGACTGTGATACTGCCGGTCGTGGAGCCGAATTAATTTATAACGCCATTAACTCAGGTATTGAAACATCAAATCAAATTGCGACAGCTGTTTGCTGGAGTTCAACGTTCACTGAGTATTCAATGTTCTGCTTTAATTGTAACAATATATTTGGTTCTGTTGGTTTACGAAAAAAAGATTATTGCATTTTAAATAAACAGTATTCCAAGGAAGAATATGAACAATTAAAACAAAAAATTGTTGAGCAAATGAAAGAGCAAGGAGAATATGGTCAATTTTTCCCAGCACGTATTTCTTGTTTTGGTTATAACGAATCAGCTGCACAAGAACAATTTTTTCTTAACAAAGAAGAAGTATTCGCGCAGGGTTTCAAATGGGAAGACACACCGCGTGGAACTTTTGGAAAGGGAACAGTAACGTGGGATGTTGTACCAGATTCAATTATGGACGTGACTGATGATGCGACTCATGAAATTTTCGAATGTGTTTCATGTAAGAAAAATTATCGAGTTATTCCAAACGAATTAGCATTTTATAAAAAATGTTCGATTCCATTGCCACGTATGTGTCCTGATTGTCGTCACGCGCGCCGCTTCGCGGCGCGCGGCCCAAATACGTTATTTGACCGCCAGTGTGTACAATGCCAAACACCTGTCCAAACCTCATATTCTCCAGATCGGCCGGAGCGTATTTACTGTGAAGCGTGCTACAATCAAGTAGTTGCTTAATATTGCTTAAATTCTAAATTTGTGTTATAATTCAGCTCAGATATATACCTTATGAGCTTAACATCCGTTACGAACACCGATGCTTTTTTGTGCGTTTTTGGGTACATGCTACCTGAACAACAAGCAAAAATTTTACAGAACGTGTACGATCGCTGTAAAAACAAATACAACTTCAGGGAACCAAAGATACCCAACCCGCCATTTACGTTCCGTTTCTGGGGTAAAAATATTGAACCCTGATGAACTTTCAATAGCAGAAACGTTTTTTGAAAAATGGGCTGATTCACAAAAGCTCATGCAGCTTGTATTTTCTGATACATATACTGTGTTTAACCACACGGTGTGCGTGAGAGGTACAACCAACGGTAACACCTTTGCTTCTGATGTAACACCCAACTTCTATGCCGCCTTTCCTCAACAGGAAAAAGATATGGCAGAACCACTTAACAAATTAGGTGTTCCATTTTTTGAATACAGTGGTGGCCCTAGGCAGGACCTGTCTGATATTGCAAACGATATTACTACCGCGCAGTTAATGCTGCCGATTACGATTGATTCCGTTTCAGTTATTGCGTACAATCCGGACGCTAAAAAATGGGATCCGATTATAACGTTTCCGTTTAAAAGCAAGCAATAATTACGTACAACATGTATTGCATCGTATGCGATACACTATCTCTCTATACCATCCTTTGAACACGCCGTTCAGGGATGGTATTTTTTTGTGTATTTTCTAGGAATTGCTATACTATATACAGCTTAGCTCACAGATTGAGCTGTTGCTTAAAATATCAATGGACTTTCCATTCAACAAGGACATAACGTACTTCGCGAAAACTAATTTCCGAGGTACCGATCAAGTGTTTGGCATCAAACGAAAAGATCGCCGTCAGCACATGTATGTGCTCGGTAAATCTGGTACCGGTAAATCCGTGATGCTCGAAAACATGATCATCCAAAACATCCACCAAGGTGAAGGGGTGTGTGTTGTTGACCCGCACGGAGAACTTGTTGAAAAGATCCTTGAAACAATTCCAAAAGAACGCGTAAACGATGTTATCTATTTCAATCCGGCTGATACGGATTATAACATCGGCTTTAACGTGCTTCAGCTCGACGATCCTCGTTACAAACACTTGGTGGCCTCTGGTCTCATGGGTATTTTTACCAAGATTTGGGCAAATGCGTGGTCATCTCGAATGGAATACATTTTGAATAACACAATTCTCGCGTTGTTGGATACTCCTGACACAACGCTTCTTGGTATTCCACGTATGTTGGTGGACAAAGATTACCGTCAGTTCATCATCAATAATTTGAAAGACCCGGTGGTTAAGGCATTTTGGGTGCACGAGTACGAAGCGTGGCGAGACCAATTCCGTAACGAAGCGATTGCGCCGATTCAAAACAAAGTTGGACAATTTCTTTCATCAAATATCGTGCGTAACGTGGTTGGTCAAACAAAATCAACTATCAACATTTTTGATATTATGAACTCCAAGAAAATTTTCTTGGTGAACGTGTCAAAAGGACGTATCGGTGAAGACAACTCAGCGCTCTTGGGAGGTATGTTGATTACCAAACTTCAATTGTCAGCGATGGAACGTGTGCGTATTCCAGAAAACCAGCGTGAAGATTTTTACCTCTATGTGGACGAATTCCAGAACTTTGTGACTGACTCATTCGCTTCTATTTTGTCAGAAGCCCGTAAATACCGTTTGTGTTTGATTATTGCGCACCAATACATTGCACAGCTTGAAACTGCGGATAGTAAGACGGTGAAAGACGCTGTGTTTGGTAACGTTGGTACGATGGTTGTGTTCCGCGTTGGTGCTGATGATGCAGATGCGCTTGAAAAAGAATTTGAGCCAGAATTTACTGTTGAAGATTTTGTAAACCTTCCTAACTACCATATTTATACTAAGCTCATGGTGGATGGTGTGACATCTCGTCCGTTTTCCGCAAAGACATTACCACCAGTGCCAGTGCAGTCATCAGATGAAATTCGACAGATGGTGATTGATACATCTCGACAAAATTACACTCGTTCACGTGTAGAAGTTGAAGCAGAAATTCAACGTTGGAGTTCAACTGTGCCAGGACAATCTCGTCCAGATGGCGAAGAGACAGATGGAAAGTTCAAAACAGAATGTAGTAACTGTCACAAATCAATTTACGTTCCGTTTGAACCAGAACCAGGCCGTCCTATTTACTGTAAAGATTGTCTCTTTAAAATCAAAAATGGGGAATTACAGCCAGCAGCTGGATTCAAACCTCCTCGCGAAAAACGTGAAAACGTATCATATGATGCACTTGCTGCGCTCGGTATTGAATTCAAACAAGATGCACGTCATCCAAGTCGTCCTGATACACGAACTGCTGATCGTTCATATAGACCGCCAATGGGTCAAACTGACGGACCACCACAGGGTATGATTCGAGCAGATGTTCGAGATGTCCCCAAGCCAGCACTCAAAGTCGTCCGCCCACAAGACGAATCAGATATGTCTGTGCCAACTCCTCGTGTTGTTCGTGCTCCAATCAAAAAAGAACGTAAAACTCCAGATACTGGCGGATTACAGAGTTTGCTCAAAGAAGCACTCGGAGACAAAGCCGCTGCCATTGTCCGTCCAGTCGGAACACCACATACTGATACAGAAAAAACAGCACACGTACCACCGAAACCAGCTGCGCTTTCACTTGATGTGCTCAAAACAAAGCAGGCTGTTGCTCCTCAATTTGTTGTCCCCAATAAAGAAGCACAACCTGAACGACAGAACTTACTTAAAAATGCGGTTGCACAAGCAATCGGTGGTGCGGTAGATGAACCGGTCCACGATGATGTTGCTTCTATCGAAGAAGAACAGGCAAAACTCGCTGAACTTCGAAAAATTGAACTTGCTCGCGAAGCAGAAATTGCTTTGCGACGAGAAACAGAAGAACGTCTTCGTCGCGAAGAACTCGCAAAAAAAGAAGCGGAGGCACGTGAGGCACAATTGATCAAAGAACGCTTAGAAAAAGAAGCCGAAGAAGAACGTAAGCGTCGTGAAGCAGAAGAAGCTGCTCGTCAAAAAGCGCTTCTCGAAATGGAAGCGCGCGTTGCTGAAGAGCGTAAAAAAGCAGAAGCTGAGCGTGATCGTCTACGTGAAGAATTACGTCAACAGGAGGCAAAAGCGCGAGCGCTCGAAGAACAGAGAAAACAAGAAGAGCTTAAACGTCGCGAAGCAGAGGCTGCCCAAGAGAAGGCACTCCAGGAACGCAAAGCTGAAAAAGCTCGTCTCGAAGAGCAACGCCTTGAAGAACAACGTCTCAAAGAAAAAGCCGAGCAAGAAGCTCGAGAACGTGAAGAGGCTGAGCAGCGAGCAAAAGAAGCTGCGCTCCAAGCAACTCGCGTCAAAGACGATGATACTCCTGTGCGTACTAAAAAAACCAAAGAAATACCTGAAGATCTTTTGAAACAAATTTTAGAATAGTTTCAGGTCAGATGGCTATACTCAGGACTATGTATATACGAGTCCTGGGTATTTTGGTTATAGGGAGTGTGGTGGTGTTCTCCGGCGCGGGCTTCGCCCGCGCCGGAGAACCGCCCATACGCATCAATGAAGTCTTGTACGACGTCAAAGATCTTTCTGATGCAGATCATGAATGGGTCGAAATCTATAACACAACTTCTACACCTATTTCACTCCAAGGTTGGAAATTCAACGATGGTTCCAATCATACTTTGAATGCTCCACCTGCAAATGGCGGACAAGGTTCGCTTCAAATTCAACCTAATGAATACGCGATTATTACAGGGAATGCTGCAACATATCTTGCGGACCATCCTGGATTCAGCGGCACAGTTATTGATACTGTGATGTCACTTAACAATGCTGGCGCAACACTGACGATCGTCAATCAGTCTGGTGCTATCATTGATACATTTACGTACACAAGTTCTCTTGGTGGAAATGGTACTGGCCAAACATTGTCGCGGTATGATCAGTCGGTTATTCAGGCTACTGAATCAACACCTGGTTTAGTAAACAAGCAAGGCACGGGAACAAATGATCCGCCTCCTGATACACCACCAGACACACCCCCAGCGACAGATGATTCAC
Organism: uncultured Candidatus Saccharibacteria bacterium; assembly: GCA_964397435.1. Taxonomy (GTDB): domain Bacteria; phylum Patescibacteriota; class Minisyncoccia; order Phycocordibacterales; family UBA9973; genus DALYCO01. The sequence goes on along the minus strand of CAYNHU010000007.1, from coordinate 48,604 downwards.
CGACGACTGACTCAGGATCAACCGGCTCATTATCACAACAAACTGGTGCATCAGCTGAACCCAAATCCAAACTTGTGCCGATGAAACTTACCGCAATAGTACCAAGCAAAAGTACTGTCGGTATTCCGATTACTATTCAAGTGCAAGCGTTTGGAAATCGAGGTGAGCAGCTCATGTCTGGTTTGTATAAATTAAATATGGGTGACGGTATGTCTATCTCAAAAGAAACGAGCGATGAACTATCGTATACCTATATGCACAAAGGCGAGTATGTGATTCTGATAGAATTTTATCGTTACCGCGATCAGAAAAAACCAGAAATTACATTGCGTAAAACAATTACTGTTACTGACATGCAACTTCAGATTTCGTTTGACGATACGCATAACGTTTTTACTGTTTCAAATACGGGTTCACTCGAGATTGATTTATACCACTGGACGCTCATGATTGACGGGGTCTCATTTACTATGATCAATCATAGTATCATCCTGCCCAAAACAATCACAAAAATCCCAGGGTGGATTGTGTCTGTGCCACTACAACCTCAAAATCGTTTACAGTTTCTAACTACATCGGGCGAAACCATTCCTGTGAGTCGACCAGTACTCGAGTCTCAACAACAAACACTATCTGCCTCAGTAACACATCAAATAACTGGAGTAGCGACTTCAAATTCAAAATCGGCTACCACCGTAGAATCTTCACCGGTAAAAAATACTTCAAAAAGTACAGGTACTGAAAAAGAAAAAAAGCCACAAGAGAGTAATCAAAAACAAATTCCTAAAAAGACGTTAGTCATGATAGGGTACGGTGTTGTTGTGCTCTGTGGCGGTATTGTGCTTTTGTTTTTGCAAAACAAAAAGAGGGAGCCTTAGCGCCCTCGTGATTGCCGTATGAGTGTTGTGGTTGGTTGTTCAAGCTGATTTTTAGGTGTGCCTGATACTGGTGGCGTAGCGGTTGTCTGTTCTACTGGTTGTGTCGGCTGTTGTATTGGTTGCTGGATTGTTTCTGTAGAAGTTTGTTGTGGTGCGACTGTTTTAATTGGTGACTGAGGCTGGCTTACGGATGGTAATTCGTCTTGTCCATTTTCTCCTGTGGTTCCTACGATTGTTTCAAGGTCAGCAACTGACTGGAGAATGAGCGCATCAAGAGGTGAGACTGTTTGTACTGGTTCTGGTAGAGCAGCGCCCATCATCATTGTTGCCGCAGCTGGACTTGCTGACTGCACTGGTGTTTTATCCATGACTCGAGCATCACTTGCCGCAAAGGTACTCACTGAAACATCTGTAGTAGGAGTTGGCGCTGAAACTTTGAGGGTGCTTTTTGCCATCATTGCCGGTGCACTTTGCGTACTTGCTTCAGGTGAAACAGCTCGCTGTTCGGGAGCGATAGTTTTGAGTTGTTCGATTGTTGCGAGAGCTACCTGTTTAGTAGTAGCTGAACGAGTGGTTGTTGTTTCTGCTGCAAGTTGTGTTTTGTAATTTTCGATGCTTGTAGTGAGGGATGCTGTTGCGAGAGCTGCGACAATAGGGTCATTGATAGTGCCACGTGCCTTGAGTTCTGTAATTTCAGCAACACGTGTTGCGACGTGTCGTGCCTGTGCTCTTGCTTTTGCATCAGCACTAAACGCGAACGCATCAGAAACTTTTTCAACAAAGGCTGTTTTAATTGGATAAAATGCATCACCAGGAGCTGATTTGAGAGAAGCAAATGAAACAGATGTTCCACCTACCACAAAACCTACAACAACAAAGACTGCTGCGCGTGTGAGCATACCAAACATTGAAAGTGGTGATACTTGTGCGTATGGTGAAGGACGGCGATACGATGAGATTTCGTGTGGAGCACTTGCGCCAGTCGAGATGCGTTCTAGGGTAGCTCGAATATCCGCACGTTCTTTTGACGTCATTTGCACGTTCTGGGCTTTCTTGAGTTGTGTGAATATATCTCGCATATAATAATTAGTGTGTCGCACCTTGTTCCTGTTTTGCTAAGTAGAGTTGCCGGAGTTTTTCTGTACCTCGATGGATTCGTACCGATATTGCATTCTCGCTTTCACCGGTAGCTTCAGCAATTTCTTTGATTGAGAGATCGTCAATGAATCGCATGATGATTACATTTTTGTATGTATCCGTCAGTTCGTTCAGTAACTCCATGAGTTGTTTTGCGTCAAACATGTCAGTTAATCGTTCTCGTTCGTCATGTTCAACATCAAAACCTTCTTCCATTAAATCATCCAAAGAATCACTCTTTTTCTTGCGTCGATAATCAATAACGAGATTACCGGCGACACGATAGAGGAACGCTTTCATATATTCAACCTTTTTGCCTTCCTCAAGATAGCTCCATACTTTCATGAACGTATCTTGGGTAAGGTCGAGCGCAACTTGCCGGTTCGACGTCTCAAAAAGACAATAGCGAAAAATTGCATCGCCATAAGTGTCGTATGCCTGCATGAAAATTGATTGTGTATCAGGTGCGCTCATATATAAAGACGGGCGATAGACCCAGTTCTTACACTAAGTATATCGCACAATACTGCTCGATGCCAGTATTTTTGGGTAGCAGAAATTCCCAGATGTGTCTATCCGGGAATTATAGAATCTAATTGATTTGTTATTAGTTTTCTTCACGTTGTACTTTGTTGTGTTTACGTATTTCGTTTGCGAAAAGTGCACTCCATGAGCCAATCGTTATAACAATGCGTGCTACATACACATGGCGTTCTGGTATTGCCAAAAGAGCAAATTTAATAGTTTGTAAACCAGCAATGATGTTCAGAATAAGTTGTTCCATACGGTAATGGTTTTTAGGGTTAGATACTATTGTTCGGATTCATAGATAGAGACGCACCAAAACACTAAATCTTACATATGTCAAAAAAGCCTTTAATTTTAGGTGTTATTTGACTGCTATAGTATAATAAAACCTGTATGGAATCTTCTAAAAAGATCATTGTATTGGGTGGTGGTTTTGCGGGTATTCAGACGGCTCGAACGCTTGCTCGGCAGAATATCGCGAATACTACAATTACTCTTATTTCAAATAAGTCGTATTTTGAGTACTATCCGGCGCTCTATCGTGTGGTAACAGGAGCTTCTCCAATTGAAGTATGTGTTCCACTTTCTGATATGCTCCCATCGTCAGTTAAAATTGTACTTGATGGCGCAACAGCTGTTGATTTAAAAAATAAAGCAATCACTGGTCTCAGTGGCACGGTCTATACGTTTGATTATATTGTGTTGGCACTTGGTAGTGAGACAACATATTTCAATCTTCCTGGTCTCCCAGATCTTGCGCACGGTTTCAAATCAGTCAAAGAAGCGGTTAATCTCAAAAAACATCTTCACTTATTGTTTGAAGGACAGAGTCAGACTGAGAAAAGTGAACTCGTCTCACATTTTCATATTGTGATTGTTGGTGGTGGTCCATCTGGAGTTGAAGTTGCTGGCGACTTAACAACATACATGCATCGTCTCTCAAATCACTATGGTGTTGATCCGTCTCTTGTAACAATTGATTTGATTGAGTCAAATAATCGTCTTGTTGTTGCTACTGATCCTGAAGCATCTGCGAAAATTCTCGCTCGACTTCGCAAACTCGGTGTTAATGTGTTTTTGAATCGACAACTTGTGTCAGAAGAAGTTGAAGAAATTTATCTCAAAGATATGAGTATGAAAGCCAAGACACTTATCTGGACAGCTGGTACGATGCTCAATAAACTATTTCAGACAATGGAAGGTCTCTCATTCTCTCCTAAAAAACGCGTGCTCGTTGACGAGTATATGCGCGCAGTCGGTTTTGAGTATGTTTTTGTTGCGGGTGATGCTGCTTCAACTGCGTATAGTGGTCTCGCACAAACTGCGATTTATGACGGCACTTATATTGGTAAAAGTATTTCTCGAGTCATTGAAGGTAAAGCACTTGCACCGTATATTCCTAAGCCAACAGCATTTTCAATTCCAGTTGGTGAAGGATGGGGTGTGTTTGTCTACGGCAAGATTAAACTCTATGGTCGCGTTGCGTATTGGATTCGTCATGCGATCGATTTCATGTATTTTGCCCAGGTGCTTTCACCTCGCAAACTTATCAGTCTCTTCTTTGAAGGTTGGCGCTATCGTTCAATCGTTCCAACAGAATAATCGAGTGTATCTATGCAAAAAAAACAACCAGCTAAAAAAACTTCATGGGGTGGCGTGAGTGATTGGTACGACAAACTTGTTGAATCAGACGATTCATATCAGACAAAAGTTATCCGACCAAACATTCTTCGTTTTACCGGCAAGGTAGAGAACCTTGCGGTGCTTGATCTTGCGTGTGGGCAAGGATATTTCAGTCGTCTTTTTAAAGAAGCTGGTGCGCAGGTGATGGGTGTTGATATTTCAAAAGAACTCATTTCATACGCAATTCAAAAAAGTGGTACTCGTGGAATCGAATATCACATTAGTCCAGCGCATCGACTTCCATTTATCAAAAGCAACAGTCTCGATGTGGTGGTTTCAGTGTTGGCGTTTCAAAATATTGAAAATCTTCCCGACGTCATGAAAGAACTTGCACGCGTACTCAAAGACGACGGTAGAATTATTCTCGTACTCAACCATCCAGCGTTTCGTATTCCACAGACGAGTGATTGGGGATTTGATGAAAAGAAGCAGACACAGTACCGTCGCGAAGATGCGTACCTTTCTGAAAAGACAATTTCAATCGAAATGCATCCAGGCAAAAAGGGAAGTGAGACGACTGTTTCATTCCACCGACCGCTCCAGTATTTTTTCAAAATGTTCAATAAATATGGTTTTGCAGTGACACGCCTCGAAGAATGGATCTCTCACAAGGCATCACAGCCAGGACCTCGTCAAAAAGCAGAGGATAAAGCTCGTAAAGAGTTTCCAATGTTCATGGCGCTTGAGATCCGCAAGGCTTAAGCTTGACGAATACCGACCAGAATTGAGAGGTTTGTAAAAACCCCGTTTTTGCGGTAGTATGCCTATACATATATATGCGACAATCACAACTATTTACAAAGACCAAACGAGAGGACCCAAAGGACGAAATATCTAAAAACGCCAAGCTTTTAATACGAGCGGGCTTCGTTCACAAGGAGATGGCAGGTGTGTATTCATACCTTCCACTTGGATGGCGTGTGCTTCGAAAAATTGAAGCTATCATCCGCGAAGAAATGAATGCTATTGGTGGTCAGGAAATTACCATGGCAACACTGCATCCATCTGAACCATGGAAACAGACAGGTGCATGGGACAATGTTGATGTGCTTTTCAAAATCAATAGCCGTACCGAAAAAGAATATGCGCTTGGTCAGAGTGAAGAAGAAATTGTTACACCAATCGTTCAGGAATACGTAGACTCATACCGAGATCTTCCGCTTGCTGTATATCAGATTGGTCAAAAGTATCGAGATGAACTTCGAGCAAAATCTGGAATCATGCGTGGCCGCGAATTTTTGATGAAAGACATGTATAGCTTCCACGAAACACAGGAAGATTTTGATCGTTTCTATCAGATTGCAAAAGAAGCATATCTCAAGCTCTATGCACGCATGGGTTTGGTTGCAAAAGCAACTGAAGCATCAGGCGGTAGTTTTACTGAAAAACTCTCATACGAATTTATGGTTCTTACTGATGCAGGTGAGGATGATATTTTGTACTGTAATGAATGCAGTCACTGTGCAAACGTAGAAGTTTCAAAAGAAAAAGAAGGAGAAACTTGTCCAAAATGCAACAAGGGTGTTCTTGCCGCCGCTCGCGCTTCAGAAGTTGGTAACATTTTTGATCTCGGTCAAAAGTACACCAAAGATTTTAATTTCACATTCAAGGACGCTGATGGTAATGCAAAACATCCAATCATGGGTTGCTACGGTATTGGTCTTACACGTCTCATGGGTGTGATTGTTGAAGCTTTGTCTGATGATAAAGGTATCGTCTGGCCAGAACCAGTTGCGCCATTCAAAGTTCACGTGCTTGCATTGGGTGATTCAGAAGTTGTAAAAATGCGCGCAGAAAAATTGTATACAGAGTTGAATGAAACCGGCATTGAAGTGCTTCTTGATGATCGCGCTGGTGTTTCAAATGGTGAGAAGTTTAACGATGCAGATTTGCTTGGTATGCCATACCGCATTGTTGTTTCAGAACGCAGTCTCAAAGAAGGCGGTTTTGAATTCAAAAAGCGTACAGCAGAAAAAGGCGAAATTGTACCGTTTGAGTCAGTCATTAGTTTCTTAAAGTAATTGTATGTTTGATAAGTTGTACCAACTATTTTCAAATGATATCGGTATCGACCTCGGTACCGCAAACACACTCGTGTATCTCAAAGGTCACGGGATTGTTATCAATGAACCTTCAGTTGTTGCAGTGAACCAAAAAACTGGTCAGATCGTTGCTGTTGGTGCTGAAGCAAAACAAATGCTTGGACGCACACCAGGACATATCAAAGCTGTTCGACCACTGGTTGATGGCGTGATTTCAGATTTTGAAGTAACCGAAGAAATGCTCGCATACTTGATTGGTAAGACAGAAAAAATTTCCAAAAAAATGTTTCGTCCACGTGTTGTGGTTGGCATTCCGTCAGGTGTAACCAACGTTGAGTCACGTGCTGTATATGATGCAGCAAAATCTGCAGGTGCTCGCGAAGTCTATCTCGTTGAAGAACCAATGGCAGCAGCTATCGGTATTCGTATGCCAGTCAAAGACGCGGTTGGTTCAATGATTATTGATATTGGCGGTGGCACGACTGACGTTGCTGTTATTTCACTCGCAGGTATTGTTCGATCAAAAAATCTCAAAATCGCTGGTGACCGTCTCAACAATGACATCATTACGTACCTCAAAGATGAGTTTAAAATTTTGATTGGTGAAAAAACTGCTGAAAGTGTCAAAATGGCAGTTGCCTCAGTTATTCCAGGTAACTATTTTGAAGCACAGGTTCGCGGACGCGACATGGTCTCAGGTTTGCCTCGTGAAGTGATTATTACTGATTCAGATATTCGTGAAGCAATCGGTCCTTCAATCAATCAGCTCATTGACGGTGTCAAAGAAGTGCTTGAAACAACACCACCAGAAATTCTTGGTGATGTGATGCATCGTGGTATTATTCTTTCAGGAGGCGGAGCACTTTTGAATGGTCTTGATGTGTTACTCCAAAATGTTTTGAAAATTCCTGTTTATGTTGCCGAAGATTCACTAACTGCTGTTGCTCGTGGTTGTGGCGTGGTGCTCGATGACCTCGAATATTATCGAGAAGTATTAATTGAAAATGACGATGCAATCTCTCCGAGATAAAAACAGAACAAAGCATACTCGAACAAAAATAGCGGTGAGCGTAGGTGCGCTTATCGTTATTGTTTTGATTGTGGGCGGATTGTCTCCACGATTTGGTAATGGATTCCGAACATTGTTTAGCCCGCTCATAACACTTGAGACAAATATCAGTGAAAATATGCACGTCTGGTTTGCTAATTTTGCCGCAAAGCGTGCGCTTATGATTGAAAATGATCAGCTCAAACAAAAATTGATTGAGCAGCAGGTATCACTCGCAGACAAAGAAGCACTTCGCCAAGAAAACGAAGACTTGAAAGAAATTTTAAATCGCAAAGAAACAAAGAATTTTATTCTCGCAGTGATTACCGCAAAACCAAGTCGTTCATTGTATGACACGTTAGTGATAGATGCAGGTAAAGAACAGGGAATTACACAGGGCGCGCTTGTTTATGCAGCAGGCACTGTTCCTCTTGGTGTGATTACTGAACTTAATGCTAAAACAGCTATCGTCACTTTGTTTTCAACAGCAGGACAGCATACTAATGCTCGTGTCATGGGAACAAACATTGATGTTGAATTAGTTGGCCGTGGAGGAGGAAATTTTGAACTCAAAGTTCCACGTGATGTTGCGCTTGAACCAGGAACAAGTGTGATTCTCCCAGGTATTCACCCTGCAGTTCTTGCAACGATTGTAAAAAGTATTACTGATCCACGAGATCCAGCGCAGACATTTTTGCTTACTTCATCAGTTAACATTAACGAACTCGCATGGGTTCAAGTTTTGAAATAACGTGAAAAAATTTAGTTTTGATATTGTACATACACTTGAGGGAACACTTGCTCGCGCTGGTGTTATGCATACTCCTCACGGAGATATTGCAACTCCGACATTTGTGCCGGTTGGTACAAAAGCGACAATCAAAGGAGTAACGCCTGAAATGCTTAAAGATCTTGGATCGCAAGTGGTTCTTGCGAATACCTACCATTTGTATTTGCAACCAGGTGATGAACTTATTCGTGATGCCGGTGGTTTTGCAACCATGATGCATTGGGATCGTCCGACGATGACTGACTCAGGAGGTTTTCAGGTTTTTTCGCTTGGTGCTGCGTATGGCAAAGAACTTTCAAAAGTAGTCAAAGAAATTGATGTGTCACAGCATATTCCTGAGCGTTCAAGTGCTGATGATGGTGTGCCGCGTCTCGCATCAATTGGTAATGATGGTGTTTCGTTTCGATCGCATATTGATGGAAGTTTGCACTATTTTACAGCTGAGAAATCAATTGAAATTCAACACAATCTCGGTGCTGATATTATTTTTGCGTTTGATGAATGCACTTCTCCTACAGAAGACCGCCGCTATCAAGAAGAAGCGTTGGAACGTACACATGCCTGGGCTCGTCGCTCACTGACATATCACCAGTCAAAACAAAACAGCGAACTCCAAGCACTGTTCGGTGTGGTCCAAGGTGGCCGCGATGAAGAACTTCGTCGTAAAAGTGCTCAAGTACTTGGCGCGATGGATTTTGATGGTTTTGGCATTGGCGGTTCATTTAATAAAACAGATTTACATAGTGCTGTTCGTTGGGTTAACGAAGAACTTCCCAAAGACAAGCCACGACATTTGCTTGGTATCGGTGAGCCAGAAGATTTGTTTGAAGGAGTTGAAAACGGCGTTGATTTTTTTGACTGCGTCGCGCCAACACGTAATGCTCGCACCGGCACGCTCTACACTTCAACTGGTAAGTTAAATATGATGAACACTGCGCTCCAAAAAGATTTTAGACCGATTGAAGCTGGTTGTGAATGTTATACCTGTACACACTACACTCGAGCATACGTTGCACATTTGTATCGCAGTAAAGAAATGCTCGCGGGAACACTTGGAACAATTCATAATTTGTATTTTATTGTGAATTTGGTCGCGCGCATGCGCGCGACCATTATTGATGGCACATTCAAAGATTTCAAAACGTCGTTTTTAGCAACATATCAGGCCGAGTAGCGCCTCACTTTTATGCAACCAGAAAAAGGAATTTTTTGTTATCACTACAAACACGATCCAAGTGGACCGGTCAATAACTATGCGTATGAAATCATTAATATCGGTCATCATACTGAAATAGAAGGTCTTGAAGAAAGCAAAATGGTTATCTACGCACCACTCTATGAAACCGCAGGAGTCTACAGAGCAGGCAAGCATTTCGATGTTCGACCGTATACGATGTTCACAGAACCTGTTACCAAAGACGGCAAAACATTTCCACGGTTTACTCAGATTACTGACCCAGATGTGATTCAAAAACTCATCAAAATTCGCGACCAGATGTATTCTTAGAAATATGCTAGACTAGAGGAATGTCACACGGACCGTTTACACTTAAAAGTGAATATACACCGGCTGGCGATCAACCGGAGGCGATTGCCAGCCTTGTACAGGGCCTCAAAAAGGGTATGAACAAACAGACCCTTCTTGGTGCTACTGGGACAGGTAAAACGTTTACGATTGCAAACGTGATTGAAAAATGGGGCAAACCAACACTGATTATTGCTCATAACAAAACACTCGCAGCACAGCTTGCTCAGGAGTTTCGAGAATTTTTCCCTGATCACGCGGTTCACTATTTCGTATCATATTACGATTACTATCAGCCAGAAGCGTACCTTCCAACAACAGATACCTATATTGAAAAAGATGCTCAAATCAACGAAGAAATTGATCGTCTTCGCCATGCATCAACACAAGCACTCTTAACTCGCAAAGATGTGATTATTGTCGCGTCAGTTTCGTGTATTTACGGTTTGGGTTCACCAAAAGAATATGAAAACAAAAATTTAAAACTTGCTGTTGGTGAAAAGGCTCAACGATTGGAAATTATGCAACGTCTCATTACTGTGCAGTTTGAACGTACTAATGCTGATCTTACTCCTGGTACGTTTCGCTCGATTGGTTCAAAAATCGACATCATGCCAACGTCTGAAACTTTTTTCTATCAAGTACAGATTTCTGGAGACACGATTGAAGCAATTTACAAAATTGACCCTGTTTCTTCAAAAATTCTCGCAGAAGAAAAAACAGTGTTCATTTTTCCAGCAAAACATTTCATTACCGATGAAGCAACCAAGGAAACTGCGCTCAAAAATATTAAACTCGAACTTGCAGCACAACTCAAAAAATTTGAGAAAGAAGGGAAGTTGCTCGAAGCTGAACGTATTAAGCGTCGCACCAACTATGACATGGCAATGATTCGTGAGATGGGATATTGTTCTGGCATCGAGAACTACTCACGTCATTTGTCTGGTAAACAAGCAGGTGAGCCGCCAGAAACATTGCTCTCATATTTTCCTCATGACAAACAGGGTAATCCTGAATTTTTGACAGTCATCGATGAGTCGCACGTTACCTTGCCTCAGTTGCACGGTATGTTTGCTGGAGATGCGTCACGTAAAAATACGCTTGTTGAATTCGGTTTCCGTCTTCCTTCTGCGAAAGACAATCGACCACTCAAATATCCAGAATTCGAAGAACGTATTGGTCCAGTTATCTACACTTCAGCAACGCCTGGTCAGGCAGAGCGAACTGAGAGTAAGCAAATCGTTGAACAGATCATTCGTCCAACAGGTTTGATTGATCCTGAAATTGTCGTTCGTCCAATTCTCGAAAAAGGCGCATACCAAGGACAGATTCATGACTTCATCCAAGAAGCAGAAAAAACAATCAAAGGTGGTGGTCGTGTACTCGCAACAACACTGACCAAAAAAATGGCCGAAGATCTTTCTGTGTATCTCAAAGACAAAAAACTCAAGTCAGAATATATTCACAGTGATATCAAGACGATTGATCGTATCAAGATTTTGACGAGTTTCCGTCGAGGTGAGTTTGACTGTCTTGTCGGTGTTAACCTACTTCGAGAAGGCCTCGATCTTCCTGAAGTTGAGTTGATTGGTATTTTGGATGCTGATAAAGAAGGATTTCTCCGTTCAGAAACATCACTTATTCAGACGATTGGTCGTGCAGCGCGTAACGTGAATGGTCGCGTGATTTTGTATGCTGACAACATGACGGGCTCAATAGAACGAGCGATTTCAGAAACAAATCGTCGTCGTGAAGTTCAGGTTGCGTACAACAAAAAGCACGGCATTACACCAAAAACAATTGTTAAAAAAATCAAAGACATCGCAGAGGAACTTGAAACTGAACACAAAAAGTCAGTTGCGTTCAATCTCGCGATTGATAATGAGATTTTCAAAAAAGATCCTAAAAAACTGATCAAACTCAAAGAAGAAGAAATGACTGAGGCCGTCAAGGAACTTGATTTTGAAACCGCTGCAATTTTGCGTGATGAGATAAAAATTCTCAAAGAAAAACTACCGCCACCACCAAAACGAAAACTGAAAAAAGGGGAGATTTTGATCGACTAGTTTCAATACACAGCGCCCTTCGGGCGCTGTTTGACATTTAGTAGACAAGCCTATTTTGTTGGGAAAACTACGCTTATGAAACTTCCTTTAAATACTAACAGTATAGACGTTGATACCTACGGTTTTCCTTTGGATGTATATCGGGCGATTACCTCGCTTAATCAAAAAAAAGGACTCAATGTATTACTACCAAAAGACAGCACATCGAAACCAGATACCAGTCAATGGTTTTTGTGTCGATGACAGTCTGCCAGATGGAAGAGTTACTTTTGAGTTCTGTACTCAGGATACTGCTAATAGAATGGCAAATTTCCTGATCTCTGTTTTTGGTAGTGATAGTATTAAAAAGTTGGATATGTATTCAAAAGTTGATAACTGGTCGTGTAAATTTTATCTTTTGGTTAAAAACGACCAAATTGTTATGAAAGAAAAACCAGTTACCGTGTCGAATCATCCAGATGTACTACCGTCACCGCAAACTATTACTACTACCACCACCAATACTGCTGTTACATTAGCCACCCTAGAAGAAACAGAAAAACGCGAAAAAGAAACATTTCTTAAAGGTATACGCGCTATTTTAGCTGGTATTCTTCCAATGGAAGAGTTAGAAAAACAACGTATTCTAAAAAAATACAATGGAATTACTGATGCCGCTGAAATACTTATTAGCGATGTTTCGACTATGAACAAGGCGAGTCAATCGCTAACGTTGTAAAAAATATTGAAAGCTTATACGACAAACAAACTCGTTAAATGTACTCAGTTAACCATTTGTAAAAGTGGTTAACTGGTTTTTTATTTCCCAATTTTCTTCAGCACCACTGGGATTTTTTTAAAATCTTTCATAAGCGTCTCGCGGATGCCTCCGTTGTAGAGTGCTGATGCGGGGTGATAGAGAGGCAGGAAATATTCAGTATGTATACGCTTGAATTTTTTATGCACCAATATTCCGTGCGCCTCACTGATTTTGAGGTCAGGGAAGAAGTCATTCATTGAATGTCTGCCAAGAAACACGATGAGTTTTGGTTTAATACAATTGAGTTCTTCATAGAGCCACTCACTACAATCATGTTTTTCTTGTGGCTCAGGATCTCGGTTATTTGGCGGACGATATTTAACAATGTTGGTAATATAAATATCTGCGCGGTTCATTTTAATAGAAGCGAGCATTTCATCTAAAAATTTTCCAGCTGCGCCAATAAAGGGCTTACCGCCTAGGTCTTCATTTTTACCAGGTGCTTCGCCGATAAAAACAACTGCTGCATCCGGATTGCCGTGTCCAAAAACCGCCTGGGTTGCGGTTTCTTTGAGTTTACATACGCAATCGTTATTCCAACGTTCGTGTAGTTTCTGGAGTCGAGCAGCTTTGTCGTTCATAGTAGGAAGTATACATAAATAAAAAAATGTCGCTATATGCTTATACAGCATACGCGACATGATAAAAAGAGTTGTTGTAGTTAAAACTTCCATCCAAAGCCAAGCGTTAACTTGGCATCATGAATGAATATTTCTTCCAAGTGTGGTTTAAGTGGTGCGGTTGCGTACCATATCTCTAAGTACACTCTCCGGTTTTTCCCGAATTTGACATGAGCCACAGGCCCAATGTCAAAGTTGTCTTCGGTTTTTTCTTTGTGATCATCACCACGATAGAAGTGGTAACGATTCTCCACGATAAAACCAAGCTCAAGGTTTTTATGAACCTCGTATCCAACTTCAAGGAAGTCAAACAGCTGGTCTTCGGGATGGACAAAGTTGAAACTGAATTCAACTGTGTTGAACACATACAATCGTTTATACTCAAATTGATTAAGTATACCGACTGATAGTCCCCAGTGTGAACCGAGCATCAAACCACCTTTGGGTACAAACCATCTCTGGCCTGTTTTGTGGGTTACATTGTAACCCATGTTAACGTTCAGGGTGTTTTCGTAGTTGAAGCCTCCATGTGCTTCCATCTCAAAACCTTTTTTGAATGAATGAAGTGCCCACAGCCGCAGAGCCCAATCCTTTACAGTGTTATTGCTGTTCAGGTTTGTTTTCGTTATGTGTAGCGAAATTTCTGAACCTGCTGGATGGTATTCTACATGCTCACCTTTAGTTGAATCTTTTGGGTTTACAAATGGTTCATGCTCCTGTGCGAACAGGGTAGTGGTTAATAACAGTAACAAGGAAATAGTTCCGGTGGTTAAAATTTTTTTCATTGGAATGAAATGTTTTTTTTGTGAACTTAAATTTATTCAATATGAAAAGAACGATGTCAACATTATAGCACCTTTTTCATCGTTTGTAAAGGGCTATTTGTTGAAAAAAGCCACTTCTGCTATAGTGAACGTATGTCAATCAAATCATTTTTAATGAAGAGCGCGCTTCGCATGAAAGGCGTTCCAAAAGATCAAGCTGAAGCAATGGCTGAAAAGATCGAAGCTAATCCAGAACTCATGGAGGCGATGAAACAAATCGAAGCTAATCCAGAGCTCAAAGTACTCATGGAAAAAATTCAAAAAGAAATTGAAGAAAAAACAGCGAGCGGTACTGACATGATGATGGCGTCAGCTGGAGTGATGATGAAATACAAACACGAACTTGCTAAATACCGCGACTTGCTTGTACCACTCATGACATTGCTTCAAAAGTAATTTTGTTGTTGAATATTTTTTTCTAAAAAAAGTGCGCGTTATCCTCTTCCTGAACCATCAGATACAACAGCGCCAGTTCTCACACTTATCGCGCAACCAACATCTGTTACAACAAAAGCGAATGCTCTCTGGACGTTTAGATCTTCAGAAGTCTGTGATATTATCACTGACGCTCCAGTGGTTACACCGTATACTTCAGCAGAATTACTTTTTGAAATGGTCTCACTAGATACTGATATTCACGGAACATTTCAGCCGCTTGTTTCAGGTATAACATACTCAGCAACATTCCGATGTCGTGATGCTGCCGGTAATGAATCTGAGACAGTCACTGTTGGACCATTTCGTATAGATGATGGCGGTGTTTAATTTTCCACTCCAATATGCTAGTATGACCCCATGTCACTCTCAATCGGAATCGTGGGTCTCCCAAACGTAGGTAAATCTACACTTTTTAATGCACTTACCAAAAAAGGCGTACCTGCAGAAAACTATCCATTTTGTACAATCGACCCGTCAGTCGGTATTGTTGCTGTTCCAGACGATCGTCTCTGGCAGCTTTCTGATTTTTCAAAATCAGTCAAAACTATCCCTGCTGCAATCGAATTCGTAGATATCGCCGGTCTCGTATCTGGTGCATCAAAAGGGGAAGGTTTGGGTAATAAATTCCTCGCAAACATTCGCGAAACAGATGCCATTTTGGAAATGGTACGCATCTTTCCATTACAAACGGTTGGAGGTAAAGAAATCATGCACGTGTACGGTGATGTTGATCCACTTCGTGATATTAAAGTCATTAACATGGAGTTGATTCTTGCTGACCTTGAAACCGTTGCAAAACGAATTGCAAACCTTGGTCGCGACGTAAAGCGTGGCGACAAAGAAGCGATACTCGAACACGACGCACTTATTCGTGTTGAAAAAGCACTCGAAGCTGAACAGATGGCAAATACAGTTGAACTCACTGAACCTGAATTGCTCAAAGTAAAACAGCTTAACTTGCTTACGATCAAACCAATTTTGTATGGTCTTAACAAACGTGCCGGAGACAAAAATCTCGATGAAACTAATCCAGAACTTTTCAAAGAATTAACTGATTACATTCTCAGTACACAGGCACGCTACGTTGTGCTTGATGCAAAAATCGAAGACGAACTCAAAGATTTTGAAGGAGATGAAAAAGACATGCTTCGCAAAGAAATGGGTGGGGAACACGATGGTATCAATGCACTCATTTCTGAAGGATACAAATTGCTTGGTCTCGAAACATACTTCACCACAGGAGAAGCTGAAACACGCGCATGGACAATTAAAGCAGGTTCAACTGCACCAATTGCTGGAACTGCGATTCACACTGATTTCAAAGATAAATTTATTCGCGCTGAAGTTGTGTTCTGGAAAGATTTAATCGAGGCTGGTTCATACGCCGATGCTCGCGCAAAAGGCAAAGTCCGCACCGAAGGTAAGGAATACATCGTCAAAGATGGGGATGTGATTGAGTTTAAAATTTAATTCATAAGAAATGAAAATAGAATTTAAAGGTTTTACCAACCCAAGACCAGAGGAGTATGAGAAGAAAGCATTTGATCCCAAAACTGCTACTTTTACTGAATCAGTTCAAGAAAGAAAGGGTTTTGAAGGTCGTCAGTTTACTTTGAAAAATGAAAAAGGTGAACTTGTTGGTAACTTATTGCTCACGAGAGACGATCCTGAAGATACATGGGTTAAGATCCGTGTGTTTGGTGTTGAAAAGCCTTACATGGGTTCTGGTGCAGTTAATTTTATGTACGATAAATCTTTTGAAATTGCAAAAGAAGACAATAAAGATTTAGTAATGGATTGTGTTGCGACTATTGGTGCGTATAAATCATTTATAAAATATTTAGAAGATCATCGATTACAGTTTCAAGAAAATCCAGAGAATCAATATCAAGAAGATATAAAAACATATCAAGCACCACCACGAACATGGACAATCCGAGTAAATAAAGAGGATTTTTAATTTACCAATGCTTCCGTTTTCTCAAACTGAATTACGCATACTCAAAAAACTACAAACACCAGCAAAGGTGCAGGATTTTGTAAATGCGATTCCGTTTAATTTTGAACGAGATGGTGTTGATACGATCAAATCACCAGTGCGAACATTTCGAGAAAATAATGCGCACTGTTTTGAAGGTGCACTGTTGGCTGCGTATGTGCTTTCGTTGCACGGGCACAAGCCGCTCCTGATGTGTTTAAAATCAACTGATGATGATTTTGATCACGTTGTTGCTTTGTTTAATATGAACGGATACTGGGGTGCAGTTTCTAAAACGAATCACGCTGTACTGCGATATCGCGAGCCAGTGTACAAAACAGTCCGTGAATTGGCACTGTCGTATTTTCATGAATATTTTTTGGATAGCGGGAAGAAAACATTGCGGTACTACACTGCGCCGCTTAACCTCAATGAATTTGAAGATAATTGGGTCTATGCAGATGAGGATTTGTGGGGGATTGATCAGGAGATTGATGCGTCACGGCATTTTGAAATCGTGCCGCGCAAAAACCGAAGGTTTTTGCGCGGCGCCGATCAGATAGAGCGCGATGCTGGCAAACTTGTCGAATGGAAAAAATAAAATATGCAATGATTACAGCTTCTGTCAACTAGACAGAGATGGTATAATTAAACATTATAAGTAATAGTTGAAAATAACGATATGACATTTTTATTTCTCGTAGGACGCGTGATTCTCGGTGCATATTTTGTATATAGTTCATATGGTCATCTCGCACATGCTGATGCAAGTGCTGGATACGCTGCAAGTAAAGGCGTTCCAATGCCAAAGGCTTCAGTTATTGTGAGTGGTCTCATGCTTTTGTTCGGAGGTCTTTCAATCCTTACTGGTGTGCTTGTTCCAGTTGGTGTTCTCGTGCTCATTGTATTCTTGCTCGCAACATTGGTTAAAATGCACACATTTTGGAATGTTGCTGACCCAATGCAGAAAATGGGTGAACAGATTAACTTCACAAAAAACCTTGCACTTATCGGTGCGTTGCTCATGATCCTCGCTATCCCAGCTCCATGGATCTACAGTCTCGTATTCTAACTAAGTACACACAAAAACAACCTCACTCCGTGAGGTTGTTTTTAATTTTGTCGTGATATAATAATCAGTATGAAACTACTTATTGCATATATCGCGTCACTCCCAGCAATGTTTTTGATTGACCTTGTCTGGCTTGGTGTTATTGCAAAACAATTATACGGTCGCTACATTGGAAGTTTAATGGTTGATCCGATCGTCTGGCCTGCAGCAATTATTTTTTATATCTTGTATATCGCAGGTTTAGTTTATTTTGCAATCATACCAGCTATTCATGCTGAGTCATGGATGGTTGCACTTACTCGAGGTGCGCTCTTTGGATTCATGTGCTACATGACCTACGATCTTACCAATATGGCAGTACTCCGTGGTTGGTCATGGCAGGTTGTTGGTATTGATATTCTCTGGGGTGCGGTATTGAGTGGCGCTGTTGCGTTGATTGGTTATTACGCTAGTACATTTGTTAAGTAAAAAAGGTTACACAATGAAGTCAGAGCGTTCGTTCCGTGAAAAAGTATTTGCAGTCGTCAAAAAAATTCCTCGTGGTGAGGTGTTGACATATGGCGAAGTGGCGGCGCGCGCTGGGAACGCGCGCGCCGCCCGAGCTGTCGGCAACATTCTCACCACAAACTACAATCCAGCTATTCCGTGCCATCGTGTCATCAGAAGTGATGGTAAACTCGGTGGATACAATCGCGGGGCAGCAGCAAAGAAGCGCATATTGCAACAAGAAGGTTATGCTATTTAAGATATTACACATTCGAAGTATGGTACGCGAAGGAATCAAAGATCCTGAAGCGTTTGCTGAATCAGAAGCTCGAGGCGCGTTTATTGCCGCGCTTATTCCACCTGTCTTGATTGCTCTCGGCTTTTTAGCAGTTTTGTTTATACTCGGTTATACTGCACTCTGGGGTGGCCCATATGGAGTCGCCAAGTTCTTCTTTTGGTGCTGCGCCATTATCTACACTGTCGTCGGCTATACCTTTTACAAGGTCGTTACAACGCTTAAACGGGCCGTACAGGCAGGTAGAGAGCGTATGAAGGGGTATTACACTAGTTCGACAAAATCATACCGAGAGGCTGAAGTTGTTGATGGGGAATAGTTGTATCTAAAGCCATTTTGTGCTATAATACATAGAGTAAATTAATAAAGGTCAATTATCACGAGTGTGGGGAGAGTTCTGGCTCTACGAACCACCAGCAACCGGCCGAAAGGCGAGGTGCTCCATCCAGCCCGCAAGGGAAGATAACCACAGCTCTTCTTCGCGGAAGAGTTTTTATTTTATATGTTCAACGATTCACTCTTACAAACCTATACTGTCGAAAGTGTTACCTCAGGTCACCCAGACAAAGTGTGCGATCAGATTTCTGATGCAATTTTGGATGCGCTTTTGAAACAAGATCCAACTAGTCGTGTCGCTGTCGAAGCATTCGGCAGCCACGGTCTTTTGATGATTGGTGGCGAAGTTACAACATCAGCACAGATTGATTACAAACAGATTGCCGAAGATGTGTACAAAAAAATCGGCTACACACATCCACTCGAAATCATGACTCGCGTGGTTACTCAGTCTCCAGAAATTGCTCAAGAAGTAAATACTGGTGGCGCTGGAGACCAAGGCATCATGTATGGGTTTGCTACTGACGAAACTCCAGAGTTTTTGCCACTCGGCGTCGTGCTTGTGCATGCGCTCTCGCGCCGACTCGAACAAGCACGACGCGAGTCAATCATCCCGTGGCTTCTTCCTGATGGTAAAACACAGGTCACTATCAAAGACGGCAAAGTTACCGCAGTTGTTGTGAGTACACAACATGCAGTTGGTATTACACAACCAGAAATTATCCGCGAGGTCACTGAAAAAATTATCGCACCAGTTGTTGGTAATCTCACTGGTATTGAATTGATTATCAATCCATCTGGCTCATTTACCAGTGGTGGCTTTGATGCTGATGCAGGACTGACTGGTCGCAAGATTATGGTAGACACCTATGGTGGACTTGCTCCGCATGGCGGTGGTGCGTTCTCAGGCAAAGATGCAACAAAAGTTGATCGCTCTGCTGCGTACATGGCACGCTTTGCTGCAAAAAATATTGTGGCAAACAAACTCGCAAAGAAAGCACTCGTTTCAGTTTCGTATGCAATCGGCCGTGTT
Source organism: uncultured Candidatus Saccharibacteria bacterium (assembly GCA_964397435.1). Taxonomy (GTDB): domain Bacteria; phylum Patescibacteriota; class Minisyncoccia; order Phycocordibacterales; family UBA9973; genus DALYCO01. Next base: position 29,026 of record CAYNHU010000007.1, on the reverse strand, counting down.
GATCCAGTGCAGATTTTGGCATTCAATGAAAAAGGCGAAGACATTTCTGAAATTGTCAAAAAGCATTTTGATTTTCGTCCGCGCGCAATCATCGAACGACTTGGTTTGAACAAGCCGGTATTTGAACAGACTGCAGCGTATGGACATTTCGGTAAAGCTGGACTTCCGTGGGAGGAAATAGTTACACTGAGTTAACTTATGGGAACACTTTCAATTATCGCAACTCCAATTGGTAACCTCGAAGACATCACACTTCGGGCACTTCGCGTGCTCGGCGAAGCTGATTTGATTTTGTGTGAAGACACTCGAACGACAGGCAGACTTTTGGCGCATCATGGCATCAAGCCTAAAAAATTAGCGAGCTACAACGCGCACAGTACCAAAGGCAAGTCTGATTTTGTACTCGACGCTCTCAAAGAAGGAAAATCTGTCGCACTCGTGTCTGACGCAGGAACACCAGGCATCTCTGATCCAGGTACACTTTTGGTTCGACAAGTTCGTGATGCATGTGGTAGTGACGTTACCATCGTTGCTATTCCTGGACCATCAGCACTCGTTGCAGCGCTTTCTATCAGTGGTATTTCTGCAGCGCCATTTGTATTTCATGGATTTATTCCACACAAAAAAGGCCGCGAAACATTATTCAAACAGATTGCTGAACAAACAGACATCACACATGTTGCATACGAATCATCGCACCGTATTGTAAAAGCACTCGCATCACTCGCTAAAGTATTGCCTCAGAACCATAAAATTTTGATTGGGCGCGAATTAACTAAAATGCACGAAGAAATGCTCGAAGGTAGCGCGCAAGAACTCCATGATTTTCTCGAACAGAATCCTGTAAAACAAAAAGGGGAGTTTGTGTTGATCGTTGCACCGCTTTAGATTTGCTATACTGTATCTATATGATGCAAGTTACAAAATCATCAGGAGAAAAACAGGTTTTTAACAAAGCGAAACTTTGTGTTTCGTTACAGCGTGCCGGTGCTCCAAGTACCATGGCTGATGCTGTGTGTGCGAAAGTTGAACATCGCATTACTCCAGGGGTCTCAACTTCTAAAGTCTATCGAGAAGCATTACGTTATCTCGTCAAAGAAAACGCGTCGATCGCAGCGCGATATAGTTTGTATCGCGGTATTGCCGCACTTGGACCTGCAGGATTTGTATTTGAGCAATATATCGAAGTCGTACTTCAAGCACATGGCTACAAAACAATGCGCGACGTCTACATCAAAGGCGCGTGTATTACGCACGAGATAGATTTGGTTGCAAACAAAGACACACACCACTACCTGCTTGAAATTAAATACCACAACGAGCCAAGTATTAAAACACATGCTCCGGTGGTGATGTATGCATACGCACGACTTGATGACATTGCAGCTGTTGAAAACAAACGCGAAGGTGGTATGAATACACACTCGATGTGGCTCATTACTAATACCAAATTTACCGATACTGCGATCACGTATGCAAAATGCAAAGGCATCCGACTCTCAGGTTGGAATTATCCGCAAGGGGAAGGGAACCTAGAAGACATGATTGTTTCCAAAAAACTCTATCCAGTAACCGTATTACCATCCGTCACACAGGCAGTACTTCCAAGTTTAGTCAAACGTAATATTATTCTCGCACAAGATCTCGCTACATATTCACGAGAAGATTTGATGCATATCGGTATTCCAGAGTCTTCGGCTGACAAGATTATCAAAGAAGTAACTGGGTTGTTTAATGCATAAATAGTGGTACACTAGAGATATGATATACGCACGAACTACAGGAATTATAGGTCTCATTTTTGTTTTCTTACCATTCTTGGGATTACCAATGTCATGGAAGATGGCAATTTCATTTATTGCTGGTTTAGGATTGGTGTATCTTGGTTACAAAGAATACCGTATTGCTGAACGTCACCGTCTTGCTCGTGAAGAGCGCACCAAAACATATACAGAAAGCATGGCAGAAGGAACTACTAATGAATAATCTATGCACACAAGAACACTCTTGATTGTCACAGGTCTCGGAGTTGTCCTTATTGGAGGAGCGTATTTAGGAATACCGCTCCTTTTTGCTGATACATATGATTCACACGCTCCGAAAGAGCAAGCGTCACTCCGAAATGATATTCCTCAACAACCGGATCAGGCGATTCCAAGAGCGACAACAGGAGTGGCTGCACCGAACACTGTCGCAATCACGCACATGGCAACACCACAGACAGTGAAAGGCTTGTATGTGTCGAGCTGGGTTGCGAGCACACCTTCATTTCGACAGAAATTATTTAATCTCATTGAAACAACTGAACTCAATACTGTTGTAATTGATATCAAAGATGCAACAGGCAAAATTGCATTTTTAACTCACGATCCATTGTTAATGGAACTTGGTTCACCAGAAAATCGTATTCGTGATATTGATCAGCTGATTGCTGATTTGCATGCAAAAAATATCTACGTCATTGGTCGTATCGCGGTGTTTCAAGATCCGTACATGACTGAACACAAACCAGAGTGGGCAATCAAACGCAAGAGTGATGGCGCAATCTGGAAAGACTTCAAAGGACTCAGTTTTCTCGATCCTTCAAATCCAGAAGTTCGTAAGTATATTTTTGCAATTGCCAAAGAGTCACACGCACGAGGTTTTGATGAAATTAATTTTGACTACATTCGTTTTCCATCAGATGGAAAAATTTCTGACATTGCATATCCAAACACCGATGGTACAACAACACGAGCTGATATTATCAAATCGTTTTTTGTCGCACTGAAACAGACACTTGATGGTACAGGGATTGTGACATCCGCTGACTTGTTTGGGCTTGTTACTGTTTCAACTGACGATCTTGGAATCGGTCAGATTTTAGAAGATGCACTTCCGTATTTTGATTATATTTGTCCGATGGTATACCCATCTCATTTTGCTGCTGGCTGGAATGGTTATGCAAATCCAGCAGAACATCCATACGAAGTTATTCATGAAAGTATGAGTAAAGCAGTTGCGCGTGCACAAGCTGTCGGACAAAATCCACTCAAATTACGCCCATGGTTGCAAGATTTTAATATTGGAGCAACCTATACTGCTGATATGGTTAAAGCGCAGATACATGCAACCTATGATTCTGGATTAACATCATGGTTACTCTGGAGCGCCGCAAATAAATACACAGGTAGCGCACTCGAAAAAGAATAATTACATTGACCGTTAGTGCTATATTTGAAATAATAAGACTATTCATATGGAATATCGAAAGCAGATTAAGTTTTACGTTGGGATTGCTCTCACACTGGTCGCAGTGTTTTTTGTTGGTATGTATGCGGGGTACGTACGCCGCCCATGGATTGATCGTGTACTCTCTGTTACTAACAAAGAGCCACAAGTTGTAACCACTGCTGACTTTGCTCCATTTTGGAAAGTGTGGAATATCATCAACCAAAAATATCCAAGCCCTGATACTGCAACCGACCAAGATCGCGTGTGGGCTGCTGCAAAAGGTTTGATGTCGTCGCTGAACGATCCATATTCTGTATTCTTCGATCCAAAAGACGCTAAAAGTTTCAATGAACAAATCCAAGGTGAATTTACTGGCGTTGGTATGGAAGTCGGTATTAAAGACAAATTACTCACTGTTATCGCACCGATCAAAAACACTCCAGCAGAACGTGCTGGTATCAAAGCAGGTGACAAGATTTTGAAAATTGATAAAGTCGCAACTACCGATATCGCGCTTGATAAAGCGATTGATATGATTCGTGGCGAAAAAGGTACGAGCGTTGTGCTTACCATTGCACGCGAAGGTGACGATGCGACACGCGAGATCACTATCGTTCGCGATACCATCGCTATTCCAACAATTGATCACAAGATTCTCGCGAATGGCGTGCATGTTATTAGTCTCTACAGTTTCGATGCCAATGCAGCTTCATTATTTAGGAGTGAAATCATTTCATTTAAACAAAGTGGTGCTGATAAATTAATTGTTGATTTACGCGGTAATCCAGGTGGCTATCTTGATGCTGCTCTCGATATGGCAAGTTGGTTCCTCCCAGCTGGTGCTGTCATTGTTAAAGAAGATTATGGTGCAAAAAAGAACCCAGATATTTTGAAGAGTAAAGGATATAATTTGTTTGACAACTCACTCAAGATGGCAATCCTCGTTGATGGTGGTTCTGCTTCAGCTTCTGAGATTTTTGCAGGAGCATTGAGTGAGCACGGTGTTGCAAAACTCATTGGAACACAAACATTCGGTAAAGGTTCAGTCCAAGAACTCGTCCCTGTCACCGAAGACACCTACGCTAAAATCACTATTGCAAAATGGCTCACTCCAAAAGGAGTTTCAATCTCAGAAAAAGGACTTACTCCAGATATTGCTATTAAACCAGTAAAAGGGGATAAAATCGGCGAAAATGACGCTCAGATGGATCGAGCAATCGAGTACATAGTCAAAGGTAAATAATATAAAGAACCCTGCTACGTCCTTGTCGCAGGGTTCTTTTATTATGCCTTTTTTATGCTATAGTAAGCCCATGCAGGTACTATTTCTACAGAACGTAAAAGGGCTCGGCAAAATAGGGGAGGTTAAGAACGTTAACGATGGTTACGCTCAAAACTTTCTTTTCCCCAAAAAACTCGCAGAGCCAGCTACTGCCGAAAAAGTAGCAAAACTCAAACAAGCTGCACAAGCAAAAGTAGAGGAAGCAAAAGTCCACGTTGATTTGCTCGTCAAAACATTTGCGTCACTCAGCGACAAAGAAATCGAACTTCACCGCAAGGTAAACTCAGGTGGTGCACTATTTGGTGCGGTTCATGCAAGCGATCTTCGTGATGCAATCCGAGAAACATACAAAGTTCCGGTTGGTTTGGAGTTCATTAAAATCCCACAAGAAATTCACGCAACAGGAACATTCACATTCAAAATTGGCGACAAATCAAAACTCGGCAAAGAATTTGAAATGAAGGTAAAGGTGGTAGGGCAGTAAAACTAATCTAAAATTAAAAAACTCCGCAGAATTTCTTCTGGGGAGTTTTTTAATTAGATGACATGAACTGCTTTCTTTTTTGAAACTGTTCCGTCAAAGTTTGTCTTGCGCTTATCAGTGAATTTCACTGTACCTTCTTTGAGGGCAAAGAGAGTATAATCGCGACCTACACCTACGTTTTTGCCTGCAAGGATCTTAGAACCGCGCTGACGTACGATGACTGATCCGGCTTGTGCCTTTTCACCAGCGTAGAGCTTGGTACCGAGGTATTTAGGATTTGAATCCTTCAGGTTATGGGCGGTTCCGCCCGCTTTTCGATGTGCCATAGCGTTTTAGTATATTTTTAAAATTCCTTTAGAGAACCCTCGTATAATTCGAGATGTCATGAATATACATGAAAACTGGCAAAAAATCAAGGGGGTAGGGGAACTAAGGCTTGTTTTGATATATGGCCTTATGTTACTTACGTCTTTGGGCTCTGTAGGGCTCGGCTACGTGCTTGCTTTACCAGACAACGAAAAACAGACTGATGTCAATATATTAGTACCGTCGGGGCAATTATTGACATGTCCACAATAACGAAGCCATGTAATCAATGCTATACTACAAGCATGCTACGAGCACTTGGAAACATTGTTCTTATATTTATACTCTTCATTACTATCTTTACGCTCAAAGATACGCTCACACCTATTGCAGAGCGAATCGGTTCTGAGGTGCAAACAGTTGTTGCTTCGCTCGAAAAAAAGTACGGCATCAAAACACCGCTTCATCAGTTAGAACAACAGCCCGTGCCAGAAATGAGCACTCCAGGGCCGCTTACGGTTGTTGAGCCACATCCGACAGTACCAACGACTACACAAACAGTATCAACAACTACAAGTACGAGTGCACTCACACGTGCAAATATCGTGTATTGGACAAACAAGGCACGAAAAGAAAATGGCAATTTACCGCCGCTCAAAGAAGTAAGTTTGCTTGATACTACAGCGACCTCAAAAACAAATGATATGTTTGCGTACAGCTATTTTGAACACACATCACCATCGGGACGAACTATTGCTGATCAGGCACAGGAAGCCGGCTATGAATACATTACTATTGGCGAAAATCTCGCGTTGGGTCATTTTGCGACCGCGGCTGAAGTTGTTGATGCATGGATGAATAGTCCAGGTCACCGAGCAAATATTTTAAATACACGATATACAGAAATCGGTATCGGTGTCCGTAAAGGCGCATACAAAGGAAATACTGTGTGGATTTTGACCCAACACTTTGGATTACCACGAAGTGCATGTCCAAAGGTTGATACCGGACTTCATGAACTCATTACTGCAAATCAATCAAAGCTTGATAACATGTTCGCAACACTCGGCGTTAAAAAAGAGGAGATTACTGCCACCGGTCAATTTTCTCCAAATTACAATACACTCGTTAATCAATATAACGAATTAGTGCGCCAATACAACGCGCTGGTCACAGACACCAAAACGGAGATAGTGACATATAATACGCAGGTTCAAGAATATAATTTGTGTCTCAACGCGCAGTAAAAAGATATAAGGCTCAGGCAATATAAAATACGATATTCAAAGCACCACAGAAACCAGCTTATCAGGCTGGTTTTCTTATTAGGGAAACATACTATAGCAATGTCGCACAATATATCTTTTACGACACCATATAGCTATGAAAAGCCTTATTTTATATACAAATCCGCTCGCGCTGGTTTTGTGTGTTTGTTGTTGTGCTCGGTTGTTGTGTTGTTTGAGTATTACTATTCCCTGACGCGGTAGTTATTTTTTCCTATGTGTTCCCGTGTTAAACCCGGCTTACTTTTTTCTGAGTTTTTAAAAAAATAAATCCCCTACTAGAAATCAAATAAGAACACGTGAAAAAGAGTATTGTCAAATATCATGCAATATACTTAAATAATGCAAAATACTACCTTATGCTAAGTCTTAAATTTAAGTTAATTGTGTTTACTCAAACACACCCGAACACATGATGGAACACACTTGAGGATTTAAAAAACGTAACACCTGAGCCACATGAAATCATTTTAGTTTTACGTTCTAATACGCATTTTGTGTTTAACTTTAACGAATTAAGGTTTGCGCAATTGTGTTACGACAACAAGCTTATTCCAGTTTTACTTGAATATTTACAGCTGCAGTTTTTTGAACCCGCACTAACCGATACGGCAGTATCAACTTTTTAAAACACCACCGCATCTTTGGCAGTATTTATCAGTGCCGATGCTTGTAGAATGTTTTAAGGGAGATATTTTGTTTTGTTTACACGGTGCACCAAAAACTAAAGTAGCGCGTTCCGAAGTTGCTGTTGTTTTGCTAAAACTACAACCTGCATTGTTGTTGCCGGTGCTTGGTAATTTGCTTAAAAAACAAGCACTCATAGACCAGTTATTTATTGGAGAGGTTGAACTTCTGTTGGATGTATTTCCTGCATATCTATGCAGAAACACATACTATTACCGCCACTCACACATTACCCGAAACGTACCAATCACTCGATGAATGGTGTGTGTGGGCGCAAACTTACGATGCCGCTATGGTATAAAACCAAAGCAAACTAACAAAGAAATGTAAAAAAATGAGCCAGATTCAATTGAATCTGGCTTTTTATTTTTTCGAACTCTAATGTACTACAATCTGTATTCTATACGAGTAGTTTACGCTTTTTCATTTTTTGAATTAGCGAACCTATAGATCGTGGCTTGCGAACGATGACGCGGTGTTTGTCTTTTTTAGAATGACGTTGTTTATTAACTTCTTTTGTTATTTTACAAACACGAATCTTTGAACCAGCGCGGTATGCAGGATTTTGAGCTAATACAAGTATCAGCTGTTTTTCTTTTTCGCTAAACTCAACAATCGGTTTAGAGTGTTTAATCCCACGAGCCTTAAGCGCATTTTTTAAACATTCAGCACGTTGTTGCGGTGTTTGTGCGTGAATGCCTTTGTGCTTTTTAAGTTGCTTTTTACCGTTTTTTAATCGAGCCACAGTTTGGTGTTGTGTGCTTAATTTATTAAACACCTTAGGGGCCAATAAACCTTTGTATGGTTTAACATGCAAGCTTGGATAGCCACCATTGTAGCCTTTAAGCGCAGTTAATACGATAGCAATTGCTGTATCTGGTTTAACGTTAAATAGGTCCGCAACACCGTGCTTACGTGCAATTTGCTTACAGGTGTGTTTTGTGTACTCGTCTTTGATCTGGGGTAAACGTTGCTGTAGGTCTAAACCATACACTAGCATGGTTCGGATGTTGAGCGCTTTTTCACGGTTCATAGGAATGAGTTTATTAACATTATGCAATTTATTACCATAAAGTCAAATTCTATTGGTGTGCGAGGTCGTGGTACACTTACTTTATGAAAAAATTTTTGAGTGAACATGGTGACGTGCGACTCTTTGGTAGTATTGCCGTTATCGTTGGTTTCGGTGCTTTTGGCGGTTTGGGATATTATTTTGTACACCAAACACAATCCGAGTTAGCTACTCTGACGACAGATATGAACGCTCAAAAAACATTGTTCGAAGGGAAGACTGCTGCATTAGAACAAGCGCTCACTTCCCTACAATCTCAAAATGAATATCTTGCTAATACACTTTTAAATGAACAGCAAAAAACTGGCCTTTTCATAGATCGAGTATCTAACATTAGTGACTCAGTGTCTGTACTCACCAAACTCGTTCAAACAGATCCAGAGTTGCTCAAAAAATATTCCAAGAACTACTTTTTAAACGAGCACTATGTTCCCTTTTCGTTAACTAAAATTGATCCGGTGTATGTATATACAGCTGGTCGTACGCTTGAAATTCACTCGAGTGTATATCCAAAATTGAAGGCAATGTTTGATGCTGCTGCACTTGAAAATATTTCACTCAAAGTTGATTCTGCATATCGTTCATTTGGAACCCAGGCAGTACTTAAGGCAAATTATCGATTGACATATGGTGCTGGTACTGCGAATCAATTTTCTGCTGAACAAGGTTACTCAGAACACCAGCTCGGTACAACAGTTGATTTTACTTCAGATGAGATTAAGGGTGCGCTCGGCGGTTTTGATACAACAAAAGCATACACATGGCTCACCGCGAATGCGTATAAGTATGGTTTTATATTGTCATATCCTAAAAATAATACGTACTATCAGTATGAACCTTGGCACTGGCGTTTCGTTGGTGTCGGTCTTGCTGCAAAATTACACCAAGACGGTATGAATTTCTATGATGCAGATCAGCGCGTAATTGATCAGTATCTTGTAGATATTTTTAACTAATATTTACGAATAACACCTTTGACGACTGCTTCGATTTCGAGGCTTTGTGTTGGGTAAATTGATTTGAAATCTTTGTTTGCAGGATCAAGCCAGATTTTGCCGTTTTTCTGACGGAAATATTTCATCGTGTATTCGCCGTCTATACGTGCGATGACTATCTGGCCGTCTTTTGCCGCAGTGGCACGTTCAACAATAACAAGGTCTCCATCAGCGATGTGTGCATCAATCATAGAGTCACCATCAACTTCGAGAATGTATGTTGATTCTTTCTTCTGTATTAAAAAGTTATCGAGGTTGATACGAGTTTCTATAACATCTTCTGCTTGAGATGGAAAACCAGCTTTAACAAGACCCAACAAAGGAGTCTCGTTGAAAGCTGGTTCTGGAATCAATCGTCCAAGATGGTCTTTCGCAACCAGTCCTGATTCAATCAATTTGTTAACGACCTGATAGACAGCATTTTTGGATTTGAATCCAAAGAGCTGCATCATCTCTGAATATGTTGGCATGCGTTTCTCCCGACGATAGAAAGCATCCAATTTACCTTTGTACTCGTTATGCATGTTTGAATAGTGATGTTACGTTACTGAAGAGTCGTTCAGAAAATGTCTTTCTTGCGTGCTTGCGCATACGGCCAATCAACATACGGTGTTTGTGCGCCTGGCTCGTATACATCTCACCGCGAATGATGCGGATGTCGATTTCCTCGTTGACCTTTTGGAGCTCCTGCCGGAGTATTTTGATGTATTGTTCGTGTGACATAGGCTGCTTAAAATATTACTCTTCTGACCTACATCTAGTATATGTGAACGAGCGTTCACATGCAAGAAAAAAGTTGTGGATAACCTCGGTTACGAAAGATTTTGTAATTCTTTCTTGTGTTTAATCAGTTCCTCAAATAAAGCACGAAGGCGAGTCTCGTCGGATAGTTCAGCAGCCTGCATCTCACGCGTAAGTATATACAAGAAATGATGATACACATCATTGATATATTGCTCGAGTTTAATTGCCTCGTCGGGCTTGTTTTGCTTGGTGTGTTGTTTAAAAAGATTTGGCTTGTCTCGCAATAAAAGAGCGTATGGTGATAATACGTAATCTCGTTTGGTATTCATAAAAATAGATTTAACGATTAATAATCGTACGGCATCTCGATACTTGCAAACTTCCCTTTTCCGATGACGATGTGGTCGAGCACAGTAATACCCATGATTTTGCCGGCCTCGATAATCTGGCGAGTAACCTCGCGATCTGCATCAGATGGTTTGATGATGCCCGATGGATGGTTGTGAGCAAGGATAACTGCTACTGCCCCGTATTCAAGAGCTGGTTTGAAAACTTCACGAGGATGAATGAGATTGGCGTCTACTGTACCAATAGAAATAACTTCATCATGAATCACTCGGTAGTGGTTGTTGAGATATAAACCACGCAAATGTTCTTTGTCGAGATTCTGCATGTCAGTGAGGTATTCGAATGCGTCTTTGGCTGTACGCACCATTGTGTTGCTGCCTTTTTTCTGGAAGAAGCGACGGCCGAGTTCTCCTGCCGCTACAACCTGCGCAGCCCGAACAATCGGAATGTTTAAATCCTCGGCCATCTTTTGAGCATCACGATGATTGCCAAGAGCACGCTCGCCATATTCTTTGATGATACGTTCTGACATCGACAAAACACCTTCACTTTTTGTTCCAGTATTGAGAATAACAGCTAGCAACTCCGCAGTAGAAAGTGCTACAGGTCCCTGTTGAAGAAGTTTCTCGCGAGGTTTGTCGTTTTCTGGAAGGTCACGGACTTTGAGAACGTACTTTTTGATATCAGTACTGAACTGTGACCGTGTATGTGATGTGTGACTCAGCACTGAGGCACTGTCTTTGATCATATATGATAAACGAGTTGAAGTTTGCATAATGCTTGATGGGTACAGATTAATGATAAAACAATGAGATGAAGAAAAAATAAAGTAAAGATAAACTACTGCGTTGGTGTCGGCAGTGTTGGTAACATCACTGGCTGGTTTAATTGATCGATACTTGTCTGAATCATTTGTGTTCCTCCAGACTTCAAATTTTCAATAAAATTTTTCCAGATAATGTTTACAACAATATCATTCCAAAAGGTGTGTACTTGTTGCTGGATTTCTGGCGTATAAAGTTCAGCTGATTGTTGTTGTAGTGCTTGAACCCCTTGGGCTACTTCTGGTTTTTTTAATACTGATTCAAGATCGATATTGAAATAGCTCAACACAAGAAATGCTAGTAAAAGTAATACGAGTATTCCAACGCCACCATGTGATGCGTAGTGTCTCATGCTGCATATTGTAGCATAGCTTTTGTTGGTTTTGGGAAGTACAGCATTGGATCAAGATATGCATTGGTTGGAGCAATAGGCATTGTATACACTTTGCCGGCACATGCTTTACTTTCGAGCGTCTGAATTTTTACACCACTTGATACGAATGCTGAAACGTGGAGGTGCGGACCAGTCGCATATCCAGTTGATCCACTGTACGCAATAATATTGTCGGGTGTTACGCGAGCACCGGTTTTGCCGGTAACTAACGAAAGGTGTCCATATACTGTCGTTAACCCGTTGTCATGTTTAACCAAAACCCAGTTTCCATATGATGCTCCTGGACATGTTGTATCAGTGTTTCCACTACCTAAAATAGTGCCTGACATGACTGGGTGGACCGGTGTACCAGTCGGCATGCCAAAGTCAATCCCGTTATGGGTTCCTGAAGCGTATAAACGGCCCGAGGCGCTTGTTTTACCGAAAAGCTGAGTGATTCTTACAGAATCAACTGGCCAGCCAAATACAGAGCTTCCAGCGCGCGGGATTGCTGACGGATCGAGCACGAACTTGAGCTGAGATTCATAGTTCCGTACATCTGCTTCAAAGGCATCTTTTTTGGCTTGACGGTCTTTCAAAAGTGCTGTGTAATTCGCCTCTTTGTTTTTTGTCTGTTTCAATAATGTTGCCTTTTCGCGGGCGTTCGCATCAACTACTTTTTTCTGGTTAGCAAGATTGGTTGCCAGGGTTCGAAGTTCCCGCTCGTTTGCTTCAACGGCTTTCTTGTGTCCTTCGAGTACTGTTTTGTCGTCGTGCAATTTTTTTGCAGCAGCTATGAATTCAACATTGAGTGTTTGGATTGTATCAATCTCACGCCACGCATCCCCAAGTGAACTTCCCGGCATCACGAGATAGCTAATAAGATCTCGTTGTTCAGTCTCATGGTTTTTTCGAATCAATGCAGCTACGGCTGCTTTTTGTAAATCAATATCATTTGTAGTAAGTGTAATTGATTCAGATAGTTTCTTTTTTTCGAGCAACGCCGCATCAATTTTTTTCTGGGTCACCTTACTATCAGCTGCGAGTTTCTTTGCAGTGAGGTCGAGCTCGGTAATTGCTTTTGAAAGAGAATTTTTTTCTCTACCAGTTGAGACAAGTTGATTTTGATAGTCTGCAATTTCTCGTTCAAGCTGTGCAATCTGACTCTGTGTGTCGTTGATTTTATTTTGTAGCTCCGCTGCAGTTTGCGCAAAAGTTGTATGTACAAGAATACCAACAACACAAAGTACTGCGAATATTCCAGATATACATTTTTGTGTACGTGTATGCATATATGATTATAGTAACACGACATCTCGATAACATAAAAAGCCACCAACATGTGGCAGCTTTGTATGTGTTGCGTGTATATTATCCAAGTACTGTGAGTGCGTGATTGAGGCGTTCGAGTGTTGTTGTTTTGCCGAGAATTCCAGCGAGTGTGAATGGATCAGGACTCTTGTCTTTACCCGAGAGTGAGAATCGCATTGGCCAGAGAATATTTCCACGACCAACTGATTCTGCGTACGGCCAGAGAACGTCTTTGATGGTGTCTTTATTCCATGAATCCTCAGACAATGTTGTGAGTAATGTAATTGCTTGTGTAAGGTGTGTTTTTGTTCCTTCAGGTGTTTCTGTCTTCCAAACGAGAGAAGCAGATTCATATGAAGGTTGCATGAAGTAATAGTCAAATTCCCCCGCTTGTGCCATTGTGCCAATATCGGCAAATTTTTCAATACGTTCTGTGATGATTGGTGTGATTTTTGCAAGGAATGCTTTTGAGTAACTCGCCTGTTCTTTTATGGACGCTGGCAAAAATGTTTCTACCCACGCACCCTGCTCTTCGGCGCTGAGTTTCTTGATGTGCTCATGGTTGAGCCATGCGAGCTTTTCTTCGTTCAGCTGCGCACCAGCACGCTGAATGCGACTGATGTCGAAACTCGCGATCAATTCTTCGCGTGTCATAACTTCTCGATCGTCACCTGGATTCCATCCCAAAAATGCGAGGAAGTTAATCATTGCATCAGGAAGATATCCTTCAGTTCGGTATTCAAGAATGTCTTTTGCGCCATCTCGTTTGCCTAATTTCTTTTTACCACCTTCGGCGAGAATTGATGGGAGGTGTGCGTAGAGTGGTGGTGTTACGCCGAGTGCTTCGTATAATGACAAAAACTTTGGTGTTGAAGAAATAAATTCTTGACCACGCATAACGTGAGTCACTCCCATTTCAATATCATCAACAATGTGTGCAAAGTTGTACGTTGGATAGCCATCACTTTTGATCAAGATAAAATCATCAAGTGCTTCTTCTCCTGCTGAGAGGTCGCCGAACACAAGATCGTTCCATGAGTACTTTTTGATTTCAGGAACTTTGAAACGAAGTGGTTTAGTGCCGTCCCATGCTTCCTGTGTTGTTGGTCGGTGTTCGCGGAACAAAAACGGACGCTTTTCAGCTTCTGCTTGCCGTCGAAAAGCCTCTACTTCTGCTTCGGTATATGGGTCTGGATATGCGTAGCCTTTGTCGATCAATTTTTGTGCGTATGTTTTGTAGAGCTCGAGACGTTCAGACTGAAGATATGGAGCATGTGGTCCACCAGTATCTGGTCCTTCATCACGGTTAATGCCGAGCCAGTTCAAAGATTCGATAATGTGTTCTTTTGATCCCGCAACTTCGCGCTCCTTGTCAGTATCCTCAATACGAAGGATAAATGTACCACCATTTTTACGAGCCCAAAGCCATGCAAAAATAGCTGTACGGACACCACCGACATGCATGAATCCCGTTGGAGACGGGGCAAAACGAGTAACAACTTTTTGTGACATATAAAGCGACTATAGCAAAAAAACTTTTATTTTGAAAGCCTTATTCTTCGTGTGAAAGTCCGATGGTAACTAACTGACGTGCAATTTTCTCAGCGGCGTCTGGTTGTGCAAATTTGTGAGCATTTTCAGTCATTGCTTGTCGTCGAGCTGGATTATCAATCAACTTTTTAATTCCAGCGAGCAAAATAGATGCGGTGAGGTTTGATTCTTCGATAACATCACATGCACCAGCGCGAGCGTAGTTGAATGCATTGTGTGTTTGGTCGCGACTGATTGTTTCTGGGATTGGAATAATGATTGATGGAATTCCCCATCCTGCGATTTCAAAAATCATTGAGCCTGCGCGTGAGACAATAATATCAGCTGCGCCTGCTGCCATTTTGACAGTCAACGCATTCATAAAACCGATAGATTTATAACGATCGCGATATTCACTTTTTTCGAGAATGACAGATATACGATCATCATTTTCTTTTTGGAGATTTGGACCAACTTGGTGAATTACCTGACATGACTCAAGAAGTGTCGGGAGAATATCTAGAAGTGTGTTGTTGATATTTTGTGCACCAGAAGAACCTCCGACAACAAAAACAGTTGGAACATTCTGATCGAATTTCCAATATTCATGTGCACCTTCAGTTGCTCGCTTGCTGATTTCTTCACGGATTGGCTGACCAGTCCATGCAGTTTTTTCTTTTGGGAAATAATCAGCAGTTTCTGGGTATGATACTGCAATATTTTTTGCAAATTTTGAAGACCACAAACTGACACGTCCTGGTATTGAATCTGAGTCGTGAATAACCACGGGAATGCGAAGTAGTCGCGCAGCAAACAGTGCTGGCACACTCGCGTAGCCTCCTTTTGAGAACACAACATCTGGGTAAAGTGAGAAAAGTTGAAATGTTGCAGAAATACAACCTAAGCCAACTTTGAAGAGATCAAAAAAATTCTGAGAAGACGCGTAGAGTCGGTTCTTCCCCGCAGTAACCTCCATATACGTAATACCATTTTCAAAAAGTGCCGCTTTGTCGTATGGAGCGTCTGACATGTAGTAGAGCTTGGTATCAACCAAACGTTCCTTGTCTGCAATTGCGTTAATTTTTTCGGCAACAGCGATAAGTGGATAAAAGTGTCCGCCTGTACCGCCACCAGTTAAAAGGATTTTCATGAGATTGTTTTTTGATAACGAGAAATATTAAGCACGATGCCGACCGCTGCAAGTGAGAACAAAAGTGAGGTACCACCTTGGCTCATAAATACGAGCGGCACGCCAGTCAACGGAAATACACCTGTAATTGATGCAATGTTCATGAATGACTGGAATGTTAGTAGTATAACAATTCCAATAGCAACCAGTCTACCGAACTGATCAGCGGCTCGAGCTGCAATACGAAATCCTCGAAATGCGAACATGAGATACATAATGACAACAAGCGTTGCTCCGACAAAACCGAATTCTTCACCAATCACTGAAAAGATTGAGTCACCTTGTGGTTCTGGTAAATAGCTAAATTTCTGGACACTTTGTCCAAGTCCGCGACCAAACACGCCACCACCGCCGATTGCAATGAGTGATTGTTTGAGCTGGTATGACGCACCACTTTGGTCATGTTTTGGATCAATGAACGTTTTGATACGACTTTGGAGATACGGTGTAAAGAATACAAGACATCCGAGTGCAAGTCCGCCAATGACGCCAACCCCGACGAGATATTTAAACGGAACACCTGAAACAAA
This sequence comes from uncultured Candidatus Saccharibacteria bacterium, assembly GCA_964397435.1. GTDB lineage: Bacteria > Patescibacteriota > Minisyncoccia > Phycocordibacterales > UBA9973 > DALYCO01. The sequence continues at coordinate 12,852 of CAYNHU010000007.1, read as the reverse complement.
GAGCATGGTTGTACTTGCAACGAGAATCAGAATGAAACTCTTCGTGTCTGGTTGTAAAAAGAGTAATCCTGCGCAGACAGCGAGCAATCCAAGGAGTGGCAAGATACCATATCTAAAATCTCCTACACGAGCTTTTGCCCATGCAAGCCATGCTGCAAAGTAAATAATGCAGCCAATCTTGAGTAATTCAGCAGGTTGAAATGTGAGTGGGCCAAGTGCAACCCAGCGAGTTGCGCCACCGTGTGAAAATCCGATGCCAGGTATAAATACCAAAAGCATTGCGAGAATTGTTGCAATTAGAATGTGTAGCGCATATTTTTTGAGCCACGAATAGTGAATTCGAGACATGACAAACATGGCAGTTAATCCCCCACCTAAACCAAGAACGAGCTGGCTAAACACAATACTGTAAAATTTATCTTGGTTTTTTGCCAGTACGCCAAGTGAAGCAGAAATAAACGCAACAATACCTACGACAAGAAGCACGAGCACAAGCCCAAGGAAAAAAGAATCAACAGGTTTTCCTTTGAGATTTTTCATGAGCTTATTTTATCAGAATAATAATAACTCCGATAATCGCGCAAAGTAACGAGACAATCCAATAGCGCATCGTGACTTTTGCTGGAGACCAACCGAGTGCTTGAAAATGATTGTGGAGTGGTGCAACGAGGAAAATCTTTTTACCACCACGATACTTTTTTGAAAGAATCTGAAGCAGACTTGAGAGTGTAGTAACAATTAATGGGAATGCGATAATCGGAAGAACAAAGACTGAGTCTGTGAGAAATGCAATCACCACGAGTGTTGTGGTAAGCCCCATAGTTCCTGTTTCTGAGAGGAAAAAACGTGCAGGTGGAATATTGAACCAGAGAAATGCCAAGAGACCACCACACACTGCCATGCAAAATGCTGCGATATCGATTTGGTTATTGTAAAATGCAATGATTGCAAACGCGCTGTACATGATGCCGAACACGCCGCCTGCAAGACCATCGATACCGTCGATAATGCCACCAGAATACAATCCAATCATAAAAATAATAAAGATTGGTATAAACAATACCCCGAGATTGATAACACCGAGAGCTGGAATGCCGACACTCATCATGCCGAGCTTTGCATAAAACCACCAGCCGCCGAGTAATCCAACAAGCCCAACAAGCCCAACGCGTACCGTGAGTGAAAGACCACCACCAGCGTACGTGCCTTTGTTGTTGCAGACGAGGTAATCATCAAGCGCGCCAACGAGTGACATGACGATAAGTGTAAAGAGTGGTAACCATGTTTGGTTACGTGAAAGGAATGAAATTTTTGAAAATGGATCTGAAGCATCCATACCCTGTCCGATAAGTGCTAACAAAAGCGCAACAATTGTCACACTACCCCACACGATGATACCGCCCATGCGAGGTGTTTTACGGTCTTCGTCGTTATGAAGTTTACTGGTAATAGTTGCGGCGTGTCCATCGGTTGTTTGCGCAACACTTACTTTTTTCCACATTTTATTTCTATACAACCAGTCAGTCAAAAAAGGTGTTGCAGCAAAACCCGCCAAGAAGGCAAGAACTGCAGGCGTGATTGTTTTTACAACATCAGGAATCATAAATAGTGTTTATCGTAGGGTGTTACTAATAATGTCTCGTATAATTGCTCGCTCATTCCACGGAAGTGCTTTGTCGCCTTCAACAATCATTGTTTCTTGGGCGCCCATGCCTGTTGCTAGTATGATATCTCCTTCTCGTGCCATGGTGCATGCTTTGGTTAATGCTTCACGTCGATCGATAATAACAAATAATGTTTCGCCTCGTTTTTTACCAGCAATTTCAGCAAAATGTGCGACTGCTTCTGCGAGCATTACAGGATCGTCGTCATATGGATCAGTTGTTGTAACAATAACGTAATCTGATTTTGTTCCTGCTGCGCGACCAATATGTTCTCGTTTTGCAGGATCACGTCCACCGCCTTCAGCTCCAACAATAGTGATAATTCTACCGTCACCAGTGCGCCATGCACGTGCAGTGTCGAGTAGCGTGTTCATTGAAAGTTGTTCGTGTGCGTAGTCAACAATAACGGTATATGGTTGTCCCATATCGATACGTTCCATTCGTCCTGGTACGAGCGCGAGTGTTGCCAATCCTTCTCTAATTTTCTCGTCACTCATACCAAATTCCCGACCAATAATGAGTGCTGGAAGTGCATTAGCTACGTTGAAACCACCGAGAATGTGCAGCTCGTATTTTTTTTCATCAAGCACGAATGATACGCCGTTGTCATGTTCTTGAATATTTGTTGGGTGGACCATACCGTCTGTCATGCCGTACGTAATACGTTTTGCCGCAGGAAATGCAGCGTAAAATTCACCATGTGGTGTGTCGAGATTTATGATAGAAATACTTTCTGGTACAGATCGAAGTGTTTCGAATAACTTCCCTTTTGTTTTCTTATACAGTTCAAAATCGTTATTGTGTGATGAGAGGTGTTCAGGAGAAAGGTTTGTGAAAACTGCAACTTTAAATGTAATACCAACATGTCGGTAATATTTGAGTCCTTCAGAAGTGACTTCCATAACAACATGAGTGCATCCCTTGGTTGCCATTTCTTTGAGCAACTTTTGAGTGATCCATGGTCCTGGCATCGTCATGTGAAGCGTGTTCACGCGTTCTTCGTTATCAATACGAATATTTGCAGTACCAATCAGTCCTGTTTTAAAACCTCCATGATGCAATACTGACCAGACAAGATTCGCTGTTGTTGTTTTACCTTTGGTTCCTGTAATACCAATAACTGTAAGCTTATTACTCGGAAAACCATACCAACATGCAGCAGCCCATGCTTCAATAGCATGCAGTGTGATTTTGAGACGTTCTGGTGTATATCGTGCGATGAATCTTCGGAGTGACATATTAGAAAGCAAGTGTATTAGCGTAATAATTTCCTCGACGAACTAGCTCCAGCATATCACTAAAACGACCGTCACGCGATGAGCCAAGAACGACAATTACAAGGTGTACGTTTGGTCGTGGTTCATAGAGCACGGCGAGATTACCTCCTGCTGTGTAGGTAAAACCAGTTTTACCAGCACGAACTGTACCGATTTCCTCGAGTATCTTATCTGTGTTTTCTGCTTCGTAAATGTAGCGTGCTGTTTTAAATGATGCTGTGGGCTTACTTGTTACACTAAAAAGACTTGGTTGTGTTTCGTATGCACGTGCAAGCATGCGCGCAACATCGTAGGCTGTACCAAAATTACTCGGTGCACCACTTGGTAAATCAAGCCCAGATGGATTGGCAAAATAGAGACTCGAAAGTCCCTGATTTTTTGCATACTCATTCATTAATGAAATGCAGTTTACTGATGGATTTTGTTTTGAAACAACACGAGTGACTGCATTGCACACTGCTTGAGCACCATCATTTGAAGATTTAATCAAAAAATATTGTGTTAAATCGCGAGCAGTCCAGATGTCTCCTCGTCGAAGCGCATAGTCCGGTTCACTGGTTATATCTCGATCAGTAATCGTGATTGGTTCTTCAGAACTCAAAATACTTCGTGCGACGAGAGCTGTCATAATTTTACTAACTGACGCAAGTGGCTTACGAACAGTCGGAAATTTTGCGTACACGATTTTGTTGTTCGTTGCATCGTACACAATTGCTGAGCTCGCTTCGATGTTGGTATTTTTAAAAATATGACGCATTGATTCGAAACGCGTTTGTTCAATGACTGCAGTATTTGTGTATTCATTTAGTTCATGAAGCAACCCAAGCATACAAACGAACAAAACAATTACGCCGCCAAGCGTAATTGCCAAGATTCTTTTTGGAATGGTTGTGAATAAAAGTTCCTTCATGATTTCTTTATTATTCCGTTACTGTTTGCTCAGTTTGTTGTGCTTTAAGGAGTGCTGTATTGCGCTCAGTAAACATTTTGTGAATTGATTCATAGTCTGGCAAATCAGCGATTGACGTAATACCTAAATGATTCATCAAATCAACCGTTGGAACGTAAAATGATTTGCGACTATCTTCTGCATATTCAGTTCGTTCAATCAATCCTCGCATCACGAGGTTGCGAAGAATAAAGTTTGAATTCACGCCACGAATAAAGTCGATATCACTGCGTGTTGCGCCATTGTAGTACAAAATAATAGCGAGGGTTTCAAGACTTGCTTTTGAAAGATCTTTGCCGAGCTCATCTTTACGGATTGTGTCGAGTAGTGGGCTTGCATCAGGGTGTGTTCCGAGTGTATATCCTTGGTGTGATTGTACGAGCTGGATTCCTCGTGGAGCGAGTGCTTCTTTGAGCTGTGTCAATCCAGCAGTCACTTCATCAGCTGATGCTTTTGTCAGTGTTACAAGTTGAGCAACGGTGAGTGGTTCACCGAGAGCGAAGAGAATTGCTTCTAGTTGTTGTTCGATGGTCATAGTGTGAGCTCGTTAGCGCGTTTACTAATAGTGATATCTTCTGACGATTCGTTTTGAAGCGCATCGATGATACCTTCGCGAATCAGTTCAAGGAGTGCCAAGAATGAAATAATTGTGTGTACTTTCTGATCTTTTTCATCTTCTGGATGTGGATGTTTTGAGAACTCTCGGAAACTGAGTGTCAGTTGGTTGGTGATGCGATCAGTGAGTCCAGTAATCATTTCATCAATACTCATAACTTTTCGAACCTTCACTTCTGGCGCAGCTTCAACTTCTTTTGGAATCTTGGAGAGCATTTCATGTGCGATGCTTGCCAAGATATTTTTTTCTACATTTTTATCAGGGCTCCAGATTGGGTGCGAACCGAGTCGTCTCACACCGAGATGTATTCTTCGTTTACCGTACAGGAGGCGTACATGGTCGCCAACTTCTTTGGCTTTTTGATACATCAGCAATCGTGTTTCAAGGTCAGTAATGTTTTCTTTTTCTTCAGGTGTGAGTTCAAGCCCTGGAAGGAGTGAGCGAGATTTGATAAGGATGAGCGTCGCCGCAACGATAATAAAACCAGTGAGTTCTTCCATCTGGTATTTAGGTAGCGTTTTAATGTACGTCAAATAATCGTTCGTTACTTGAGCGAGTGATATTTCGTTAATGAAAAGCTTGCGTGACTCAACAAGAGCCAGCAAGTGTTCAAGCGGTCCTTCAAAGGTGCCTGATTTGACGAGGTACGTCGATTGAGCCTGTGTTTCTACGACACTGTCCATAAGTACTCACCTATTGTAGCAAGTAACCTGATGATATAAAAGGCTGTGCAAAACAAAAACTCCGGATAACCGGAGTTTTTGAGAGAGATTATTTGATCGCTGAGATTTTAACCTGAACGTATGGCTGTTTGTGGCCATTTTTCTTGAAGTAGCGTGACTTCTGTTTGTAGCGAATGACAGTAACCTTTTGTGCGCGGCCAGCTTTTTCAAAAATAGCTTCAACTTTTGCGCCGTTGATGTATGGTGTACCAATTGTTGTTTCAGTTCCGTTATCAACCAAGAGAACCTTGTCAAAAACTACTTTATCGCCAGCAACAAAGTCGCCAGCGAGTTTCTCAATCTTGAGTGAGTCGCCAACTGATACCTTATATTGCTTGCCGCCTGTGTGTATTACTGCAAATTCCATAACGAGAACAATAATAGCCTATTTTAAAGAGAAAGTCAAATCCCCGACCCTGATAAGCCTTATACTATAAGTGTGGTATAATAATAGTACCTATGTTTAAGCATTTTTTAGCCAAAACTGGCACGTATTGGAAAAAGTTAGGTCCTGGACTGGTAACGGGTGCAGCTGATGACGATCCATCAGGTATTGCGACCTATTCTCAGATTGGTGCTGGGTATGGTTTTAAATTTCTGTGGCTTTCCGTCCTTAGTTTCCCTCTCATGTCGATTGTCCAAGAAATGTGCGCGCGTATCGCACTTGTTACAGGTCGTGGACTCGCAACAAATATTAAACGTCACTATTCAAAACGCACCCTGCACACCGTTATTTTTTTATTGTTTATCGCAAACACACTCAATATTGGTGCAGACCTCGGCGCGATGGCACAAGCGGTTCGTTTGGTTGTGCCTGTGAACGCAATGCTCGTTATGATTGTTGTTGGTTTTACGATTATTCTTTCTGAGATTTTTCTTTCATACAAAACATACGCCAAATATTTAAAATGGGTCACACTCGCGTTGCTTACATATATCGCAACGCTCTTTTTTGTTAATTTACCGTTCAAAGAAGTACTTGCTGGTATTTTTATTCCAACATTGTCATTTGATAAAGATACATTACTTATTGTGACTGCGGTTCTTGGTACGACTATTTCTCCATATCTCTTCTTTTGGCAAACATCACAAGAAGTTGAGGAACAGATTCTCGAAGGAAAAGTAACCGTTGCTGAGCGCCAAGGAACTAACTTGACTGAAATTTCACATATGCGCACTGATGTGTGGACAGGTATGTTTTTCTCAAACTTTGTGATGTTTTGTATCATCGCAGTATGTGGTGCGACGTTGTATGTAAATGGTATTACCACTATTGAAAGTGCAGCAGCCGCAGCGAACGCCCTTCGGCCGTTCGCTGGCAACGGTGCATACATCCTCTTTGCGCTCGGTATCATCGGTACTGGCTTTCTTGCGATCCCTGTTCTCGCTGGTTCAACTTCATACGCTGTCGCTGAAAGTTTTGGATGGAAAGAAGGCCTGTATCGTAAATGGTTTCAAGCGCGCGCATTTTACGGAACAATTGTGTTCTCAATCGGTTGTAGCTTGTTGTTGAACTTCCTCAATATCGATCCTATCAAGGCATTGATTTACTCAGCTGTATTAAACGGTTTGATTGCTCCCGTCATTATTTACTACATTGTGCATCTTTCAAGTAACGGACACATCATGGGAGAATTTCGTAACGCACGTTGGTATACATGGGTTGGTTACGCAACATTTTTTGTGATGGTTGCTTCAGGATTGGCAACAGTTGTCTCATTCTTCTATTAATAACATGGTATACTAAGAACCATATATGATTTCAAAAAGCATTTACAAAAATCTTACGTGGATTGATGTTGAATCACCAACACGTGAAGAAATTGAGGTACTTCGGGAAGAACTTGATTTGCCTGATTTGGTCGCCGAAGAACTTCGCACGCCGGTGTATCCTGCAAAAGTAAACCGTTACGGTAAATGCATTTATCTCGTACTTCACTTCCCTGTGTTTTCAAAAAAAGCAGGGCGTGTTGTTGAACAAGAAGTTGATTTTATTATCGGTCAGAACTTTGTTGTAACAACACACTATGAACCAGTTAACGCACTAACTGAATTCGGTAAACTTTTTGAAATTAACTCTATGCTTGACCGTGGTGCTGAATTGTCACACGCAGGCTTTCTCTTTTTCTATATCATTCAAGAGTTGTATCGCTTTGTTCGAGCTGAACTCGATACGGTGCATGAATCAATCCGTGATATTGAACGACATATCTTCCGTCACAACGAAAACAAAATGGTGAGCGTGATTTCATCTGCCAATCGAACATTGGTTGACTTCAAACAAGCGATTCGTTTCCATAGCGAAACACTTAGTTCACTTGAAACCGCGGGTGCTGACTTTTTTGGTAAAGACTTTGCCTACCATCTCAATTTAGTTACAGGCGAATATCGTAAACTTCAGAAAACAATTGATGACCACAAGGAAATCTTACGTGATTTGCGTGAGACAAATGATTCATTGTTGACCGCAAAGACAAATGACATCATGACCAAGCTTACGATTATGAACTTTGTTATGTTGCCGCTCGGTTTGATTACGTGGGTCTTTGCGATGGATGTCGGTGGCCCACTCTTGCATGATATGAATGATTTCCTTATAGTCATGGGGGCGATGGTCGCAACAGGTGTCGTCATGATTATTTACTTCAAGCAACGAAAATGGCTCTAAAACTCTACAATACCCTCTCTCGAGAACTCGAAACATTTCAACCACTCCATCCTGAAACAAATCAGGTGGGTCTTTATACATGCGGACCAACAGTCTATAACTATCCGCATATTGGTAATTACCGCGCCTATATCTTTGGCGATGTTTTGAAACGCGTGCTTACGTACAATGGCTACAACGTAAAGCACATCATGAATATCACTGATATTGATGACAAAACTATCCGTGATTCGCAGAAAGAAGGAAAATCTCTCAAAGAATTTACCGAATTTTATACAGAGGAATTTTACAAAGACCGCGATGCACTCAATATTGTTCCAGCGGAAACGTACACCAAAGCGACAGATTTTGTCCCGCAGATGGTTGCCATCACAGAACAATTACTCGCTACTGGTCATGCATACAAAGGTGATGATGGTAGCGTGTATTTTTCTATCAAATCAGACAAAGAATACGGCAAACTTTCACACATTGATATGAGTGCACTTACAAGTAACGCCGGCGGACGTATGCTTGCTGATGAATACGACAAAGACAACGCACGGGATTTCGCGCTTTGGAAAGCGTGGGATGAAGCAGATGGCTCAGTGTTTTGGGAAACATCTCTCGGTAAGGGGCGTCCTGGCTGGCACATTGAATGTTCAGCAATGAGTATGAGTGAGCTCGGTGAAAGTTTCGACATTCACACTGGTGGTAAAGACAACATGTTTCCTCACCATGAAAACGAAATTGCTCAATCAGAATGTGCAACAGGCAAACAATTTGTAAAATACTGGCTTCACAATGAATGGCTGCTCGTTGATGGTAAAAAAATGGCAAAGTCAGCCGGCAATTTTTACACACTCCGAGACATTATGGAAAAGGGATTTAATCCCCTCGCATACCGATTCCTCTTGCTCGGCACGCACTACCGAACACCAGTAAATTTTACCTGGGATGCAATGAAAGCGGCGCAAACTGGTTTGAAAAATATCTATCAGTATTTTGTCTCACTCGGTGGTGACATAGGAACTCCAGTTGTTGCATATAAAGAAAAGTTTTTGGCAGCAGTTAACAATGATCTTAATACCTCGCAAGCTCTCGCTGTTGTTTCAGAACTACGCCACGACACAACAATTACCGATGCTGACAAGAAAGCGACATTGCTTGATTTTGATTCAGTGCTTGGTTTAAATCTGGAGTCGTTAGTGTATGGGTATGTTCCTGAACAAGTTCAAAATCTTGTTGCTGAACGTGAACAAGTTCGAGCGCAGAAAGATTGGAAGCGCAGCGATGAATTGCGAGACGCGATCGCCGCACTCGGCTACTCAGTTAAAGATACCGAAACAGGATCATTTGTTACCCGAAATATTGATGATATTGTAAAAGATGTTTACTAAATACAAAAAAACGCGCCGAACGGCGCGTTTTTTTGTGTATTTAGTATCCCTCCTCTTTAAGTTTCTCAATCGTCTTTTTCGCTTCTTTAGAAAGTTTTTCTGGGATTTTGATTGTGATGGTGAGCAGTAAGTCGCCACGCTTTTTGCCGGTGCTGAGTGGTACGCCTTTTTCTTTGACGCGAAGTATTTCGTTTGGTTGGATACCGGCAGGAATTTTAACTGTAAGTTTGCCATCGAGTGTGTCGATTTCACATTCACCGCCGAGCAGTGCATCAGAAAGTTTGACCTCAAGTGAACGAACGAGATTTGGGCCAACCTTGCGATAGACCGGATCTGGACGCACGGTGACTTGTACGTGAAGATCTCCAGTTGTGCCACCTGCAACTATTTCCCCGTATCCACGCACGCGAAGTGTTTCGCCGTGTTCGATACCTGCAGGAATTTTAACAACGACTTCGTCTGATTTTGTTTTTACGCCAACACTCTTGAGTGAAATAGTTTTTTCAGTACCGAAGACTGATTCTTTGAATGTGAGTTCAACACCTGCAGTAATAGTGCGTCCACGTGGAGTTCGTTGTCGCATACCACCACCGAAAAAAGTATTAAAAATATCACCGATATCGTTCATTTCGAATTCAACATTTCCGCCGTTTTGGAAGCCTGAAAAATCAAATCCAAAATCATTTGGATTGAAACCACCTTGGAAGCCGCCGTAACCACCTCCACCCATACCATTTACTCCAGCCTCACCGAAACGGTCGTACTGGGCACGTTTCTTTTCATCCGAGAGGACTTGGTATGCCTCATTAGCTTCTTTGAATTTAGTGTCATCCCCGTTGTTTTTGTCGGGATGGTGTTGGTGGGCAAGTTTACGGAACGCCTTTTTAATTTCTTCCTGAGAGGCGTTTTTCTCTACACCGAGTATTTTGTAAAAATCTTTTGCCATACGTCACATAATTATACAGTTCGACAAGATTTTCGCAAGCGCGGAAAAAAGGCAAAAAAAAAGACCACTAGGTAGAGCAATGTCTACGCTAGTGGTCTTGTTGAAAAACTGCTTTTTATTTACTAATCTCAATACCCAATTCCTTGAGCTGTTTTGCTCCGATTTCGCTTGGTGAGCCCATCATGAGGTCTTTACCTTCGCCTGTCTTAGGGAATGCAATAACTTCACGGATGTTTGGTTCATTCTGCATGAGCATCACGATACGATCGATACCTGGAGCAAAACCACCGTGTGGAGGCGCGCCAAATGTGAACGCTTCGAGCATGTGTGCAAATTTTTTCTGCTGTTCTTCTTCAGAAACGCCGATGAGGTCAAACACTTGTTTCTGTTCTGCGCGATCGTGAATACGGATTGAACCTGATGAAAGTTCGTAGCCGTTTAACACGAGGTCGTATGAGTTTGCGCGGATTGAGAACAAGTCCTCACCCTTCATAAACTTTTCCTTGTCTTCTGGGTGGATCTGGCAGAATGGGTGGTGTGCTGCTTGGATTTCGCCTTCGTCTGTTTTTTCAAACATTGGGAAATCTACGATCCATGCGAATGCGAGTTCGTTCGGATCTTCTTTGTTGGTGCGAAGATCTGGTTTGTCAGAACCATATTTTTCCATTGATTCCTTGTATGTGAGACGTGGGAATGGAATCTGACTAATTTTCTTTTCTGGATACAATGTTGTTACCATTTCGATGAACATTGCTTCAGTGTAAGCTAACACTTCTTCTTGAGTGACGAATGACATTTCGAAGTCGAGCTGTGTAAATTCTGGCTGACGATCACCTCGAGTGTCTTCATCACGCATACAACGAGCGATCTGGAAGTAGCGTTCAAATCCTGCAACCATTGAGAGCTGTTTGAACTGCTGTGGTGACTGTGGGAGTGCGTAGAACTTACCATTAAACAATCGTGATGGCACAACGTATTCACGTGAACCTTCCGGTGTTCCCTTCATGAGAATTGGAGTTTCAATTTCGACGAAATCATTGTGGTGCATGTAGTTGCGGAAAAAAGTAATGATTTTGTCACGCATGCGAATGTTGTTTTGCATGCGCTCACTACGAAGATCCAAATACTTGTACTTCATGCGCAAGTCTTCGTTGATGACACGAGTATCACTACCGAGTTCAAACGGTGGTGTTTCTGATTCGTTCAATACTTCGATTGCGAGAATTTCAAGCTCAATGTTTCCGTTCACAACGCCAGCTTTGACGTTACGTTCAGGACGCTTGTTTACTTTTCCAGTTACTTTCAAAACCCACTCTGGACGAACTTTGTTTGCTACAGCGAGTGCTTCGACATGATTTGGTAATGCGACACACTGGACTTTGCCTGAGAAGTCACGCATGTCCATGAAAATCATTTTTCCTTGATCGCGGCGGACATCAACCCAGCCAGCGATGATGACCTCTTCATCAATATGTGATGCGAGATCGCGTATAAATAGTCTTCCTACCATAGATATACGAGAGGGATATAAAAATCGCCTCTTCAAATTAATTACTAATTAATTTGCAGGGGCGATTTTTCGTCGCGGTGCCACCCTACTTTTTCGACTCATTTGAGCTGTGACGGGCAAACCCGTGAGGTTCTACTAGTTTGGCTAGCCAAGCGTTCTTCCCCATACCTCCTCCGTGTCAGCGGGATCGTAGGTATATTCAGTCTACCATATATCATTACATGGTCAAATATAGCTTGCGTTTGTTTGACAAAACCGCATTTTGTGTTATTTTTAATACAAATTTTATTTACCAATGGGAAATATACAACTAGTAGGTGCATTTCATAATGACCCTAACGAAAACCAAGACGAACAAAAGGTTCGCATCTCAACACGGCTACTGGGTGATTGTTCTGACCAATTATTCGCTGAAAAATATTTTGCTTCCTTTGATGAGCTTAATACGCTTATAATTATGGAAGGAAGTTACCTTTTTAAGCCAATTACACACGAACATGATGCCTATGAAGGTTTACTAAAAATACTGAGCCCGCGTTTGTCTGAAAGCGACTTAGGACCTGATATTTTGCCTGCTGATACCCGCTTCAAAACTTCCTCGGAAGAAAAAAGAACGGTTGAGCTGTATGCAAAAATTATGTATTCACTGAGCGCTTTACGGCCAATAGGTTTCAGTTATATTCCAAATACACTTGAAGAAGCTGCACATCGTTATTTACAGGGTTTGTGGATTAACGACCGGCAATGCCTTAGAGATGTACCGGAAAATATTTTGAAGTTTATCGATGAATCTGATAAACGCGATACAGAAATGGAAAAGCATATGCTCGCAATGACAGAAAAATATGCACCACAGTATGATCAGGTTCTCGTGGTTACCGGTGGCGCACATACACTTGAAATGCACAGAAGATCAAAATTACCTTACGAAATTTTATACAAACCTAAAGACAAGAACGAGTTAGCAAATCACTACTCCATGCTTTTAATGCGCAAAGGCAGGTCGTTGTTTTGTTAACTAATTACGATACTACAGGTAGAGCAATCCCCTTTTCTGATGAAAAGAGGATTTTTTATGCTTGTTTTTCAATATATTCGACTCGTTCGTTTAGTTTATCGAT
>CAYNHU010000006.1:0-65802 GCA_964397435.1 uncultured Candidatus Saccharibacteria bacterium | reverse complement strand
TCTGTGTGTACGATATGGTTCTGTATGGACGACGATGTAACACTCATACGCAAGTATCAAGACGGCGACACGGATGCACTCCGCGAGCTTATTGAGCGTTACACTGACACCATTTACAACTTCACCTACAAACTCGGAGCGCACAATGAAGCTGCCGATATTACCCAAGAAGTTTTCATCAAAGTTTGGAAACGTGTTGATTCATTTGATACCGACAAGGCGTCGTTCAAAACATGGCTGTTCACGATTGCTCGAAATACCACCATCGACTATCTCCGCAAACGAAGACCACTCTTGTTTGCTACACTCAATAAAGAAGACGACATTCCATTTGAAGAAACGCTTATTGATGAAACTCCCCTGCCAGATATACAACTCGAAACAACGATGACTACTGAAACGTTACACAAACAATTACTCGAACTTCCTGAACACTACCGAACAGTTGTCACACTGCACTACAATGAAGATATGACGTTTGATGAAATAGGAACTGTATTAGGAAAACCACTCAACACTGTTAAAAGTTGGCACCGTCGAGCACTTAGTAAACTTAAGGAATTACTTGGGTAAATTGCACCAAAACGCATAGATACCACGTATACACAATCGTATGAAGGATCAAGGATTACATACCATGTTTCAAAATAGCACCGTCCGTGGAGGAAACGGGCTTTCTGAACGTGTCTGGCTCGCTGTTGAGCAACGAATCGAGCGCCGCCGCCGGATGAAACTCTGGCTGTACGGCAGCCTGAGTTTCGTATCATTGGCGGCGCTCGTGCCTGCAAGCATGATGCTCGTCAACGAAGTCACCTCGTCTGGATTCATTGAGTACCTCTCACTTGCAACATCTCATGTTGCACTGACAAGCTCGCTCAAGGAACTCTCACTCGTGCTTATCGAAACAGCCCCAGCGATGCCAGTCACAGTACTCCTCTTCCTCATCGTTACCCTTTTGAGCTCACTTCGGGGAGTCGCCCGAACAGAACGAGCATCATTACAAATCGCTTAATCACACGTCGTTATGAACATTCCTGAAATCAAACAAAAGATTCGCACCTATCTTCAGTCACGAGGATCCCAAAAAGTGATCCTCGTACTCGGATGCGGAGTTATCGCGCTTGCAATTTTTCAAGCCGGTATCCTTGTTGGTACTCATGAAGCAAAATTTGGCAAAGATTGGAATAATAACTATTACGACAACTTTGGTCCACGCCATGACGACGGTATGCCTCGACCAAATCGAGAGTTCCCTAATGCACACGGTGCTGCGGGAAAAATCCTCAAGATCAACCTTCCAACAATTACTGTTGAGGATCGTGATATGACTGAAAAAGTCGTATTGCTCAACAACTCAACAAAAGTAGTTCGCCAGCGCCAACCAATACAGGCAAAAGATTTAGCGATTGATGATTTTATTGTTGTTATCGGTAATCCTAACGACCAAGGACAAATCGAGGCAAAATTTATTAGAACAATGCCAGTACCTCCTCCAGCACCGGCAACCGATTCACGGTAATTATAGAGGAGTGTAATCATGCATGAACTTTTTAAAAAAGTAACTACATTTATTTTAAAACACAAACTACTCACTGTATTCGCAGTAGTACTCATTGGTATCGCTTTATATTTTTTATTCCGAGGTTCATCAACAACCGAAACACGATACGTCACTGGCACAGTAGAAAAAGGTACTATTGTTGCATCAATTAGTGGCGGAGGGCAAGTTGCGGCAACCAATTCTGTTGATCTTAAGGCAAAAACAAGTGGCACCATCACCTATGTTGCTGTTAAGCCTGGCGACACGGTTACTCGAGGACAAACAATTGCTGCGGTTGATGCGCGTGATGCTCAGCAAGCTGTACGTACTGCGCAAACTGAACTTGAAACAGCTGAACTTGATTTAGCAAAATTCCAAGAACCACCAAAATCAGTTGAAGTTCTCGCGATTGAGACTGCTATTAAAAATGCAGAAAAATCAAAAGAAGATGCGGCGCAAAATGTTAAAGATGCATATCGAGCCCTCTTGAATACATCGACAGCTGTTCGTGCTTCTGATACAACAAGCACACAAAGCGGTCCAACCATTAGTGGCACATACACAAAAGATGTTGCTGCTCAAATTTATATTGAAGTACACGAAGCAGGTAGTAACGCATACTATTCAGTTTCAAGTATTCCCTCTGGGATTGTCGTAGGAACAGGCAATGTGTCTTCAACGATTCCACAACCACTGGGAGACTCGGGACTATATATTAAGTTTTCAAGTACTAACCTTGGCCAGCAGACATGGATTATCGATCTCCCAAATAAGACACCGGCGACATACGAGCAAAATCTTGCTGCATACAACAAAGCAATTGACGATCAGAAAAAAACTGAACGTGATGCTGAATTAACAATAGCGCAAAACAAAGAAAATCTCGCTGAACTCTACACACCTGATGCATTAGAGCTTCGTGCAAAAAAACTTGCAGTCCAACAAAAACAAGATGCATTACTTGATGCGAAAAATAATTTAGCTGACTGCTATGTCACTGCCCCATTCAGTGGAACTGTAGCTTCAGTGAGTGCAATCGTCGGACAAGATGCCTCAAGTAGTATTGCAACAATCATCACGCAACAAAAAATTGCATCAATTACTCTGAACGAAGTTGATGTTTCAAAAATTGCGTTAGGAGACAAGGCAACGCTTACGTTTGACGCAATTGAAGATCTCACACTTACAGGCGAAGTTGCCGAAATTGATACTGTGGGTACCGTGAGCCAAGGCGTCGTCAACTACACTGTCAAAATTAGTTTTGACACCGACGATATACGCATTAAGCCAGGAATGAGTGTGAGCGCGGGAATTATCACCGACACTCGTGTTGATGTACTCACGGTGCCATCATCAGCAATTAAAACAAATACTGCTGGGTCATATGTTGAAGTTTTCTCACCAGCAATCGACAGTACTTCAACTGATGGGCAAACAGGTGTGATCTCAAAAACAGCACCGCAACAAGTCAGCGTCGAAGTCGGTATTTCTGATGATAGTTTAACTGAAATCATTTCTGGCCTCACCGAAGGAGAGCAGATCGTCACACGAACAATCTCGACAACGACAACAAAAACAACAACGTCATCTGCTCCAAGTTTGTTTGGTGGTAATTCGACAACAAATCGTTCAACCAACAATGCGATGCGCAGCTTAGGAAGATAATCTAAAAACTCTATGATTGAAATTACAAACATTACTAAAACCTATAATTCTGGAAGTAATGAGTATCAAGCATTAAAGGGTGTTAGTTTTACAATTCATGATGGCGAATTTGTTGCAATCATGGGACCATCGGGTTCAGGTAAATCAACACTCATGCATATCCTCGGAGCACTCGATACTCCAAGTTCGGGAACGTACCACCTTGATGGCAAAGATGTATCAATGCTCTCAGACGATGAGCTTGCTGATATTCGACGAGAAAAAATTGGGTTTGTGTTTCAGGCATTCAACTTACTTCCACGAACAACGGTTATACGAAATGTGATGCTCCCGCTTGTGTATGAAGAGGTTCCGCATGAGGCGCGCGCGGAACGCGCGCGCCAAGCACTCATTTCTGCAGGCTTAGATGAAGAACATTTTGCTCACCTCTCAAACCAGCTCTCTGGTGGACAAATTCAACGTGTAGCAATCGCTCGTGCACTGGTAAACAATCCAACACTGATTCTTGCAGATGAACCAACAGGAAACCTTGATTCTCGCACTGGTGAAATCGTACTTACCACATTTCAGAAACTCAACCGAGAACTTGGACGCACGATTGTACTTATTACACACGAACAGGATGTTGCCGAGCATGCTGATCGTATTATCCACATAAAAGACGGTGTTGTTTTGAGTGACAAGAAAACACACCACGCACGATCATGACAACACGAGATATTCTTGAAGAAACATACAGTGCACTTTCTGCAAACAAAATTCGAACCTTCCTCACGATGCTCGGTATTATTATTGGGATTGCATCAGTAATTGCGATGACTGCAATCGGATCAGGTGCACAAAAATCAATTCAGTCATCGATTGAATCAATCGGATCAAATCTCATTACTGTTTCACCAGGAACACAGCGCGGTCCAGGATTTCAAGTTAGCCAAGGTCGTGGTTCAGCAAAATCATTGACTCTTGAAGACGCTACTGCACTCACCTCACTTGATGGCGTACTCGCTGTATCCCCTGAAGTATCTGGACGATACCAAGTGACAGCAAAAGGGACCAACACCAACACATCAGTTACAGGTGTTACGGCGGCGTATCTTACCGTGCGCAATGTACAAATTGATGAAGGTGTATTTATTACTGATACTAATATACAAAGCGGCGCAAAAGTTGCAGTTCTTGGACCGACAACACGTGATGATCTTTTCGGAGAAGGAGCAGCAGCACTTGGTCAAACAATCCGAATCAAAGGTACTCAATTTAAAGTTATTGGTATCACAAAAGCAAAAGGTGGCACTGGATTTCAAAACCAAGATGATAGTATCTATATACCAATTACTACGGCTCAACGATATTTTTCTGGTGACCAATACGTCACCTCAATTAGCGTCGCTGCAACAAGTGGTGATGTAACAAGTCAGGTCCAACAAAACATTACAGATACATTACTTACTCGACACCGTATCAGCGACGCAACTCAAGCTGATTTTTCAACCCTCAACCAAGCAGACATTATCGCAACAGCTTCAAGTGTTACCAGCACATTTACGATTCTACTTGCAGCAGTAGCAGGTATTTCCCTACTTGTTGGTGGTATAGGTATCATGAACATGATGCTCACAACCGTCACAGAGCGAACAAAAGAAATTGGTCTTCGCAAAGCAATCGGTGCAAAACGCAAAGACATTAGTCTTCAATTTTTGATAGAGGCGGTTATGCTCACATTTACAGGTGGCACGATCGGAGTAGCTATTGGATGGCTGCTTGCGTTTACGGTATCCCAACTCAACATCATCGCAACAAATGTTTCGCTAAGTTCAGTGGTGCTCGCATTCGGTGTCTCAACAGCAATTGGCATCGTCTTTGGATATTATCCAGCGTCTCGAGCTGCAAAACTTAATCCTATCGATGCATTACGTTACGAATAATGCACCAATGTCGATACACTCTGCGTATATATACTCAGTGCAATTATTTATCTAGTACAACGTACGTTTATGACATTACAATTACATGACAAAAAGACAGTGGCAGCGCTTAGTGCAGTACTTATTATCGCACTTAGTCTCTCGTTTTGGGCTGGTACCAGCTACGGTAAAAATAAGAGCCGAGCGACAAATCAAAATCGATTTGGACAAATGATGAATAACCAAACAGGAGGACGAACTACTGCACGATCAGGAATGGGTGGTTTCATTGGTGGAGAAGTTATCTCTTTTGATGGCACAACACTCACCCTTAAAATGCAAAACGGTAGTTCAAAAATTGTATTTCTCGGAGACTCGACAATGGTCAGTAAGTCAGTCGACGGTAGTAAATCTGACCTGGTTGCGGGGAAATTTATCACCATCACAGGAAAGACAAATAGCGACGGCTCAGTAACTGCACAATCTATTCAAATTCAGGCAAAAGCGCCAGCTATGATACAACCAGAAACCACACCAAAAGCCTCGGGTGGACAAACAACGGCCGGACAAATTCCTCCTCAGAGAGAGATGCCTGCTCCACTTCAATAAAACTACCAGAGTCATCATTCTGGTGGTATACTTTCCCCATGGACGAATTACATGAACTTCGGAAAGAAAACGCTGAACTCAAGCAAATGAGTACAGTAAAAAGTGACTGGATTTCAATCTCAGCACACCAATTAAGAACATCGCTTGCAGCCAACAAATGGATGCTCAAAATGTTTCTTGATCGAGACTTTGGCGAAATCACCCACGAACAAGCGGGTTTCATGAAAAAAGCATACGACACAACCGAACGAATGATTAAACTTGTTAATGACATGCTCAACATCAACCACGCGCAAGATGGCGTCACGATGGCATATCATTTCAACGAAGCTGATATTGTTGAATTGCTCGATGAAACTATTTTTGATTTTCACGGTGAGTCATTCAAAAAGAATGTCGAAATCATTTTCCTTAAACCATCTCCACTACCAGCAAAGATATCTATCGACTACGACAAAATTCGTGTGGTCGCACAAAATCTTGTTGAGAATGCGCTCAAATATTCACGCGCCGGTGGAAGTGTCATTGTGTCAGTGATTGACGCCGGCGAAGAACTCCGTGTTTCAGTCAAAGACCAAGGCATCGGCATTCCGCCTGCTGAACAGGCAAAGATTTTTGAAAAGTTCTATCGTGCAACCAACGCAAAACAAACAGCTGAATTGGGTTCAGGTCTCGGCTTGTACACCAACAAGATGATTATCGAAGCACATGGCGGAAAACTCTGGTTTGAGAGTCAGGAAAATGAAGGTACAACGTTCTTTTTCTCACTTCCCAAGGTGCGTAACGTACAGTAGTCGAATAGTAGAAGGTATAGTATACTTATCATATATGGCAAAGAAAATTCTGATCGTTGAAGACGACACATTCCTTCAGGGACTTGCAGCAACCAAGCTCATCAAAGAAGGCTATACAGTAGCAACAGCATCAACTACTGATGATGCTGAGAAACAGGTAGAGGCAGACACTCCTGACTTTGTATTGCTTGATCTCGTCCTCCCTGGTACAAGTGGTTTTGATCTTTTGAAGAAATTCCGAGGTAATCCAAAACTCGTACAAACTCCAATCATCATCTTTTCAAACCTCGCAGAAGACAAAGATATCATGCAGGCAAAAGATCTCGGGGCAACCGATTTCATGATTAAATCAAACTTTACGCTTGATGAACTAGCGGACAAAATCAAAAGTCTCATTGGTCAATAATTGACAGCAGACAAGCCGCCTCGTCGTACGACGAGGCGGCTTTTGCTCTGTGGTATACTGACCGATATGGACCTCGGAACGCCACTCGACAAAGTAACCAAAATCGACAGCACTCAGAAAGCGGCCCTCAAGCGACTTGGTCTTGAAACTGTCCGAGACCTCATCTATTACTTCCCCACTCGCTACTCACACATTAGTGACATCAAACACATCAGAGATCTTGTTGCTGGCGAAACAGCGACTGTCTATGGAACTATTCGCGGTATCAAAACAAAAAAATCATTCAAAACGAAAATACCAATGAGTGAAGCTACCATCGAAGACTTGAGTGGCTCAATTAAAATTCTCTGGTTTCATCAAGCCTACATGGCAAAGTTGGTGCACGACGGTCAAACCGTTGCACTGACAGGCAAAGTAACCAGCGGCAAGCAAGGGCTGTATTTTTCAAATCCAGAAATCGAAACAAACGCGGTTATGCCGATTGATAGTCATGATTCTCTGTTCGCCGAAGACGATGCAGCGGCGTCAGTATTTGGTTTTCCTGTATATCCTGAAACTAAAGGCATAACTTCTCGTTGGATCTATCACACCATCAAACGTATTTTCAAAAGTGGTCTCGTGCAAGAGATTCCTGAATATTTACCAGAGGAATTACTTGCAAGATACAAACTACCAACCATCAACACTGCCCTCGTCTGGATACATACACCGCACAATGAAAATGATGCGTCCGCTGCAAAGAAACGTTTTGCTTTTGAAGAAGTTTTTTTCATTCAGCTTAAACGTCAGCAGGAACGACACGACTACGAACAAAACAAATCCTATATCATCGAAACCAACGACAAAGACATGCAAGATTTCATTGGTCGTTTTCCATTTAAACCAACAAACGCTCAGAGTACAGCAATTGAATTACTCAAAACAACTATGGCTGAACCGCATCCGATGGCTCGATTACTCGAAGGCGATGTAGGTTCGGGCAAAACTGCAGTTGCAGCAACTGCGGCGTACATGGCAATCAAAAACCGTCCACGCGGTCAAAACTTTGGCGCACTGCAAGTTGCCTACATGGCGCCAACCGAAATCTTGGCTGCGCAACATTTTGAAAACTTCATTAAATATTTTACTCACACCGGTATTCAAATTGGTTTGCTTACAGGAAGTGGTTGCCGCAAGTTCCCTTCAAAAGTTGCATCACAGACAAACAACTGGACAAACATTTCACGTCCACAACTTTTGAAGTGGATTGAAAATGGCGAAATTCCTATCGTCATTGGCACACACGCACTCATTCAAAAAAGCGTAAAATTCAAAGATCTCGCACTCGTCATCATCGACGAACAACACCGATTCGGTGCACTCCAACGTGCCAAACTCGCAAAAAAAGAAGGTTTTGCTCCGCACTATCTCTCAATGACAGCAACACCAATCCCCCGAACGCTCGCCCTTACTATTTACGGTGACCTTGATTTGACCGTGCTTGATCAAATGCCAAGCGGACGTAAACCAATTATTACTGAAATTGTGTTGCCGGATAAGCGAGAAGCAGCGTATGAACTCATCAAAAAAGAAATGGCTCAAGGCCGGCAACTGTATGTCATCTGTCCTCGCATCGATGAACCAGATCCAGCACAAGAAACAGCACTCAATCTCAAATCAGTCACTGCCGAAGCAGCACGACTTGAACGAGATGTGTTCCCTGACAAAACCATTGGCATCCTTCACTCAAAAATGAAAAAGGAAGATAAAGAATACGTCATGGGTCAGTTCGCTGACGGCACCATTGATATCCTTGTCGCAACGTCAGTTGTCGAAGTTGGTGTGAACGTACCAAATGCAACACTCATCATCATCGAAGGAGCTGAACGTTTTGGACTTTCACAATTACACCAGCTTCGCGGTCGTGTCATCCGAGGAGAACATCAGGCGTACTGTTTCGCATTCGCTGAATCAAAATCAGAAAAGACAAAAGAACGATTGAAAGCATTCAAGAATGCAAAAAACGGTTTCGAGCTCGCGGAACTCGACCTCGCACTTCGTGGTGCAGGAGAACTCGCAGGCACAAAACAATGGGGTATGACTGACCTCGGCATGGAAGCAATCAAGAATATAAAAATGGTGGAAGCTGCGCGACAGGAGGCACAAACAATTATCGCGAATGATCCCCTTCTCACACACCACAGAGCATTGCAGAACGCACTCGCCGAACGACATCTCGAGACAATGCATTTTGAATAAAATAAAAAGTGCCGAAACCTAGGTTTCGGCACTTGTGTTTTACTATGCGTTGTAATATGTTTATTTTTAACCTTCTGAAGCCAAATGAGGCTCCTGAGTTTTTAAGGTTTCACCATCAAACATCAATTCGCCAATACGGCGAAATGCATCGTTTAAAATGTGAGTGATTTCCCGGCCATACCCTGGAACCTTACTGTCGTCATAATATTTCAACAGTATTGGGTTATCATAATATTCCTTGTTTTTATGCTCAATAATGTATTCAGGTAATGTTTGTTCGGTAAACAACGGCTGCCCATTGGCATCAACTATTTTTAACAACAATTTTTCCATTGTTGCGATAATAGTTGGCTCCATATATTGGACCGATTGAATTACCGAAAGCACAACACTTGTTTTTTGTTTTGCAGCACGAAAGACAGCCTCAATCATCGCCAATTCAAAAAAGTACTGGTTTTCGTTACTCATCTCTTCGATGATTATCTGATCTGCACGGCCATACCCGATACTTTCGTACAGGTTAGCTAACAAATCGTAATGGGTTGTCTTTGTTCTTTTACTACCCCCCGATGATGGAACGTGTGCTTGCGTCATTTCTGACAATTGCTCAAGCAACAGTTGTTTCTTCTCAGGTGAGATTTTTTCAAACATCCTGTCTGATATATCGGCTTTTAACTTGCCGTATACCAGTTGTTCTAACATCCGCATTTTTGCGGAAATGTTAAGAATCAGGTCAAAAAAATACTTTACCTGTTGAGGTTTAATTGGACCTTGTAATTGGTCCAGTTTGGAACATATAGTTCTGAAATCTCCTGTCTCTTCGGACAAGATGCATAAAAGCGAATTACTCATGGTGCAAAAAGGCTTGTTTAGTTGTTAGTGAATATTAAATATTTTATACACTTATATTGTAAATATGTCAAATGGCCTCAGACGAGGGGCTTTATATTTAAAGTTTTTTACGCTACAATGCCAAAGCCAACGCAATCCCACCCTTAGCTCAGTTGGTTAGAGCACAGAGCTTATACCTCTGGGGTCCATGGTTCGAATCCATGAGGGTGGACAAAAAAAAGCCCCTTTCGGGGCTTTTGTGTATTAGACTGTCGCTGTCTCCTTTTTCTTTAACTTGATTCCGTGTGCCTTGATGATGTCTTCGTAATCAGCTTGTTCAAGCGTTTCAACTTCGATCAATTTTTCAGCAATTGCGTCGAGTGTCTTTCGGTATTCGTTGATAACAGTACGAGCCTGTGTGAAACCGTGCTGCATAATCTTTGCGACTTCAGCATCAATCTCAGCTGACTTTGCTTCTGAGTAGTCTCGATCTTCGACACCGCGACCAAACATCGTGCGTCCGCCATCTGATTCGAGAGCAACGGGGCCAATCGTATCACTCATACCCCAGCGGGTAACCATCGCACGTGCGAGTGACGTTGCAACTTGGAGGTCGTTTGAAGGACCAGTTGTAATATCTCCGAAAATAGTTTCTTCGGCAACGTAGCCACCGAGTGACATTGCGATATCATCCATGAATTCTTTCTTTGATTGGAGTTTGCGATCTTCGAGTGGAAGTTTGAGCGTGTAACCACCGGCACGTCCACGTGCAACAATTGAAACTTTGTGCACAGGGTCAGCATGCGGGAGCACTGATGCAACGAGCGCATGCCCAGCTTCATGGTACGCAGTAATTTTCTTTTCGAGCGGACTCATGAGATGGCTCTTGCGTTCTGGACCCATCATTACTTTTTCGATTGAGCGAATGAGATCAAACTGACCAATGATTTTACGTTCTTCGCGAGCAGCGAGAATCGCACCTTCGTTCATAATTGAGTACAAATCAGCACCTGAGAAACCTGGAGTTCGTTCTGCAATGATAGTGAGGTTTACATCTTCGGCGAGTGGCTTCTTGCGAGCGTGGATTTTCAAAATCTCTTCACGATCATGACGATCTGGGAGGTCGAGCATCACCCGACGATCGAAACGGCCTGGACGAAGGAGCGCTGGATCGAGCACATCATTTCGGTTAGTCGCTGCCATGACAATTACTTTTTCGTTTGGTTCGAAGCCATCCATTTCAACGAGAATCTGGTTCAATGTCTGTTCACGTTCATCGTTTCCGCCACCAACACCAGTACCACGAACTCGGCCGACAGCATCAATTTCATCAATGAAGATAATTGCTGGTGACGCTTTTTTAGCCATATCAAATAGATCACGCACGCGTGATGCACCAACACCAACAAACATTTCTACGAATTCAGAACCTGAGAGATGAAAAAATGGCACACCTGCTTCCCCTGCTACTGCGCGAGCAAGCAATGTTTTACCTGTACCTGGTGAACCAGTAAGGAGTACGCCTTTCGGAATACGCGCACCAATGTCCAAGAATTTTTTCGGATTTTTCAAAAAGTCTACGATTTCTGCGAGTTCTTGTTTTGCTTCTTTCGCACCAGCGATATCTTTGAAGGTGACGCGATTGTTTTTGTCATTAGGATCAGTGATTTTTGCTTTTGATTGTCCAAAAGTAAATGCCTGTACGCCAGCGCCCTTCATCTGACGAAACAACATCCAAATCAAAATACCAACGAGGATAACAGGGAGAAGAATCGGTAACAAATTGAGTACCCAATACAAGAATCCTGATTCGCTTTTGATGACAATATTAGTACCAGCGACTTTAGTAGGATCTACGCCATAGTTTTTGAGTGATTCAGAAAGACTTGCTTCTGTTTCCTTTTTTGCCTGCGCCAAACTGTCGTCAGCAAGTGTAATCGCAAGGTCATTACCTGACACGACGATTTCCTTAACGTTACCTGCAGTTACCTGCGCAGCAAGCTGTGAAAGTGAAATATCAGCAACAGGTTTTTGGGTTGCAAAAAAACCCGAATATGCGGCAACAACCAGCATCAAGAAAAAGATTGTCCAGAGGAACTGGTTTGAGAATTTTGGACCTTTTCCCTTGGGAAGTTGTGCTTTTTCCTTTATTTTTTCAAGGGGTTTTTTGTTTTCTGATTTATTTGACATCGTGGGGTCATTATACACGAAAAAGGACAAAAAATCCCGTCCCCGAACCAGCCCAATCTATGCTAGACTACGGTGTATGAATATGATCTATTTCGACTTTTTTAATGTCCTTTCAACACCTGCATACAAGCCTGTTGTGACCAAATACGTGCCAGAACATGAACGCCCCCAGTGGGAACAAAAAATCGATCGCGTCGACCTCGGTGAATTACCAGAACATGTGTTTATCGGTGAACTTGCAAAATATTCTGGTGTTTCAGAGCACGCGCTTTCACAAGAAATTGATGGCGGCATCGAACTCAATCAGCAACTCATCGCATACATACAAACAGAACTCAAACCGAATTACAAAATCGGATTGCTCACGAACGCCGCGCGAAGTTTAATTGAACATTTGTTTACAAATTATTTAGATATATTTGATACTGTCATCATCTCGTCAGATTACGGAGTGGTCAAACCTAATCCACAAATATATGCAATCGCAATCAAAGACGCTGATGTCAAAGCGAACGATATCGTTTTTGTTGATGACAATCCGCGGAATATCGATGCTGCACGCGAGAGCGGAATGCATGGTATCGTCTACACCAACCTTCATGAACTTAAACAGGAATTAGAAAACCACCGCAACTAAGCGGTGGTTTTACATTGTGGAACTGGGCGGAGTTGAACCGCCGTGCAAAGAGGAATACGGCATGCATCTACGGGCGTAGATTATTTCGAGGATTTAAACCAGTACGCTATGAAACAAACAAAATACGTCCTGATCGATTCTCGATTAATTTTGGGCTGTACGCGAGACGACGCACCTCCCTATCTCTAGATGTATAATGTCCGACTGTTGTCTCTAGAGAAGAACAACGCGAACATCCAGGTGTCGCTTAAGCGAGAGCTGGAGCAAAATCTCCGAACGCAAAGTAAGGAGACTTTGTAAATGCAGTTTTTGCATTTGAGGTTTACACGAACATCACGAGCTTCCGTGCATACTCGGCACGCACATGACATAAACGACTCTCTGTCGATGCCTTGCAGTCCCATATTCACATAACAATGAATCGTGCATCTCTGCACACAGGGGCAAATAACGAATTATTCACCCCTGTGTAAAGACATGCTTGTACACTAGCGACCGCGTTTGATGACTCGATGCACTTCACGATCGGTCTCACGGTCTTTGATTGTCGCACGCTTATCGAACTTCTTTTTACCTTTTACGACAGCGATTTTAATCTTGATTTTGGTACCTTTATTGTACAACGAAAGTGGCACAATAGTCAATCCTTTCTCGAGATCAGCGAGCTTTTTGATTTCTTTTTTGGTGAGCAATAGTTTGCGAGTACGCATAGGATCATACGCCGGACCAACATTGAGTTTTTGGTACGGTGGAATATCCATGCCCATGACAAACACTTCATTCCCTCGAACAATCACGTGCGCACTATCAATACGTCCCTGCCCTTGGCGAATAGACTTTACTTCAGTTCCAAGAAGCTCAATGCCGCCTTCGTAGTCATCGAGGATTTCATAATTGAAACGCGCTTTTGTGTTTTCGACATAATTTGCCACGAAGCTACTATAGCATATTCACTCGATAGCTTGCATAATTTACTGTATAATCAGCCCATGCAACCACAATTGACTGTTGCCGGTTATCGCGGCATTTGGGGCGAAAGCCTCACGGTATCTATCGCAGAACGTTTTACCAACGCGTTTGCTGCGTTTATTCACACTCGAAATGGTAAGCGTATTTTAATTGGCCGAGATGCTCGTCCATCTGGAAATGAACTGGTAGCAACAGTCGCTCGAACACTTGAACAAGCTGGTTTTGAAGTTACTATCGGTGGCCTCCTCCCTACTCCAACAGTATTATTCCTCGTACGTGATATGCACTTTGATGGAGCAATCATCGTAACTGCTTCACACAATCCACCACAATATAATGGTCTCAAATTTGTTACCGCTCGCGGCATGTTCACAACCGAAGCAGATATTGCGGAAATGAAAACATATCTCGACACGCCACACACAGTGCAGTCATCACACACAAATGGCAGTATTACGACCGACGAAACACTTGGACAAAAACATGTTGCACACATACTTTCTAAAATCGATCGTGAAATAATCGCTCAGAAAAAATTCAAAGTAGTACTCGATCCAATCAATAGCGCTGGCGCAGTACTCGGACCACAACTGCTCCGTGAACTTGGCTGCGATGTCGTCATTATCAATGGTGAACCAAACGGACAGTTCGCACACATGCCTGAACCACTTCCTGAAAATCTAAAGCAACTCGGGGAAACAGTACAAGCGGTCGGCGCCCACGTGGGCTTCGCGCAGGATCCTGACGCCGACCGCTTAGTCATCTGTAACGAACACGGTCAGGTCATTTTTGAAGAATACACACTCTCACTCGCGATCAAGGCAGCACTTACCAAACAAGCTGGTGACATTGTGATTAACATGTCTACATCAACAACGAACGAAGCTCTCGCAAAGTCATTTGGTGGTGAAACATTTCGTACCAAAGTTGGTGAATCAAATGTTGTAGAAGGAATTCTCAAACACAACGCAGTCATCGGTGGTGAAGGTGGCGGTGGAGTCATCTACCCTGCAATCAATCCATGTCGCGATTCTCTCACGGGTATGGCGCTTATTCTCGAACTACTTGCTCAAGAAAACACCTCTCTCTCAGAGATTGTTGCATCACTGCCAACATTTGAAATGCGAAAGCATAAGTTTGGATACAGCGGAGACATCACTGAACTGTTTGAAAAAATGGAAGCAGAATTTCCTGACGCGCATCCAGATTTTACTGATGGACTTCGTCTTGATTTTATGGATGGCGCATGGATTCATTTGCGTGCTTCAAATACAGAACCGCTTGTTCGTTTGATTGGTGAAGCAAAAACTGCTGAACGAATCGACAATCTTGTTGAGCGCACAAAAATATTGATTGGATAACGGCGTCGCTAGCCAATCTTGGTTCGTTTGATATGAAACGTTACAGTTGGAACACTATAATGTGTTCCGATATCGTGTACCAACTGTCGAATATAAAATCCTGACGAAACATGAACGCGCCATCGTGTGATGCATACTTCATGTTGTGTGTTGTTTTCTAAACACGCTTTCCATGCGGCTGAAATTACGTCTTGTCGAAAATCTCCATGCACAAGTTGTATTCGTTCAAGTGTTGTCTGTAACATATCAGCTATTGGCATCGTTCGCTCTCCAAGATACTCGTATGCAGTAAGCGCAACTTCATGTTGAACATGTGGCGTATTCCCTTCACGCGCATGTTGATGTAGCTGTTTTCCGTCGACTGTCTTTGATGAGTATGGTGGATACGACTGAATCTGTGTTCCAATATACGCTTCTAAAAACGCTTGCACCTGTTCGGGTGTAAGTGTTTTTTTAAAATCAGTTTCAGTCACTAAGCCGAGCAAGTCATATGTATCAGTGCTCACACCAGCAAGAATTTCAAATTCGTATGTTTTAGGTAAATTGGTGTACTGCTCTTTTTGCTTACATTCCTCACCAACTAACACCAAGAGCTCGCCTTCAACCAGCGGATCAAGACGTCCGGCATAAGTCATGGGCACAGTTTCGGGAATAGCTCGCTCCTGACGAACACGCTCGAGCGCTTCAAGCGGAGTTTCGCCCATGTTTTTATAGATTTTTATGACATCTTGCATGTACATGTATCTTAATAGATTTCAGAACTATTTCATACTACTGTAGTAATTTACATTTGTGTATGAAAAACTACAAACTCTGGTTTACACAAAAATCAAAACTTGAAGAGTTAGGCCACGAGACACTTTCTTTCCATGAAAGAGAAATTTGGTGGTGTTCAATTGGTCTAAATCTAGGAAACGAACAGGATGGTAAAAACAATAATTTTGAAAGACCAGTGCTTATCTTGAGAAAATTTAATAAGAAGTTATGCTGGGTTCTACCGCTAACGTCAAAAATAAAAAGTGGAGAGTATTATTATACAATTTATTATAAAAATACTGCTTCAACTCTTATTTTGTCGCAACTAAGGCTTATTAGCTCTAAAAGATTACTGCGACACATCCGCAAGATATCACCCTATCAATTCAAAATTATAATCAACAAAGTTAAAGAATTATTACCGTCCTAAAAACACGAAACCCCGCCAAGGGCGGGGTTTCTCAATTGACCTTATGGTCATTTATAACCCAATATTACTAATACCTAACAAAATAGTCAATCTAAGCTGTACCCCTTTACATTTTGAGACTTTTAAGCTATTATGACCCTACGATATGTCCTCCAAATATAGGGTGTTACTCCGTATGGTGAGGTGCTTATCTTTGTATTAACCTTGAAAGAAAGAATCAACAATCAAATACGTGCCAAGGAACTTCGAGTACTTCTCGAATCTGGCGATAATTTGGGCGTCCTTTCCCTCAGTGAAGCTTTGCAAAAAGCAGAATCTTTGGGTCTTGATCTCATTGAAATCTCCCCTAACGCGGTACCACCGGTCGCCAAAATCATGGATTATGGTAAATACCAGTACCTCGAAGCGAAGAAAGCCAAGAAAATCAAAGCCGGCGCAAAGACAAGTGAAACTAAGTCTATCCAAATCAAAGTTGGAACAGGCGATCACGATCTTGAACTCAAAGCAAAAACTGCTTCAAAGTGGCTTTCCGAAGGACACCGTATTAAAGTTGAACTCTATCTTTCTGGCCGAACTAAGTTCATGGCTGATGCATTCTTGAGAGAACGACTTGATCGAGTCCTCAAACTTATCACTGAGAACTTCAAAATCTCAGATCCAGCAAAGCGTGGTCCAAAAGGACTTGTATTGACTATCGAACGAGATACGGTCAAAAAACAACCACCAGCAACCATTATTAATTAACCCACTAATGTTATGGCTAAAGGAATGAAAACACGAAAGTCGTTGACCAAGCGCATTAAGACCACAAAGAAAAGTGGTCTTAAAGCACGAAAGCCTGGTTTTAACCACTTCAACGCAAAGCAGAGCCGAACCAAGCAGCTTGCAGGTCGCAAGACGTCTGACTTCAAGCTCAAGGCAAAAACTCGCAGCTACCTCTTACCATTTAATTAATCGCACGATATGTCACGAGTAAAACGAGGCGTCATTAAGTCAAAGCGACGACGCAATACACTCGCCCAAGTCAAAGGCTACCGATTTGGACGCAGTACTAAGGAAGCCATGGCACGCGATGCTATCCGCCACGCAGGTGCACACGCATTCGCACATCGCCGCGACAAGAAGAATGACAAACGCAAGCTCTGGAACGTCAAAATTGGCGCATCAGCAGTCACCTTCTCAATCTCATACTCAAAATTGATGGGAAGTCTCAAGAAGAAAGGTATTCTCCTTGACCGAAAAATTCTCGCAACTCTTGCAGAAAAGAGCCCTGAAACATTTGAACGCTTGATCTCACAGGTTAAGTAATAAATACAAAACCCCGCCGTACGGCGGGGTTTTGTATTGTCTTTATAGCAAAGTAGTGTAGTAGCTTACACAAGCACCGCAATCTTCTTGTAGAAGATTCTTTTGACGTACTCAGCAACAACGAGGTAGACAAGAACAATGAGGACGATAGCTGCAACGGTCATGAATGGAAGCTGTACGAAGCCGATGATTGCACCAAGTGGTGTTAATGCTATCACCCACGCGAGACCAACAGCACAGATTGATGCGATGATAACAGCGCGATGTGGTCGTTCTGCAAGGAAGAGTGGCTTGTATGATCGAATAACAAAGATAACCAAAACTTGTGTTGCAAACGATTCAATAAACCATCCAGTTTGAAATGCTGTGCCACTCAACATCATTATTTTATACAAAACATAAAAGGTAATAAAATCAAACACTGAACTTACTGTACCGAACACAAACATAAATCGTTTAATCATGCCGATGTTCCATGGATTTGGTTTTGCGAGAATTTCTGGTTCAACAGAGTCTGTGGTGAGTGCAATCTGCGAAGACTCATAGAGTAAATTGTTGAGCAAAATCTGAACTGGAAGCATTGGCAAAAATGGCAAAAAGAGTGATGCACCTGTCATAGAAAACATGTTACCGAAGTTTGAACTCACTGCCATGCTAATGTATTTCGTCGTGTTAGCAAATGTACGACGACCTTCAACAACACCATCGGTAAGCTGACGGAAACTCTTTTCAAGCAAAATGATATCAGCCGCTTCTTTAGCAACATCAACAGCATTGTTCACTGAAATACCAACGTCAGCGGTATGAAGTGCAGGAGCGTCGTTGATACCATCTCCCATGTAACCAACAACGTGGCCTTGTGATTGAAGCACGCTAATGATGCGATTTTTCTGTGCAGGATTTACACGAGCGAACACACTTACAGTCTTTGAACGAAGTGCGAGCTCTTCATCAGTCAGTGATTCGAGAACATCAGCAGTGAGCACATCGCCAGTCAGACCTACTTCTCGTGCAATCTTTTGAGCAACAAGCGCGTGATCTCCTGTAATGATTTTGATAGTGATCCCTCGATCTTCGAGCTCTTTCAAAACGACATCAACGCCTGGTTTTGGTGGGTCGATAAATGCAATGAAGCCAAGAAAATCCAATTCTTTTTCATCAGCGATAGTATAGGTATGTGATTCAAACGAGAGGAGCTTTGATGCAACAGCAATGACACGATAGCCGTCTTGAGAGAGTGCTTCAAATAGTGTGAGTGCTTTGGCGCGAGCTGCTTCAGAAAGTCTAGCAGTAGCAAGTACTGATTCTGGTGCGCCTTTGACTACGAGCGTGCGAGCGCCGGCGTGGTCGATTACCATACTTTCACGCCGGCGCTCAAAATCAAACGGTATCTCATCAACTTTCTGATACTCATGAATATCAAACTCACGATACTCAGCAATAGCTGTATCGAGCGGCATTTTAGTTCCAGTGTGGAGCATGCTCATAGCATATGCATGTTCAAGCACGTCAGGAGAATCACTCCCCTCAATATCAACGTAGCGAACCACACTCACATGATCTTCGGTTAATGTTCCTGTTTTGTCAGTACATAAAATATCCATACTACCAAAGTTTTCTACCGACGAAAGTTTTTTAACGATAACACCTTTTTCGGACATAGTGATAGATGCTTTGGCAATATTTGTCGCGATAATCATTGGCAACATTTCAGGCGTTAAACCAACCGCAATAGCCAATGCAAAAATAAGTGATTGCACAACTTCCCCTTTCAAGAGAGCATTGATTAAAAATACAACCACAACCATCACTACCACTACTTTGGTAACGAGCATACTAAATTCTCGGATGCCACGTTCAAATTCACCAGGACGTTCTTCGGTTGCGAGTAGTGAAACAATACCGTAGAACTTTGTCTTTTGTCCTGTGGCTGTCACACTCATATACGCGCGTCCAGTCACAACGCCACTTCCCATGTACACTTCAGCGTGTGTATTTTTTTCAACAGGCACAGATTCACCTGTGAGACTCGATTCGTTTACATACAAATCACTGCCTGAAACAATAACACCATCGGCGGGGACAACCTTACCAGCATCAAGCACCACAACATCTCCTGGAACAATATCAGCAACGGGGATTTCTTGTTCTTTACCACTGCGAACCACGTGCGCAGTGAGTGTGATTCGAGCAGCAAGCGCCGCAACGGCATGTTCTGACTTACGAGAAACGAGGAAATTGATAGTCGAGCTGATAATAATAATTGCAACAATCAAAATAGCACTCACAGAATCTCCTGTGGCAAAAGAAATACCCGCTGCAACCAATAAAAGGATGATAAGCGGGCTTTTAAATTCAGCCAAAAAACTCTGAAACGCTGACTGGTGTTCTGCAGCAATCACGAGATTTTTTCCAAACACAGTACGTAAATGTCGAACTTCTCTCTCTGACAAACCTTGAAGTTTTTCCATGCAATTATTCTGTAATTATAGTATGAGCTGATCGTTCACGTGACACGATTTCAAGTAATTGAGTAACCAGTGAACGTGGATCAGTATCGAAAATAATATTTTGTGTTGGGTAACCACCACGAGTCATAATGTCTTTGACGAGCGGTGCGATACTACCCTCGCCCTCGAGCACACCGATTGGTTTACCTTCCTCGAAAGCAACACTGAATTCGTTCACACTCGCAACCTTGCCGCAACCAATTACGACTGCATCCGCACTACGAGAAAAAAGTAAATCTCTGCCTGGTTCACCAAAACCAGTGTAGATAATGGTATCAGTGTACAACAATGGCATTCGGTATGTATCGAGATGTTCTTGTTCTGTGCTTGCAGGAGAAAGCCCAAGGACAAAACCTTTTTCTTCTTTTGCTCCCATTGCCGCCCACATCGGAAAACCAGAAGATGCACCTGTAAGCAAAATCGCGCCGGCACGAGCAACTTCTCGTCCAATTTCTTTTGCCTGATCAAGTGCGTTGATACCACAAGTTCCTGTCTCGCTTGCCCCAGAAACACCTATTTTGATTTTAAGATAATTATGTTTACCAGCTTGCATATATATGTGTATCAATTAACAATCCAAAATAACACTTGTACCAACGTCAGGAGAAACGGCGTTTACACCAAGGAAATCACGTAGTTTCTGAACCAAAAAGAGTGATGCTTTCGGTTCTCCCATAACAACAAAGACTTTTTTGAGACTGTCCGCCGTCGCCGCGACGAAATCAGTAAGGGCATCAGTGTCTTTGTGGCCAGAATACCCACCAATTTTGACGATATGAGCCCGTACAGGCACAGTTTCATGCATAATCGTGACATGTGCTGCTCCGTCTTCGATACGACGTCCTAGAGTCCCCTGTGACTGATATCCTGTAAGGAGAATAGTATTGTTAGCATCTGGCAAGTAATTCAATTCATGATGAAGAATACGTCCACCGTTTGACATACCTGAGCCCGCAATCACAATCTTTGGATTTGGGATGTGGAGAATTTCTTTTGAATCATCCGTGTCTCGAGTAATGCGTAGTCCTGGAAATTTAAAAATATCACTATCAGTTTTGAAAACTTCTTGCACGAGTGGATTAAAATACTGTGGGTACTTCTTGAAAATTTCAGTCAATTTAATACCAAGTGGTGAATCGAAATACACTGGCATTTTAGGAACACGCTCATTTTCAACCAAGTTATTTATTTCATACAAAAGTTCCTGGCTGCGCTCAAGTGAAAATGTCGGCATAATCAAAACACCGCGGCGCTTGTAGTTATCCTGAATAACCTCCTGAAGACGCTGTTGGCGAATATCTCGATCTTCGTGTTTACGATCACCGTACACACTTTCCATAACAAGATAATCGACATTTTCTAATGTTTCAGTATCGCGCAAAATTGGTGATGGTGAGTTGCCCAAGTCACCGGTAAAAACAATTTTCTTACCGTTAAATGTAAACTCAATCATTGATGAACCGAGGACATGTCCAGCATCGAGTAAACGAAATGATAGTTGTGGAGTAATGTTTGTAACTTCATGATATTCAAAGGTATCCCAAAGCCCCATCGATGCTTTGATGGTCTCCCCTGTATAGATTTTATCCAAACCATTCTCTTTGTCTTTGCCTACAATCGCGGCTGTATCTTCAAGCATTGGACCTGAAAGCTCTTTTGTTGGTTTTGTTGAGTAAATACGTCCCTTGAAACCATCATGAATCAACTTTGGAATGCGTCCAATGTGATCAATATGACAGTGTGTGATGAAAAGAATATCAATTTCTTCTGCATTATAGATAAAAGGTGCCCAGTTTTCCTTGTCAGCGATACTTTCGCCCTGAATCATGCCGCAATCGACGAGAATTTTTTTATTATCAGCTTCAATTAAAAAATTCGCGCCAGTAACCGATCCTGCACCAGAGCAGAATGTGATTTTTAACGGATAGCGAATGTCGTTTTGTGTTTCCATTACACAAAGTATACCGTATTTGCATAAAAAAATCCCTCCAACAAACTGTGGAGAGCTTCTTTTTAGGACTATTTGGCAGATATCACCTTAGCAAGAAGCTAAGTGGGTTCCAGATGCTTGTGGCCAAAGCCAGAATCAATCGAGGATCCCCTAAAATATTTGTTCTAAGTGATACTCCGAAATAATCCTACATTGAGTATACCGTTCCTGTACTAGTTCGCAAGTGGATTACTCGTCTGAACACGAATTTTACGAAGTTACCAAATATGTTTTCTTATTTTCTGCAACACAAAACCCGCTTGCAGGCGGGTTTTGAAATATATTCTCTCGTTATATTTAATTATTTCTTGTGTTCAGCGTACACAAAGTCAGTATCAATCTTCTGGTATGAGAAGAGTTCGTCAGCTTTGAAGAATCGAGCAACTTCTACTTCTGCTGCTTCAACAGAATCTGAAGCATGCACTAAGTTTGACTGAGTTGAGAGTGAAAAATCACCACGAATAGTACCAGCAGCTGCTTCCCAACCTTTTGTTGGTCCGACAATAAGTCGTACTGAAGAAACTGTATTAATACCTTCGAGAGCCAAGACTACCACAGGAGTTGATTTCATGAAATCACGAATGCCTGGGAAAAATGGCTTGTCTTTGATGTGAGCGTAGTGTTCTTCGAGGGTTACATCTTCGACATTCATCATCTTCATGCCGATAACCTTCAAACCCTTACGTTCAAAGCGTGAGATGACTTCTCCAACCAAATTACGCTGTACAGCATCTGGTTTGAGAATAATAAGTGTGCGTTCTAATTGCATACGTAGCGTTCTCTATCTAATCCAATAATAGCCGCATTGTAGCAGAAATTCAGCTTTTCGCAATTAACGCTTAACCTGAGTACTAAAGGTCAAAATCTTGTATGCATCCTCATCGAAACCGGCTTCTTTGAAGATTGCGCGACTTGAGCCACGTACATGCGTAGACCAATCAAACCCGAGACGCTCAGCCATCGCCTGAACAGCGTCCCAGCTTGTACCTTCAATTTCAACAAATGGATCAAGAAGCGGCCATGTATCAATGTCAATTTCTACATCGTCAAGCATATATCGAGTGCGTTTGTTTTCAATATACGTGCATTCAACGAGACCGATTGCGGTAAGCAGTTTTTCTGTCTCTTCAAACGAACTCACGACAACTTCAAGCTCATGCATGCCACCACCGGTGAGTGCGTGTGGACTTGGAACGCCAAAGCGTTGCTTGTATGTAAGTGTAACTTTTTCACCTTCGTCACGAAGTCGGATCCATGCGCCTTCAGCGTCTAACCGATTGTCTGCAAAATCAAAAATCTTCCGGCGATAGTTGTAGTCGCCTACTTTGGTCGCACCAAGATCGGCAAGCTTTTGTTCAAAAGCTTGCCGATCGATATGTAAAAATTTTACTTCAATTTCCTCCATGTAGATTATGCGTTGTAGTTATATCGCTCCATGATTTCTGCTTCAACTTCTTCACGATCACGACCAAACTTGAGGTATGAAAGTTCTTTGAGTTTTGCTGCCATTTCTGGTGAGCCTTTTGGTGGAAATGGTGTTTTTGAGTTAAATGGTTTTGCTGGCATACCATTGACCAACATCTTGATGTAACAATTCAAGTTTTCAAGCTTGATAATATCCTTTGGTGTAAATTCTGGTTCAAACTGTTTTGCAAACATTTCAGCATTTTCTGTTGAAACACGGTGAACCACCATAGTACCGACGTTACCAAACACAGCATTTTTGATGTTGTCTTCAAGCTGTTCAATGTACTGGTGCGCAATATTGAGTGAGAGACGGTATTTACGAGCTTCAGAGAGAATAACTTCAATAGAGTCAGTGGTAATGTTCTGGAATTCATCAATATAGAGATAGAAGTCATGCACCGGTTTGCCTGTCCCCACAATGTCTACACGAGAAAGGGCTGCCATCGTTATTTTACCAACTAAGATAAGGCCAATGAGGTTCGCGTTAATATCTCCGAGTCGTCCTTTTGAAAGATTCACCAAAAGAATTTTCTTGTTATCCATAATTTCACGGAAATTGAACACTGACTTTTCTTGAGCAACCACCGGACGCATGATGTCGTTTGAGATAAACACATCGAACTTGTTCGTAACGTACGGCACGAAGTTCGCAAGTGATTGTTCCCCTGTTGTCTGTTCCGCATTCTGCCAAAACTGTTTGATGATTGGATTTTTACAGCGTGACAATTTCAAATCTCGGAATTCCTTGTCAGCAAGCACACGTCCGATTTCAAGGAGTGTCATACCTGAGGAAGGATCTTCCATAACCAACAATGCTGAGTTACGGAAATATTGTTCGAACGCAGGACCGCCGGCAGTCTTCATATCAAAGAGCTTGTTGAAAATCGCCAACAATTCGTTCACTACGAATGTCTTTTGCTCTGGATACTTTGGATCGTATTCAAGCATATTGAGACCCATCGGACGATCAATATATGCAGGATCAAAGTAGATCACATCGTCAATGCGTTCTTTTGGAATGTTCGCCAAAATGTCTTGGATATCAGAACCGTGCGGATCGATGAAACAAACACCGTCACCATTTTTGATGTCCTGAATAATCATGTTTTTCAAGAACACCGTTTTACCAGTACCAGTTTGACCGATTACATAAGTGTGACGAACACGATCTTCACGTCCCATGTATACAGGACGCATTTCACCTCGATATTCGTTAATACCAAGACTTATGCCTTTAGTATTCATCTCAAACGGAGCTGGAGCAGTCGCTGATTTTGCCTGTTTAAGCTGCGGAGCACCTGAAACACCAACTGGGAAGTGGAAGATTGAAGCGAGTTCTTTGAGGTTAAGCGGGAGCAGTTCACTATCATGCATCTGGCGATATGAATAGTCACGGAAAAACTGATTCGCGTCACGCTCCTCTGTTCGGTGCCATTCAATACGGTTTGCGAGCGGCTCGTTGAACTGGTTAAACGCGGCTTCAATTTCACGAACAATGTCTTTTGCGCGTTCTTTGGTTTCTGCAGACGCAACAATACGAATACCGGCATACAATACGGTGCTCTTTAACTTATTCTGAATATGTTCAATATCTTTCTGATTTGCTTCTTTCTTTTCAAGGTCTTTTGGATCTGTGCCAATTCCCTTCAAAAAGTGGAATGTCTGACGCGCGATTGAGTGCATCTGTTTGACTGCTTCTTTGGCGCGAATCTTTTCGTGTTTAACACGGTGCAAAATATGTGAAAAATCTTTTACCAATGTTTCGCCAGCTGGCATAATGACAATCTGCAATGCTGCGCCTTCACCTTGTGATTTGAGTTTTGAAAAGGCATTCACAATAGCACCCATTGGATCGTGTTCAATAGTTTCGTGAGTTTTGATTGGATAGACTTCAGTCTCACCGAGCTGAGCATATGAACCAACAGCGTAACCACTTTCAGTAAAGATATTGTAATCATCAGTGACCTCACGGAGTTTTGCGTCTTGGTAAAAACCGAGTACTTGCTTTTCAAAGAGATCAACTTTACTTGTTGGGATAGCAGCATAGAAAAGAACTTGGTCGCCATCATTTGAAAGCGCAATTTCAAGTGTGTAATATCGTCGTTCGCTATTGTTTGTACCACCAACATTTAACATGCCAGCGTAGAACTGCTCCATCGCTTGGATAAATTCTTTGTAGCCACGAGTATTTTCTTTGTCTTGCGCAGGCAACGTAATTTCAAACAAACGCATATCAATACCCTTCCAAATCGGATTTGATTCAACGAGTCCCGGAATACCGTGTGTTGCGTGAAGATACTGAACGAGGAAACGATGGAAGTCACTATCAACGTGAGGATTTTGAAGTGCAGCGACAATATCAAGTGCAGATTTGATACCCTGATCCATCAAGATACCGAGGAGTTCTTCCATTTTGCGGTCGTGTGCTTCAGGACGAAGCTTGAGAACCAGTGCTTCAACTTGATGCTCAGGCATCACACGTGCTTCGTGAAGAATATCGCGAGCGTCCGCTTTTTTGTACGCTTCGACAACGTCTTGTGTAGCTTTTTCTTGACCACCACCAAGTCCGGCACCCTCCATCTGACGTTCACGCTCTGCGATACGTTCACGCAAAAACGCAATCTCTTCTTCAGGAGACTTAAACTTAGGAGCTGCATTCTGAGGAAAACCTTCCATATTGTTAGTATTATACTGTAATTACTACGCAAAAGAAACGGGATGTGTTCACATCCCGTTTCTAGAAACTTCAGAAAAACTATACTTGTGTCAAAATCTCCGCTTCCCCTTCAGTAATATGTACTGTGTGTTCAAAGTGAGCACTGCGTGAGCCGTCAGCTGTTTTTACCGTGTATCCATCACGAGCAACAACTGTTGGATCTCCGCCGAGATTAAACATCGGTTCAATAGCAATAACCATACCAGGCTTGAGGAGTTCTCCTTTGCCTGCTTTACCATAGTTTGGAATATATGGATCTTCGTGAATCGCACGGCCAACACCGTGCCCTGAGAGGTCACGTGTGATACCATATCCGTATTTTTTGACGTACTGTTCAATAGCATAGCCGATGTCGCC
This sequence comes from uncultured Candidatus Saccharibacteria bacterium, assembly GCA_964397435.1. Classification (GTDB taxonomy): domain Bacteria; phylum Patescibacteriota; class Minisyncoccia; order Phycocordibacterales; family UBA9973; genus DALYCO01. The sequence continues at coordinate 39,124 of CAYNHU010000006.1, read as the reverse complement.
AACGCGATTACCACCTCGAGCAACATCGATACCAACAAGCAATGCTTCTTTGGTTACACGAAGTAATTCAAGATCAGATTTAGCAACATTCCCAACTGGCACAGTAATCGCATGATCAGTAAACAATCCCTTGTGTTTCAATCCAAGATCAAGCGAAACAATATCGCCTTCTTTAAGTACAACATCTTTTGATGGAATACCATGGACGATTTCGTTGTTTACTGAGACACAAAGTGATGCAGGAAATGGTTTCATGTGAAGTGCCGGTTTGTAGTGTTTGAATGCTGGTTCGTCGCCACCCGCACGAATCAAGTCTTCTGCGATTTGATCAAGCTCCCATGATGAAATACCTGGTCGCACATGTGTTGCAACTTCTGCCAAAATACGCGCGAGGCGTTTACCACCTTCACGTAACAATTCAATTTCTTCAGCTGTTTTGATGATTGCTGCCATATTATTTAATCACGGTACCAATAAATTCCTTACCTTCGAGATAATTTTTGAGATTAGTGAGATTTGCGCCATTCATGATAGCTACTTCAATACCCCCTTCTTCGGCGGCTGCTGATGCGATTGGGTCAAATGGAGTTGAAAGTCCTGGTTTCCATTCACGTGGAATGTATGAGCGGTATTCTGCCCAACTTACGGTATCAAGACGTTTTGCATTTGGATTCTGACGAGGATCACTGTCATATGCGTGGTCAATGTTTGAAAGATTAATCACTTTCTTCGCACCGACTTTCATCGCAAAATGAATCGCGCCCATGTCAGTACTTTTACCAGGATTATCAGCACCAACGACTACAACAGGTTTCTCAATATTTACAAATCCATCTGGGCCAGTATTGATAACATCTGGATGTGCGAGTTCGCCAAACACTTTGGCAACAAGAATCGCATTCAAACGAAGTGCACCAATGCCAACCCAATCCAAATCATCTGCTGTTGTTCCTTCGATCTGCGCAAGTGCGTCTTGGTAGATACGTGCAGTTTTGCCACCACCCGTAACAATCACAAATGACATGCCCTGCTTCGTATATTCAGTAATCAAATCACGAAATGCTTTGAGAAAAGAAATATCAATACCCCCTGGAACAATCAATGATCCGCCGAGCGAGATAATAGTCCATGTACGTGTGTTGTCCATAAATTAAAGCCCGAGTTTCTGTTTAATTTCTTCGTGAACGGCTTCGACAGTTTGTTCTCCGTTAATTTTGTGAACTGTGTATCCTTTTGATTGCAGAAGTTCGAGCGCAGGAAGTACGTTGTTTTCATATTCAAAGAAGCGACGTGCGATGCCTTCGTCTGTATCGTCTGAACGTCCACGAAGTTTCATGCGTTTGATAACTTCTTCTTTAGAAACTTCAATCACAACAATTTCAGGAGATGCACGTTTATAGAATTCGAGTGCGGCAACAAATGCTTCAGTCTGTGCTGGAGTTCGTGGGTATCCATCAGCGATCAAGTGACTCTCTGGAGTAAGCTGGTCAACGAGAATTGAGGTAAAAAGAGCTACGGTAAGGAAGTCAGGCTGGAGTTCACCTCGTTCAAGCTTGCCTTTAACCAAAGAACCCGTAAAACTCTCACTTGCAGTGATTTTACGGTATTCAGAACCTGGGTAGGCATAGACAATAGACCGTCCGTCTTTGGCAGTTAAGTCCTTTTGGAGGAGTTCGATCTGGGTCCCCTTGCCGGCTCCCACGATACCGAAGAATACATAGGTTTTTGGTTGCATACGCTCCCATACTAGCATACAAAAACAGCCCGACAAAGCGGGCTGTTTTTAATGTTCGATTTAATATTCTCTCATTGAGAGCTGCGCATCGATACGCTTCAAGAGGTCAAGAACCACTGAAACGACGATGAGGAGGGCTGTACCACCAACGGCAATCTGTGTGATACCAGTCACTTCTTTCAAAATGAGTGGGATAACAGCGATGACACCGAGGAAGAGCGCTCCAATAAATGTAATACGAGCAGTAATATCACCAATGTGTTCTTCTGTCTGCTGTCCTGGGCGAACACCCGGAACGAATGCTCCATTTTTCTGAAGGTTTTCAGCCATCTGATGTGGATCAAATGTGATAGCCGTGTAGAAATATGTGAAGATAAAGACAAGGAAGAAGTACGCTGTTGAGTACGCCCATGCATTCTGCACGAATGCAGTCAATGCGTGACCAATTGCTTGGAGTGTGCCATTTGCAGCACCAGTCAACACTGTTCCCAAAATTTGTGGGAAGAGCAAGATTGAAAGTGCAAAGATAATTGGCATCACACCAGCTTGGTTGATACGAATTGGAACATAGGTCGAGACACCACCAGTTGTTTTGTTACCAACAAGACGTTTTGCGTATGTTACAGGGATTGAACGCTCTGCTTCTGTAACGAAGACAACGAATCCAATCACAATAAATGTAATAAGCACAAAAATAATAATTGTTGGAATCTGTGATGCATCAAACGAGAACAAGAACTGTGAAATTTCCTGAGGAACCTGCGCAATAATACCTGCAAAGATGATCAATGATACACCGTTACCGATACCGAACTCAGTTACAATTTCACCAATCCACATCAACAAGATTGAACCTGCGATAATAGTGATGAGTGCAACGAGTTTTGAGAAGAGATCGAGTTCACCGAGAATACCCTGACGAGTCAAGATAACCATGAGACTCAAGCCCTGCGCAGCAGCAAGTGGGATAGTCAATAAACGTGTGTACTGAGCAAATTTCTTGCGGCCAAGTTCACCTTCTTCTTGGTAGAGCTGTTTCAAGCGAGGTACCATAATCGTCAACAATTGAAGAATAATTGACGCTGTGATAAATGGTCCAACACCAAGCATGACTAATGACAATGTTGAGAGACCACCACCAGAGAAGATATTCAATACGCCAAAGAACTGGTTGTTGTTCAAGAATGCCGCGAGACGTCCTGCGTCGATTCCTGGAATTGGAATTGCTGCCAAAAGTCGGAATACAACGAGCGCTGCGATCATTACGAGGACACGCTTGCGGAGCAAACGATCCGTGAACACCATTTTAATTTTATTCCATACTGTTTCCATATGTAGTGGAAGCAGCAGCTAGTGCAGTCTTATTTAACTGCGCCGCCTGCTGCAACGATTTTATCCTTTGCCTGTTGTGAGACCTTGCAGCCTGAAACCAAAAGTGGAATTGAGATTGAGCCTGTTGCCAAGATCTTTACGACCGGTTTTGAACCCTTTGGATAGGTTACGAGCTTTTTCGCGCGCAATACTTCTGGAGTAACCTGATCGTTCTTCTGGAATGCAGCTTCAAGTGCACTCAAGTTAACAACAGATGTTTTTGTTTGGTGTGAGTTGAATTTGTAACCACGAAGCTTTGGGAGCTTCTTGAGGATGAGACGGATTTCTGGGAACTTTTTGTTACCAGCACGAGCATTCTGACCTTTTGTACCACGACCAGAAGTCTTACCACGCTTACCTCCGCGACCAACCTGAACGTGTTTCTCGTTCGGATTTTTTCGCTTAAGTTGATGTAATTGCATAAGCCTATTACTGAGTTACTGCTGCTTCAGGCGCCTTCTCGACCATGCCGCGTTTTGTCGCAACGTTTGAAAGTGCTTTGATAGTCACACGAGCAATGTTGAGTTTGTTCTTACTGCCTGAGTGAATTTTTGATGTAACATTAGTGATACCAGCAAGGTTCAAAATGTCACGAGTTGCTGAACCAGACACCAAACCACGATCGTTGTTTGGACGGATCAATACACGAGCACTACTGTATTTTGCAGATACTTCGTGTGGGATTGAGCCTTTCTTGTTGAGCTTAACTTTGATCATCTGTTTGCGAGCACTTCGAACCGCTTTGTTGATTGCGAGTGAAGTGTCACCTGCCTTACCTGTACCAACGCCAACTGAACCTTTCTTGTCACCAATTGCAATCGCAACAGCGAATGACATACGGCGACCACCTGAGACCACGCGAGTCACGCGGCGGATTGAGATAATCTTCTGATCGAATTCAGGCTTTGGACGTTCAAATGATGGACGTCGTCCGCGATCACCTCCGCGAGGAGCACCGCCACGAGGACCATTTGAACCAGCACCACGAGGACTTGTACCACGAGCACCTGCTGGGCGTGAACCCTGAGGGCGTAGAGGACGTGCAGCTGGTTTTGTTGTATTTGTTTCTGCCATAACGTTTAGAATTTAAGACCAGCCTTACGTGCAGCATCCGCGAGGAGCTTTACGCGACCAGTATACTTGAAACCGTTTCGATCAAAGACGACCTCTTTGATATTTTTTGCAAGAGCAGCCTGAGCAACCATTGTGCCAATTTCTTCTGCGCGAACAGTTTTTGTTCCTTTTGCTGTCTTTACGTCTGAAGCTGAGATAAGAGTTTTACCTGCGTTGTCGTCAATCAACTGAGCATAAATGAATTTGTTTGATCGATAGACTGAAAGACGAGGACGTGCATCAGTACCTGCGATCTTCATGCGGATTTTTCGCTTGAGGCGAAGACGCTTTTCGTTTTTATTCTGTGTGTTCATAGAGTTATTTTACTTAAGCTGTTTTCTTGCCTTGCTTGCGACGGATGACTTCATTGTCATAGCGGAAACCTTTACCTTTGTATGGTTCTGGTTTCTTGAGTGCGCGTACCATTGCAGCGAATTGTCCGACCTTTTCTTTATCAATACCAGTTACGGTAATGTTGTTCTTTTCAGCAGTCACAGTCAAACCTTCTGGGATTGGAACTGAAACTGGGTGTGAGAAGCCGAGTGCGAGATCAAGGTTTTTGCCTTTAACTTCACTTTTGAAACCGACACCTTCGAGGATGAGTTTCTTAACGTATGGAGTGTTAACGCCTGTGATCATGTTTTTGACATGAGAAGCGTATGTACCCCAGAGTGCGTATGCGAAACCGCCGGCAGCTTCTTGCTTAAATGTAACTTTACCACCATCAATAATGATAGCGACTTCGTTACGGAATGTTCGTGAGAGTGTTCCTTTTGGTCCCTTGACAGTGAGTGTACCGTTGTCGAGCGTGACTTCAGTACCGCTTGGGATCACTACTTCTTGTTTACCGATTCGTGACATAGCTATAACTCAATGTAATTACCAAATTGAAAGGATGACTTCACCACCGACATGTTCCTGTTTCGCCTCCTTGTCGGTCAAAATACCTTTTGGAGTTGAGAGGACCATAGCGCCACGACCGTTTTTGACTGGTTTCAAATCGCCCAAGCCAGCATACATGCGGCGTGATACTTTTGAAACACGAACGACGTCGTTGATACGTGGTGTGCCTTCCTTATAGAGGAGTTCGACCTCGATCACTTCTCCCTTCTTCTTTGTTTTCTTGTTTACACTCTTAATAAATCCCGCGCGAACCAAAGTGTTTGCAATCTCGAACTTGATCTTTGAATACGGGAACACAACGATGGCATTGCCAGCGCGTGAAGCGTTCTTGATCATAACGAGCATATTTGCGATTGGATCCATGTGTTAACTCAAAAAGTTAATTACCATGAAGACTTGCGAACGCCAGGAATCATTCCTTCGTTTGCGAGCTCACGGAAGCAGATTCGGCAAAGGCCGAAATCACGCATGAATCCTCGACCGCGACCACAGCGAAAACAGCGGTTTTTCGCTCGTGTTGAGAACTTTGGCTTTTTCTGCGAACGGGCAACAGTTGATGTCTTTGCCATATAGCAATAGTAAAAAAGCTTACTTTAATAAATTCATCTTCCAATATCGCGTTTGGGCTCATGAGACGCCTATGCGGGATAGGCATAATATGAAACCGAACGGATTAAGTAGACAAAAGCACCATGACCGGTGCTTTCTATATAATAGCAGAAAAGGCTGAAAACGTCAATGGATTAACGAATTATTGCTTACTCAGCGCCTCAAACAGCTTTGTATTTTCAACCGTTATCAAGGCATGGCTACTACTAGATGGGGTGCTTACTGTTATATAAATATCCCCTTTTGATTGAATAGTTCCTTTTTCTACAGAGTACATATACATCGCAGATGAATTACGTTGGTCTTGCGACGCTGGTATTTCCGCGATTAGAATACACTTTTCTGCCTGTTGTGGTTTAGGCATCGTACACGCCTTAATAGTTACAGGTTTTTTGAATCTGCGCGCCACAGGATCTGATACATGCCACCACCTGTCCATGTTGCCTTATATTGAGGCTCAATGATTGAAATTGGGAACGCCTCAGATACTCCTGTTTCACAATTAAAAGTTGTCATGCCATCACTTGATATACAGAGTCCGTCACTCGTTGGGTAATCAAGACCGTAAACCGAAACACGATCTATGTAATCCATATCATGCATCGATTTTACCAACCCAAGTTCTTCCTTGAACATAAAAAGAAGAAACCCGAGAATCACAATTATTTGAATGATGAAAAGTTTTTTAATCATATGCTTAACAACCTACCGCACCAAATGTGCCTAAAATGCCGACGAATATAACGTGCAGTAGCGCCTGACAAATAATAAAAGAAATAATGCTCACTGCAATCTGCTTTGTAAATTTCTCTCGTTTCCAAGGACGGATAGCAAGGATGACTGGCAGGAAATTTAAAAGAATACAGACGATTATAATCCCAAAAAGTATGATATAACCTGTACCAATCAATGATTGGTGGGCTATAGAATTGAATATGGACACATTCTTAGCGCCTAACCATATGATATGAAAAACACTTACTGCTACCAATAACCAAAATGACCACACGGCTAGAGCACTATCGCCTGCAGTAACTGGAGGAGTTGGGATCATATCAACTGCTGGTGTCGGAATCGGACCGAGTGACGCTGCTGTAATATCTTCATCTGACCATCCTTGAGTTTTGAGTGCTGAACGATACGCAGCTTCTGAAACGCCTGCTGCTTTTTGTTGTTGGATATAAGAAACTAATTGTTAGCTTACCATGCACAAAGTATATCAGATATAAAAAAACAAAAGCACCTCTTTCGAGGTGCTTTTGTTTTTTGAAACTACTGTTTGAACGGAACTCCGATGAGCTCGAAGAACTTTGTTGCTTCTTTCTTGTTTTTCGCTGTTGTTACAACAGTGATAGCGAGACCGAAGACATCTTTCAATTCTTCATCACCAGCTTCTGGGAAGATAGTGTGTTCTTTAACAGGAATTGTGATGTTACCGATATCGTCAACAATTCTTCGTTCAAGACCGCGGAAGTCCTTTGTTCGAGGAAGTGCGATGTTGAGAAGTTTGTCGAGGAATGAGTACATGCGAGTGTTTCGAAGTGTTACTGCGACGCCGATTGGGTCACCAGCACGAACTTTGAAACTTGCGATTGATTTCTTTGCCTTACGAAGTGATGGCTTCTGGCCAGTGATCTTTGTAAGACGATCCATGATAAAGTCGTTGCGACTCTTATCTTTTTTCATCAAACTGCCGGTACCGACAGATACGATTACTTTCTGGATTTTTGGTGCAGCCATTTTGTTTTTGTAACCGAAGCTTGACTTCATTACTTCAACTGACTGCTCTGCGCGTTGCTTTACTGATTTCATATGCGTAACTCTTAGAGTTCCTGGCCGCTTTTCTGTGCGACACGGACACGCTTACCTGCTACGACCTTCTTGCCTACGCGAGTACCTTTGCCTGTCTTTGGATCAACTGGCTGTACGTTTGAAATGTGGATTGAGCGAGTTACATCAATAATCTGACCCTTGCCTTCCTGTGAGCGAGCCTTCTGGTGTTTCTTCCAAACATTAACGCCTTCAACGAGAACGCGATTCTTGTCTGTCAAAACCTTCACGACTTTGCCTTTTGCTCCTTTGTCCTTTCCTGAAAGGACAACTACGTTGTCTCCTTTTTTGATATTCATAGAATTAGAGCACTTCTGGTGCGAGTGAGATTATTTTCTGGTAACCAGCCTCACCGATTTCACGAGGAATCGGGCCAAAGATACGACCTGCTTTTGGTTCTGGCTTATCTTTTTCGAGAATCACCACTGCATTGTCATCGAAGCGGATGTATGAACCGTCCTTGCGGCGGAATGCATCACGCTGACGTACAACAACTGCACGGTGAACGTCTTTCTTTTTAACTGCTTTACGAGGTTCAGCGATTTTGATTGAAATAATGACGAGATCACCAATCGAAGCGTAACGACGCTTTGAACCATTCAACACCTTGAAGATCTTTCCGACCTTACCACCGGCGTTGTCTGTAATTTTTACTACTGTTCCATCTTGAATCATACAATGTAATGAGTGGCAGGTTGCACTTATGCAATCTTACCAACTACAGTAAATTTTTTATCTTTAGAGATTGGGCGTGTCTCCATTATTTCGACCTTATCACCTATCTTGTACGTGTTTTCTTCATCATGCGCCTTGTACTTCTTTGAAACAGTGTAGTACTTCTGGTACTTTGGGTGCTTGATGTAACGATCAACTTTGACGACAACTGTTTTCTGCATCTTGTTTGATACGATAACACCAGTGAGGTGCTTACCGTTTGCAGCAGCTGTTTCTGTCTTTTCTGTTTTCTTTGTTGTTGCTTTCATATATTATGCGCGTGCTGCAAGTTCTGTTTTCACCTGCGCGATTAGTTTCTTTGAAGTACGACCTGCTTTGACATCTTTTTGGCGTGTCATGCCGAATGTAAACTTGAGGGTACGAACCTTTTCCATTTCAGTCGTAAGCATTTGTACGAGTTCCTCAGTTGACTTGTCTTTGAGACTTGCTTTCTGTGTTTTCATATTATGCTCGACTTACTACTTTAGTTTTAAGTGGAAGTTTTGTACCTGCCTTGCGGAGAGCTTCCTTAGCGACTACTGGATCAACACCGTCTACTTCAAAGATGATGCGTCCTGGGCGAACTTCGAAACAGTATGAATCGAGATCACCTTTACCCTTACCCATACCGACTTCTGCAGCCTTACGAGTAATTGGTCGATCAGGGAAGATTCGGATCCAGACCTTACCAGCTTTTGTAAGATGACGAGTCATTGCCTTACGAGCTGCTTCAATCTGAGCCGATGTTACGCGGTGGAGACTTTCAGACTTGAGTCCGAAAGAACCGAACGCGAGCGTGATACCACGAGTATCAGGCTTTGAAAGTTTGACGTCGCTTTTGCGATTAGTCTGCCACTTTCGGTGCTTTACTTTTTTAGGGAGTAACATATGCGTGGAATGATATTAATTGCTACGTATTATTTGCTCTTCTTTTCAGCGTCTGCAAATACAATGCCTCGGTTGATCCAGACCTTGATACCGATGTCGCCGTATGGCAAGTGAGCGCGTTCACGAGCAAAGTCAATATCTGCACGGAATGTCTGAAGTGGGATTGAACCCTTCTTCAATTCTTCTGAACGTGCGATTTCTGCGCCGCCGAGACGACCGCCAATGACGATACGTGCTCCTACTACGCCGCGAACTGACATAACTTTTTCAAGTGTCTGTTTCATAACGCGACGATATGGCATACGCTTTTCCAAACCTTCAGCAACTGAGAACGCAACAATGCGTGCATCTGCATCTGGGTTAGTAACTTCTACGATATCGATTTTGACGTCTTCAGCGATGCGGAGTTTCTTTGCTTTTGCAAATGACAAGATGTCATTCTTGAGCTTGAGAGTACCTTCGCCTGAACGGCCGATCAACATACCTGGGCGTGATGTGCGGAAAATGATTCGAGTTGATTTCTGGTTTCGTTCAATTTCAATTGAAGAAACGTAGAAACCACGGAGTTTCTTGTCGAGGAATTCTCGCAAGAGAACATCCGTCTTCAAGTTTTCCTGATATTTCTTATCTCCTGCAAACCAGCGGCTCTTCCAGTCGCGAAGCATGACGAGACGGTGTGCATATGGATGAACAATTTTTGACATATATGATGTGCTACTTATTTTTTAGTAGTTGTCTTTTTCTTTGCGACCTTTGGTTTTGCTGTTTTTGTTTCCTTTGCTGCTTTTGGAGCCTTTTCAGTCTTTGCTGCTTTCTTTGGAGTTGCTGCGTTCTTTTCTGCTAAGACGAGTGTGATGTGACTTGAGCGTTTCTGAATGCGTGATGCTCGTCCGAATGCACGTGGCATCGAGCGGTGGAGCACAACACCTTTATCAACGCGGAGTTCCTTGATGATAAGGTTGTTAACATCAGCACCTGTCTGGTTAACTGCGTTAGCTACTGCTGAAGCGAGAAGTTTCTCGAGAGGAGCAGCTGCGCGCTTAACCATAAAGCGGAGTTCCATTTGAGCTTCCTTAACGTTCTTTCCGACGAGTGACTTTGCAGCCAATCGGACCTTACGAGGAGCTTGCCTGTAATTTGAGAGTAATGCTTTCATAGTATGGACTCTTATTTCTTCTTATCAGTAGTTGAGGCTTTTGCTGCCTGAGCTGCTGCGACTTCTGCTTCCTTCTTCTTTGCTTCAAGTTCTTTCTGCATTTTACCGCCGTGTTTTGTAAACTTGCGAGTCAAAGAGAATTCGCCGAGTCTGTGTCCGACCATGTCTTCGGTGACCAAAACTTCAACGTGTGTTTTGCCGTTGTGAACGCCGAAAATAAACCCCACCATTTCTGGTGCGATTTGTGATGCACGTGACCATGTCTTGATGACGCCTGTTTTCTGAGGATCTTTTCCTTCGATCTTCTTGAGGAGGCGCTCATCGACATACATTCCTTTCTTGAGTGATCGTGTCATGTAGTGATGTCGGATGGTTATGAGGTTCGAGCCTCCCATCCGGTTATTAAGGCTTGCAAATGTAATGGTTTTGCTGCCCAAGTTAACAATAAAACTCATTATTCAGCATTCCTGGAAACTGGAACGTAGACTAATGAAAAGGGCTCTTGAGAGAGAGCCGATGCCAATGATAGTAGCAGAAGAGTGCCTTTGTGTCAAATTACATTGACTTTATATGGATAAATTGTACATTAAGGACAAATTCATGCTTTATGCAATCCCAAACATCGTTCAACGACCATGAAATTGGCTTATTTAACCCTGAAAACGCTCGCGGCATATCAAGCAGTGTATTTAGATCAGGAAATTATCACCCTACGACCCGAAAACCCATTTACATGGGTAAGTGGGTTACTGAGTCCGATATACGCGGACACCGTAAAACACTCGGGGACCATGAGTTACGAACTATGCTCATGGTTTGTTTCGCAAATCTCATAAAAACCAAATTTCCACAGGTAAACCTTATTGCCGGTGTAGCAACCGCGGGTATACCCCATGGAATGCTGGTAGCACAAGACTTTAAATTACCGTTTGTGTACGTGCGCAGCTCACCAAAAGCACATGGATTAACCAACCTAATCGAAGGCGTATATAAAAAAGGCCAACGTGCGGTTGTGATTGAAGACCTGATTCCAACAGGCGGAAGTTCTCTTAAAGTGGTAGAAGCTTTGCGTAGCGAAGGTGTTGAGGTGTTGGGATTGGCAGCGTTGTTTAGCTATGGTTTTCCAAAAGCGCATGAAGTATTTAAAACTGCTGCGTGTCTGTACTATATGCTGAATGATTACAAAACATTGCTACCGGTAGCCGTTATAGAAGGTTATATAACCGAACGACAATTACCGTTACTGGAGGACTGGTATAAAGATCCTCAGGCATGGAGCGATGCACGCAAACAACAACACGCGTAAAAAATAATTATAAAGAAACTCTCACGGAATGGGAGCTTTCACAGGTGGCCGGAGGGATGCAAATCCCTTCGGTTTTTTTCTTTCCTAAAATAAAAAAGAGAGCGGACGCGCTAGCGCGTCCGCTCATTTTACGTATTATCTATCTTCTTTTTATACTTCCATTAAGGCGTGCTCTATCTCCTGACTAATTACTTCTGCCGCATATGCAGGTGTCCCCACATTAGGATACTTATGTGCATCGGTAATAGCACGGCCGATAACCAGCAAATCAGCACCTGCTTTAATAGCGTCAAACGGTGTCATTACACGTCTCTGGTCGTTAGCACTCATATAAAGTGGCTGAATTCCAGGCACAACTTTAATAATATCTGCCGTTGACGGGTTTTCGTTAAGTGCCACCAATTCCTGCGATGAACATACCACACCATCAGCACCATGCTCGCATACGCGCGAAGCAAAGTGCAGTGTTTTAAAACGCGGTGTTGCACCGTACACTTCAGCGCACTGACGTTCATCGTACGAAGTAAGTATTGTTACACCAAGCAGTAGCGCATCACCTTTTGCATGTGCTGCTGATTGAATTGCCTCAACAGTATTTGAAGCGTGAATGTTAAACATCGAGGCACCGGCATCAACCAAAACCTTAGAAGCAAGCTCCATTGTTTTGGGTATGTCTTTAAGCTTAGCGTCAGCAAACACACGAATACCATTATGTTTACCGACAGCAATAGCATTTTCGGCACCAAAACGCAGAAGTGTTTCAAAACCAACTTTAAACCAGCCAATTTGTCCGGCAAGTTGTTCTGCTAGTTTTTTGAAGTCATCGTATGACTGCATATTATCGAGGGCAAGTACTATACGATCAGAGGGTTTAGCGGAAATTAATCTTTTTTTCATGTTGTGTATATTTGAAAACACATTACGATGTTTAACCCGAGATGTCAATCAATCAACAACTAGCTGCCAAACGAAATATCCTACTTTGATGTAAATACTTTATATAAGTCTTCTACTTCCTAAAGTGCTTTTTTGAAAATTTTCATATATAGTGTGGGTATGAAAATCGGTATTTTCGATTCAGGTCTTGGCGGACTTTTCACCATGAAAAGTATTGTTTCGCATTTACCAGAATACGATTATGTCTACCTCGGTGATACGATCCACCTCCCCTATGGCGACAAAAGCAAAGATGCCATTTACTCATTTCTCAAAAATGGCGTATCCCTTTTGTTTCAAAAAGATTGTGCCCTCATTATTGTTGCATGTAACACTGCATCAGCAGAAGCACTACGCAGAATCCAGCAAGAATATCTGCCGGCTCACTATCCCGACCGTCGTGTACTTGGTGTTATCATCCCTGCAATCGAAGAATCACTTAATGCTGATCGTGTCGGTATTTTAGGAACGACAGCAACGGTTGAATCAAAAACATACGAAAAGAAATTCAAGAAAGCGAGTACACACATTCGCGTGTTTCAACAAGCTGCACCGCTCCTCGTTCCGTTCATTGAAAACGGTGAATGGGAATTGGTAAAACCAGTACTTAAAGAATATTTGAAACCATTACTTGAAAAAAAGATTGATACACTTGTACTTGGCTGCACGCACTACCCTATTCTCAAAAAAGAAATTCGTGAATACATTGGTCCAAACATTAAACTTGTTTCGCAAGATGAATTCATCAACAAAAAAGTCGCCGACTATCTCAAGCGACATACTGAGATAGAGCAGCGACTAACAAAACGTCAGACTCGTGAATTTATGATCAGTAAGAAAACCGATCACTTTGAAAAACTTGCACGTGAATGGTTTAGTCCTTCAATTAAACTTGAAGTTGTTGAGATTCCGGAAATTTAGACACACTCTACGCGCATAGAGCAACAAACTTTGGTACAAAAATAATGAGACCAATCGCACACGCAGCGATTGATGCAAGCAAGACGGCACCAGCAGCGACGTCTTTTGTGTCACGAGCAAACGGATGTTCTTCGGGACTGGTAAGATCAATATCAAATTCAATTGCTGTGTTAATAGCTTCGGTTATAACAACAAGTGAGATAGCCATAACAAGCGCAATCCATTCGAGCGGAGTAACCGCGAGATATACACCAAGTGCGATTGTCGCGACACCAGCGAGAATGTGAAACCACATATTGTGTTGCGTGCGAACAAGAACGACAATACCGCGTAACGCGTATTTAAAACTTTTCCCTCGCTTTACGACGCTGAATGCTTCGAGCTCTTTTGCTGGTTCATCAAACATAGTGTGAGTATATCAAAAAATACAAAAACCCGCTTGCAGGCGGGTTTTTGTGAAATACATTCTCTCGATGTATTTTGTTTTAAGCTTGTTTTCCTTTTTTGCCAGTAACGCGTCGTGAGACAATAAAGAGGTTTGAGTACTTCTTTGGAGTACGTGTTTTGCGTCCTCCTGTAACTTTACCCCAGAGTGTCTTCGGACGGCGCATACCGCGGCCTTGGCGTCCTTCACCACCACCATACGGGTGATCTACAGGGTTCATCACTGAGCCACGAACAGTTGGGCGAATACCCTTCCATCGTGAGCGTCCAGCTTTACCAAAGTTTCGAAGTTTGTTCTCGTCGTTTGATACTTCACCAATTGTAGCCCAGCAGAGTTCAGAAACTTTTCGAACTTCACTTGAAGGCATCTTGATGTTTGTGTATCCGTCGGCGTTCGCAACAACTTGAGCAAATGTACCTGCGCCTCGAACGAGCTTAGCGCCGCCATTTGGTTTGAGTTCAACGTTGTAGACAAACATACCAACAGGGATGTATTTGAGTGGAAGTCGGTTACCTGGTTTCAATGTAGCTTTTTCAGACACAATGAATTCGTCACCAACTTTGGTAGTCTTTGAAGCAACTACGTAGCGCTTTTCACCATCGGCATACACTGCGAGTGCAATGAATGCTGTACGGTTTGGATCGTATTCAACAGAGGCAATCTTCGCAGGAATTTCTTTCTTGTTATACAAGAAATCAATTTCTCGATAGACTCGCTTGTTACCACCGCCTTTGTGGCGAGTAGTAATGCGGCCCATGTTGTTGCGTCCAACTGAACGCTTTCTACCTTTCGTCAATGACTTGAGTGGCTTAGCAGCGCCTGAGAGCTTCTCCTTGTAGTTTACAGTTTGAAGCTGACGACGTGCAGCACTTGTAGGTTTGTAGGTTTTCATTACATTAACTCAATTTTGTCACCTTTCTTGAGGTAGACGTATGCTTTTCGACCACCTGCGGTTACACCGCGCTTACCTCGGACAAAGACTTTGCGAGCGCGAATCTTTACAACGTTAACCTTGAGAGGAGTAACTTTATAAAGTTTTACGATAGCTTCTTTGACTTCAGTTTTTGTTGCGTTTGGAGCAATGTTGAATGTATACACATTGCCCTCAACGACTTGTGTTGCCTTTTCTGTAATGCGAGGGCGAACGATCGCTGCTTCTTTCAAGACTGTGTGAACAGAAGCTGATTTTGTTGCTGGTACGACTTCTTTCGCAGCTGTTTTCTTTGTTGCCATAAAACTTATTTAGCAAGACGTGACAAAAGTGTATCGAAAGATTTCTTTGTGTCAGTCATGACAAGATACTTACTGCTCAAAAGTTCGACCGGATTCAAATCTTTAACATATGCTGTTTCGAGCTGAGGAAGGTTTTTGATAGCGCGAAGTGTACTATCGTTTTTCTCTGGGAGAGCAACGAGTGCTGTACGCTTCTTGCCAGCCAAACGTTCGAAGCCTGAAACTTTTGCAAGTGTTCCGAATGCTTTTGCAGCATCCTTTGTTTTTGCTGTTTTGAATTCAAGAGAATCAATGAAGAGAATGTTACCATCCTTAAGTTTCTGTGAAAGAACCATAAAGAGAGCTTTGACACGCATCTTCTTGTTGATTTTTTTCTTGTAATTTTTTTCAGCGAGTGGGCCGTGTGTTACGCCACCACCTTTCCAAATTGGAGAACGTGATGAACCGTGACGTGCGCGTCCTGTACCCTTTTGCTTCCATGGCTTACGACCACCGCCGCGAACTTCTCCGCGACCTTTGGTATCAGCTGTGCCAGCACGGGCATTAGACATCATTGAAGTAACCACTTGGTGGACAAGGTCAGAATTAAATGTAAGACCGAAGATTTCTTTTGGGAGATCAACAGTACCTACTTCCTTGCCGGCGAGGCTGTAAAGCTTCGCTTCAGTTGCTGCTGCAGAAACTTTTGGTTCCTTTTTTGCAACAGTCTTCTTTGCTGTAGTTTTTGTAGCCATAGAATTAACCGACAATTGAGACAACCGTACCACGGCGTCCTGGAATTGCTCCTTTAACCACTAAGAGGTTATTCGCTGTATCGACATCAACGATTTTAAGATTTTGAACTGTAACAATGTCACCACCAGTGCGTCCTGCCATACGCATACCTTTTGGAACGCGTGTGCGGAGACCGCCACCGATAGAACCTGGTTCACGTTCAGAATGTTTCTGACCGTGGGTGCGTGGACCGCCGGCAAAGCCGTGACGCTTCACAACACCTTGGAAACCTTTTGCTTTTGATGTGCCTGTAACACGAACTGTGTCACCTGCTTGAAACTGTGACATTTCAATAACATCGCCGACTTTTACTTCAGGGAGCTGACCGTTTTTTGAACGGTATTCCTTGACGTATCGGAATGAACCGAGCTCTTTGACGTGACCCAAGAAAGGTTTTGTCTGGCGCTCTTTTTTCTGTTCACCCCAGCCGATTTGGATAGCATCGTAGCCGTCCTTTGCTTTCGTCTTCACCTGTGTAACTGTGGCAGGTCCTGTGGCGATAACAGTTGATGGGACTACTTTACCGTCTTCGGTAAAGTACTGCACCATCTCCACTTTTGTACCGATAAGAAATTTCATGGGATTCTCGCACTTTGCTATATGCTACTAGAGCATTTTCACATCAACATCGACTCCTGATGGGAGTGAGAGGTTGGTAAGTGCTTCAATGGTCTTTTGATTAGGATTAACAATGTCGATTACACGCTTGTGTATTCGAATTTCAAACTGCTCGCGAGTATTTTTGTAGATGAATGATGAGCGATTGACTGTATATTTTTTAATTTCAGTCGGCATCGGAATCGGGCCGAGGACTACTGCATCGTAACGAGCAGCTGTGTCCATGATCTGTTTTACAGATGCATCGAGAATTTTATTCTCATAAGCGCGGACTCGGATGCGCAATTTCACCACACCTTCCTCTTTACTCTTGGCAGTCTTTTTTGGTTTTGTCGCTGTAGCCATAATAGGAGGAAAGCGTTTTCTGGGTTGGGTGCGATGCCATAGGCATCGCACCCTAACTCAGATTACGCAACGATCTTAGTAACAACTCCAGCACCGACAGTCTTACCACCTTCGCGGATAGCAAAACGCTGTTTTTCTTCAAGCGCAACAGGAGTTACGAGCTTGACTTTGAATGTAACTGTATCACCAGGCATGACCATTTCCTTACCTGCTGGGAGAGTTACTTCACCAGTTACGTCAGTTGTACGAACGTAGAACTGAGGCTTGTAACCAGAGATGAATGGAGTGTGACGACCACCTTCTTCCTTTTTCAAGATGTACACTTCAGCTTCGAAATCAACGTGAGGTGTAACTGAAGCTGGTTTTGCAAGAACCTGACCACGTGTAAGATCTTCTTTCTTAACACCACGGAGGAGGATACCAGCGTTGTCGCCAGCCATACCTTCTTTGAGGTTCTTGTTGAACATTTCAATACCTGTAACAGTTGTCTTAGCTGTATCTTTGATACCGATGATTTCGATATCTTCACCAACTTTAACAACGCCACGTTCGATACGGCCAGTAACCACTGTACCGCGACCTTCAATTGAGAAGATGTCTTCGATAGGCATCAAGAATGGCTTATCGAGATCACGTTCTGGCATTGGGATGTATGAGTCGAGAGTGTTCGCAAGTTCGAGAACTTTCTGAGCCCATTCATCATTGTTGTCTGCTGATTCGAGAGCCTTGAGGCCTGAACCGCGGATAACTGGACAATCCTTGTCGAAGCCCTGTTTTGCAAGGAGTTCGCGGATTTCTTCTTCAACGAGATCAATCATGTCTTTATCATCAACCATGTCGCACTTGTTGAGGAACACGATAATCTTTGGCACACCAACCTGTTTTGCAAGGAGGATGTGTTCGCGTGTCTGTGGCATAGCACCATCAGTTGCTGCAACCACGAGGATTGCACCGTCCATCTGAGCTGCACCAGTAATCATGTTTTTGATGTAGTCAGCGTGACCTGGAGCATCAATGTGAGCGTAGTGACGAGTAGGAGTTTCGTACTCGTTGTGTGAAAGGGCAATAGTGATTCCACGTGCCTTTTCTTCTGGAGCGTTGTCGATCTGATCAACACCTTTCATCTTTGATGAGTAACCACCACCCTGTCGGTTAAGAACAGTGAGGATAGCCGCTGTCAAAGTAGTCTTGCCGTGGTCAACGTGGCCGATAGTACCAACGTTAACGTGAGGCTTTGCGCGATTAAATTCTTCTGCCATAAGCTTTTTTCTTCGGTTCACAGAGTAAGGAGAGGTGACGAGAACACGTACCTTTCCTATGTCTACGAACCAGTAAAGAACTAATACTAATTATTAATACTGTGTCTAAATTGACTGTTTAGACAACATTTTCTTCTTTTTGTCAATTTTGGCAAAAAGAAAAACGCCCCAAAGGAGCGATCAGAGATAGAATACCCTATAAGCACCCAAAAGTCAAGAAAAAACGCCCCTGTGGATTGCTCCAACAGGGACGCGCGGTGAAATGCTTAAATCTTTAGAAAATAACGTAGTATTAGCCTTTTTTATGCTTTTTATGTGAGCGACTACACCCCGAACCAGTCGAAGTTATGTCACCGTATCTGCCACCTTCTTTCTTTTCTAACCGCTCTCTTGAACCGGGAAATTGGTCTTTAGCGTTAGGTTTAGCAGTAATGTTCGTACTTTTTTTCTTTTTTGTCATAGGTGCGGTTTTAAAGTGCGTTTACATTTAAAAACTTTTGTAGTGTTTTAACATCCTGCTTTTTAAGCTTCTTTCTGCTGCCGGTAGGTACCGTAAGGTTAGCCAATAGCTGTTTCAGTTTTTTACTTAAACAACCCCCGGGTGTAATGTACTGGGTTAAATCAATTCCCTGCGCGGCAAAGATTTGGCAAAGCCCATAGCCCAGATAGTGCATTGAGTCGGTATGTGTAACCACTGATGTAGTTTTCTTGCAGCCTTTTGCAAAAGGGTTGGTTACGTGTAAGGTAATTGCCGTACGTTTACCAGGTACGAATGGCTTGTCCTTAGTATTGTCGGTCTTGGTTGTTGAGTTGTAAACTGGCATATAATGTATTTTTTGAAACAATACCATTTCTCTACAAAACGTCAAGCTTTTTTATAGCCACTAAGCAAAACAGCAGGGCGCGCTTCGCGCGCCCTGCTGTTTTGTGTTTTCTAGCTTCCCTTCTCTCTTGGGAAACTATATTATTTTCGTTTTGCGATAATTGTATCTGCAACGTTCTGAGGAACAACATCGTAACGGAGGAATTCCATAGTGAACCCTGCGCGTCCTTCAGTCATTGATCGAAGTGTGGTCATGTAACCGAACATTTCTGACAATGGAACGACTGCTTTCACTACTTGGTTCATACCGCGAGCTTCCATACCTTCGATGATTCCACGTTTTGCTGACATTGATCCAGCAACATCTCCCATGAATTTTTCTGGAGTGATAACTTCAACTTTCATCATAGGTTCGAGGATCACTGGACGAGCCTGCTTACATGCATCTTGGATAGCCATTGACGCTGCAATTTTGAAAGCCATTTCGTTTGAGTCCACATCGTGGTAACTACCGTCCCAAAGATCGACTGAAACGTCAACCATTTTGAATCCAGCAAGCACACCGCGTTCGAGACCTTCTTTGAGACCCTTTTCAACCGCTGGAATGTATTCCTGTGGAATAGCACCTCCTTTGATTGTGTTTATGAATTCGAAGTGAGCTTCTCGTTTTACGTTTCGTGGCAAGTCTTCGATCTGCTCTTTTGTAAGAGTCATATCCATAGGCTTGATCTTGATCTTGACGTGACCATAGTTACCGCGTCCGCCAGACTGTTTGATGTACTTACCTTCAACATCTGCTGTACCTGTAATTGTTTCGCGGTATGCCACCTGTGGGTTACCGACGTTAGCTTCAACTGAGAATTCACGCTTCATACGATCAACGATGATTTCGAGGTGAAGTTCTCCCATACCTGCGATAATTGTTTCACCAGTTTCCTGGTCAGTAGTCACGCGGAATGTTGGGTCTTCTTGAGCAAGACGGTTGAGCGCCATACCCATTTTTTCTTGGTCAGCTTTTGTTTTTGGTTCAATACGGAGCGAGATAACTGGTTCTGGGAAGACGATACGGTTCAATTCAATTGGGTGTTCTTCATCACAGAGTGTATCTGAAGTGATTGTGTCTTTAAGACCAACGGCTGCTGCGATTTCTCCAGCAAACACTTTCTTCACTTCTTCTCGGTCGTTTGCGTGCATACGCAAGATACGACCAATACGTTCCTTGTTACGAGTTCGTGGGTTGTAGATGTATGAACCTGCTGACAAACTACCTGAGTAAACTCGGAAGAAAATAATTTGTCCTACGAATGGGTCAGTTGCAACCTTGAACGCAAGCGCTGCAAAGGGTTCCGCGTCAGATGCCTTTCGAACATCTGGTTCATCAGTATCTGGATTGATACCTGGAATTGGAGGAATATCTGTTGGGGCTGGGAGGTAATCAACAACGGCGTCGAGCACAAGCTGTACACCTTTGTTTTTAAGAGCAGTTCCAGCAAACACTGGAAAGATTGCGTTGGCAATAACTGCCTTACGGAGAATCTTTTTGAGTTCATTAATAGATGGAACTTTTCCATCGAGGTAAGCGGTCATAGCAGCATCGTCGTTTGCAACGATAGCTTCAATGAGTTCTGTGTGGTACTTTTCAGCTTCAGCTTTGAGTTCTTCAGGAATATCCTTTTCGATAACCTTGTTACCCATATCGCCCTCGAAGTAGTACGCTTTCATTTTCAAGAGATCAACAACGCCCTCGAATTTGTCTTCGAGACCAATTGGAATCTGCATGCGAACTGCCTTCTTTGAAAGACGGTCGAGAATTGTTCCGTATGAACGTTCAAATGAAGCACCTGTTCGGTCGAGCTTGTTGATGAAACAAATACGTGGAACGTTTGCTTCGTCAGCGTAACGCCAGTTTGTTTCTGACTGTGGTTCCACACCAGCCACACCGTCGAATACCACCACAGCACCGTCGAGCACACGAAGTGATCGCTTTACTTCCACAGTAAAGTCGATGTGTCCAGGAGTGTCGATAATGTTGAAGCGGTGCTTCTTGTTTTTGTCGTTGCCTGCGTATGTTGGTGTCCAGAAACAAGTTACCGCAGCTGAAGTAATAGTAATACCTCGTTCGCGTTCCTGTTCCATCCAGTCGGTTGTTGTTTCACCATCGTGAACTTCACCGATCTTGTGTGACACTCCAGTGTAGTACAACACACGTTCTGTGGTTGTTGTCTTTCCGGCATCGATGTGGGCGATGATACCGAAGTTTCGCACTTTCTCTAGTGGGTAATCTCTTTCCATAAAACTTGTCTAATATTGCTAAATCGTTACTAACAATGTTACTGATAAATAAAAATGACCGCTTAGGTCTTTTATGAGCGTACTATACAATATTGGTGTCCAATTTGCAATAAAAGCCCCGACCTGCGGTCGGGGCTTTTATTATTAGCAAAAAACAGAAACTAGCGACTCAATGGCAAAACCCATGTTTTACCATTTGTCTCGAGAACTACTGGTGTTTCAGTGCATCCTGAAAGCTGGTTTGCTTTCATACGAGTTGTTTTATACCAATAACCAGTTACGTTTTGAGATGTCTCCCATGGGGTGATAATCAAATCAAAATATTTCTGCTGGAACTTCTTGACTGCTGCATCAGTCGCAGCCCCAAACACACCAGTAATCGGCAGCCGGGCATCAACCTCTTTATTTAAAAAGAGTTGAATTTTTTTGATTTCTTCACCGACACTACCCTTTCGATAGTACCCACTAAATGCAGGGCAGGCTGTTTCTTGTGTCTCTTGTGCTTCTTGTGAAGTAGTTGCGTCCGGTGTTTCGATACTTGGCTCTTTTGAGTTATCTAGTTTGTAAGTACAAACTTTTTTGTCTCCAATACCAACACCTGTTGTGTAATTAATTGCGCGTGGATCATTACAAACTTTCTGAACTGAGATAACACCGCCACCAACAGGAGCAGGTGCTGATTCTCCGGACGTACCATATGCTTGAGAAAATTCAGAACTTGAACCAAATGTAGTCGGACTAAATTGTTCAGTAACAACTGCAGTGATAAAGTCACCTTCACTCAAAGATAAAGTAACAGTATCTGAAGATTCTGAGCCAGTAGAAGTGTATTCATCATAACCGAGATAGATCTGACCTTCACCATATGTGCCACTTATTGGATTTTTGAAAAATTCAACACGATAATCTCCAGCAGGAACATCGAGCTTGTATGTAACTACACCAGAAGTTGTATTTACTGAAGTAATAACTGGTGCATTCAACAAATCATTTGGACCAGTATCACCATCGCCCGCATCGTTTGTATTTGGACCCTGATTGATAAGAGAAACTCCATCAAAATCAAGAAGATCGATTCCTACTCCGTTATTGGCAAAAATACTATTTCCTAAGATAGAGTTACGAGTTGTGAACGAGCCAGCTACTCCTAATACAAACACGCCTCCCATTGTATTTCCCGCAATCACGTTACCTTGACCACTCTCTATTCCTCCTATTTTGTTATTTCCAACACCAGAGCCCATAAGCATTGCAATACCAATTGTATTACCATAACCAGGAGCTGCGACTCCAGCAGCATTGGTACCAATCTTGTTTCCGTATACTCTAACATTAGTAGTTGCTTCCAACTGAATTCCAAACGCAAAACCATCAAAGGTTACTCCTGCGACCACGTTGCCTTCACCAGCATTTACTCCACCGATAATTGAAGTTGCTCCATCAAACTCAGAACTAACATAAATACCCGTATGTAGAGAACCCGTAACAGCACCAGCGGTATTTAATCCGACATAGTTACCAATAACCGCAGTATTAATAGCAACCCCATCTACTTTAATTCCATTTCCGTCTTGGTTTACAATATAGTTTCGAGAAGTTGCACTTGTTCCACCAATAGTCGCATTTGAAACATTACCGAATACGATTCCTGAATCATTAGTTATAAGATTGAGACCTGTAGCATCTAATCCAATGTAGTTACCCTGAATGACCACGTTAGACACATCACTCATCTGAATACCTTCGTTTATGGTATTTCCAGAAATAACGTTACCGTCACCAGCATTTGGTCCACCAATCGTTACGTCAGTAGAATTTTCAAACTGAATTCCCTGTTGGCCGTTTCCGATAGCTACTGCCCCATCGTCATCAGTACCGATGTAATTGCCTTTAATAACTGCGGTTGTAATATTGTCACCATAAATTCCTTGATTGGTATTTCCAGAAATTATATTTCGCTCAGATGCAGTTGTTCCACCGATAGTAACTCCGGTAGCATTTTTAAGGAAAACACCTTGTCCATTATTTCCAGCATCAGTCTCACCATCAGCGGTCACACCAATACGGTTTCCTTTTATTGAAACAGTTGAGGTTCCATCAATACTAATTCCCATATGAACGCTGTTACTAATCACATTCCCTTCACCAGCATTTGCTCCACCGATAAAAGCTCCTGTTCCATTTGAAAATTGAATGCCTGAATCGTTGGCCATCGCAGTAGTACCATCACTATCAACACCAATAAAGTTACCGAGGATCGTAACCGTTGTAGCGTTCCATGTCATAATACCGCCACCGTTATTACCGATAACATTGAAATCTGATGGGCCGGTTCCACCAATAGTTGTGTTTGTACCAGAAACATAAATACCTGCATCGTGGTTGTTGAGAATGCGATTCCCAACAATAGTAGTATTTTCAACAAACTCATCAAGTGTTAAACCTGGACCACCACTTGTTGAAAGTGTATTGCCACGAATAATGTTATCAGAAACTGTGCCGTTGTCAGCACCAAGCAAGCCCATAGTGATAGCGCCGATTCCACTACCAGAAATTGTATTGTTTTCAATCAATGCGTGATCAGAACCGAAGATGATAAACATACCGAAGTCGCCAACATTAGAAATTGTATTGTTTCTAAATGTTGTATATGAACTATCGTAACTAGTTAATCCACTGTGTTGAGATCCCGTTACAGTACAAGAATCAACCGTAGCATTTGTTGAACCAACAATTCGAACACCGAGACCACCTTCTGAAAGAGAACAGTTCGTAATGCTGTAATTATCACTTGGCCCAAGTTCGAGGAGCGCCCATCCAGTATCAATTCCACGTCCAGTGATTTCAAAATTACTCCATGAAGTATTATCAGTCTGTCCAAAATGGAAACCGATTTCATACACATTACTCAACTTAAAACCAGAAAAGCTACTTCCTGCAACATTGTTTGAGTTAAAAATTCGGTGTTCATCTACACCACTTGCATCAATTTCAAAATTTGAAGGACCAGGACCAATGATACTAACGGTTTCCATAATTTGAGGATACTGTGTAGTTGGTGAAGTTACTCCGTTAACACTAATAGTTATTGTATCTGCTCCTATCGTTGCATTTGCCTCTGCGATAGCTGCACGCAATGTACAGTTACCAGAACCATCATCACAAATACCGTCGCCTGGATTTACATCAACAGTATCAAGTAATGAATTGACCGTAAACGATGCTGCACGTGCAGTGTGATCTGCAAACAATGTTCCAGCAACAAGTACCGCAATGGCGACCGGTATAATGAAAAATTTCTTTTGAGTGAAAAACATATGCAGCAGTATACCATATATACCATAAAAAACAAAAGGCTCCCCTTCGGGGAGCCTTTTTAAACATCCAGTGTGGATTACCAAGCAAAGTGAGCGAACGCCTTGTTTGATTCTGCCATTTTGTGAGTGTCTTCACGCTTCTTAACTGCTGCACCTTCATTTTTTGAAGCTGCAATCAATTCATCAGCGAGTTTCATGTGCATTGGCTGACCTTTTTTGCCGCGAGCAGCATCAATGATCCAGCGGATTGCGAGTGCCTGGCGGCGTTCTGGACGAACTTCGCGAGGAACCTGGTAGTTAGCACCACCGATACGGCGTGAGCGAACTTCCATAAGTGGTGAAGCATTTTTGATTGCTTCTGCAAAAACAGCGAGTGGGTCCTGTCCCCCTGACTTTTCTTTGATGAGGTCGAGAGTACTGTAAACTACTTTAATAGCTGTTTCTTTCTTACCTGAAAGCATAACCTTGTTGATGAACTTTGCGAGTTCAGCTGACTGGTACTGACTATCTGGTTTTGGGATATTACGATTTTTTACTTTTCTTCGCATGGGATAACTCGGGATTGATTATTTCTTAGCGGCACCAGCCTTTGGCTTCTTGTTACCGTAGAGTGAGCGACCCTGGCGACGCTTTTCAACGCCAGATGCATCGAGACGACCTCGAACAATGTGGTAACGAACTCCGATCAAGTCCTTCACGCGACCACCGCGAAGCATAACAACTGAGTGTTCCTGGAGGTTGTGACCTTCACCTGGGATGTAGGCAGTAACTTCCATACCGTTTGTAAGACGAACTCGGGCGATCTTTCGGAGCGCTGAGTTTGGTTTCTTTGGAGTAGTTGTTGTTACTTTTGTACAAACACCACGCTTAAATGGTGAAGCATAAAAGATAGGGCGATTTTTGAGCGCGTTAAAGCCGCGAGCCAACGCAACCGCCTTTGACTTCGCAACAACTTTCTTTCTTGGTTTTCGAACTAATTGATTAATTGAAGGCATTATTATTGAAAACTAACCTATAAATAAATAGGCAACTCATTTGTTTGCCGTGGGTTCAGACAAAACCGTCGGGTAAACAAAAAAGTCTGCAAGAGACTTGTACCCTTACTATACAAGAAAATAATTAAAAATGCAAGCCGCACCCGAGCTACAACTGTATACCAGTGAGTATCGTATAAAGACCACTCATAAGTGGTGAGATGAAATCATACTTCCAAAGAACAATAACAAGGATAAAAACAAGCAAAAAACCGTTATTTTCCAACATTTCTCGGATATTTCGGTATTTTTGAGGCAAAATGCTAAAAAGGATCTTTGAACCATCGAGCGGTGGAACTGGGAGTAAGTTAAAGAAGCCGAGGCCAATGTTTGCAAAGACAATAATAGAGACAATGTAAATAAAGCCTTGATTTACAAGCCCAAATGAGATTCCAGCACGAAGTAAGAGCCCAAAAACTGTAGCGATGGCAAAATTAGCCAAAATACCAGCTGAAGCAACAGCGAGCGTACCCAAGCGTTTGTCAGAAAGGTTGTTTTCGTTGTATGGAACTGGTTTTGCCCATCCAAATGGAAACGGTGAACCCGATAGGATTAAAATACCAGGAACAAGGAGGGAGCCAATCGGATCAATGTGACGGAGAGGATTAAGGGTAAGTCGGTTTGCAAGGAGAGCTGTTCGATCTCCAAACCAAAGAGCAGCATAGCCGTGAGCTATTTCATGCAAGATAACTGAAGAAATAAGGATAATGATACCGACAATGCTTGTGATTGTATCTACTGACATACGAGAAAGTATACCACACCATTTTTAAATTACGGTATTGCAAGGTTGGGAGTTGCAGATTTTAAAAAGATATGTTAGTGTACGAGGACATATGGCAAAAGTATGCGCAATAACTAAAAAGGGTTCACGTGTCGCGGGAGGCTATTCTAACCGTGTTCGTGCTACAAAATTCAACCCAACCGGCAAGGTCCGCAAGTATCCAAACCTTCAAAAGAAAAAGGTGTATATTCCTGAACTCAAAAAGTCAGTTACCCTCGAAATTTCAACTCGTGCAATCCGCACAATCAACAAGCGAGGTGCATATGCAACTCTCAAAAAAGCTGGTATTCTCTAATTAACATAATCAAACAAAAACGAGCGACGCCGAAGGCGTCGCTCGTTTTTGTTTATCACTCATATACAGTTTATACCCACCCCACAAAAACTGCTATACTTACTAGCATGAAAACAATCGTCACGTGGTGTGTTCACAAAGTAAAAGAATGGTTCTCACTTGATTATCGCTCACTCGCACTATTGCGTATCGGCATCGGACTCGTACTCATTTTTGATATTATCCAACGGCTAGCTGACCTTCGCGCTTTCTATTCTGACGCAGGAGTACTTCCACGATCTGAACTACTTCGTTTATGGGAAAACAAATGGTGGATATCTGCTCATCTCATGAGCGGCCTCACTGCATTTGAAGCACTCTTGTTTGCAGTTGCTGCAGTGTTTGCGATTATGTTACTTCTTGGATATCGAACTCGTTTTGCAATGATTGCTTCATGGATGCTGCTTGTGTCATTGCACGTTCGCAACCCACTTGTATTACAAGGAGGTGATGTTGTACTTCGCGTCGTGATGTTTTGGATGATGTTTCTACCACTTAACAAAGCATGGTCACTTGATCGTTTGTTCAACCGCACTGCACAGCCAAAAGAAACGTCATTCGTGGGCATCGCAAGCGTTGCCTATATTTTGCAGATTTGTATTTTGTATTTTTTTACAGGCATACTCAAATCAGGTGATGCGTGGCACAATGGCACCGCGGTATATTATGCACTCAATGTTGACCAGCTCATCACACCAGTTGGCGCATTACTCAAAGATTTTCCACGTACGATGAGTGCACTCACGTATGCAACATGGTATATCGAAGTGTATGGCTCTCTGCTTTTCTTTTCACCAGTTGCTACTAGTTTTTTCCGCATGCTCGGCATTATTCTCTTTGCATGTTTGCAAATTGGTTTCAATGCTTCAATGCGACTTGGTTTGTTTGGCATGATTGCAATCGTCATTACCCTCGGATTACTCCCGTCAACATTCTGGGATTCAGGCTGGCGTACATTTACCACATGGATTCGTTTAAAAGGGAAACGAGGATTAACAATGTACTATGATTTTGATTGTAGTTTTTGTTACAAAACAAGTCACATGCTCGACCGTACACTCTTACTTCATCCAACAACAAAAATTATTCCTGCAAAAGAAAATCCAGAAATTGAAACTCTGATGGTGCGAGAAAATTCATGGGTCATTGTTGATGCACAAGGAAATCGTGCAACACATTGGAGTGGTGCATGCATGATTGCTGCACACTCTCCACTCGTTTTTTGGACTGTACCACTTTTACGACTTCCTTTTATCTCACATATTGGTGAATGGTTATATGAATACGGATCGCACAAACGAAAAGCAGTTTGCATTCCAGAACCAGTTGCAACAAAAACACAGGTGCAAAAAACTGGTATAGTGCTTGCCAACATACTTGTACTAACACTGGTCATTTACGTCATTGGTTGGAATATTGATACGCTGCATCTCAAGAAATCAGTAATCTCAAAAGAAGTTGAACCAATCGGATGGTTTACACATCTTGATCAGCAATTTAATATGTTTGCGCCGACACCACTGCTCGAAGATGGATGGTATGTCTTTCCTGGTGTATTACGAGATGGTTCAATGGTTGATGTATTTACACAAAAAGAAGGACCAGTGTCATATGAAAAACCAACATGGGTTGCATACACATACAAAAACCAACGCTGGCAAAAATATATGATGAATCTTTGGAATACCGATTTCCAACAGTATCGACTTGGGTATGGCAGATATCTCTGTCGTGAATGGAACACTCATCATCCAGAAGAAAAACAATTGTTGCGATTTGAAATGATATTCATGCTTGAACAAACACCAGCTCCCGGTCAAACACCACTACCAATCACACCGACAACTATTTGGAATCATCAGTGTTTTTAAAAAACGCGGCGCCTTCGGCGCCGCGTTTTTATTTTGCGACCAACGTCCAATCAACACCATCACTTTCAAACACAATTGTCCCTATATCCTTTGTAACAAGCACCTGAATACCCGCTTTTTTGAGTTTATTTACTATTTCTTGGTGTGGATGACCGTATTTGTTGCTCTTGCCGGCAGAAATAACGGCATATTCTGGACCAACAGCAGCAAGTAGTGCATCACTCGTTGAGGTCCGAGAGCCGTGGTGTCCAACTTTTAGTAGTGAACTCTGGAGTAACTCCGGTTTGTTGCCTCGAATCAAAAACTGCTCGGTTGTTGTAGTCGCATCACCTGTAAACAAAATGCGACTGGTTCCATAATCCAAAGTGCCCATAGTTGAAGCATCATTACTCGACATGGATTGTACGGGTCTATCAGGGAAAAGCACCCGGAAACTAATGTTTCGGTCCTGATCGAGAGTTACAACAACGTCTTTTCGAGCCGTAACTGTTCGTATACCCTTTTCCTGTATGCGTTTTTTGAATGTCTGGTATGTTGCAGTTTTTGAGCTAACTCCTGGTTCAATAAAAGCACCGACCGAATATGTATCAAGTAATTCAAGGAATCCGGCGTAATGATCGGCATCTGGATTTGTCACAACAATAACATCAATCGAAGTATCACCCTCTGGGAGCTGTTTTTTGAGCTCTTTGACGAGCGAACCCTTGGGTCCTCCATCAATAATCATTTGCCGTCCATTAGGAGCTTCAATATATATGGCATCACCCTGACCAATAGACAGAAAAGCGACTTTTAAGTGATCCGAAGATGTAGTTGTATCAAAAACCCGCACCCAGAGGGAAACGGTAATCACCATAAGAGTTATAAAGCTATATCGTGCGAACATTCGCATTTTTGCCATACAATGAGTATACTAGAAGTATATTTAATAAAATATAAAAAAACTATGAAACCGTACACACCACACACATTCACCATCCCTGCCCTAAACGGGATTTCACAAAAAACAATCGAAGAGCATGTCAAACTCTATGAAGGATATGTTAAAAATGCCAATCTCATTTTAGAAAAAATTGGCGAATACATGGCTGACTCAGAAAAAAATGCATACGTTATCGGAGAACTTCAGCGACGCTTTGCATTTGAATTTTGTGGCATGCGTAATCATGAATATTATTTTCACGCATTTGAAGGCGGACCGGCAGCGCTTGGAGAATCTTCTGAACTTAAAAAAACAATTGAGGCGCAAGCCCCTTCGTTTGATATGTGGCTTGCTGGTTTCAAAGCACTCGCACTAACACGCGGTATTGGTTGGGCAATCCTCGCATGGGATCCAGTAGCGCAACAGCTCACACACAGTTGGGTTGACGAGCAACACCTCGGACAGCTTACAGGTATTCGTCCAGTATTAATGCTCGACATGTGGGAACATTCATACCTTATGGATTACACACCAGGGGAAAAGAAAAAATATGTTGAAGCATTTTTCCAAAATCTTAATTGGAATGTAATCGAAGAAAATTTCAAACAAGCACGCGGATAAAAAAGGCGCCGGTACACAGAGTGTATCGGCGCTTTAACTACTATTTGTTAAGCCGTATTAGATTTTTTCTGTCATAAACGACAATGTGCGGTGCGAGTACGTACCAATTTCTTTACGAATATGATTAATGTCCTGCAACGGAAGTAAATTTAACAATAAATCTACAAACGGAATTTGTTGCAATACTTCCCACTCAATTGGTTGATAGCGAGAATCACTTTTTTGAAGCTGCACCATGGTATTTAATTCATCGGTACTCAGCGGAGCTTGCTTGCTTATAAAAAAAGTAACTTTGTCTGTAGCGGGTGGATCTATCATCGAATACCATACAATAAGTGCATCTGGTTTTTCCTGATGAATCTTTACAACAAAATCCTTATCAGAGATTCCACTACTGGGCGATGTAGAACCAACAAATACAATAAGTTGTGTAGTAACTTCTGTTGCTTGCAACTCTTCAAAAAACAACGTAGGGTCTGCAATAAAAAACAATGCTGTGTGTGTTTGTATTTTTTGTTCAGCGAGTCGTAGCTCTGCGAGACGTTTTAAACCATGCGCAAACGGTACGCTATTGGTAAAGCAAATAATTTTTTTCTTCATGGTGATGTACTATTTGTATTTGATAGTGCACTAATTATCCTGTTTTGTCAAAAAATATGAAACGGAATACCACGTGATCATCGTGTAACAAATCATCGTAAGCACAAGTGAAACATTGGGTAACAATACTGACGCAAAGGAAAAAGAAGAAGCGTTTTCTATAATCCAAACGAGCAATGACGTGAGTAGTGCCGCTGGATATCCAACAATGATTCCAAGCGATGCGGAAAATGCTCCAATCAGAATACCAATGAAACCACTCAACATAATCATGGGTACAAGCGGAATAATGAGAATGTTTACCGGCAACGCAACAACAGAAAACACACCCATGTTATACAAAATAAATGGTGCAACTGCAGTCTCTGCAGCAAGTGTTGTGCCAAGTGCTTCCGCAAACAACGGTGGCATATAGTTTGAAAGACGTGAAACATATATCGGTGAAACAAGCACAAGCCCCAGCGTTGCGAGAAACGACAACTGAAACGAAGCATCCGCAACAAGATACCACGGGTTGTAGAGTACTAGCACATTTGCAGCAATTGCCATCACGCGAAGTGCTTGTGCTGGTCTTCCAAGTGAACGAGCGATGATAACTAAAATAGCCATCAGACCGGCGCGTACAGCTGTTGAAGACGCGCCGGTCATAATCACAAATAACACAATCCCCAAACCACCAAATACCGAAGCATACGCTGGTCGTAAAAATGTTTTGAAAAAATTCGTAATAGTCTCTGCAACAATCGAAACGTTGTACCCAGAAAGTGCGACAATATGTACCGTACTTGTTCGCACGAGTGCTTCATACAAATCTTCGGGAATGTTTGTTTTAGTTCCAAGTAAAATACCAGCAATGAGTCCCGCTGCTTGTTCAGGAACAATGGCAAAAATAATGCGTTCGACCATGTGTCGGAACGAGTACAATATGCGGTGGAGTGAAACGTTAGTTTCATGAGTGTATTCAAGTAATCGTACGTTTTGTAAGAGATAAAAAATGCGGTCTTTTCTCAAATATGAAATATAATCGAATTCAGTACCTTGTTCTGTCTCAAAATTTTCTGGATGTGCCAATGTACCTTGCACAATTATAGTGTCCCCGTACCTAAGTGATGGTGCATGTTGGATTTTAATACGAATACCAATACCGGAAGTGTAGATCAGGGCGACGGCTACGCCGTCGCCCTGATCTGGATCATTAGTAACCACTCCACTAACCGTCATACTCTCCCCGACACGCGATTCAAAACTATCGGGCGGCTCGTCATTTGAAATAATAAAACGAATCGCACCACCAGAAAAACACACTAGAAAAATCGCAACACTCACGCATGCTTGCCGTAGAGTGAAAGAAATAACATGTAATCGTGAAAACCACACAATTCCAACGAGTAACGGCAACGCAAACAAAGCACCAACACCACTGGCGTAGGCAAAGACAACTCCTGACAAAAATCCAAGCGTAGCTACAATTAAAATCCGGTCGGGCATGATGCAATCATGCCCGACCGGATTAAATAAAATCTAAATTATTTCTTAAACTCTTTGATGATCGCCGCTTCGTCTTCCTGACTTACTGCTTTTTTGAAACGCGCTCCCTTTTTACCTTTAACTCGCTTTTCACATGCCGCCCATGTCGCATCAGTTGCAATCACACCATCTACGAACGAAACATATGAATATGCTTTTGCTGATGAACTACGTTTTTTAACATGCACTTCACCTTGCGCAAATACATCTCCCCCAATCAACGCTTTGTATGCATCAAGCGCACCAGTAAACAACAAGATTGATTCTTTATCTGCATAGTGTGTCGCAATCGCATCAACGCGCTCATTACCAACGAGGCCACGGTGTCCATCAACTTTTTTCCAGTTAATCTCGTGCTTTAATTTAAGTACTCGAACAATCTGCACGAGTGCCTGCCACAAATCTTGATTGAGTACCGGTTCACCTTCTTTTGTTTTCCAATTATTTTTTTCCCAACCAAACACCCATGCAGTGATACCATTCAACAAATATGCAGAATCAGTGTGGATCGTAATTACGCCAGCAAGTTCACGTTCTTTGATTGACTCAAGCGCAGACAGAGCAGCAGTCATTTCCATGCGATTGTTTGTTGTATGATCTTCTCGTCCACCAAGCTCAAATACTTTACCGGGAGCACCAAACTCAGGCTGAGCAATAACAATAGCACCCCATCCACCAGGACCAGGATTCCCTCGAGACGCACCATCAGTAAAAACTGTAACTAATTCGTTCATATACACTACAGTATATCAATAATTCGTAAACGAAGCTCCGAGCGACCCAAAAAGTATGACATTTCAAGGGTTCCATAGAGATTGATTGGTTTACCTTCCTCAAGGATAACCGGAAAATCGGCACTGGTCTTGAAAAATGCTATTGCCTTTACTCGTCGCTCCCCGTCCGAAACAATGACTTCAAGATGTTCTTTTTCTTTACCAAAATGTTTCACTCCATAGACAATTACTTCTTGAAACAAGAAAACTGGTTTCTCATTACTCAAACCAAACGGCGCAAGTGACGCCACTGTGTCATACGTTTTACGAACGACATCCTGAAGAAGTAAAAGCTGGTCGTGCACACGTGCTGTAGCCACATCATGTTCACGTTTTACAGCTGCAAATGCAGTATCGAGTGCTTCTTCCAAAAAGTGTACCTGATCATTAGTAACAACAAATCCACCAGCAAGCTCATGGCCTCCAAATGAATGAAACGCATCCCGAGCTTCTGTCATTAAATCAACAACGTTTACAGAACCAGGTGAACGACATGAACCTTTGATCAAACCGAGTTCTTCGGCACCAGCTTTACCCCACACAAAACTTGGCTTGCCATATGTTTCAGTAATTTTTGAAGCAACCAATCCAAGCACACCGACACGCCAGTCTGGATGACCAATCACGATAACATTACGATCTTCACGTTTCTCAAGTTTCTTGTGCACATCTTTCATGATAGTCGCAACTGTTGTTTTTCGAAGATCATTAATTTTAATCAAATGATCAGCTGTCGCACTCGCGCGAACAGGATCTTCTTCCGCTAATACGTCAAATGCATGCTGCGGTGAATCCATACGTGAAGCCGCATTCAGGCGTGGTGTGAGCATAAACGTAATATCGTCTTCAGTAAGATGCTCGAGATCGAGTTTCATTTTTTTGAAAAGCTGTCGCAATCCTGGGCGACGAGTTTTCTGTAATACTTTCAATCCATAGAAAGCGAGCACCCTGTTTTCATCAACAAGCGGAACCATGTCTGACATTGTTGCCAATCCAGCCATATCAAGTAACCACTTCTCCCAGCCAGTACCAGCAAGTGATGGTGTTTTTGAAACCAGTGCTTGAACTAATTTAAACGCTACACCTGCACCGCATAATTCTTTGAACGGATACGTGTCTCCTGGTTTTTTAGGATTCAAAATTGCATACGCGTTTGGAAGTTCAGCTTGCGGCAAGTGGTGATCAGTCACAATGACATCAACACCATGTTCTTGCGCATAAGCAACTTCTTTGACAGCAGTAATACCGAGGTCGATAGTAATGATAAGTCGTACTCCATCAGCCACAAATTGTTCTACTGCATCCATATGGAGGCCATATCCCTCTTCGTGGCGGTGTGGTATGTAGTTTGTAAAATGTTGGTAACCAATTTTCTTGAAAAAATCATGGAGGATCACGCCACCCGGAATACCATCAGCGTCATAGTCGGAATACACCACAATTGATTCATTGTTTTCAATAGCTCGTAGAATACGATCAACAGATTCCTGCATGCCATTCATTAGAAATGGGTTATGGAGGTGTTCATCGTAGGAAGGATATAAAAAGGCCTGTCGCTCATCCGGAGGAATACCCCTTCGGTCAAGAAGTCGTTTAAGAAGATCAGTACTTTGCATAGAGAGCATTCTACCATATACTTAGCATATGAATGATGAATGTATTTTTTGCAGAATAGTCCGCCGAGAGGTACCCGCATATATTGTCTATGAAGATACCCATTTCATAGCATTTCTAGATATTCACCCTCTTGCTGCCGGTCATGTACAGGTTATTCCAAAGGAGCACTATCGCTTTGTCTGGGATGTCCCTAACGTTGGTGCGTACTTTGAAGTAGCACGACGTATCGCAAAAGCACAACAAAAAGTCTTCCGCCACGATCTCATTCGCTCTCAAGTTTTTGGTGAACAAATATTCCATGCACACATTTGGGTGTGGCCAGACCTACCTCATGAACGTGATGAAAAAGACTTCGAACTCATCACAGAAAAAATCCGAGACGCTCTCTCAGTAGAATAATTTAAAAACAAAATCAGCCGAGCAGTATCCTCTGCTCGGCTGATTTTTATCGTAACGCTTTGATTCCCGGTAATGTTCCCGTTGCAAGATATTGTAACGTCGCACCACCACCAGTTGAAACAAACGTAAACTTTTTTTCCATTTTCAAATTATTAACCAACTCAACTGTGTCACCACCACCGATAATAGTTGCGCCTTTTGACGCCGCCAAACCTTTCAGTAACATTTTTGAACCAGCATCAAATCCTTTTTCATAATAGCCAATCGGACCATTCCAAAGCGTACATTTTGCAATCTTCGCAAGAGACACGAGATACTTGATAGTTTCTGGACCAATATCCATGATTGCTTCATCACTTGCCACTTCATACGGTGCACAGACACGAGATGTTTTTCCGCGAGCAACAACCAAATCAATCGGCACAATTATTTTTTTGTTTTTCAAAAGTGCAGTGACATCATAGCCATCTTCGTAGACAGACTTTCCAATTTCATATCCTTTTGCTCGAAGCAAATCATTGAGGAGCGCGCCACCAATGAAGATATAATCGGCTGACTTTGCAAACTTTTTGATAAGCGGCATTTTTGTAGAAAACTTGTTTCCACCGAGGATAAACAAGAACGGATGTTTGGGGTTTTCAGCGATTGAGAGATGATCAATTTCTGCTTCCAACTGAAAGCCACTGTAACTTGGTAGATATTTTGGCACACCAACCAGAGATGCGTGCGCGCGATGTGAGACGGGAAATGCGTCATTTACATATATATCAGCGTACGCCGCAAGCATTTTTGCAAACCCTATATCGTTGCTCTTTTCCCCTGCTTCAGTGCGGAGATTTTCTAACAACACAATTGAACCTTCTTTTTGATTAAGCAATGCTTGGTCTATCATCGCACCAGAGAGTGCCGGAACAAATGTAATCGGCGCATGCTTTGCAATAATTTTTGCAACAGGTTCAAGTGATTGTGTTCCCTCTCCCGCATGAGAAACAATGATGAGTTTCGCTTTCTTCTTGAGAATGTAGTCAA
The DNA here is from genome assembly GCA_964397435.1 of uncultured Candidatus Saccharibacteria bacterium. Lineage (GTDB taxonomy): Bacteria > Patescibacteriota > Minisyncoccia > Phycocordibacterales > UBA9973 > DALYCO01. Next base: position 3,025 of record CAYNHU010000006.1, on the reverse strand, counting down.
TCGTTTTGTATGTTTTTGTAATACGAAATGCATCGAGTACGACGTTGTTTTCAATCGGTACATTAAAATCTGCGCGTAACAATACACGAGTACCTTTTTTAATTGGGGCTTTAGTGAGAAGTTTCATATCAAATTAGTGCGTAAGTTTAGTAATTAATTTTTGCATTCGTTTTGGTTCAAGTGAAGTTCGTCCGATAAGGAGACCATCTGCGCCGGCTTCAATATATGCGCGGGCATTTTCATCACTCACTGAACCACCGTAGAGAATTTTCGGCATATCTTTTGCAGTGATACTAAAACGATCGGTGATAATTTTTTTGATGTAAATAATCATCTCTCGGCATTCTTCAGGAGTCATCTCGCGTGCTGCGTCTTTGCCAATAGCCCAGACCGGTTCGTACGCAATTACTATTCGAGCAAGCGCTGCGCGTGGAACATTTTCCAAACCTTCAGTAATCTGATCAGCGACGACACGAAGGAATCTATGTTCTGGATCACGCTCGCGTTCGCCAATACACATGATTGGTGTGAGTTTTTGCTTGAGTGTTGCGGCCACTTTTTGTCCAACAAATGCATTTGTTTCACCAAGCGCGCGACGTTCCGAGTGTCCAACAATAATAAACGCTGGTTTCAAGTGAGCAACCATACCAAGTGAATACTCACCCGTAAATGCTCCGCTTTTTTCTGGATGCACATTCTGAAGTCCGAGTGTAATTTTACTTTTACCAAGTACTTTTTTAACAGAGGCAACATACGGAACCGGTACAGCACAACCAACATCGATTGTTTTAGGATACGTCAGTGCTTTGTAATAGCGAGCAAGTGTAATTGCTTCTTTTTCTGTTGCTGGATTCATTTTCCAGTTACCAATAAGTAGTACTTTTTGTTGCATATATCTATTGTAGCATACTTAAAAACTGCCCCGAGGCCTTTGGCCTCGGGGCAGTTTTTTCTAAATCCTTAGTTTTCGATAATCACAGGTCGTCCACCTGGAGGAGTTGCACAGAAGGTAGATGTTGCTGTGAGCATTGGACCATATGAAGCACTACTTGTCGCAGAAGTACCATCAGCCCATGTACAACTAAGTGTACGAGATGCTGGGACACTTGAAAGTGTAAATGACCCATTAGCACCAGCACTTGCACCATTTAAGGTACAACTAGCTGCATCTGAAGACCATGAATATGTCTTAGGCAAGATAGCGGCTGTGTTTACTGATCCCGCTGGACAGTATGGACCAGCACTTGAGAGACCAGAGAATTGAGGACATGTGGTACCTGAAACACTTGAGATGTACATTGCAGCACTTGTGATAGGAGCTTCGTTACCGTTCACATCATAGTAGAACACTTTGTACCAACCAGCTGAACTGATTGAAGGTTCTGTATCTCCGAGACCGTATGAACCAATCACTGTTCCGTATGTACCGTTTTGTGAAGTTGCTCGCTTCAGTTTAGCGTATGTGTACTGTTGTGGCACCACACCCCATGAAGCCCATGTGAGACTTACTGGTGTATTACCCTGACAGATGACCTGACTACCGCCACTCGCCATAGTGATTCCCCAATCTGGCTGAGTACAATTAAGTGTGCCGTTTGCGGTTGGACCATTCCATGTTGCTGGAGCGACACCAACATATTCTTTGTTACTTTCAGCAACCAGTGTGTTGCCAGCGTCATAACATCGAACTACATATTCATGCTGATCACCGTTACTAACTGGTGTTACATAGTTTGTTGATGTTGGACTACTGAATGCACCGACAGTTGATGAGCCAATGAGTGGAAGCTGTCCACCAACCGCAGTATTATCACGGAACAACTTACAGTATGAACCAGTTGATGCAACCCATGATGCAGTTGTTGATTGTAGACCGTTCATTGAGCCCGCAACACAGAGATCATGATTTGGAATAGTAAGTGTTACAGTCGGAGCATCTTTTGAAACAGTTACTGATGCAGTTGCAACAGTCTGGTTTGAACCTTGGATACTAACTGGACAACTAATAGTGTACACAGTTGGGTTACTAGGAACAGAAACACTTGGAATTGTAATTGAGAATGAAGTTGATGATGCAGAGAAGTTTGTTCGTGAACCATCCCATGGAGAACCAACAGCAGGGCTTGATGTCGCAGTACATGGCTGACCAGTAAAGTATGCTTTTTCAGCAGCAGGAATTGTATAAGTAAGAGCTGTAGTACCAGAGCCAGTTACAGAAGTTGGGTTTGCAGTGAGTGTAAGGTGTGCAGTATTTGTTTGCTGAATTGTTGTATCAACGTATGCATTAAAAAACTTTGCCCAACCAACGACATCTCCACCCCAGACAAATCCAGAGATTGGCTGATGTCCGTTCGGGTTTACGTACTGGGCAAGCTGTGCCTTGTAACTTGTTGTTGTTTGAAGACCTGCAGCAGTTGGATTCTGATCATTTAAACCACTCATTGAAATCCAACCATCCCAACCACCAGCTAAATTGTTTGTATCACCAGTACAAGTTGTTGGGTTTGCTGCTGCAGTACATGCACGAGCCCATCCAACAATCTGATATGAAGCAATCGGTGTACCTGACAAACCAATGTGCTGCACATCACAACCAGAAGCAGTGTTTGCTGGATTCACGTTCCAACCCGCGTGCTGAGGACAGCCAACGTTAGAACTTGAATTACCACCATTACCAAACTTTACCCAACCAATTGAAGGAGACCATCCATAACCATTCCAACGTCCAGCAGTGTCTTGAACAACACCAAAGTTTCCAATAGCCGCTCCAGTGTAATCAGCACAGTTCAAATAAATCCAACCAATCGTTGAAGAAAAAAGTTGTCCATGCACATTGTGCGAAAGAGCATTACATGGCAGTACAAAGTGCTGGTTAATATTGCCGCCATTTAATTGCGGATTCATTTGCTGAATACCTGACTGCGCATACGCAGAAAAAACTTGCGCAAATACGATCGTACCTGCAAGCAAGAACCCGAGTGCTATGTTTTTAAAAGAAAAGAATCGCTTCATGGTTAGTTATTGT
>CAYNHU010000005.1:81534-82672 GCA_964397435.1 uncultured Candidatus Saccharibacteria bacterium | reverse complement strand
GGCTTCTTTTGGTGATGCGACCGTATCAAATAGTCGCAACTGAAAGGATTTTGAACAAGATTGAGATCAGCACCAATTATAAAAAGCTCGGGACAGTCGATGCTGGTGGATATGTATGGCACACGACAGGATCGGGTAAGACACTAACTAGTTTCAAAACTGCACAGCTCGTAAGTAGGCTGTCTCACATAGATAAGGTTATCTTCGTTGTTGATCGTAAGGATTTGGACTACCAAACAATGCGAGAATACGACAAGTTTGAAAAAGGTGCAGCGAACAGCAACACTAGTACCTCTGTTCTAAAGAAACAGTTAGAAGATTCAAATTCTCGAATCATTATTACAACAATTCAAAAGCTAGACCGCTTTATTGGTAAAAATAAAAACCATACGATTTTTGATGGCCATGTGGTGCTTATTTTTGATGAATGTCACCGTTCACAATTTGGTGATATGCATGCGGCGATTACAAAAGCTTTCAATAACTATCACATATTCGGATTCACTGGTACACCAATCTTTGCCACAAATGCTTCGTCAGGCGGTCGTCCAGATCTAAAAACCACAGAACAAGCGTTCGGTGAAAAGTTGCATACTTATACTATTGTAAATGCTATTGCAGACAAAAACGTCTTACCTTTCAAGGTTGACTATGTCTCTACAGTTCGAGAAGCTGAAAATATTGAAGATAAAAAAGTAAGCGATATTGATCGTGAAGCAGTGCTCGCTGCACCAGAACGTCTTGAAAATATTGTTCGATATATTCGAGAGCATTTTGACCAAAAAACAAAACGAAATAGTTACTACAAACTTAAAGACCGCAGGCTTGCAGGATTTAATTCTATCTTTGCTGTTGCTTCTATCGAAGTTGCGAAAAAATATTATGCTGAATTTAAAAAACAGTTAGCCGATGAACCAAGCGATAAAAAACTTAAAGTTGCTACTATCTTTAGCTTTGGTGTGAATGACGAAGATGCAGACGGAATGATTGATGAAAACTCTGAAGACACAAGTGGTCTTGATGGAAGTGACCGCGATTTTCTTGAAAGTGCGATCTCTGACTATAACGCCATGTTCGGTACTTCATACGATACTTCCTCTGATAAGTTCCAAAACTACTACAAAGATGTAAGTGAGCG
>CAYNHU010000005.1:79807-81434 GCA_964397435.1 uncultured Candidatus Saccharibacteria bacterium | reverse complement strand
CATACGATACTTCCTCTGATAAGTTCCAAAACTACTACAAAGATGTAAGTGAGCGGGTGAAGAACAGAGAAATAGATATTCTCATTGTGGTGAACATGTTTTTAACAGGATTTGACGCCACTACTCTTAACACATTATGGGTAGATAAGAATCTTCGTCTACACGGACTTCTTCAAGCATATTCAAGAACGAATCGTATATTAAACAGCGTTAAGACTTTTGGAAATATTGTTTGTTTCCGTAACCTTGAAAAGGCAACCAATGAATCAATCGCCCTGTTTGGTGACAAGGAAGCGAGTGGTATCGTACTCCTCAAAGCATATGCTGATTATTACAATGGGTATAAAGATGGAGACAAAGAAGTTCGAGGGTATAAGAGTCTTGTCGATGAATTACTTGAAAAGTTCCCGATTGGAGAAAGAATACTTGGAGAACAAAATCAGAAAGATTTTATAAAGTTATATGGAGCAGTTTTGCGTGTTAAAAATATTCTTGTAACTTTTGATGAGTTTACAGGAAATGAAATTCTTACTGATCGTGATGTGCAGGATTATCACAGTATGTACATCGATTTGTACAATGAGTTCCGCAAGGGAGTAGATGAGGAAAAAGAAAATATCAATGACGATATTGTCTTTGAAATGGAACTCATCAAACAAGTCGAGATAAATATCGATTATGTTTTGGGGCTTATAAAGAAATATCACGAGGATCACACGAAGAATAAAGAACTTTTAATTGATATTAATAAGGCTATTGATTCAAGTGTTGAGTTGCGTAATAAAAAGGATCTTATCAATCAATTCATCACAACCCTTGACGTTCATTCTGTTGTCGATGAGGATTGGCAGAAATTCGTCGAGGAAAAGAAAATTGAAGAACTTGATAAAATCATTGAAACTGAAAGCCTTGATCCTGAAGCAACATATACATTCATAAAGAACGCATTCCGAGACGGAAGCGTTCCATCTACTGGAACAGCAATAAGTAAGGTATTGCCACCAGTATCTCGATTTTCTCCAACAGGTGAACGAACTCAAAAGCGTGAAAGTGTATTGAATAAACTTTCATCATTCTTTGAAAAGTTTTTTGATGTTTCCGGTGGTAAATTTAATTAAATAGTTTATGCCCACAAAAGCCCTCCAAATCTTAATAGCAAACGGCAACCCTAACGGTCTCAAAATCATCGAACTTGCAGGTTGGGTGGGGAAGTGTTTTGTGGTGCCTCGTCAAAATCTCAAAGACCTTAAAGATCGCCCAGAGATTTCTCAACCAGGGTTGTACCTACTCTTTGGTGTTAATGAAGAAACCGGTGAAGACTTGGTATACATCGGTGAATCTGAAAGTTTCTATTCTCGTATTACCAATCACGATTCAAATAAGGATTTTTGGGATACCGTAGTTATTTTTACCGGCAGTCTCAATCGTGCATTTGTAAAATATCTTGAATATCGAGCTACAACACTCGCGGCTTCTGCAAAACGAATGGTAATGCAGAACAAAGTACAACCTCAAGAAAACACATTGTCTGAATTTGAACGGGTAACTGTCGATCAATATTTTGAAAACATCCAGTTCATATTGAGTGCGTTTAAGTACGAAGTATTTGAAGAAGTTGAAGATTCAT
>CAYNHU010000005.1:34942-79707 GCA_964397435.1 uncultured Candidatus Saccharibacteria bacterium | reverse complement strand
CAGTTCATATTGAGTGCGTTTAAGTACGAAGTATTTGAAGAAGTTGAAGATTCATATATTGATAACACACTCTATCATTTAGAAGCAGATGGTGTTCATGCAAAAGCGAAAGTTCTTGAGAACGGCGCGTTACTTGTATTAGCTGGAGCTACCGCTCGTATTCGCGAAACGGATAGTTTTCATGGGTGGAGTAAAGCGGCGCGACAGCGTTTTCTTGAAGAGGGAACTTTAGTTGTTAAAACTGAAGAGATATATGAATTAACAAAGGATACTATTTTTAAAAGTCCAAGTGCTGCAGCAGCTACACTGGCTGGACGCTCAATCAACGGTTGGACTGCTTGGAAAGACGAACAAGGAAACACCTTGGATGATAATGTAAGAAAATAAATTTCGTGTTTCCTTACACCCTCAAAACCTCCTCTCGTGCACGCAACCTCCGCCTCTCTGTTCACCCCGGCGGTTCTTTGACTGCAACCGCGCCGGCGGGTATGCCACTGTCAGTGATTGAGCGATTTATTGCTACTAAATCTGAGTGGATTGCGCGTGCGGTCAAACGGATGAGTCGTCTTGATCCGAAGGAAATATGGCGCGCGCGGGGGACGAAACGCGAGTATCTCGCATATCGTGACGCCGCGCGCGCCTTGGTCATGCGACGGTTACCGGAGCTCAATGCATCCTATGGTTTTTCATATAAGCGTATTACTATTCGCAACCCTACATCTCGCTGGGGTAGCTGTTCAAAACAGGGGAATTTAAATTTTAACTATCGTATTGCCTTACTACCACTCGAGCTAGCCGATTACATTATTGTCCACGAGCTGTGCCATCTCAAGGAATTTAACCATTCAAAAGCTTTTTGGCAGCTTGTTGCTAATAAAGTACCTAACCACAAAGAGCTCCGTAAACGGCTTCGCGCGTAATCTGTTCATGGTACACTATGGTTATGAATACAAAAAACATCCTTGGTGTTGTGCTCGCGGTCGGCGTTATTGGTTTCTTATTTTTCGCGCAGTCTCGATTGTCGCACGAAATAAAAACAAGTCCAACTGATTTTAAAAACGGAACATATCTCATCGAAGGAACAGCAGTAACACTTACCAATGGTATCCAAGAAGTACCAGTCGCACCGGGTTCTGCATCAAAGATTGTCACACGATATTTTGGTAATGCAGTACAAGGGGACTTTAATGGTGACGGTCGCGATGATACTGCATTTTTGCTTACACAGGAAACAGGAGGTAGTGGCACATTTTATTATGTAGTCGTTGCACTTAATACACCAACTGGGTATCAAGGAACGAATGCGATTTTGATTGGTGATCGTATTGCTCCGCAAACGACTAATCTTGTAGAAGGTGGATCGTTTGTCGTTAATTACGCAACACGTCTTCCTAATGAACCAATGACAGTACGACCAAGTCTGGGGGTGTCACGCTATTTTCATGTTGAAGGCACAACGTTGGTTGAAGAAATAAATAAAAATACAGACACGGCTCCAGCACCAAAGCCAACCCCACTCCCACCACAAACCACTGAACCTATCGCATGCACCATGGACGCTCGTGTGTGCCCAGATGGTTCATATGTTGGGCGCACTGGTCCGAAATGTGAATTTGCTCCGTGTCCGGGAAATTAACATAATCAATGTATATATGGCATACCTTATCGATGTGCGAACAAAACAAGAATTTGATAGTGGTCACGCACCGGAGGCTATCAATCATGACATCATGGAGATGATGCAAGGCGTATTTCCTGATGTGCCTAAAGATGCTGCGATCACACTGTATTGTGAGTCAGGTAACCGTTCAATGATGGCAAAAATGTTTATGGAACAAGCTGGTTTTTCAAATATTACTGATGGAGGCTCAGTGGATAATTTCATGTAAGTATGCAATCACACCACACACGTGTTTTTGGATCAGCTCGAACACTTGCGGCAATTGCTATTGAATTTGGTCCGCTTGTAATGTTTTTTATTGCATTTGAACTGTTTGATTTTTTTACTGCAGTTGCTGTATTGATGGGAACGGTTATTGTTTCAATGTTTGCAAGTTGGCGCTTGAGTCGCAGTATCGCATTGTTTCCGCTCATTGCGAGTGGAAGTGTGATTGTGTTTGGAATGCTTACGCTCGTACTGCATGATCCGTTTTATATTGAACTAAAAGACACGCTGTATTTTGGTGGTTTTGGTTTGGCGATTGTTATCCCGCTCCTTCGTGGCAAACTTGTTTTGAAGCATATGTTCAATGATATTTTCTCAATTACCGACAAGGGCTGGACGATTGTTTCGTGGAGATGGGGAATTATGATGCTCTCGATTGCTGCAATCAATGAAGTTACGCGTGTGTTACTCACACCCGATGAATGGGTGCGGTATAAGTTTGTTGTTTTAATTCTATTGTTTATTTTTAGCGGCACGCTCTTTTTTGTGTCTCGACGTGAACGTCTCCCAGATGCGTCATTGTGGGGACTCCGTATTGAGTAGTAGCGTGCTGTAGTATACTTACGTTATATGACTATTTGTATCACTGGTGGTTCGGGTTTCATTGGTACACAACTTACAAAACGTTTTATTGCAACAGGGCATAGTGTTGTGATTTTTGATCGTGTGCCTCCTCGAGAAACACATCCAAGCGTTTCATTTTACCAAGTTGATTTAGTGCATGATCCAATGCCTCCGGTGCTTGCGACGTGTGACGCTGTCATCCATCTTTCTGGTGTGAGTATTTTTGGTCGTTGGACTGAATCATATAAACAGCAAATATATGAAAGTCGTGTTCATTCTACTCAAGCGCTCGTTGCTTATTTTGCTGCACAAGAAAAAAAGCCGCAGGTCTTCGTTTGTGCTTCGGCTGTTGGCTGGTATGGCTCTCGTGGTGATGAAATACTCGATGAATCTCGATTGGCTGGATCAGATTTTTTGGCAACGGTGTGTGCTGCGTGGGAAGGCGAGGCGGCCAAGGCCGCCTCGCTCGGTATCCGCGTAGTCTCAGTCCGCACTGGTATCGTGCTTGGCAAAGGAGGCGGTATGCTCGGTACGCTTTTACCCCTTTTTAACTATGGATTTGGTGGACGAATGGGTTCTGGTAATCAGTGGTTCTCATGGATTCACATGGATGATTTGATTACGCTCTATATGGCTGCCGTGCTCGATGATCGGTTGCGAGGTCCAGTGAATGCTGTCGCACCACATCCTGTTCGTAACCGTGAGCTTGTTGCAACGCTTGGCAAAGTACTCCATCGTCCGGTGTGGTTACCAGCTCCAGCGTGGTTGTTGCGATTGATTGTTGGTCAGTTTGCTGAAGCTATTCTTGGAAGTCAGCGTGTGGTTCCTAAAAAACTCGAAGCAATTCATTTTGTGTATACGCATCCGATTTTGGAAGGTGCGTTACGCGAAAGTGTGGGGAAGTAATGAAAAGCGGGGGCGCCTTCGGCGCCCCCGCTTTGCTACGTGTCTTTTTACCTATTTTTTGCTATTCTAGTCATATATGGCACTTTCATGGGGCGCACGCCGACAAATTATGATCGTTAGTGGTTTTATCGGAATCATCGTTGTGATTGCCGCACTTATTATCATTCCTAAATTACAAGAAACACCAACTTGTTTTGATGGTAAGCAAAACGGCACTGAACAAGGTGTTGACTGCGGCGGTGGTTGTGCAAAATTGTGTCCGTTTCAAACATCAGATGTTGTCGTTCGTTGGGCTCGCGTATTTCCTGTGACCAGTACCGTCGCGAGTGCTGTTGCGTATATTGAAAACCCAAACATTGCTGCTGCGGCTCGCAACGTTCCATATCAGTTTAAAATTTACGATGAAAATCGTGAATTTATTACCGAGCGAACAGGTGTTGCCTATATTGCTCCAAACGGATCATCAGCAATTTTTGAAGGTGGTATTCAGGTTGGTTCTCGTACACCAAAATATGCAGAGTTTGTATTTACTGGCGAACCAGCATGGGTCACCCTTGATCCTCGTGTGAACTCAATCAATATTGTTCCAAGTAATCCTGTTATTACAAACCAAGAATCAAAACCAAAAATCACAGGCACCATCACCAACGTTTCTGATCGGTATGCAGTCAAAACTATTTCAGTTGTTGCGATTACGTACGACAAAGATGGTAACGCACTCGGCGCATCACAAACATATCTCCCAGCACTCAACCCACAAGAACAAAATTCAGTTATTTTTACGTGGCCAAACCCGTTTGCCAACACCGTTACTCGTATCGAACTCCTTCCACGATTCGATGTCTTTAGTGTTAATGTTCGATAGTCATGTGGCAGCGATTTCTCACAACATTTCGCGAGCCTGATTGGTTGCTCGCACTCCTCACATTGCCGATTATTGGTGCCGGCATGGTTACCATGACTTCATTTAATGGGGTAAGTAATTTAGCTACCAAGCAGGGAATCTGGGTGCTTATCTCACTCGTGCTTTTCTATCTCGTATCGCAGTTTGATGTGCGCATATTTAAACGAACCAGTATTTTGGTTGGATTGTTTTTGCTCTTTTCATTTTTGCTGGTTGTGTTGTTCATCCTTGGTCACACATCAAACGGTGCGCAAAGTTGGTTTTCATTTGGAAGTTTTTCATTTCAGCCGTCAGACTTTATGAAGATCATCGTGATCTTAATGTTGGCAAAATATTTTTCACGTCGCCACGTTGAAATTGCACACTTCAAACACATTTTAATTTCTGGTGTCTATGCGCTTATTCCATTTATGCTTGTGTTTTTGCAGCCTGACTTTGGAAGTGCCATGGTTATTTTCATGATTTGGTTTGGTATGGCGCTCGTTGCGGGTATTTCAAAACGACACTTATTTGCACTTGGATTGCTCGGACTGGTTGCGTTCGGTATGTTGTGGATGTTTGTTTTCAAGCCGTACCAAAAAGATCGTGTTATTAACTTCATTCATCCGTACACAGATATTCGTGGTAGTGGATACAACGTGTACCAAGCTGGTATTGCTGTTGGATCAGGACAGATTTTGGGCAAGGGAATTGGTTTTGGAACCCAGTCGCGTCTCCAGTTTTTGCCAGAATATGAAACTGACTTTATCTTTGCTGCGTTTGCTGAAGAGTGGGGATTGATCGGTTCGGCGCTCCTTTTGGTATTGTATGGATTATTACTCTGGCGCATTCTGCATATTTCTATGTATGGAGGTTCAAATTTTGAAATTCTGTTCGGTGTCGGTGTGTCGCTTTACTTCATGAGTCATATTATGGTTAACATTGGTATGAATCTTGGTATCATGCCCGTAACGGGAATCCCGCTGCCATTTATGAGTTACGGAGGATCACACCTCGTGACAGAATTCCTCGCGCTTGGTATTCTGTCCTCAATGCGCAAATATCGTCGCCATGCCCATCCTGATGATATGCGACATGAATTTGTAGGCTATTAAATATCTATCTATGTCACAACCAATCCTCGGTAAAACTATTGTCGCTCTCATGGAACACGAACTCAAGGAAGCAATCGCGCGTTTTTCACATGCTCCAACAGTTGGTATTGTGTACGTAGGGAACAATCCTGTTATTGAAAACTTCATTGCCATGAAGCAGCGTTTTGCTGAAAAAATTGGCATCCATTTAACAGTCTACCGATTGCCATTAACTATTGATACCGATACGCTTGTCCAAGAAGTCCGCACACTCGGCGAACGACACCAAGGCATGATTGTGCAGTTACCACTTCCAGAAACGATTGATACTGATGCAGTACTCGATGCAGTGCCACTTCCGAAAGACATCGATATGTTGTCGTCATACGCTCGCAACCACATTGCTTCAGGACACACTGAAGTGTTGCCAGCTGTTGCGGGTGCAATTCGAGAATGTATTGTTCGCACTGGTGTTTCACTCACTGGCAAAAAAATCGTTATTGTTGGACAGGGGAAACTTGTTGGTGCACCGGTTCGGGCATGGCTTCGTTCTATGCACCTTGAGCCTGTGATTGTTGATCGTACAACGAGCGACCTTGGTTCTGTGCTTGTAACTGCTGACGTTATTATTTCTGGTGCTGGTGTGCCAGGATTGATTACTGCTGATATGCTCAAAGAAGGTGTTGTGTTGTTTGATGCGGGAACAAGTGAAGTTGCTGGAAAAATTGAAGGCGATGTTGCTAAAGAAGCATACACCAAAGCAAGTTACTACACTCCAGTGCCGGGTGGCATCGGTCCAATCACTATTGCGTGTTTGTTTAAAAATCTGTTGACGCTCATCGAGCTTAAATAAGTATGGACAACGCACTCTTATTTACACTTTTTAATTACGCAGTTATTCATCCTTGGGTTGCAGAGAGTGCGCGTATTATTTCTGATGTCGGTATTTATATCATTCCGTGTAGCATGGTTTTCTTTTTGGTGCGACAAGATTCAAAAACATTTGTGATTCGGACACTACAGATAGGTGCGCTGATTGGTCTCGCGGTTCTTGCCTCTGAATATATTCTCAAAGATGTGTTTAGTATTGTTCGTCCATTTATCACACTCGGTTATACGCCTCTTGCGGAAGCGACACATTTTTCATTTCCTTCAACACATGCAACATTTGCGGGAGCAAGTATCGTTGCGTGGTTTCTTCTCGGGGAGCGTAGAGCTGTGAGTCTCAGTATCATTGGTATCGGCGGGTTACTTATCGCTATCTCGCGAGTGTTTCTCGGCGTACATTATCCATCTGATGTACTTGCAGGTCTGGTGTTCGGAGCACTTTTTGCATTTACTGTTCGAAAGATAGTACAATCACACTAGCTATGCACATCATTCACGCAATTATTCTCGGTATCGTTGAAGGAATAACCGAATTTTTACCTGTCTCTTCAACTGCACATATTGCCCTTACTGCATCAGTGTTCAATATTCCTGAAACAGAATTTTTGAAAACATTTACTGTTGTTATTCAGTTCGGCGCGATTCTTGCTGTGTGCGTTTTGTTTTTTAAACGAATACGAGAGGATCGTCAGTTGATTCGTAGTACGATTGTTGCGTTTATTCCAACAGCGTTGATTGGATTTGTTTTGTATAAAATAATTAAGCACTACTTAATCGGCAACGTAGCACTTTCTGGTAGTACGCTATTGCTTGGAGGTTTGGTTTTTCTCTGGCTCGAATATGTGTACCTTCCACGCCGAACCGGCACTGCAATAGCTACTTTGCCGAATGACAAGGGAAGTATCGGATTTGGTATCGCACAAGCGCTGGCGGTTATTCCAGGTGTCTCACGTTCAGGAGCGGTCATTGTATATGGTTTACTCCAAGGATATTCACGCGAAGTTGTGACACTGTTCGCATTTCTCTTGGCACTTCCAACAATGGGTGCCGCAGCTTGTTATGATCTCTACAAATCGTCACCGTCATTAACACCTCATGAGTGGATGCTCATCGGTATTGGTAGTGTGGTCTCGTTTATTGTCGCGTACATTGTTTCTCGATGGTTTATCAAGTACATTGCGACGCATTCATTCAAACTTTTTGGCTGGTATCGCGTTATTGCGGGTATTGTCATACTCATTTTTGTGTTGTAAAAAATGCCCCGTTTTCGCTTGCGAAAACGGGGCAAACGCTATAGAATAAGCCCATTATTATTGAGTAACTAGAGTAATTCAGTATGTGGAAGAAACGCGTTGTAGCGCTTTTAATTCTGGTCCTCGGACTAGCCGCAGGCTACTTTGTCTTCGGTTCATATGCAAAGGTTTCAGGTAAGCCACTTGCGACCCCAGCATTTTTTAGTAAGTTCCCATTTCGTCTCGGTCTTGATCTTTCAGGTGGTAGTCACCTTGAATACAAGGCAGATATTTCAAAAGTTGCATCCAACGAAGTCGGTGAGGCAATGGCATCACTTCGTGATGTTATTGAACGTCGCGTAAACCTCTTCGGTGTTTCTGAGCCATTGGTTCAGGTGCAGCACGGTAACTTTGCAACACAAGGTGAGGAACGTTTGTTGGTTGATTTGCCAGGTATCACTGATACAGAAAAGGCAATCGCAATGATTGGTCAGACACCATTGCTTGAATTTAAGGTTCAAGATCCAAATCAGAAAGAACAGAAACTCGTTGTTGATGCATCAGGTAATGTGACTATGGATCCCAACTCAGGTTGGCTTCCAACAGAACTTACTGGACGTCAGCTTTCAAAAGCACAACTTCAGTTCGATCAGACAACTGGTTCACCAACAATCTCATTAGTGTTCAACACAGAAGGTGCAAAGTTGTTCGCTGAAATCACTAAAGCAAATATTGGTAAGCCTGTTGCAATCTTTCTCGATGGCGCTCCAATTTCAACTCCAGTTGTACAACAAGAAATCACTGGTGGAGAAGCACAGATTACTGGTAGTTTTACACCCCTTCAAGCAAAACAACTTGTTGGCCGTTTGAACTCAGGTGCATTGCCAGTTCCAATCTCACTTGTTTCAACACAGACAATTGGTCCATCACTCGGAGCTGAGGCTGCACACGCTGGTGTGTTTGCTGGTATTGTCGGTTTCTTGGCAATCGCAGCCTTCCTTATTTTTTGGTACCGTTTCCCAGGTTTGCTTGCAACACTCGCACTTGCGATGTACGTTGTTATTACGCTCGTACTCTATAAACTTGTTCCGGTCACATTAACTGCTGCTGGTATCGCAGGTTTCATTATTTCGATCGGTATTGCGGTGGATGCGAACGTGCTTATCTTTGAACGTATTAAAGAAGAAATTGGCGCTGGTCACTCAGTCCGAGATGCAGTTCGTGAAGGTTTTGCTCGCGCATGGCTTTCAATTCGTGACTCAAACATCTCAACATTCATTACTGCTGTTATTCTGTTCTGGTTCGGTACATCACTCATCAAAGGCTTTGCGCTCACACTTATGATTGGTGTTGTTATCTCTCTTATTTCAGCAATTGCTATTACTCGCGTATTTCTCCTTGCAGTCGGAGTTGAGAAATCAAATGCGGTTACTCGCTTCCTTTTTGGCTCAGGATTCTCAAATGCTAAAAAGCATGCAGCACACTAGCGTATTATTTATCTAAGGAATTACGTATGTTTATCATCAAACACAAGAAAATCTTCCTCACGATTTCAGTACTCCTTGTTACTGCATCATTGATTGCGATTACAACATTTGGTCTCAAACTCGGTATTGATTTCAAAGGTGGCGCACTCATGGAAGTGTCATACACAACAACTCGTCCAGCACTTGAGACTGCAGTACAAGCAGTGCAGAGTGTTCAGATTGGAGAAACTGTTGTTCAGGAAAGTGGCGACAAAGATTTGATTATCAAATCACGCGACCTCTCAGAAGCAGAACGCGCTCGCTTAGTAGCAGCTCTCAGTGTTAACAACACATATCCATTAACTGAAAAAGTATTTACTTCAATTGGTCCATCAGTTGGTACAGAACTTGCTCGTAAAGCAATTGTTTCAATCATACTCGTTGTACTTGCAATTATCGCGTTCATCGCGTTTGCATTCCGCAAAGTGTCACGACCGATTGCTTCATGGAAGTACGGTTTGATCGCAGTTGTTACATTGACTCACGATATTCTTATTCCATCAGGTGTCTTTGCTGTACTTGGTCACTATCATGGAGCAGAAGTTGATACACTCTTTGTTGTTGCGTTGCTCACAGTTCTCGGTCTTTCAGTTTCAGATACAATCGTTGTGTTTGACCGAATCCGTGAAAACTTGAAAGGCGCAGGTGACGAGTCATTTGCAGAAACTGTTGGCAAAAGTATTAGACAGACATTCACTCGTTCAATCAACACTTCATTGACTGTTATTATTGCGCTTGTTGCACTCTTCTTCTTTGGTCCTGCAACAACCAAAAACTTTGCGTTGGTTCTTGTAACTGGTATGTTCTTTGGAACATATTCATCAATCTTTGTAGCGTCACCAATCTTGGTGCTCGTTGCAAACTGGCAAGCAAAACAGGCTCTCAAGCACAAGAAGAAATAGAGCTCTCACTACACCATAGGAGCATTCAATACACCACCTTTCCCGTAGGGAAAGGTGGTGTATACTTATATATATGAACAAAAAAGATACAATCATATTAGCTATTGTCGGTGTCGTTCTCGCTGCCGGTGCTGTACTCGCAAGCACAGGTGTCATTTCTTTTGGTGAACAACCACAAGTATTACTCAAGAAAATGTCAGATGCTCGTACACAGGTACGCTCAAGTCATTTTGATGTAACAGTCAATGCTGATATTACTGGTGCGACTCCAAGTGAATCAGGCGCATTCTCAGCTCGACTTGTTGGTGATGCAGCAAAACATGAAACTGAACAAAAAGCCCAGCTTGAATTTTCAGTCAAGGGAACAGAAGGCAGTTCAACTGAAGCGCTTGATGTCGCTGGTGAACTCCGAGTTCTCGATCGCGTTGTATATCTTAAAACAACAAAACTTCCTGCGATTCCATTTATTCCAGCAGGCAAGATCTTGAATACATGGTTCTCAATTGATCCAGTTGCACTCGCAAAAGAATTTGGAGGAAATGATAGTGCTCTCGAACTTGAGAGTGCGCTCGGTGCAAGTACAAAAATGCCGCCAGCTTTTTATGAAAAAGTATATGGACTCGTTGCTGAAGAAAAAGTGATTAGCTCAATTCTTCCCAAGGGTGGCGAAGTTGTCTCAGGTGTTGCAACTGATAAATATGATGTGAAAGTTGATTTCAAAAAACTCCCAAGCTTCCTTGAAAAATACACTGACGTCTACAATCAGTACGCAACCAAAGCTGGCCTTGCAACCATGCCACACAAAACTTTTTCTGATGAAGAACGTGCTGCACTCGAATCAATCGATATGACACCCATCTCACTCTGGGTTGGTAAAGCAGACAGTTTGGTCTACAAGGTAGTGTTTATGGTTACATTTGATGATTCATCAGATCGTGGTCAGGATATCGCAGGAACAGCAGGTACACTTTCATTTGCTGCGGTTATGAGTGATTACAACAAAGAGGTGACAGTTGATGTTCCGAAGCCCGCGACTCCAATACAGGAACTCTTTAAAACCCTCATGGGAGGTGCTATACTCGAATAGTATCCGTTATTATAAGATAAGTTTGTTATAGATTATGACTATTCTCTACATTATTCTCGCAGTCGCTGTTGTCGGTATTTTGTACGTTATCAGTGCATACAACGGTTTTGTTACTCTCGTAAATCGCACCAAAGAAGCAGCTTCAGATATTGAAGTACAGCTTAAGCGTCGCTACGATCTCATTCCGAATTTGGTAAATACTGTTAAAGGCTACGCAACACATGAATCTGGTACATTTGAAAAAGTAACTGCAGCGCGAACTGCAGCAATGCAAGCTATGAGTGACAATGCTTCAATGCACGACAAAGCCGAAGCAGAAAATGCACTTACTGGCACATTGAAATCATTGTTTGCACTTTCAGAAAATTATCCAGATTTGAAGGCAAATACCAATTTCCTTGAATTGCAGCGTGAACTTACTGACACTGAAAACAAAGTTCAGGCATCACGTCGTTTCTACAACGCAAATGTTCGTGATCTCAATACAGCACTCGAACATTTTCCTGGTAACGTTATTGCAAATATCTTCAAGTTCACAAAAATGGAACTCTTTGATCTTGCTGATGACGATGCAGCTCAGAAGCCAGTTGAAGTAAAATTCTAATCTATGTTCATGCGTATCAAAACAGTTGTTGTTGCGATCGCACTTGTACTCGGATTAAGCGTCGGAGGTGTACTCAGTCTGGGTACACCTTTTGCGCATGCAGTTGTTTCGTACATAAATGTGAATCCTGATTATTTTCCGGAGTTGATTGACTCATATCGCGTTGACGCGCGTGTAAACCAGGACGGTACTGTGCTCGTGACAGAAACAATCAAGTATGACTTCAAAGAAGAACACAAGCATGGAATCCGTCGTACTATTCCAGTAAGCCGTGCTCCCGGTGCGCTTAAGCCACTAACATACAAAGATGTTTCTGTTGTGAACGAATATGGTACACCATACTATGTGCTCGATGAAAGTAAGAGTGACCAAGAACTCGATATTCGCATTGGTGATCCCGATGTTTTGGTAACAGGAATTCAGTTCTATGTACTTTCGTACACGATACATAACGCAATTGGTTTTTTTGACGATCGAGACGAGTTGTACTGGAACGCAACAGGGAATGAATGGAATGTTCCTATTCGTCAGGTTGAAACACACATCACTATTCCAGGCGTGTATCGAGAAAATACAAATGAGGTTGCGTCATATTGTGGCCCTCGCGGCTCACGCATTCCGTGCATGACACTCCAGCCATTCTATCACGAAGACACAGCAACAACTGAGTTTATTTTTAGCACGGAGCAAGAATCATTTCTTGATGTCGGTAGTGGTATGACTGTTGCTGTCGGTTTTCCAAAAGGAGTTATTCCTGAACCAACACTACGTGATCGTGTTATTGTGTGGCTTGAACGTCTCTGGTTTATTCCGTTTCCATTTTTGTTTGCAGGATTGTGGTTTCGTAAATCATGGGCAGCATATCGCGAACGCAAACAGTACAGCGCAGCGCATCCACTCATGGTTGAATATGACGCAGCAGGATTTACACCACTTGAAATTGCAGCGCTTGTTCGTGGAACGATACAACCAAAAGACATTTCTGCTGAATTAATTTCTCTCGCTGTGCGTGGTTATTTGGTTATTAAAAACAATGAAGGAGAGTATACATTTACAGCAACAGCACAACCGATCGACGATCTTCCGCTGTACGACAAAACAATTATGCTCGGCGTGCAGGATATGACCACAACAACATTGCGTGCGTCATTTGTGACCAAGACTCCAACAATTATTAAAACAGTTGTCGATGGATTGGTTAGTCGTGGATTGCTGTATAAAGCTAAGCGTTTTGAGGTCAGTAATCCATGGATGGTATTTTTCATAAGTTTATTCCTTGCTATTAATCCAGGCGTATTTGTCTGGACACTCCTCGGCTATCAAGCGGGAATGCTCTTTTCTCTGACCTGTGTTTTGATTGGTATTGGTACTATCACTGGTCGTCCTCGTCAATTTCGTTTAACAGAGGATGGTCTCGGTGCTGATCTCAAACTACGTGGGCTTGAACTCTATATTCGTGTCGCAGAAGCTGATCGTATTACCTTCCATAATGCTCCGGCAAAAAATCCAGCACTGTTTGAGTCACTACTCCCATATGCTATGATTTTTGGTCTTGAAGAAAAATGGGCAGCTGAATTTGAAGGACTCTACACACAACCTCCAACATGGTACGTTGATCCTGGTATGCATGCATTCTCAGCGGCGACATTCAATAATCGCATTAGTTCATTTGCAGCAGTTGCAAGTAGTTCATTGTTTACACCACTTCCAGGTAGTAGTGGTTCACACAGTGGCTCAAGTGGTAGCGGATCTTCAGGTGGCGGAGGTGGAGGCGGTGGAGGAGGTAGCTGGTAAAAAGCACTACCGAACCCCATTTGACAATGCACCGAAATGCTCTACTATAACAGGTGGTTTCGATATAATTTTTTGATTCACTATGGCAACACTTTACACTCACAAAGACGCAAACATTCGTAAAACATGGTTTCTCATGACCTTCTTTTTTGCGCTCGTTATTGCACTCGGATGGTTTTTCAGTTACTACTACAAAAACCCAACTATTCTCGTCGGTTTCGCTCTGTTCTCAATCATCATGAATATTGGCGCGTATTGGTTTTCTGATAAAGTTGTCGTTGCTCTCTCTGGCGCGCAAGCTGTTTCAAAAGCTCAATTTCCTGATTTGTATACAAGTGTTGAAAACCTCGCAATAACTGCAGGATTGCCAATGCCAAAAATCTATGTCATCAATGATCCTTCACCAAATGCTTTCGCAACTGGTCGTGATCCAGAACATGCAGTTGTTGCGGTTACCACAGGATTACTCCAGATCATGAATAAAGTTGAACTCGAAGGAGTGTTGGCGCACGAACTTTCACACATTGGCAATCGAGATATGCTTGTCTCAACTGTCGCTGTTGTACTCGCTGGTTTTGTTTCAATTATTGCTGATATGTTTCTCCGATCTCGTTTGTTTGGATTAGGAGGAGACGGTGATAATAATAACGGTAATCACGGCGTTCTCATGATTGTCGGTATTGTGTTTGCGATCCTTGCTCCATTGTTTGCGATGCTCATTCAGCTTGCTATCTCTCGCAAACGTGAATATCTCGCAGACGCTTCAGGTGCGTTGCTTACTCGATATCCAGAAGGACTTGCAAGTGCTCTCAAAAAAATAGGAGAGTACGGACAACCAATGCGTCGTCAGTCATCAGCAATTGCGCACCTGTATCTCGCAAACCCAGAAGGTTCTGGTCGCTTTGCAAAAAAGATTGGTGGTTTGTTCGCATCACACCCACCAGTTGAGGATCGTATCAAAGCACTTCTCGGAAAATAGTCTGAGAGTGGGGAAGAGTGCATGAGTGGTTTAAATGGCAGTCCTGGAAAGACTGTGTTCGGGAAACCGAACCGAGGGTTCGAATCCCTCCTCTTCCGCAAAGACAATCAAACAAGTAATCAAACATTAAGTTAGATTTGATTATCTATAAACTAGCATTTAAGTTAGAATGGGAATATGGCAAACTATGACGCAACAACAAAAGATAATAAATGTATTTTTTGTGAAATAGCATCCGGCAATATTTCGACAGCTAGTTTTTGGGAAAATGAAAATTTTATAGCATTTCTTTCTATTGATCCAAATACCGAAGGTTTTTCTTGTGTAATCCCCAAAGAGCATTTTGGAAGCGATGTTCTTAAGATGCCCGATGAATCTTTACAAAAATTTATTCTAGCGGCAAAAGAGGTGAGTAAGATCTTAGAAGATTTCTATCCTGATGTTGGGCGAGTTGGTTTGATTATGGAGGGTACTGGTATAGATCATGCGCATATAAAACTCGTACCAATGCATGGTACTGAACACATGAAACGCGGTGAATGGAAACAAATTTTTTCTAACAAAGAATACTGGTTTCCTAAATACGAAGGATGGATTTGCTCTGCAGGAGGTCCTCTTGCTGATAGAGATAAATTAGAAGAACTCGCACACCAGTTGAAAGAATTTATAGTACGAACAGGTTAAAAATAATGAAGACTAGTAATCCACATAAACACCCCTAGGGCTCAGGTGTTTTTTGTCGTATAATAGAAACACATATGCAATTACGTTTTAGCTATAAACATTTCCTCAGCCTCTCAATCACCATCCTCTCCATCCTCGGTTATGGTTTCTTCGTCTTCGCAGCTCAACTACCAGACGGTACACCACCACCAACAGGTGGCTACTCAGCAGGTGACAACAGCATCCTCGATCCAGGCTGTGCTCCAGGGAGTGCAAACTGTGTTGTTAACCCGTACTACGTTACTACTGCAAGTACCTACAACTGGATGGGTACTGGTGCAGGTGGGAGTGGTGGCTCAACCAACAATACCGTCTTCATTGGCGTCGACGCTGGTGTTGGTGCTTCAGCTGCTAGCTACTCTAACTTCATTGGTACTGATGCAGGTCAAAACGCAATCAACGCAAGTAACTCAAACTTCCTCGGTCAACTCTCTGGCTGTGGAGCAACAAACGCTAACGACGCTAACTTCTTCGGCTACCGTGCAGGTTGTGGAGCAATGAACGCTAACAATGGAAACTTCTTCGGTAACTCAGCAGGTGAAGATGCAGTGAATGCTGCCTACTCAACCTACTTCGGTGACCACACAGGCTACCAAGCTACCGATGCAGCCTACGCTAACTTCATTGGTGCTAATGCTGGTCGTGGTGCCTACAATGCATTCAACTCAAACTTCTTTGGCTACAATGCAGGTAGAAATGCATTCAATGCACATGACTCGAACTTCTTCGGCTACCAGGCGGGTGAGGGGGCGGACACCGCTGCGTTCTCTACGTTCTCTGGAAACAGCGCCGGCTATCACGCGTATGGCGCATCAAACTCAGTACTCATGGGTTTTGAAGCTGGTTACAATACAACAAACGTTTCAGACTTTTTAACTGATGCAGCTGGTCTTTTTCCGTTTGGCATTGACGGTAATGTCGTCTTTATGGGATATCGTGCAGGTAAGGATGCTGTTGGTTCTACATTCTCAACATTTATTGGATCGGAAGCCGGCTTAAATGCGGTGCAAGGTCAAACCTCAACATTTATTGGTACTAGTGCAGGTAGTAACACATCCCAAGCGCTTGCTTCAGTTTTTGTTGGATACCAAGCTGGATCTTCGTCTGTAAATACTGCCGCTTCAATTTTCATTGGTAATCAATCAGGCGCCAATCTTGTAAATAGTCCTGGGTCTAAGGGTTCAATTTTCGTAGGTAATGGTACTGGTCAAGATGGTATTGGAATAGAAGAGACCGTGTTAATTGGTAAAGAATCTGGACAACAATCATCAAATGTTTCGCAGTCACTTTTTGTCGGTAATACTTCTGGTGAGCAAAGTTCTGCGATCAAGAGTTCGCTCTTTTTAGGTAATTCGGCTGGTGGAAGTGCACAGAATACTGCGTACTCTATTTTTATCGGTACAGATGCTGGATCATATACTAATCACGCAAACGGTGTGATTGCTATCGGTAACGGTGCAGTTGGATATGGAAATGATCCGGTTAGTAATAATCAGGTTACGCTCACATATAACAACCTCGCGAACGGCCCGTTTCAGGAAGGGGAAATCGTGCAAGGTAGTTTATCAAATGAAACACTTGGTCTCTATAGTGACGATGGTGCAAATATGGTCTTCACTTCTGCTACCGGTGGATATCAAATTGGAGAAACAATTACCGGTTTAACATCAGGAGCGACTGCAACTGTAATTGCTGCAACTCAGGGTGAAACATCAATCGTCATTGGTGATACAGCAGGCACCGGAGGTTTTTCAAATAGTATTGCGCTTGGTGCTCGAACAAACAACACAGCTGAGCATCAATTTATGATTGGCTCATCATCATTTTTTCCGATTGATGAAACTATAATCAATGGTACCGGTGGTACTAACTGCGGTATCACCACTGGTGTTGGTATGTCATGTTCATCAGATGAACGACTTAAAACAAATATTACAGATCTCGCATCAACAACACTCGACACATTGCTCAAGGTTCGCACTGTGAGTTATAACTGGAAAACAAATCCATCAAGCAATCACATGATTGGTTTTCTCGCACAAGATTTGGAACGATATTTCCCTGAACTTGTTTCGACTGATTCAAAAGGAATGAAGTCAGTGTACTACTCACAAATCACTCCAGTGCTTGTTGAAGCAATTCGTGAACTTAATATCAAAGTTGAAAATATCGCTGCCTTTCGAACATCAACTGATCGTACGTTTACAAATCAATTGATTGCATGGTTCGCAGATCAGGCAAATGGTATTGGTGACTTCTTTGTTGGGAGTGTGCGTGCACGTGATCGTATCTGTATCGATGATATATGTGTTACTAAGACTGATTTTGAAAAGTTGTTGCAGCAAAATGGCACAGCATACCAGGGTCAGCTGCCTTCGCCGGAAGTACCACCAACAGATACAACAGATGGTTCAACTAATCCTGAAACACCACAGCCTGACCAGCCTGAGGCGGGGTCTGACCAGGCTGTAGGTGATACAGAAATCACGCCAGAACCAACGCCAGAACCAACGCCAGAACCAACATCAGGGCCGTCTTCTGAGACTACAGATGCTGCTCCGACTGATCAGGGTACTGACACTACAACAACACCCTAAAAGCCAATAAAGACCTTTAACAGGGTCTTTATTTTTTCTTTATTTACTTTTTATTGATTGTATGCTTTGATAGTAGGGTATTTGGGCTCGACCGGTTACGGTTACGGCAAAATACGGTCGAGAACAGTTTTGTATCTACTCTACAATGGCAAAAAAACTCTATGTTAGCTCACTCGCGTGGGCAACAAACGACGACAGTCTCCGCAACGCTTTTGCGTCTGCTGGTACAGTCGAAAGTGCTTCAGTAGTCATGGATAAAGTATCAGGTCGCTCACGAGGCTTCGGTTTCGTTGAAATGGCTTCTGATGCTGATGCAGACAATGCGATTTCAATGCTTGACGGCAAAGATCTCGATGGTCGCACTATCCACGTCGCAGTTGCACGTCCAAAGGAAGACGCTCCACGTCGTTTCTAAGGACACGAAACCAGCCGCAGGCGAAGCCTGCGGCTGGTTTCTTTTTATTAAATACGCTATAGTTCCACTATCCAAAAACTTGCTGGAATGGCGGAATTGGTAGACGCACTTGCTTCAGGTGCAAGCGGCCTTCAAGCCGTGGGAGTTCGAGTCTCCCTTCCAGCACACACAATCATGGAACACAACGAAGAACTAGTATTGATCGATGGCAACGAAGTGGTGATTAACCACTCGCCAGTTCGCATGTATAGCGAAGATGGAAGATTTGTTGGCATGGGAACACTCAACGATGTGATTGCAAAAAATCTCTGGTGTAAATCTGTGCACGCATGGATTATCAATAGCCGCGGAGAACTCTATATTCATCAGCGTTCATTCAAAGTCCTGAATAATCCAGGTAAATGGGGTGAGTCATGTGGTGGATACGTTGATGGCGATATGACCGAAGAAGAAACACTTCGAACAGAGATGCTCGAAGAAATTGGACTATCGCTTGATAGCGCGCATTCGTATGAAAAAATAGGGGACATTCGGCAATTTGAAAAACGATACGATGGTTCATACTCACAACAGTTTGTTTCTGTGTTTCTTGTGACGTTTGATTTTAACCCAGCGTCAATTCAGCTTTCAGAGCGTGATGTGTTACAAGGTCGTCTTGTCGAGTGGCGCATGTTTAAACAAGAACTAGAAGCTGGCACGATTGATTTTGTCGATCATAAAGAAGAGCTCGCATGTTTATTTGCTGAGCTTGAACGTCGAGCATAATGCTTTTGCATTTTATTATAAAAAACGTATCATAGGCACGTATGGCAAAAATACCACCACATGCGAAGAAGGTTTTTAGCGGAGTTATCTACGACGTCTACCAATGGGAGCAAGAACAATTTGACGGAACATTCCAGACATTTGAAATGTTGAAACGACCGGATACAGTTGTGGTTATTCCCCTTGTTGGTGACAAAATATATCTTCAGAAAGAGGAGCAGCCAGGACATCGACCAACTATCGGCGTGCCTGCTGGGCGTTTCGAAAAAGACGAACAAGATCCACGCGCCGTTGCTAAGCGAGAATTACTCGAAGAATCAGGCTATGCATCTGATGATGTTCGATTGTTACGTTCACACGATCATTTGGGTAAGGTAGAAAGCACACTCCATATTTTTGTTGCACATAATTGTCTCAAAGTTGCTGAACCGAACCTTGATCCAGGGGAGCGAATTCATGAAACCATGCTCGTCACGTTTGATGAATTTTTGGAATTGTCACAGCATCCGGAGTTTGTCAAAGGTCATGCACTTGAGCTTGATTGTCTCAAAGCTCGCCTTGATCCGGAATATAAAGAAATCTTCCGCACCGCGTTTTTTGGTGTATAATAGGAGTATTATTAACTAAGTTACGTTTTTATATAACATGACATTTTACACATTTACTGCTTTAGCTGCGTTGGCTGGTTCAATCTTGAGTATGGCAATTGCGCTCGTTTGGTACGGACCACTTATGTTCGGTAAGAAATGGGGCGAAATCACAGGACGTCCTATGCCAGAGCAGATGCCAAAAGAAGAAAAGAAAGCTGCGATGAAGGCAATGATGCCACACATGATTCTTAATCTTGTTGTTGGATTTGTTCAGTACTACGCGCTCGGTTTCTTTGCTGCATTTATCGGTGGACTCACTGTTTCAGGTGCATTGTTCTACGGACTCTTTGTGTGGCTCGGTTTCGTCATGCCAGTGCAAGCAGGTATGGCAATCTGGAGTGGCAAGTCAAAGAAATTGAGTTGGGCAATGTTTGGTATTACTGCAGGTTACCAGCTTCTTTCAATTTTGGTTGGTGCTGTTGCGTGGTCACTTCTCTACAGTTGGCTCGCATTCTAAATGTATCACTACAAAAACCGCCCCGTGTTCCACGGGGCGGTTTTTGTTATACTGTCTCTATGCATGAAGAAATGTTAGATGTATACGGAGAAGATGGTATCGAAACAGGGGAAGTTCTTTCCAAGACTGAAATTCATGAACGTGGGTTGATCCACAAAACTGTTCAAGTGTGGGTGATTGATGAGGTCGGACATATTTTGTTACAGCGACGCAATCCATCAAAACGCCTCGATCCAAACATGTGGGCTACTCCTGGTGGACACGTAGATTCTGGCGAAGAAAGTCGTGTGGCTGCTTCTCGTGAACTGTTTGAAGAATCAGGTATTGAAAAAGACCCGAGTGATTTTTTGTATCTCGGAACAGTACAGTGGCGTCACGACGTTGCTGACGACTTTATTGAAAACGAACTTGTCGATGTGTACATCACTGTCGCGAGTGTTGAACCTGATGAGTTGCCGATTAACGATGAAGTGATTGGTAATAAATATTTTTCATTATTTGAAATTGAAAAAGCGTACGCTGAAAACCATCCAGAATTCGCGTACCGACCAGAGGCGTTTTCACTCATTAAAGAATATCTCTATGGCACACAGTAAAACAAAAACTGAACTACAGAAAATTGCCAAAGCGTGTCAGATTACTGATCAGATTTTCAAGAAAATCATTACGAAGTTTGTGTGGAAGACCGAGCGAGAATTACAGGCGTATATTCGTACCGAAATACACAAGCGAGGACTGCGACCAAGTTTTCCGCCGATTGTGACGTCAGGTGTCCGGGCAGGAAATGATATTCATCCAAAACCAACTGATGAAAAACTCGAAGGTTTTGTGATTATTGACTTTGGTGTAATTTACGAAGGGTACATGTCCGATATGACACGTACGATTTTTGTCGGTAAGCCAACGAAGCGTGACAAGGAATTATACGCTCTCGTGCTCCGTTCAAAACAAGCGTCTGAAGCATACGTACTACCTGATGTAAAAGCAGCGTTTGCCGATCTTCGTGCGCGTGAGGTTTTAGGAGAATATAATCAGTATTTCATACACACATTAGGTCATGGTGTTGGTACGCGGATTCACGAAGCCCCACGTATTTATTGGCGTCGAGAACGACCATATTTTCGAGAAAACATGGTGGTTACAGTTGAGCCAGGGATATATATACCAGATACATTGGGTATTCGTATTGAAGACACTGGTGTGATTACTCAACATGGGTACAAGCATCTCACAAAATCACCACTTGAACTTATAATAATTTGATATACTAGAACTATATGAAACGTTTGTTGATTGTTGGAATTTTGTTTGTGTTACCACTCTCTGTTCTCGCGCAGCAGGTTATTGGTGGACAATATTATCCTGGTAGTCTTGGTACTCCGGGGAGTTTAGGAGCACCAGGTAGCCTTGGTACACCAGGAAGTTTGGGTACTCCAGGTAGTCTCGGTACTCCAGGTACGAGTGTTGTTCCTGAACCAAAACTTCCAGAACAACCAAACACTCCCAAAATTACCAAACATCTTCTCGTTGAAGAAGGTGGTGTTGGTGATCAATGTAAAGCAGGTATTGTTGCACCAGCATCATGGTCAATACAAATCGCTGGTTCTATTGATGAAAAAGAAGAACTTGTCGCAATTATTCGTACAGCAACAGCAAGCGATACACGATTGCGTTCAGTTCGTGTGTATGATGATGTGATTGATATGTACTATCTCCAGCCAGCGTACAAGTGGGGATTTATTCCAACAAACTATTATTTGCATGTTACTGCGAATGCGACATCATTGCGTATTAGTTTAGATAAACCAAAATGGCTTGGCAGTGCAACAAACTACCACCAAGCGGCAACAAGTGCATTTACTCAGTACACTCCACAGTATCTTTCTCCAACACGAGCCGCACAAATTCAAAATCAAGAAATGATTGAACGAGACGCACGGATGATTGAGATTATTTCAGCGATTATGTATCAGGTTAATGTTTCTCCAATCTCAAACTCATTCTTCGTGTGTTACATTTTGCCATTCTTACTCTATATTATTTTGGCAATCGTTATCGGAGCAATTGCGCTTTGGTTTATCATTCGAAAAATTAGAAAACAGACACACTTTTTAGTCAAACAAATTCATCCTGTTGGTATGCACAATGACGATGATGACGAGCATCACGCAGGTGACGAGCAAGTAACTCAGTTCACCCCACCTCGTCAGTAATATGCTAGAATGGGCGCATGGCAGCGTACAAAGACTATTTTAAAGGCAAAAAGGTAACCGTGCTCGGGCTCGGCCTTCTTGGCAAGCGTCTTGGAGACGTACAGTTTCTCTCAAAAATGGGGGCAGATGTGGCGGTTACTGATCTCAAAACACGGCAGCAATTAGCGCCTTCAATTAAAGCACTTAAGGGGTACAAGAATGTCCACTTTGTTCTTGGTAAGCACCGGTTTCAGGATTTTGAAAATAAGGATTTTATTTTGAAAGGACAAGGCGTTTTGCTTGATTCACCATACATCGCGCATGCACGCAAACAGGGAATTCCGATTGAGATGGACGAGTCGCTTTTTATGAAGCTTGCTCCTGAAGTGCATGTCATCGGAATTACAGGTACACGCGGCAAAACATACACAACTGAATTGATTTATCACATCTTGAAAAAAGCAGGCAAGCGCGTGCATCTCGGTGGAAATATCAAAGGCACCGCAGCATTGCCACTTCTTACGAAAGTAAAAAAGGGTGATTACGTTGTGTTTGAATTGTCATCATGGCAATTGCAAGGTTTTGGTGAAGCGCAGATTTCTCCAGAGATTGCGGTATTTACGAGCTTCATGCCTGATCACATGAACTACTACAAAAATGACGTAGATGCGTATTTTGAAGACAAAGCGCAGATTTTTAAGTACCAGAAGAAAACAGATACACTCGTTGTTCGTCCAGGAGTAGCGTCATTGGTACGTGGCAAAACACAGGGAAGATTGATTGTTGCACATGCTGAAACTATTCCCAAAAATTGGAAACTCAAAACTCCGGGTGATCACATTCGTGAAAATGCAGCAGCTGCGATTGAAGTCGCGCGTGTGTTAAAAATTCCGCAGACAAAAATCAAACAAGCAGTCGAGTCGTTCAAGGGTGTTCCTGGACGTTTGGAATTTGTACGTATGTACAAAGGTGTAGCGATCTACAATGACACCTGCGCAACAACTCCAGAAGCAACAACAGCGGGGCTCGCTGCGCTCGCCCCGCTTACCCCTCATCTCATCCTCCTCGCAGGTGGCACCGACAAAGCACTTGCCACACAGCCACTTGTTGATGCAATTGCGAAATATAGTCCGCATGTTGTATTGCTCAAAGGGTCTGGTACAGAAAAACTAAAACCACTTTTGACGACTGAGTACGAAGAAGTTGCTAACTTGAAGCAGCTTGTAAAACAGGGTATCGGACACGCCAAGAAAGGTAGCATTGTACTATTTTCACCAGGATTTAGTTCATTTGAATTATTCAAAAATGAATATGATCGAGGCGAGCAGTTTGTGAAGTTGGTAAAGGGGTTGAAATAATATGCAACTAGACATAACACAGGCGAAAAAAGTTTTCTTTGTCGGTATTGGTGGTATCGGTATTTCGGCGATTGCGCGGATGTTTTTACAGGAAGGTAAGCACGTTCTCGGTTCTGATGTTTCAGAAGGAGAAGTCGTGCGCGAACTTCGCGACGCAGGCGCGTCTATCGTGCTCGGCCAGGGGATTGAGCTTATTCCAGCAGATGTTGATTTAATTGTATACACAATTGCGATTGAAAAATACGATCCAGATTTTTTTGCTGCGCTTAAAGCAAAGACAATACCAGTACTTTCATATCCTGAGATGTTGCATGTGGTAACGAGTGGTAAATATACAATTGCTGTTTCTGGAACACACGGCAAAACAACGACAACTGCAATGATTGCGCACGCAATGAAACAACTGAACCAAGATCCGACGGTTATTGTTGGTTCGCTGATGATTGATGAAAAAAGTAATTTTATAGCTGGTGCGAGTCAGTATTTTGTTGTTGAAGCATGTGAATATCGCAGATCGTTTTTAAATATTAATCCAACGATACTTGTTATTACGAACATCGAAGAAGATCATCTTGATTACTACAAAGATTTGAATGACATTATCTCTGCGTTTCGAGAACTTGCGATGAAGGTTCCGAAAGAGGGATATATTGTGTGCGATCCATCTCATGCGGCGGTGCGTGCTGTCATTGATGGTTGTGATGCACAGGTTATTGATTACACAACGCTTGCGCACAAGCGAGCTTTGCGTATTCCAGGTATTCATAACCAAGCAAACGCTGCAGCTTCTGCGGCTGTTCTCGCTACACTGCATCTTGCGCCAGCTGATGTTGATGCTGCACTCGGAACATTCAAAGGAACATGGCGACGTTTTCAGTTTATTGGCACACATCCACATGGTTTTGCGATGTACGATGATTATGCACATCACCCAACAGAAATTATTGCTACACTCGAAGGTTTCCGTGAAATCTACCCATACGGTGAGAAAAAAATTACAGTTATTTTCCAGCCACATTTGTACTCACGAACAAAATCATTACTTGCTGAATTTGCTGACGCATTTAAGGGTGCAGACAAAGTTATCATTCTTCCTATCTATGCAGCTCGCGAAGAAAATGATGGTAGCATCTCATCTGAAATATTAGCGGAGCGTATTCGCGCCACGGGCGTTGATGCGAGCGCGCTTGATTTTGAAGCAGCAGCAGAATTTGTTGCAACAAGCACCCTCGAAGCACACGATGTTGTGGTGACAATGGGGGCAGGAGAGGCATTCAAAGTGCTCCCAGAGGTTGTGGTACAATAGCCATATGTCATCATCGAACGCCTTCCAAAACGCCCTTACCAAACTCAATCCTGCCCAGAAAGAGGCGGTTACTTCGATTGAAGGGCCTGTCATGGTTGTTGCTGGTCCTGGCACTGGCAAGACGCAGGTTCTCTCGCTTCGTATTGCAAATATCCTTACCCAAACTGACACACCAGCTGGAAGTGTTCTTTGTTTGACGTTTACTAATGCCGGTGTTTCGGCTATGCGTGAACGTCTGTTTAATTTTATTGGTGCAACAGCTGGCACTGTGCGTATCTCTACATTCCATGCGTTTGCGATGGATTTGGTTGAGAAACATTATGAAGTGTTGGGATTTGGCACCGCGCCACAACTATTGGACGATCGCGGCGCGGTGCTGCTTGTTGACGCAATTCTTCATGATCATGAGTGGGAACATATTCGTCCTCGTGGTAATGCAGGAATGTATTTCAACGATCTCAAGTCGCTCATTTCATTACTCAAACGCGAGCGAATGTCACCAGAAGATTTTTTGCGCGAGATCGAACATGCGATCGCTGCGTTAGAAGCTGATCCTGACAATATTTCTTCACGTGGTCCAAGCAAAGGTGAATTGAAAAAAGAAGTTCAGAAAAAAATCGAAGGTCTCGAACGTACTCGCGAGGTTGTTCGCTTTTATGAACTATACGAAGCTGAAAAACACGAGCGTGCGTTAATGGATTATGATGATGTGTTGAATTACGCTGTTCGGCTGGTTGAAGAATCCGACGAAGTGGCTGCAGACCTCCGTGAAAACTTTTTGTATGTGCTTGTTGATGAACACCAAGACTCGAGTGGTATTCAAAATGATTTTTTGAAAGCCGTATGGCAGGAAGTTGAGAGTCCTAATATTTTTGTGGTGGGTGATGATCGTCAGCTTATCTATGGTTTTGGTGGTGCATCGTTGTCATATTTTGAAGAATTTAGAACTGCGTTTGGTAAAGCGAAGTGCATTACGTTGGTAGAAAACTACCGTTCAACCGCTGCTATTTTGAGCGCAGCAGATGCACTGTTGGCGAGTTCGCTTGCGACAGAAAAGCTTCGCAGTAACCATCCTGAGTCGCATCCGCTTGTGCTCGCAGAGTATGAATATCCTCGTGATGAAATTATTGCTGCTGCTCGCGCTGCACAGGAGAAAATACAACAAGGTGTTCCGGCGCACGAGTGTGCGATTCTTGTGCCACGCAATCGTCATGCCCGCGCTGCGGTTGCGATCATTCGCGATATGGGATTGCCAGTTGCAACTGACGAATCACTCTCATTTTTTGATACACGAGAAACAACTTCGCTCCGCACTATTTTAGCAATTGTGGCGAATCCGTACGACACAGTTTCGCTTGGACGATCACTATTTGACCCTGTTTCTGGTATTAGTGCATTTCAAGCGCATACTTTTTTGCGTGAGACAGATAGTCGCGCGCTTTCCGTTTCAAAACTTATGGAAGCGCGCGGCGACGGCACACTGTTTGCTGAAGTAAGCCCAATCGCTACCTGGGGCAAAACACTCGCACGATTTGTTGATGCTCAAACAACCAATGATATCTATACGCTCATTCAAATCATCGGTGAAGAAGTATTTTTGAAACACGCAACAACACACGAAACACTCGTCCGTCGCGTTGAAGTCATCCGCACATTCTTGCATCTTGCAATCGTGGCACAAGAAAAAAACACTAAACTCACACTTGCTGATTTCTTGAGTTACCTTGATCGCCTCGAAGGTTATGGAACACACATTCCGCTTGCTTCGATTGGAGGAGGGGATGGTATTCGTGTTATGACATTGCACGCATCCAAAGGTCTTGAATTTGAATTTGTCTGGATTGCACACTTGAACGAAAAAATTCTGATGGGCGGTAAACGACTTGGTTTTACACTTCCAGAATCTGTAGAAGCACATATTGAATCAAAAGACGCTGAGGTGGTTAAACGCGAACTGTATGTTGCACTTACTCGAGCAAAACGTTTTTGCTCACTATCATATGCACGCAAGAATTACACTGGCGGTGAGCAGGAGCTCGCGCACGTTGTATTAGGTATTCCTGAAACACAGTTTGTTCGCACTTCTATGGAAGAAACAAAACAAGAACTCGAATCGGCTGATGTTCGTATGTATGTTACTAAACGTGAAGCTCCACGCGAGTCAGAGTTAGACAAAGTAATTACCGCAGTCGCACAAAACTATGCGCGAACAAAAGTATCAGTGACACTGCTCAACAACTTTTTTGAGTGTCCATGGAAATGGTATTTCCGTAATATCTTGCAATTACCAGAAGCAAAAACAGAATCACTCATTTTTGGTACGGTTGTGCATGCTGGAATTGAACATGTATTGACTGCACCTAAAAAGCCAACCAAAAAAGAACTCGAAGCAACATTTGAAAAAGCCATCGAGCGCGAATCTGTTATTGATCCAAAACTCCAAACACGTATTATCAAAGAAGCACATGAAGTACTCGAAGCATTCATCAAACACCACCTCCCAACACTCGAGAAAAAACATGATGCTGAACGACCACTTTCATTTCATGACAAACTTGTTCCGAATCTTACGATGTACGGAAAAATTGACTTAACCGAGCGTCTTCCTGATGGCACGGTTCGTGTTGTTGATTTCAAAACAGGTGGTGCAAAAACTCGATCAGTTATTGAAAAAGAAACAGATGAGGGACGCCTCTCGAATTACCTTCGCCAGCTTGTGATGTATTCGTACCTCATTCAAGGTGCAGAAAAAAATACAGAAGTAATCGAGTCACGTCTTTTGTATGTTGAAGCTGATCCTACAAGCAAAGATGCGGTTTACACAACACGTATCACTGACGAACAGATTGATGCACTTAAACGTGATATCAAGGACTACGATACATTTGTTGCAAGCGGGGATTGGGTGAACCGTCCATGCGATGTGAAGCCATTTGGTGCTCAAACTGAATGCGAATATTGCGCACTAGCACACGAAGTTTACGGCATCACCAAGCCACTCGCGTAGCCGTTAAAATATGGTATAGTAGCCATATATGGCAGAGTACGGCAGCACAACAGTAAATGGTCATACTGTCAAATATGACACGAAACATGACGGTCACATGGAACTTGGCTTACGATGGTTGCACAATCATCATGGTG
This sequence comes from uncultured Candidatus Saccharibacteria bacterium, assembly GCA_964397435.1. Classification (GTDB taxonomy): domain Bacteria; phylum Patescibacteriota; class Minisyncoccia; order Phycocordibacterales; family UBA9973; genus DALYCO01. Next base: position 51,696 of record CAYNHU010000005.1, on the reverse strand, counting down.
AAGCTGAAGAAATGTTCAAGACATTAAAAAACGGCAGCGAGCCCGAACATCAAGGCTATATCAAATTTGAAACAAGTGGCTACAAATACCGACTCTATCGAAAAACATCCGGCTATGAGCTCGAATGGCGCCCTGTATAATCTATGGAACTCAAACAAGGACAACTACATCCAATCACACTCATGACGAACGACATAGTTCGTAATTTTACTGCGCTCGGTTTTGAAGTAGCAGTTGGTCCGGAAATGGAAACAGAGTGGTATAACTTTGATGCACTCAATGTTTCAAAAGATCACCCAGCACGCGACATGCAAGATACGTTCTACATCAAAAATCAACCAGGTATGGTGATGCGTACTCACGCAACAAACGCAACATCTCGCGCGCTTGAAACCGCAGTCAAAAATGGCACATTCCCATGCGGCTATGTTTCAATCGGTAAAGTATTCCGTAATGAAGCAACTGATGCAACACATGAGATGCAATTTTTTCAGGTAGACGGTTGTGCGGTTGGTGAAAACATCACCCTTGGAAATCTCAAAGCAACATTACTCGCTCTCTATCGTGGACTGCTCGGCGAAGATGTTGAAATCCAACTTCGACCAAGTTATTTCCCATTCGTTGAACCAGGTCTCGAAGTATGGATTAAATTCCGCAATCGCTGGCTCGAAGTTATGGGCGCGGGAATGATTCATCCAAACGTACTCCGAAATGCAGGTATCGATCCAGACAAATATCAGGGCTTTGCATTCGGCGGCGGTGTCGATCGTATCCTCATGGTCAAATACGACATTTCCGATGTGCGTTTCTTTTATCAAGGAGATTTGCGAATAAATCAGTGGTAATATGAAAATCTCTTATAACTGGCTCAAATGGTATATCGATGGCGAACTTCCAACTCCTGAAGCGTTGGCGGATATTTTGACGTTTAAACTCTGTGAAGTTGAGGGGATTGAAAAGCTTGCCAATGGCGACACAGTTCTCGATCTCAATATTTTGCCGAACCGCGCTCATGATTTGCTCTCACACCAAGGTGTTGCACGTGAAGTTGCTGGATTGCTTGGCTTGAAATACAAGGATCCGACCTCGCTCTACAAACAGCCAGCTGAGGTTAAACCAACCAATCTCAACATTTCAATTGAAACCGACAAGTGTCGCCGCTACATGGGACGCGTTATTCGCAATGTCAAAGTTGGTCCATCTCCAGCATGGGTTGTTGAACATCTCGAGTCAATCGGTCAACGTTCAATCAACAACATCGTTGATGCAACTAACATCGTGATGTTTGACTGCGGTCATCCATGTCATGCGTTTGATCTCGCACATATTGCTGGTGGTTTACATACTAAAACAATTGGTTCAGAACAAGAATTTCCAGTACTCGGTCGTGATCAGGTTGTAGCAAAACTCAAAGAAACCGACATGGTTATCGCTGACGATGATAAAGCGCTTGCTATTGCCGGCGTGAAAGGCGGCCTCGATTCAGGTGTATCTGAAGCAACAACAGCGATTGTTCTTGAAGTTGCAAACTTTGATCCTGTTGCGGTGCGAAAGACAGCTCGTCGTTTGAATTTGCTTTCTGATTCAGCAAAGCGTTTTGAAAATGAACTTTCACCAGCGCATGCAGATTTTGCGATGCATGAACTTACAAGTTTGATTCTTGAGATGTGTCCTGATGCAGTGTGCGAAGACATCGTTGATGTATATCCAGCGCCAGTTACTCCACGGGCAATTGATTTTTCTATTTCAAAAATTAATGCGTACCTCGGAACTGCATTGAGTGAGGCAGATATGGTTGCAGTCCTTACAAACTATGGTTACGAAATTTCTGGAGCAGGTGATGTACGAACACTTGCTGTGCCATCACTTCGTCTTGATCTCACTGGTACACACGATGTTGCCGAAGAAGTCGCTCGTTTGTACGGTCTTGAAAAAATCGAAGCTCAACCACTCGAATTTACTAAACAACCAAAAACACACGCTGATTTTTATAAAATAAACGCAGTACGTGCGAAGCTTCTTGAGGCAGGTTACCGAGAAGTGATTACCTATGCGTTCCGCAAGAAAGGTGCATTTGAAGTTGCTCGTGGTGTTGGGGACAAAGGCGCACTTCGTACTGATATCGCAACAGGATTGAAAGAAGCATATGAAATGAATCGTCTCAACGCACCACTCCTTGAAGTTGCTGACGTAAAAATTTTTGAAATTGGGACCGTGTTTCCAAAAGAAGGTGAACGAGTTCATGTTGCGTACGCTGACAAAAAAGGCGTTACTGAAATGACACTCGACGATTACTGCGCTGCTCATAGCATTACTGTCCAAGACACATACGAAAACGTTTTACCAACTTCACACACAACCACAAAGTTTGTTCAGTGGAGTCATTTTCCATTTATTTCTCGAGACATTGCTGTCTGGGTTCCAGAACAGGTAGCCGCAGACGAAATTAAAACTATTCTCAAATCAGAAGCAGGCGACTTACTTGCACGTGAGCCATGGTTGTTTGATACATTTACCAAAGAAGGCAAAACGTCATACGCGTTTCGTCTCGTATTTCAGTCACATGAACGTACTTTGACTGAAGCTGATATCACAGAACCGATGCAGCGTTCAACTGACGCGCTCCGTGAACGTGGTTGGGAGATTAGATAAAAAGCTAAAAAGCCTTATTTTTCAAAGTAAAAACCAGCTTTCTGAGCTGGTTTTTATATATGCAGCATGCTATAATTAACGCATATTATGGCAAAAGACGAAGCGAAAGCAAAATACGGCGCGGAGCAAATTCAAGTGCTCGAAGGTCTTGAACCTGTCCGCAAGCGCCCGGGCATGTATATTGGTTCAACAGGTCCGGATGGTCTTCACCACTTGATCTGGGAAATTTTTGATAACTCACGTGACGAAGCGATGGGGGGACATGCGAATCGTATTGAAGTTACGCTCCTTCCTGATAACTTTATTCGTGTTGTAGATAACGGCCGAGGTATTCCAACTGATGTACACCCAAAGACAAAAGTTTCTGCACTCGAAACAGTTATGACGACACTTCATGCCGGAGGTAAATTCGGTGGCGAAGGTTCTGGTTACAAAGTGTCTGGAGGTCTCCACGGTGTGGGTGCATCTGTTGTGAACGCACTTTCAATCTACACAAAAGCAGAAGTTCATCACGATGGTGCGAAATTCATGCAGGAATATGCACAAGGCAAGAAAAAAGCTGCAGTCAAAAAAGTAAGCGCATCAAAACTTCACGGAACAATCATTACATTTTCTCCTGACCCAGAAATTTTCAAAGAAGGTGTAAAGTTTTCATGGAATACTGTAGTGAACCATCTGCGCCAGCAAGCGTACCTTGTAAAAGGTTTGAAGATCACCATCATCGATGCACGAGAAATAGATGCAGATACACTGTTCAACAAAAAGTTTTCACTCGATGATACATTTTGGTTTGCCGATCTCGGACTTCAAATTCCATCACACTCATTCTATTTCGAAGGAGGTTTGCGATCATTGGTCAAATATTACAACAATGGATACAAGGCAATTCAGGATACTGTGTTCTATGTTGAAAAAGAACAGGATAACGTTGGTGTAGAAATTGCACTCCAATACACTGATGAAATTGAAACAAAAATTGTTCCATTCGCGAACAACATCTACAACCCAGAAGGCGGTACTCATGTTACTGGATTCAAAACAGCGCTTACGCGTCTTTTGAACACATACGGCAAGAAAAATAATCTCATCAAAGAATCAGATGGTGGTTTTACTGGCGAAGACGTGCTTGAGGGTTTGACTGCAGTTATCTCAGTTAAACTCCAAGAAATCCAATTTGAAGGCCAGACAAAAGCAAAGTTAGGCTCTATGGAAGCTCAAGGCGCCGTTGCTACTGTGTTTGGCGATGCGTTCGCTGCCTTTCTTGAAGAAAATCCTGATCAGGCAAAAGCTATCATCAACAAAGCAATCCTCGCGGTTCGTGCGCGTAAAGCTGCAAAAGCTGCCAAAGATTCTATTCTCCGAAAAGGTGCTCTCGAGGGCATGACGCTTCCAGGTAAACTTGCTGACTGTCAGAGTAAAAGTGCTGAAGAATCAGAACTTTTTATCGTAGAAGGAGACTCCGCGGGCGGTACTGCAAAAACAGGCCGCGATCGACGAACGCAGGCTATCTTGCCACTTCGAGGTAAAATCTTGAACATCGAGCGTGCTCGTCTCGACCGCATGCTTGCATCTGAACAGATCAAGAACTTGGTTGTAGCACTTGGTACTGCAATTGGTGATACATTTGATATTGAAAAATTGCGTTACCACAAAGTCATCATTGCAACCGATGCCGACGTGGACGGTGCGCACATTCGAACATTGATCCTCACGCTTTTGTATCGTTACTTCAAGCCACTTTTGGAGGGCGGATTTATCTACATCGCTCAGCCACCACTCTATAAAATCAAGAAAGGCAAAGAAGTATTCTATGCATATTCTGATGAAGAAAAGTTTGACATTACAGGGGATACAACACCAGAAGTTGTAGAAGAAACAGATGTTGAACAACCAGAAGGCGAAGACACCACTGAAGAAACCGAAGAAGTAAAAGGCAAAGTTACAAAGATCCACGTTCAACGATACAAAGGTCTCGGAGAAATGAACGCCGAAGAATTGTGGGAAACAACTATGGATCCAGCTCGACGTGTTATCAAACAGGTAACTATCGATGAAGCAGTAGAAGCTGACAAAGTCTTTGACATGCTCATGGGTAGCGACGTTGCTCCTCGTAAAACATTTATCCAAACACATGCCAAGATGGCGGAATTGGATATCTAATCAAACACTATGGGAATGGAATCAGGGAATTTTGGATCTTTCAGAAGCCCTGGAGTAAAAAAGACCGAGGATGTTTCTTTTAAGCCGAAGATGCCAGCTTTCTTAAAGAAAGCTGTAGTACTAACTGCAACTGCTGTTGCTAGTATGCTTGCATATGAAAAATTTTATGGAGATACTGACTATACTTCCGTTGGCACTTCTACCGAGGCTTTTTAAAAAGCTCGAGAAGACAAGCAAGATGTTTTTCAGTGGAATGGAAAAAAGTTTACTACTGATTTGGTGGATAAGGAATTTTCAGATAACTACTGGGAGAGTAAAAAATTTTTAGAGGAATATTACTTTTTGAGCTCCAGGAAAAAATATATGAACTACCATGGGACTCACCTCAGTTTGCTGAAAAAGTAGATTCTTTACGTAGTGCTCAAGTAAAAGAGCGAATTGCCAATCTTAAAGAGAATACCAAGATGTTTATCACCCATCAGAAGGGTGATAAACAAGCTGACGGTTCGTATAACCCAAAAACAAAAAAAGTTTTTATCTACAGACCTCGCGGAGCCAATGATGAGACGACTGCAGTTCATGAATTAACCCACAAATCAACACGAGGAAATAGTATGCTTATCTATAATGATTCATACTATCGTATGACAGAAAAAGCTTTGCAATCGGCAAATCGCAGTAGCTCTTTTAAAGAAAAATACGGTCAGGAAGGTTTTAACTACCTCAGCGATCCCACTGAAATAGATGCGCGACAAAATTCAACACGGTTTTGGTTGTATAAACATTATTAAACAACTAAAGATCGTGTAGATCTCGAGCATGCAAAATCTGCAAAGGAAATGTATATTGTTGCTGAGCGCATTATCGGGCGTATGCCAGAAAACGTAGCACAAGTGTGTGGTTCTATTGCAACAGGTGGATTGGGTTCAATTGAAGCAAATCTGGCTGCGTTTGATGCGCAGATCAAAACATTGCAAGAGTCTGGTGTTCATGTGTACAGTATTTTGGATGATTTCTGTCTTCCACTGATGAATCAATTTAATATAATTCGTTTTATAAACGCTCCACGCTGAGCTCGCTTCTAGTCTTTAACTTCAGGAATATTGTCACGAACTAGTTTGTTGTATGCAGTCATAGATACTTTGCGTATACGAGTGGGCGTTACTTTTGCTAGTACGCTTTAGTAGTAATTTCCTGTGTGAGCTTTGTGAGGAAATCGTCAGCTACCATTTGCAATTTTTCACCACCGCGAGTTTCGATAGTGAGTACGCCGCTTGCAGATTCCTGATCACCGATGACAACAGTGTACGGAACACGCTGTGTTTTTGATTCACGAATACGTTTACCCATAGAATCCTTACCATCATCAAGTTTGACGCGGATTTCTTTTGCAACGAGTTCTCTATAGAGTTTGTCAGCAAATGCTTTGTGTTCTTCGCGAATCGGTACGATAGTAACCTGAGTAGGAGAGAGCCAGAGTGGAAAATTACCAGCAACGTGTTCAATAAGTGTCGACATGAAGCGTTCGATTGATCCCATGATTGCGCAATGAATCATAACGATTTGTTCGCGCTCACCCTTTTCATTTGTACATACAAGACCGAAGTTTTTTGGTTGGTTGAAGTCGAGCTGGATTGTTGCAACTTGGAGCACGCGGCCGATTGAGTCACGAGCGATGAAGTCGATTTTAGGTCCGTAGAATGCTGCTTCACCAAGACCATCCATCCAGGTAACGCCTTTTGATTTCATGAGGTTTTCAAGGGCGCCTTCTGCTTTTGCCCACACATCTGCGCCACCCAAATATTTTTCCATCTGAGCCGGGTCGTGTCGTGAGAAACGAACCTGAAGTTTGAATCCAAAAGTATTATAGAAAGTTTCAATAATATCCCAGACAGCGAATGCTTCCTGTTCAATCTGGTTTTCGCGACAGAATACGTGTGCATCGTCTTGAGTAATTGAAATAACTCGTGAAAGTCCAGAAAGTTCACCTGACTGTTCATCGCGGTATACCATAGTAGTTTCGGCATAGCGCTGTGGCATGTCACGGTAACTGCGTGGTTCACTATCAAAAATCTGTGTGTGATGCGGACAGTTCATTGGCTTCATTGCGAAAAGGTGATCTTCGCGAGTATGAATTTTAAACAAGTCGTCAGAATACTTTGTCCAGTGGCCAGATTTTTCGTAGAGGTCTTTTTTCGTGATGTGAGGAATAGTAACTTTCTGGTAACCGCGTGCTTTGCGAAGTGACCACACATAGTCATTTAACGTCTCACGAATGAACGTGCCTTTTGGAGTCCAAAGAGGAAGACCAGGACCAACAAGTTCTGAGAAAACAAACAACCCCATTTCCTTACCAAGTTTACGGTGGTCGCGCTTCTTTGCTTCTTCTTGTTGAGTAACAAATGCATCAAGTGCTTCTTTTGATTCAAATGCAAGGCCGTAAATACGAGTGAGCATTTTGTTTTTTTCATCACCGCGCCAGTATGCGCCGGCGACGCGATCCAAAACAAACGAGTCGCCGGCGATTTCTTTCGCAGGCTCTTCGGCATGTCCACCACGGCAGAGATCTTCAAATCCGCCACATGAGTAGAGTGTGATTGTTTCTCCACGATCAGCAATTTCGTTAATCAACTCAATTTTGTATTCATTGCCGGCGAAAATTTCCAAAGCCTGATCCTTTGAAACCTCACGGTGAGAAAACGCAGTCCATTTTGGAAGATTTTTAATCATTGTCTTTTGGATTTTTGCGAGATCAGCATCACTGATTTTTTCAGCACCAAAATCCATGTCGTAATAGAATCCCGTTTCAACTGCAGGGCCAAGCGTCAATTTGACGTCTGGATAATGTTCTTTGACCGCCTGCGCCAAAAGGTGGGCGAGGGTGTGGCGTACCTGTGCTAGTTGTTCTTGAATCATAATCCACATACTACCACGGCGGGTACTGTTTTTAAAGGGTTTTTATTGGAGGAGTCTTTTTATTGACAAATTTATAAAATAGTGTTATTTTACAGAAAACAAAAAAACATGAATACTACTGTTACGATGGCATATTACCAGAACCCCTTACCATGCATGGCGTACTTTACCAGAGAACAACAAGAGGATAAAGCTGACTTAATAAAAAGTTTTATTTCTCTTATACAACGTTACTCGTCTAAAGACTACAAGAACGGACATATGGTTGATTTTGGTGTTGGTACTGCCTTTAAAACACAGAGAATTTGTAACGCACTCGGTATTACACATCTTGTTGGTGTAGATAGTTCAAAACCAATGCTTGAAATAGCTAATGGTCTGTGCCGCAACCATAATTTAGAATTTTATGGTGTTAATGCGAATTTACACACTGATTTGATTCCTGTAGCAAACAATAGTATAGATATCGCAGTTTCGTTTGCTGTTATGATGTATTTACGTTCAATTAACCACGTACTTTTTGAGGCTTACAGACTACTTAAACCAGGCAGCATGTTTATTTTCTCACTTGAAGTGACTCAAACAGAAATACCACAACCGGTTGAGATTAAGGATAATGAAGCGCATACACTATATGTTCCATCATTACTTGTAGCAGTAGAAACCATGCAAAAATGTGGCTTTACCATACGTGATGCTCTTGCGTATGCCAAGCCAGAAACGAATTGCGGGATAACGTATGCTCCGATGTTGTTTATACTACAAAAATAGTTATGTAATCAGGGTTCCTTTTGGGCCCTGATTTTTTATTGCATATAAAACTATCTTTGATACTATATCCACATGCCACAATCAATCATTAATGCCAAGCCAAAAGAAAAGCACGATGTGCTTTTGGTCTCAGCTTCATATGACAAAACTGCCTCATTTCACAAAGGAACAGCAGGAGGTCCAAAAAAAATCGTTGACTGTCTCAATACTCAAATTGAGTTCTTTGATCGACGCTACAAAATAGAATCAACTGACTTTATTAAAATCGCTCACCAGGATATTTCTAGTTTGAAAGCGATGCATCCAGAAGCTGCGCACAACGCAGTTGTTAAGACATGTGCTGAAAGCAACGCCGAACTCGTATTTTTGCTCGGCGGCGAACACTCAATGTCATTTGGTGCTCTCAAGGCACTCGCTAAAAAACATAACCCCAAAGACGTCACTATTTTCCAGATTGACGCACACTGCGATCTCCGCAAAGATGATAGTGACTACAACGATACTGATCCAACTGAATACGCTCACTCAGCTGTCATGCGACGCGCTCACGAAATGGGTTACAGCCTCGTGCAAGTCGGTATTCGTGCGTTTTCAAAAGATGAACACGATTACTTTACGTCAAACAAAAATATCAAAACATTCCAGTGGGGAACAGAAAAAGTTCCAAGTGTCGTTGATGTTGTGAAAGCAATTAAAACAAAGAAAGTGTACATCTCGATTGACGTAGACGGATTTGATCCTGCGTACATGCCAGGAACAGGTACACCAGTGCAGGGAGGTCTTGAATGGTACTACGGTCTCAAACTCCTCGAAACAATCATCGAAAAGAAACAATTGGTTGGCGCAGATATCGTTGAAGTTTCTCCAGTAGACGATGATGTGCTTACTGAATATGGCGCAGCACAGATTGTCTACAACATGATTAATACGTTCTACAAGGACCGATTGGTTAAGAAAGTGAAGAAGAAATAATTCACTTTTTCTTCAGATATATGCACTATACTCGGATATGTGCATATAAAAGATTTTGACTCTTGGAGTAAAGAAAAACAAAATTTAGATTCAGGATCCCGAACCCCTTTCTTTAAAGAAAGGGGTATTTGGTGGTGTGTACTTGGCGTAAATGTTGGAATGGAAATTGATGGAAAAAGTGAAACATTTCTGCGGCCTGTTGTAATCTTGAAATGTATTAACAGAGAAATGGTGTTCATTATTCCAATTACTTCAAAAAATAGTAATACTAAGTATCATTTCCCAATACTCACCAAAAGAGTACATTCGTTTGCAAAAATATCGTAAATACGAGTAATTAGTTCAAAAAGACTATATCGAAAAATGGATACTTTAAATCAAGATAGTTTTGTATTACTAAAAAGGCAATTATTAAAACATTGCTATGAAATACGAAACCCGCCATAAAGGCGGGTTTCTCGGAGCCCGAAGGCGACAATAGACACATTATAATCTCTTCTTGCAAAGAGTCAACCATGAATCTAAAATCTTTATGAATATTTCTTAATCAACTCATTCGCCGCCTCCGGATTTGCTTTTGCTTCAAGCAAAGCTGTAAGCATGAGTGGAGCAACGATAGTTGCATCTGATTCAACAACGAACATTGGAGTATCCTGAGTGAGCTTATCCCAGGTGATCTTCTCGTTTGGAGTAGCACCTGAGTATGAACCGTATGAAGTAGTTGAGTCTGAGATCTGGCAGAAGTATGCCCATGGCTTCACGTCTTTGACTTCCATATCGTACTTGAGTGATGGCACAACGCAGATTGGGAAGTCACCAGCAATACCTCCACCAATCTGGAAGAATCCAACACCAGCACCTTCTGAGAGCTTTTGGTATTCATCGTAGAAGTTTGCCATGTATTCAATACCTGATTTTACAATTGAAGCGTTTGCATCGCCGTGCTTTACGTGTGACGCAAAGATGTTTCCGAATGTTGAGTCTTCGTAGCCTGGAACAACGATTGGAAGTTTTGCCTGTGCTGCAGCGAGGAGCCAGCATTCTTCTGGACTACCTTGGTAGTTTGAAGCATCAACTGACTGAATCAAATCATAGAAGTATTCATGCCAAAACTTTCGTGTGCCGTCTTTTGAAGCCTGTTCCCATGTTGGAACGATTTGCTTTTCTACAACGCGGAATGCTTCATCTTCTGGGATTGAAGTATCAGTCACGCGGCGCATACGGTCCTCGAGGATCTTTGTATCGTGTTCTTTGGTGAAGTAACGATAATCAGGAAAGTCTTTGTAATGGTTGTGAGCGACGAGGCGGAAGAGTGATTCTTCGAGGTTTGCGCCAGTGCTTGAAATACCGTGGATCAAACCTGCGCGGATAGCTGGAGCGAGTACAATACCGAGCTGTGCTGATGACATTGCACCTGCAACTGCCCAGAACATTTTGCCGCCGTTCTGGATGTGATTCCAGTAAGCGATTGTCGCGTCCTTTGTTGCACGAGCGTTGAAGTTTTTGTAATTCTTGAGAATGAACTCAAGTGTTGGGAGATTGTTCATAGGTTACTTTATGCTTAACTAGTAAATAAAAATGTGATTACCATCCAAATGCCTTACCGACATCATCCGGTGTTTCGCGTTTGCGAACAATCATGATGTGACCGTTTTGAGCAATGAGTTTAAGTGGTGATGAGAGCATGCAGTGGTGTGAAGCGAGAGGATCTTGGTATGCACCGGTATCGAGAACTGCAACCATAAGTGGTTTTGTTTCTTCACTTGTATCGTGGTCAGGAAGTCGGACAGTGCCATCGGTACCTTTATATACGTCATCTGAGTCACAACTTGAACCAGCAAGCCATACATCAGTTAGATTGTCATCGTTGTCGTTATTAAGCGGAATAACAGACCAGTGTTGTTTGATTGCCCATGTATCGAGCAAGTCATTCATGAATGAACCGTCGATGACATACCATTTCTTGGCGTCACTGTTTTTGTACGTAATTTTTTTCGTATCAATCACTTTATATACAGTGATTTGTGCAGGAGCAACCATGTAGCGACCCCATTCACAAATAATGTTTGGATGTGGCATGCCACGTTTGTCAGCTTCTTTTCGAGCGAGATCGAAAATACTTTCCATAATTTTTTCAATATTGTAGCCACGCTTACGATCGTAGGGAATCGGCATACCGCCACCGATATCAAGCGTATCAAGAGTTGGATTTTTTTCTTTGAGTTTAAAGAACACATCGAGCGCATATTTGATTGGTCCGAGAATGTCGCTTGCTTTGTTGATTTGTGAACCAACGTGGTAGTGGAGAATGCGGAGGTGTTTAAATTTACCAAGTTCAAAAAGTTCATCAGCACGGAAACCGAAACGATCGATTGGTTTGTTCCAGATAGAGTCAGCTTTGACTGGCATATCGAGACGAATACCAACGTCGTAACGTGAGTGCTGAAGTGCTGCGAGTTCGTTCGGTCCTTCGATGATTGGTACAATTTTCAATCCCTTGTGCTGAAGTTCATCAATCAATGTCATGTACGCAGGAGTTTTGGGACCGTTACAGAGGATGCGAATGTTGGCATTAAATGTACCTTGCTCAAGCATCTTTTTAACGAGGTAGAGTTCATTGTATGACGCAGTTTCAATGTTTGCGCCTTCGCCGATAAGTGCCATCACAACTTCTTTGTTCTGGTTCACTTTCATTGGGTAGTGGTAGAAAAACTTACCCTGATATTTGAGCTTCTTGATGAGAGACGTAGTTAAATCGAGAAAATCCTCCACGCGTTCTTCAACGATGAATGGGAAAAAGATCTCGAGTGATGTGCCCATCTTTTCCGCGAGGTATCGTATATTGTAGATATTGTTTCCTTCTTTGACGATCAAGTCTCCGTCTTTGTTGTAATCGAAGTATTGTGTATTAAACTCCTTTGCACCGAGCTTCCAAAGCTTCTTGGAAGCAACATTTCGCTTATTCATTTCCAATGGTTTCCTCCGAGGAGAACAAATGATAATACGGAGATAGTACCATAGGATTTTGATTTGGCAAATAGGCTAGAGCACTTTAACCGCGTCGATAACCACACTCTTTTCTTCTTTGCGTTCTGAGACCTTTCCTTTGATGGCAACGATACGGTCGACAACCATAGATTCACCAAATTCTTTGAATGTTTTCGAGAAAATCACGGCTTCAATCGTGCCGGTAAAATCAGCCACGCGAAGGAACGCTATACGATCGTTATTTTTTGTCATAACCACTTTTACTTCCTCAATAATTCCCGCAAATGTGACTGGCATTTCTTTGCCAAGTGATTCTTTGATTTTTTTAATCGACATGCCACTTTTTTCAATCTTGTCTTTGTGTGCGTTGAGAGGATGTCCCGAGACAAACAATCCAAGCAGTTCTTTTTCCCAAGCAAGTTTATCCTTTTCTGCTGCAGGTCCACCAGGCTTCAATGTAAAACCACTACCGAGCAATTCTGGCATCTCTCCAAAGAGGGAAATCTGACTCGTTACTTTACTATTCTCACGATTGTAGGTGAGCATGTCTTCCATATTTGCCAACAGTTGCCCTCGTTCACCAAACTGATCCATCGCTCCTGATTTAATGAGCGCTTCGAGAGATTTTTTATTCAAGTTTTTGTGTTTGATGCGATCCAAGAAATCGCCAATGTCTTTAAACTTACCATTCGCTTTTCGTTCAGCAATGATGGCGTCAGAAATATCTGAACCCAAGTTTTTAATAGTATAGAAACCGAAGCGAATGACGCCATTTTTGGTGACGCCTTGTTCATTTGTGTGCGGCTGGTTTTCGATTACAGTAAAGCCGCCGAAACTTTCATTGACGTTCGGTGGAAGCACTTCGACGTGCATCTTTTCACACTCGTGAATAATTTCAGCAATCTTTTCAACGTCGCCAGATTCAGCTGTCAAAATAGCCGTCATGTATTCAACAGGGTAGTTCGCTTTCATGTAGGCCGTCTGGTACGATACACGACCGTATGACGCAGCATGTGCTTTGTTAAATCCGTATGCGGCAAATGGTTCAATCAATTTCCACAACTCCTGTGCTTTTTTAGGCGTCATGCCATTTTCTACGAAACCTTCGAGCAAGTGCTTTTTCTGCGCTTCCATTTCTGCAGGAATTTTCTTACCCATCGCTTTACGCAACTTATCTGCTTCAAGCCAACTATACCCAGCGAGCTTAATCGCAATCATCATGACGTCATCTTGATAGGTGATCACACCGAATGACTGGTCCAAGATGTCTTTCATGCGCGGATCAAGATAGCGAACAAGTGAAGGATTTTGCTTGCGTTTGATGTACTCAGGAATCATTTCCATTGGACCAGGACGATACAGAGCCACCATCGCATTAATATCGTGAATTGTCGTTGGACGAAGTTGTTTGAGATATGTAGTCATACCTGAACCGTTCAATTGGAACAATCCCATGGTTTCGCCACGAGCGAGCATTTGGAATGTTTTAATATCTTCTAGGTCAACACGATCAAGATCAACTTTAATACCACGAAGTTGTTGCACTAGTGTCACTGCGTCCGCAAGAATAGCGAGGTTTCGAATACCAAGGAAGTCGAATTTTGGCAAACCCACTTCTTCGATGTAGTGCATGTCGTACTGTGTAATGATTGCGTCACCCTTTGGGTCGTACTGTGTCGGAGCAAATTCATAGAGTGGTTTTGGCGCAATCACCACACCTGCAGCATGTACTGATACGTGACGAACACACCCTTCCATTTTGAGAGCGAGATCAATAATGCGTTTTGTATCAGGTTCTTTTTTATACGCATCAGCAAGTTCAGGAACCATTTCCATCGCACGCTCAATCGTCATCGGGAAACCTTGTGAACCCATTGGGATCATTCCGGAAATACGATCACCAACAGCGTATGGATAGCCAAGCGCACGAGCAACGTCACGCACAGAACCTTTTGCCATCATCGTACCGAACGTACCAATCTGAGCAACGTGATCTTCACCATATTTACGTTTCGCGTATTCAATCATTTCACCACGACGGTTATCGGCGTAGTCCATATCGATATCGGGAAGTGACGGACGTTCTGGGTTCAAGAATCGTTCGAACGGTAATTTATATGTCAGCGGATCTACGTTCGTAATACCAACCAAGTATGTTGTCAGCGATCCCGCGACCGATCCTCGAATGTTGGTTAGAATACCATTTTCACGTGCATAGCGAAGCAAATCAGACACCACAAGGAAATATCCCGCGTAGCCTTTCTGTTTGATAATGCCTAATTCATATTCAAGACGATCAACATATTCTTTTGTCTGATCAAGATCACGGAACGCAAAACCGTTGTATGCAATCTCGCGCAACTTTTCGTCAGCCGTCATGCCTTCGAGTGGATATTCAGGGAAGTATGCTTTGCCGAGTTCAATTTCATAGTCCTCGCACAAATCAGCCACAAGCGTCGTGTTGGTCACTGCTTCAGGAATTTCTTTGAAATATTCAAGCGCGGTTGCTTCATTAATCAATGAGAAATCATCACCTGAAAATTCCAAACCTTCTTTGCCATCGCCTTGGGTGTTAATTGCGAGCAATGTGTGATGCGCTTCATGATCGTCTTTGCATGGGTAGTGTGAGTCCTGTGTCGCAACAACAGGAATGTTGTGTTTCTTTCCGAGCTTGATGAGTTCTTGACGAAGTTCAGCGTCTCGTTCGATTGAAGGGTGTGACTGAATTTCGATGAAATAATGTTCCTTACCAAAAATATCCTGCGACTCTTTGATAATCTCATCAGCTTTTTCAAAATTACCACGCATGATGGTTTGTGAGAGTTCTCCACCCATACATCCAGAAAGCGCGATGATGCCATCGTGAAATTCTCGGAGCAATTCTTTGTCCATGCGAGGTTTGTAGTAGTAACCTTCAAGGTTCGCTTTTGTAACAAGGCGAATGAGATTTTTATATCCCTGCAAATTTTTTGCAAGCAAAATCATGTGGTAGTAGCGCTTACCACCATCAGTTGCTGCTGTCTTGTCGAAGCGTGAACCAGCAGTCACATATGCTTCAACACCAATAATTGGTTTGATACCAGCTTTCTTGCAAAGTTTGTAGAACTCGATAGCGCCGTACATGTTGCCGTGATCAGTTAGTGCGATCGCAGACATATCATGTTCTTTGGCAATTTCTACCATGCGTTCGAGTTTGGTGAGCCCATCCAAAAGGGAATAATGCGAGTGCGTGTGCAGATGGGTAAAACGAGATGACATAGCCCTAGCTTACCGGTTTTTAAGCCTTACTTCAAGGGATATTGACAAGTTTTATTATTGTGTGCTATAATGTAGCGAACGTCTTAGTTTTGGTGACCTTGGTATTTTGAGCCGAGAATAGTATTTCATGGTACTTTTTGCCTCAGAATTTCGTGGTCACCAAAACTAAAAACAAGTGAATACAAACGCAACAAACGTAAAAGTTGATATCAGGTACGGTATCAACATCGACAACAATCGCATTTCAAATGAGGGTGACCTCACGCATGCGATTATCGCTGTTATTGCAAGATATAACAGTGAAAAACAACAAACTGAAGTATTACTGATAGATTACTTTGGTGCTGGTCAAATACAAAAACGCACATTGGCCGGAAGTGGTGAGCAGTTGGAAACCGTAGAGCAAACACTAAAAAGGAAAATTAACTTCCTTTCAGGTCTTATGCCTGAAAAGTGGGTGTATATTTCGGAGAAGACCGGACCTACCTCATCAAAAGATGTACAAAGACTAAATGAAGAGCACACCAAGTATGGATGTGTGATTACCGAGTTTAGCGGTACGTTAATTGAAAAAGTACCTGTTACTGCAGAAACTGGAATACCTCAGTGGTACCCAGCAAAAAAATTACCAGTGATTTTCAAACCACATTACGAACACATTGAGAATGCCTTAGCGTTCTTAAAGTATAACTACAAAGACATTTACAAAGACCTGTAATAAGGTATGTGCGACCATTATTTAAATGACCCGAGCTTATATAAGCCTCGGGTCTTTTCTTTTGCATTTGTGGTATACTTACTGTAGTGATACTACGCCGGACACCAAAGTTTCTGATAGGTATTGATGAAGTCGGACGGGGACCGATTGCGGGACCTGTTGCTGTTTGTGCACTTGTATGGAAAGATCGAGATCTCGATCCCCCAGCTCATATTAAAGATTCAAAAAAATTATCTCCTCAAAAGCGCGAAGAATGGTTTGCGCAAATTGAAATCTGGCGCGAATCAAACGTGCTTGATTATGCTGTGTCGTATATTAC
>CAYNHU010000005.1:22113-34842 GCA_964397435.1 uncultured Candidatus Saccharibacteria bacterium | reverse complement strand
AAATTGAAATCTGGCGCGAATCAAACGTGCTTGATTATGCTGTGTCGTATATTACAGCTGAAGCGATTGATGCAATTGGTATTAGTAATGCTATTAAATGCGCGCTGGTAGAGTCGCTCGCACGCCTTCAAGTTTCACCCGAAGAGGTTCATGTACTGCTTGATGGTGGTTTGTATGCGCCAGAAGAATACATTTTTCAGGAAACTATCATCAAAGGTGATGAACGGGAGCCGGTGATTGCGCTTGCTTCGATTGCTGCAAAAGTATCACGCGATCAGTTGATGGAAGAATTGGCAGATACACACCCTGAGTATGGTTTTGAGAACCACAAAGGATACGGTACGACCGAGCACTACAAAGCTATTCGAAAACACGGCATTACACCGCATCATCGAAAAACATTTCTAACAAGTATCCTTGCTGCGTAGCAGGGAGTTGCTTTTCTTTTATTTCTCTGGTATTATACGAGGCATGGTAGTACGAATGAGACATACGCGAGCACATACGGCAAATCGCCGCTCGCATCATAAAGTTAAAGGCAAGGCCCTTTCTGTTGACTCAAAAACTGGATCAACTCATCTTCGACACCGCGTAGACATGACAACAGGCATGTACCGCGGCAAGAAAGTTATCGATGTAGTTAAGAAAGTCGAGAAAAAGCAGGCAAAAGCAAAGGCTAAATAGTCTTTGCTTTTCCTTTTATTGTTCTTTTATTAGTTCTTTATTGTTCTTTTATGGCAAATCGTCATCTCTCACGTTCAGTTATTCTCCAAACACTCTTTGAGTGGGATTTTAAAGGTAAACTCGATGCAGAAGTTGAGGATATTTTAAAGCGCAATTCCGAGGAATTCGCACCAGGTCTCGAAGACCTTCCGTTCATGGAAACACTCACGATGAATGTTATCCGTAAAAAGGATGTCATCGACCAGATTATTACCAAGGCTGCTCCAGAATGGCCAATTGATAAAATTAATGCGGTAGACCGTAACATTTTGCGTATGGGTCTCGCTGAACTCTTGTTTGGCGACCATGCAGAAGTTCCTCCAAAAGTATCAATCAACGAAGCGATTGAACTTGCAAAAACATTCGGTTCAGATAGTTCATCACGTTTCATTAACGGTGTGCTCGGTGCTGTGTACAAGGAAATGGGTGAACCAGGTAAAGATCAGAAATCAAAGCGTCAGATGAAAGATGAACCGATCGATATCACGAAACTTCCAATCGAAGGCAAGGCAGGTGCTGTTGTATACGCAATTGATAACGGTGAGATTTATCTCGCTATGGTACACGATGTGTTCGGTTACTGGACTCTTTCAAAGGGTAGTGTTGAGGAAGGCGAAACTGCAGAACAAGCAGCTGTTCGTGAAATCAAAGAAGAAATGAGTCTCGACATCAAAATTGTTGAAAAACTTGGTGACGATGAATACGTTGCGTCACATCCGCAGAAGGGCAAGATTCGCAAACAGGTTGTCTTTTTCCTTGCTGAATCACCATTTACTCCAGTGAAATTGGAGTCAACTTCAGGTGGTCTTGATGACTGTAAATGGTTCACACTGAAGGAAGTGACAACTTTGCGCATGTATGATAGTGTGACCGCACTGATCGCGAAAGCTATTCCGATCATTACGAACAAGAAATAATATGATTGATTTTGCAGATTTTGAAAAAAAGGTTGGTTTTACCTTCAAAGACAAGGAGCTTTTGAAACAGGCGTTTATTCACCGTTCATTCATCAATGAAAACCCTGGTAGTAACATGTCTCACAACGAACGCCTCGAGTTTCTCGGAGACGCGGTTCTTGAACTTGTCGTAACTGATCATCTTTTTCGTACCTACAAAAATGCTCCAGAAGGTGAGTTGACTGCATACCGTTCAGCGCTTGTAAACGCCGTGATTTTGTCTGATGTTGCAACCGCACTTGAAATGAATCAGTACTTACTCCTTTCAAAAGGCGAAAGTAAAGATATCGGCAAAGCACGTATGCATATTCTCGCAAATACATTCGAATCATTTACTGGTGCGCTCTATCTCGACCAAGGTTACGATGCGTGTGAAAAATTTATCCGCGCTGCATTGTTCGGTAAACTCGAAGAAATTGTAAAAAAGAAATTGTGGCGTGATCCAAAAAGTTTGATTCAAGAAAAAGCTCAGGAGTTTGTGCATGTAACTCCGTCATACAAAGTCATTGCTGAAAGTGGTCCTGATCACGACAAGCATTTTACTATTGGTATCTTCTTTGGAAACGAACAAATTGCGACTGGAAAAGGTAAGTCAAAGCAAGAAGGCGAAACCAAAGCAGCAGAAGCTGCACTCCAACTCAAGCATTGGTTGGACTAGCATGAGCTGGTGTTTTAATGTATTCTATATAGTATGAGTCTTTTTTTCTGGAAAAAAAATAATACTGAAGCCGAAGACCTTCGTCGCAACTCGAAGGGTGACTTTGTCGAAAGTGTTTTTAAAAAAGTTTCTTTAGAAATAGAGTCACTTAGAAAATATGATAGAGGAGAGAAAAAAATAGATGCACCCAATATCAGAAATCTTGTGCGAAATATACACAGTTCTTCAAAATAAAGAAAACATTCCGTTCGTATTAACAGAAGATCAGAAATGGAAAATAGATTCAACTGTTAAAACAGTTAATGCTGGATATTTTGGTTTTGAACGATACCCGACCCCGAAGACAAGGCGGCTGCTTACTTTTTCTTTATTATAAAAGACCATGCTGTAACCGATGGAAACAAGCGGTTAGCAGTTTTTTGGTTGGGATTTTATGCCGCAACATTTGGTTTAAGTATAGTTTTACCAACGGGACTAACACTCGATGAGCTAGCAGTTTCTGTTGAACGTCTTAATCCTCAAGATGATGTTAATGGTAATATACAGATGATCAAATTTATTTTATTTAAAGGTAATTTTGTTCACTTTAAATAAATACCGTAGATTGATATTATGTTCGTTTTGATGGTAAAATAAGCAAGTAGTATGCTCATGTTGAAACGCCTCGAACTTTCAGGTTTTAAGTCTTTTGCGAAAAAGACTATTTTGGATTTCGATACACCTGTCACTGCAATCGTCGGTCCGAACGGTTCAGGTAAATCAAACGTTGTTGAAGCCGTCCGCTTCGTACTCGGTGAGCAGTCTATCAAATCACTTCGTGGTAAAGGTGGCGCTGACCTCATCTTCAAAGGTTCAAAAGCACTTCCTGCACTTTCTCGCGCAAGTGTCACTATCGTTTTTGATAATTCAAAAAAAGTTTTCTCATTGCCAAAAACAGGCGACAAAGCAATCAATCTCGATTTTGATGAAGTTTCAATTTCTCGCGAAGTTTTTAGTGATGGTTCAAATACATACAAATTAAATGGTACAGAAGTTCGTCTCAAAGATTTGTTGGAAGTGGTAGCTTCGGTTAACATCGGTTCTTCTGGTCACCACATCATTTCACAAGGCGAAGCTGATCGTTTGCTTTCAGCGAATGCAAAAGATCGTCGTGGTATGATCGAAGACGCGCTTGGTTTGCGTGTATATCAGTACCGTCTTCGTGAGAGCGAACGCAAACTCGACAAAACACTTTCAAACATGAAAGAAGTGCAATCACTCCGTCGCGAAATTGCACCGCATATTGGATTTTTGAAAAAGCAGGTAGAGAAAATTGAAAAAGCGCAGCAACTCCGCGTTGAGCTCGGTGGTCTCTACAAAGAATATTTTAGTAAACAGATTGCATATCTTGAAAAAGAAAAGGCAACACAGGCAACAAAAAATGACGCACTTCGTGTGCGTATTACCGAAGCTGAAGCAAATATCAAAGCACATGAATCAAAACAAGGCGCTGTTCATGAAGTTACACATGGTGGAGAGGAACTCGCACGTTTGCAGACAGAATACAATAAATATGTTTCAACACAGGCAGAATTAACTCGAAAACTCGGACGCGTCGAAGGTTCTATTTCATTACTCGAAGAACAGTTGAATGCACTGCACAAAGAACGCACTCCCGAGGAAATCGCTGTATCACTCCAAGAAGTCGAAGGTCTCTTTGCTGAAGTCGATCGTGATTTGAGTGAAGTAAGTACAATTGATGATGTTGCACGTATTCGCGAATCAATTGCTCGAGTTCGTGAGACATTCCAGCAATTCATTCACTATCGTAAAAATGATACCAATCAATCAACTGTGGTTGATCGATCACATGTTGAAGCACAAATTGCAGAACTTCGAACACATTGTCAGGCCGTTGAAAATGAAATTGCTGAACTCGATCGCGCAAAACTTGCAGTGCAGGAATCAATCGCACAAGCACAAGCTGCATCAAAGTCAGACGAAAGTGTCATTCGCGATCAGGAACGTGCGTACTATGAACTCAAAGCAAAAAAACAAGAGCTCGAATCAGAACTCCGCATGCTCGCGCTTGAGCGTGAAAACGTTGCTCGCATTCAAGCAGAATTTGAAGATGAATTGAAACAAGCAGGTGTACTTATTGGACTTGAAGCTGTTCGTTTTGAACCAGCGACTGAGATTCCTGATTTACACGCACAAGACGAACTCAAAAAGCGCATCGATCGTATCAAATACAAACTTGAAGATGCTGGTGCACAGGGCGGTACTGAAGTACTCAAAGAATATGAAGACACCGTTGCGCGTGACGAATTCCTTTCGCGAGAATTAACAGATATCGAACAGGCAATTGGCGAATTGCGAGCACTTATCAGTGATTTGAAACAGAAGATTGATAGCGAATTCAAAGCTGGTGTTGAAAAGATTAACAAAGAATTCACAAATTTCTTTTCACTCATGTTTGGTGGCGGTCACGCATTCCTTTCTATTATTGTTGAACACAAGCGCCCATCAAAAGGTGATGACGAAGTCGAAGAAATTCCAGTTGTTGATGATGCTGATTTTGAATTTGAACGCGGTATTGAAATTAACGTATCACTCCCACACAAGAAAGTTAAAGACCTCCACATGCTCTCAGGAGGGGAACGATCACTTACTTCGATTGCACTCTTGTTTGCAATGTCACAAGTTAATCCGCCACCATTTTTGGTGCTCGATGAAACTGACGCGGCACTTGATGAAGCAAACTCACGCCGTTACGGTGACATGATTGAAAATCTCTCGCATTACTCACAGCTTATCGTTGTGACACACAACCGAGAGACAATGTCACGAGCAAAAGTACTGTACGGGGTCACTATCGGTGCTGACGGTGGCTCGAAACTGCTTTCTATCAAGTTTGACGAAGCGGTCAAGATTGCGAAATAACACTAAAAAAGCCTTACTATATAAGGCTTTTTTAGTACATGGATACATTGACAAAATGATAAATATAGTGTATAATATATCCAAATCCTTGAAAAAGATTTAACAAAGAAAAACATGCACGATGAGTGTTTGTTTTTCTTTGTTAAATCTCAATAAACCAATAAACAAAACAACATGAAAAAGTTTTTCAAGTACACAGCAGTTATTTCTGCAATCGTTCTCGTTACCAGTGTAGTATTTCTTTCAAGCTATGCACTTTACAAATACGTGCAAGGTGAAGAAGTAACGGCATACGACCGTTTCTACAAAAAGGTCGATGGAAAATCGGTGTTTAACTGGTACAGCCTTCTATTTCCGGTGCAAACCGAAAGTCAGAAAATCATACGTGATACTCTTGCGTTTGACTTTAAGGTTGCGTACCCGCTTGCACCAAAATTTGAAGTTGTGCCACCAGTTGACACAACTGAGACTGAACGTACGGTAGTGCGCAAGCTATCAGCATTACTTGCTGATACATTGTCTAAACACAAGTTTGATTTACGCTATGATTTTGACGGCCAGTCGTTGCCTGTGCGTGACGCGCATGGTATTGCGACACCAGCGGTTGCGAAACCACACATCTTTGCTTCGTTGCATGGTACTGCTTCTCCCGAAGCAGGAAGAAAAACGTTTGTAAGCAGTATTAAGCCTGGTGTGCTTGAACCGGGTAATGCAAAAGTTGCACAACAACGAGCTGAACGTACCGCGACTTATTTACAGCAAGAAATTGCTGCGCTGAAAATCAGCGATAAGTTTTCGCTTGATACCATTACTTCAGAGGAATTACAGTTCTCTGAAACAGACGTTGTTGATTCATCAACAGCAACGATGATGCTACCGGAAATGCGCTACGCATGCTTACACGGTTTTGTACCGTATGAACGTGTAGAAATTACACCAGTAACAGCCCCAGTGACACTACCGTTATGGATTGCCCTGACAAGTTTACTTGGCCTTGCGTTGCTGTGGTTATTCGCTCGCTCGCCTAAGTCCGCTGCTGTAGTTAAGCATGTGGAGTATGTACACGTTGAAGAAATACAAGAGGAAGAACAGCCCTCAAAACGTTTTAATTGGGGGTTACTAATCGCGTTACTAGTTGTGTTTCTAATACTTTGCATTGTGATTGCACTTATCTACTACTTCTGGAAACTGATTGTGTGTGTTCTTATTGTACTACTTATCCTAAGTCTGCTTAGCTGGCTAGGTGATGTACTTGAGAAAAGTTATGTTGCTACAAAAACATTTTTTGCAAAGAAACAGGCTTACTGGTCTCGTAAACCGGTAGAATGTAAAATTGTTTTTGGTTGGTTCGTAATTAGCTGGTTGCTGATTGCGATAGCTGCGATAACGTACTTACTAGGTTACTGGCATCTTTGCTTCTAGTACACCTACCATTTTATTTTTTAAAGCTCTGCTCTATCAAGCAGGGCTTTTTTATTTCATCAACTCAGGAGTTTGTGGTTGAAATTGTGGTGAGAGTTTGACCACATATTTGTCATATCGCTTGAGTGTTTTTGTGCGAGCGTCGTAGGTCACTTGGAGGAGCATTCCTTGCATTGTTTCAGGAGAAAATCCTTGATCGAAAATGAAGTTACCGAGTGAGTAAGCAATCAATCCGCCGTGGTATGTTTCAACAGCTTGTGTTACGTGTGGGTGCGCACCGATGATGAGGTTTGCTCCGGCATCAATTGCTTTTTGGGCGAGCAGTGTCTGGCGTGCAGTGTGTTCTTGATATTCAACACCCCAATGAAATGAGACAACAAGCACATCAACATCTTTTTTTGCATTTGCAATAATAGTTGTGAAGTTTGGATCACTTGCAAGTAATACGCCAGATGTTGTCTCTGTTGCTGCAAGTTTGTCTGGTCCGACATCAGTAAAGGCAATGAAGCCGAATTTAACACCTTTGATTGTTTCGATGACAGGTGTCTCAGCTTCTTTTTTGGTAGCACCGGCACCGGCAAAGCGAAGACCAACTGTTTTCATGCGCTCCATACTGTCATCAAACGCTGCGCGACCCCAGTCGCCAACGTGGTTGTTTGCAAATGAGACAATATCAAATCCTGCTGTCTTTAATATATCAAGCACAGGCGGATCCATGCGGAATGAATAGAGGTTGCGCAAATCAGTACCTTTGTCTGAAACCGGACCTTCGAGGTTTGCAAACGTAAGGTCACTTTTTTGGAGGAGTTCAAGATTTTTGAAAAGTTTTGAGTAGTCGCCAGCAAAATTTTTCTTTACAGAAAACTTAACTCCTCGATCGAGCATAATGTCTCCGACAAATGAAAGGATGATGTTACTTGAGAGGTCGTTGCTATCAGTAATCACAATATTTTTGTCACTTCCAAATACGACGCGGCTTTTGACGAAGTTGTAGAGCTTCATGGTGTCAGTGTAACGATCGTTTGAACGAAGAACGATAATGGCGATGTTGCGACTGGTTGATTCACCGAGAGGAATTTTGAAGATCGCAATGTTTGATTGTTTTGCTTCACCTGTTTGACCACTTTTACCGCCGAGGTAGCCCGGTACTCTCATGAACTGACTAATATTTCGCCAGTAGTGTCCTTGAGCATTGTAGGACGGAACAAGCGTGATATTGAAAATGAATGGTTTTTCTTTGAAAATATTTTGGGTGAGCAAAAAGAGATCTTGCGCCGTTGAAACATTTTTTGCTGAGAGGCCAGATGGGTCATCATAAAATGTTTGTGTCATACCCAGTTTCTGGGCTCGTGCATTCATCGCTTCAAGAAATGATGCTCGTCCTGCGTGTTCAGCGATAATTTCAGCAGCAACGTTACTTGAGGGGAGGAGAAGCGGATAGACCAAGTTTGAAAGCGCAATTTTTTCTCCAGGACTGAATTTGTTGACACTGTATACTTGAGTCGCTTTTTTTGATACAGTGGCAAACTCAAATTGATTCATTGTATCGATTGAAACAAGCGCAGTCATGAGTTTTGAAACTGATGCGATTGGATGAGCGATGGTTTTGTTGCTTTCAAGAATAATTTCACCAGTATCAAGGTCACCGACAAGATAACTTTCGGCAGATACTTTTGGAAGCACTAAACCGGTTGGTGTGATGTATACCGACTCGCTACTTACCGGTTGTGGTTTCAGTTTACTGTCACTGAAAACTGAGACGCGAGTATCGCTATCAATCCAAACGTAAATATCTTTTGCGTCATCAGTTGCAAGACGAATACCGCCATCTTGTTTCTTGGCAAGGATAGTTCCTTTTTGATCGTGTGGCACACCGTGAATCATGTAGTTACCAAAGAGATGGAGTGTATACGGGAAAAACGCGTTTGCTTTTTCTGAGTAGTAGTCTTCTTCTGAGTCGATGATAGGGTAGCTACCGCCTGGTGTTTCCCAATATGAACCTACTTTTCCTTTGCCGATGATTGGTACTGGAGTGCCTATTTCCTGACCATTTTCATATCGAGTGAGCTTCATAGTCACAAGATTGATACGAAGCAATTTACCAGTTGCTGGCGGTAAGAATGAATCATCAGGAATATTTTCAAATGACACGTTTGTTGGAACATCAGGCACTGCGGGAGCTTCTGGGGTTGTAACTAATTCGTATGCAGCATCAGCCGTCTCAGCTTTAATGAGTTTGTTATTTCTGTATTCAATAAACGTACCAATAGCCGCACCCACTACAAGAATGAATGTTGCTGCAAGTACTAATTTATTTTTTCTACCACTAATGAAATTGTCGATAAATTGTCTCATATCTATGCTACGAGTCCGTAATCAATGACGCGATCAGCAAGATCGGCACGAAGGACTTTGATTTTAATCTGATCACCAACACGGAAACGACGTTTTGTTTTTTTACCAATGAGTGCAAGTTCACGTTCAGAAAGTGTGTAGAAATCATCACCAAGATCTTTGACTTGAATCATACCTTCTGATTTTGTTTCGAGTTCTTCGACAAACATACCGCGTTCAGTAACACCAGTGATTACGCCAATATATTCATGACCGATACGTGTCTGCATGTATTCAACTTGTTTGTATTTGATTGATGCACGTTCAGCTTCGGCTGCATTTCGCTCTCGTTCTGATGCGTGCAGCATCATTTTTTCAAATGCTTTTTGGTCTTTTGTTCGAACAGCTTTGTGTTTCAAAATATTTTCAAGCAAGCGATGTACGACGAGGTCAGGGTAGCGACGAATTGGAGAGGTGAAGTGTGTGTAGTCTTCGAACCCAAGACCGAAGTGTCCGATATTTTTGGTTGAATACACCGCTTTTGCCATTGAGCGAATGAGTACACTTGTAATCATGTCTTTTTCTGGTGCACCTTCGAGTTCTTTGAGAAGTGTATCAAACATTTTTGGTGTGAGTTTTCCTTTTGGCATAGTGTAGCCAAGGTTTTCAATCAAAAATGTAAAGTCAGCAATCTTGTCTTGGTCGGGAAGATCGTGAATACGATAGACGCCAATACCGTCACGTTTTTCTTCTTGCTTAAATACCTCCGCAACTTTGCGGTTTGCAAGCAGCATAAATTCTTCGATAAGTTTGTGCGTATCGCCACGAACCTTGCGGTACGCTTCAAGCGGCACACCATGTTCATCGAGTTTGAATTTTACTTCATCTGTATCGAGAATGAGCGTACCTTCATGCATACGTTTCTCGAGCAATTTCTTTGCAAGGGTATTGAGTATTACAAGTTCGTTGTGTAATGGTCCTGTGCCTGTATCGAGTACGTGTTGTGCTTCTTCATACGAAAAACGTTTTGCTGAATGAATGACTGTTTTGCCGTACCAGACGTCAATAATCTTTGCAGCTGGTGTCATGGTAATAATTGTACTCATCGCAAGGCGATCAACGTTTGGTTTCAAACTACAGAGGTCGTTTGAAAGTGCTTCGGGAAGCATCGGAATCGTTCGATCAACGAGATAGACCGAAGTACCGCGCGCAAAAGCTTCACGGTCGAGCGCGGTACCCGGTCGAACATAGTGTGATACATCTGCAATGTGAATACCGATCTCATAATTTCCACCAGGAAGTATTTGCAGCGAAAGCGCATCGTCAAAATCTTTTGCATTAATCGGATCGATGGTGCATGTTGTGATAGAGCGCATGTCTCGGCGGCCAGCTTTTTCTGTTTCGCTGATGCCACGTTTTTCCCATTCGTGTGCTTCGTGTTCAACGTCTCGTGGAAAATCAGAAGGGAAGCCACGTTCAAGTGCAATGCCGAGCATTTCTGCGTTGTTGTGTCCTGGCATGCCGAGCACTTTTGAGATTTTACCGATTGGTTCATCCGATGCTTTTTTCCATTCAGTAATTTCGCAAAATACTTTTTCTCCAGCACGTGCATGACCGAGTGCGTGTTTTGGAATGATAATTGTCTTGTACATGCGCGGATCATCTGGCTTGAATGTGTAGACTCCATCTTCGTGTTTCAAAATTCCAGTAAATCCAACTTTGCTGCGAGATACAACTTTTGTAACGCGTGCAGTTTGATAGTGTTTTGTTTGTGCATTCAAACTAACCTCAACAGTATCACCGTGAAGTCCTGTGTTTAAGTCAGCTGGTTCAATACTGATGAGTTCTTTCCAGTTTGGTAGACGAACGTTTCCAAAACCGCGCGGGGAGACGAGTAATGTTCCAATAAGCGGACTACTGCCCGTGTGTTTGAAGTGTTTCGTTTTGCCGCTCGATTTACGATACAAACCTTGCCTGTTCTGTTTCTTCGGAGAGTCTCTTTTTTTATCTTTTCTTTGATTTTTCTTCACAAAACTAGTATAGCATATTGGTCAAAATATTGACCGTATCTTTAAAACATTTTATGATTATTTTAAATATAACTATCTAATGAAAAAGAAAATATACATAGCAAAAAGAATTTCATCTACAGCTGG
Organism: uncultured Candidatus Saccharibacteria bacterium; assembly: GCA_964397435.1. Taxonomy (GTDB): domain Bacteria; phylum Patescibacteriota; class Minisyncoccia; order Phycocordibacterales; family UBA9973; genus DALYCO01. The sequence goes on along the minus strand of CAYNHU010000005.1, from coordinate 23,671 downwards.
GTCTGATGTAATTTTACCAGTAAGTAAAAATCTAACCGTTGAAAAAATCCATTCTTTGTATACTCAGAAAATCTTGGAAAAAGATTTGTATATTTATAATGGACATTGGATTTTAAGACCACCTACCTCTGAAAACTCTTTTGTGAAAAATACCTTACCTCAAGATTTGACCCCGCACCATATTTGGTTAATGGTTAAAGAAAAAATACAATCAAGCGTAATGTTTTTTGAGGTTGTAAATAGTAAGTCGTATGGTGTGATTGCTGAAGCAGGATACGCTTGTGGTTTAGGAACAATGCCAGTATACCTACTTCCTGATCCTGATATTCTAAACGAAGAGATTCAAGATTTATGGTTTGTATTTCAAATTATGCAATCAACACAACATTTTTGGTCGGATTCAGATTTTTTACTACTGGATGAATTTAAAGCAGTAGGGGTTTCATCTACACAGTCTTATGTCCAGTATATACAAAACATAATTCCTAATTTTATGAAGTAAAATAGGAGGTATAAGTAAGATATTAGTATCCCGTAGAATTTATTTTCTACGGGGATTTTTTTATTATGGTATCATGTATGCATGAGCAACATTCGATGTAATGCATTGGGTATCATAAAGCATAAAAATAGAGTTTTGGTTTCAAAAGGTAAAGATATTGAGAAGCAGCAAGAATTTTGTCGTCTCTTTGGCGGTGGTATTGAATTCGGAGAACGCTCACGTGAAGCTTTAGTACGAGAAATGAAAGAAGAACTTGGGGTAGATGTTACGGAGGTTGCCTTTATGAGGGTTATTGAAAATATTTTTACATATAATGGTGAACCATTTCACGAGATAACTTTTTTATATAATTGTGCTTTTAAAGATCCGCAGGTATATACATTTGAGAGATTTGAACGAATAGATAAACCAGGAGTCTTTGCTGAGTGGGTTGACCTTGAAGATATCACATCAGGGAAGTTGATCTTATATCCTGAAAAAGCAGTTCCTTTTTTATAAAATACCCATAGTTGAATACCTAAAAGTTACATGTTGACATATTCTAAAATTCTGATAAGATAGTGAATATGTTAATGATCAGATTACAGCGCATTGGCCGCAAGAACGACCCAGCATTCCGAGTCGTTTTGACCGACCATAAAAATGCAGCAAAAAGTGGGAAATTCTTGGAAGTCTTGGGAATGTACAATCCAAAGCAGGGTACAACAGCATTCAACGGTGAACGCATCAAAGAATGGATGGGTAAAGGTGCTCAGCTCTCAGACACAGTTCACAACTTCCTCGTTGAAGGAAAAATCATCGAAGGAAAGAAAGTAAACGTCCTCTCAAAGAAAGCTCCAACAAAAAAGCGAAAAGAATTGAAACAGGGTTAATCCATGTTTCAAAAATGCAGGGCCCCTTCGGGGCCCTGCATTTTTCATTGACTTTCTCGTATAAATGAGTTTAATGAACGTAAATCTCTACATACCATGAAAAAGCAATCAACTGATGAGAGTCTTCGCATTGCGAATCATCTTGTCACGTATGGCTACGCAGTATTTACGTTACCGGAACTTA
>CAYNHU010000005.1:0-22013 GCA_964397435.1 uncultured Candidatus Saccharibacteria bacterium | reverse complement strand
ATTGCGAATCATCTTGTCACGTATGGCTACGCAGTATTTACGTTACCGGAACTTACAGCATACATTGAACTTATTTTTTCTGATTTCAAACAATTACTCACTGAACCTGAAGAGGTTAAAGAACAGTGGAAATTTTTTGTGCCAGAACTTACCAGGAAGCCAGACCGCGGTTTGATTCCACCAAAAGGTGAGGGGTTTGATCTGAAATGGTTTTTTCCATTACAGAAGAAACTTTAAAGATATGTTACGTAATCGTGTTGCCGATGAAGAATTTGCACGCCACGTTTCGTTTTTTACACACATTGAAGTTGTACAAGCATTACTGCACGCAAAAACAGTAGGCATACTGCAAGCAATCGATGAAACGATAGAACATGCACCGTCCGTGTTTTTACAGTTTACGCAAACGCCCGAAGACAGACATGTAATTCGTTTACTCGAATACATATATACAGAGGGCGCACCAGAAACTGCACCGATGGCGAATTTACACACTGACCAATCGTTGTTTACGTTACAGTGGTTCCAGTCTCATCCGGGATTGGTGCTGCGCGACTACAAAGGGAACAACATTTCCTATGACTATGTACCGGGTAGTGTGATTTGTTTCTTTGGTAAAAAAATACTACCAGCTACGAATGGGTTACTCAAACCAGTTGAACATTGGGTTGATTCACGTGCACATGAGAATCGTTACTCAGGTATTTACTTTACACACACGCCACATCCATCAATTGAGATGGATAGAAAATAAGCACACCGTTTTTAGTTACAGCAGAACACGACGTCACAACGTATGATGTTCTGCTTTTTTATTTGCCACATTTTTCAAAAATATGTATACTATTGAATAAGCAGTAGTTCAGTCGCTCTGCTTATAGATTACAAGTTTACATATATATAGAACGCTATGATGGATGATAAGGCATTCCTCGAGTACGTCGTAAAAGCTTTGGTTGATAACCCTAATGATGTAAAAATCGATCGCACTGTCGATGAAATGGGAGTATTGATCACGCTTACTGTTAATCCAGCTGATATGGGTAAAATCATTGGCCGCATGGGTAACACTGCAAAGGCTATCCGTACTCTTCTCCGCGTGATTGGCATGAAGAACAACGCTCGCGTTAACTTGAAAATCAACGAACCAGAAGGTGGTACAAAGGCAGCAAATCCTACTTCAGCAGTTGATGAAGCAATGGAAGATCTCAAGAATCTCTAATACAAAGATAGACATTCAAGAAAAACCGTGGTACAGTAACCACGGTTTTTCTTATGCATTTTCACGTTATTACATTATTTCCAGAATCATTTGATTCATATATTACTGAATCAATTATTGGGCGGGCGATTAAACAAAAATTGATTAAAATCAGTTTTTACAACCCGCGCGATTTCGTTACGGGTAAATATAAAAAAGTGTGGCCAGATGGAAACGTCTCTCGCATTGTTGATGATCGTCCGTACGGCGGTGGTCCAGGTATGGTTATGCGTGCAGAACCTGTATTGAAAGCAGTAGAGAAAGCACAGAAAAAAATTGCTGCTAAAAAAACAAAAACAAAGCCAAAAACAAAAATTATTTTCTTCAGTCCATCAGGAGTATTGTTTGATACACCATACGCAAAACAGACAGTTCAAAAATACACAGACGTCATCATGATCTCAGGCCGTTATGAAGGCATTGATGCTCGTGTTCAAAAAATTCTCAAATCTGAAGATGTCTCAATCGGTAACTACGTACTTACAGGAGGTGAATTACCAGCGATGGTTTTGATTGATTGCATGTCTCGCCAAGTAGAAGGTGTACTTGGTAATTTTGATTCTCGAGAAGAAGAACGTGTTTCATCTTCGGAATTTTATACTCGTCCAGAAGCTTTAGAATGGAAAGGAAAAAAATACAAAATTCCCGAAATCCTCAAATCAGGTGATCATAAAAAAATAGAGGAATGGAAAAAGGGAAATAAGGTATAATCCATACTATGGAAAACGGATTTGGTAATTTGTTACGTAAGGTTAAACAAGAAGTCTCTGCACAGAGTAAAAAGGTCGCACTTTTTACTGGTGTTGCGCTTGGTGTTGCCGGATATCAAGAAGTAGCTTCACAAACAGTTACACCACCACATACACAGACAACAGAATGGTCAGCTAAAGATTCAGTGTTGTATCAGAAAGCACTCGCGCTCTATCAAGAGCGAATTCAAAATCGAGACAACAGTTCAAAATTTAATATGATGGTTGATTTAATGAATCAGGCAGCAATTGAAAAGGGTGCTTGGCTTTCAGATAAACCGGGCTATCAGGAAAAATCTACTTTTGATTTAAAACAAGTTTCTCTCGATGTTCCTACGTACATTACTCAGAAGGGTGCAAAAACATCAACTCTCGGTTCCGCACTCGGTTTTATTAAAGGTACACATGAGATTACGTTTAAAGAATCAGAATACACAGCAAGTCAACTAACAAATATTGAAACCGTTACATGGAAAGATTTTTTAAATAAGTACGCATTTACCTATGGTGAGATTGATCAAGAAAATGGGGCAATTAAGCAGACCAAAGATATTTTGAGCCACTATACTAATACGCAAACAGGAAAAACCCTTGACTCAGAAAAAATCAAAATGTTCGGCGCGAATGCTAAAAGCATGTATGGTGTGTTTCCCGGTGGTGTTTCAAGTGTGTACGGTTCTGAGGTTGAGAGTTACCAATTTCTCGATGCTATTGTTGATCTTGATAATGACGCGCTTGGTACGACAATCAAAGAACAGTTGGGTAAAAATGCATCAACAGCGTCTCTTGCTAAAGTTAAAACATTTTTTATTGATCCTAAACACCCAGATCTCGAGCCAGCAACTGTGCGTGTTTTAAGTTATCAAGTTATACGATCAATGATGGGTGCTCCTTTTGAGAAAGATGCGGCAGAAGGCAAATTGACTGGTAATTGTCATTATGATTTATCTATGTACTACATTTGTATTCCACAATGGGCGCACAAAAAAGTACCTCCGGTCCCTAACAAAGAACAATTTATTTCTAACTACATTAAACAGCACCAAGAAGATACTGTGAGTATTGATACTGTACAGTCTGTTACACCAGACACAGTTGCTATACATCAAGAACAACAGGTGAGTGATACATTAAAAACTGTTGAAACAACAATACAGGCGGCTCCCAGTAGAGATGTTTCAGGAGGAGTACTTATTAAACCGTCTCCTAATTATCCGAGACTAAATGAAGTATATACAAAAACAACAAACCCAAAAACTGGTTTAAAACAGTATACACTCGATCATTATGTTGATTCCAGTGGAAATGTTTTTAAACTTTCTGCCGATGGTGTAACTCCTGAGATTGAATAAAAAAAGAAGGGTAACCAATTGGTTACCCTTCGTGTGTAAATGCGTTTTAGTTTAGTTGTTGTCGCTTAAAATGTCGTCCATTATGTAGTTTTCTATCGTTTCCAAACCGGTAGGTTTTTTTTGGCGAAGTTCTATCGCAACAAACTCCCATTTTTCGTAACCTGGCTCTGAGTCGGGTACCCGTGTTACCGTAAGCGAAACATAGTATAGCTCGTGCTGTAAACATACCGTATAGATACGTTTGTCTGGTTCGTCCAACATATTTTCAATATTGTACATAGGACCACTACCGAGTATTTCTTCGATTTGCGCTACGCTTAATCTGCATGCAGCACGTAAGTCATCATCGCTCCACTCATCTCCAACGGCATCAAATGCGATGTTTTCAAAACGGTCGACTATTTTGTAGTACTGTAGTGTCGCAGTGTCTAATTCCGGGTCGCTGTTTGTAGGTAGTAATAATAGCCCGCCAATCAAAGCTGACATAATAATTAGAAGTATTTCTAATAGTAGGTTGTGTGTATTACTTAGTTTTGGTACGAACATAAAGTAATGTCCGTTCCATAGCCATGTTCCAACTGCCACAAGAGCAAATGCAATAATGAATGAGCCAAGTAACCGGCTCAGAAAGGACAGGGTCCTTGCTTTTGTTGCATAGCTTGCAATTAGGTAAATCAGCGTGCCTGTTAGTAGCTCAAACGCTCCAAAGTTTTCGAATGTGAGAATAAGATGTGTCTGCATAAAAATAGTTTTTAGATGTTAGGTAGATTTCATGAGATACTACAATTATAAACAAACATTGTCAAATAAGGCGTTTCTATATATTCGACAGGGTACACCTTGACTTTTTGCCTCAAAAGGTGTATATATAGGGGACTAAAGCACGAGTGAGTTATGTCCCGCTTTGGTGTTTATAAGCACTAAAACGTTACGTTATCTTGAAGTCCATAACTGCGTGCACCCACTAAATACGAACCGCCCAAAGTTTTAGCCTCTTTGCGCGTCTTTTTGTTTGGTGTTCTCCGTGGTTTTTCTTTAAGGAAAACATTTTTCTATGCCGAAAAAAACAGCGTTACCGCAGAAGTACTTTTCGAAGTACAAGGAGCCTCTCGCTCCATTCCCAAATCTGCTCGAAACACAGCTCACTTCTTTTGAGTGGCTTGTTGAGAGTGGACTTAAGGAAGTGTTCAAGGAGTTTTCTCCGATCTCTGACTATTCAGGGAAAAAGTTCGAGTTAAACTTTACATCATTTACATTGGGTGAACCAAAGTATGATGAACATTACGCAAAAGCTAACAAGGTCTCATATGAAGGCCAGTTGAAAGCACGCGTAAAGCTTACTAACAAAATGCTCGGCGAAACAAAAGAGCAGGAAATTTTTATGGCGGATGTTCCGCTCATGACAGCACACGGTACCTTCATCATTAACGGTGTTGAACGTGTTATTGTTCCACAGCTTGCTCGCTCGTTCGGTATCTTCTTTACTGAAGAAGAATTGAAAGGCAAAAAGCATTTCGGTGCAAAAATCATTCCAGCACGTGGTGTATGGATTGAGATCGAAACTGATACTGACGGCTCACTCGTCGTTCGTATCGACAAGAAACGCAAGTTCCCAGCGATTTCACTCTTGCGTGTTTTGGGCTTGGACACTGATGAAGCAATCATGAAGGCCTTCAAGGACTCTCAGTATGCTGCAGCTATCAAGACTCAAATCGAAAAAGATCCAGCAAAATCACTCGCTGAATCATATTCAGAAATTTACAAGCGTCTCCGTGATGGCGATCTTGCTACTGCAGAAAACGCTCGCGAATTCATTGATTCATTGTTTAGTACAGAACGTTACGATTTGTCACCAGTTGGTCGCTTCCGATTCAATCAGCGTTTCAACAAAGACATGAGTGAAAAGGAAATGGAACGCCGCACTATTTCAGCTGAAGACCTCATTACTGTTTTGGAAAACGTCATGACATTGAATGCTACTCCAGGTTCAAAGGCTGACGATATCGACCACCTTGGCCAGCGCCGCGTTCGATACGTTGGTGAATTACTCCAGCAGAAAATCCGCGTTGGTATGACACAGATCAAGCGAAACATTCAGGATCGCATGTCTACTATTGATACTGGTACAACACTTCCAATCGCTATCATCAACCAGCGTCCACTCCAGGCACGTATCAAGGAATTTTTCACAACAAACCAATTGTCACAGTTCATGAACCAAGAAAACGTCTTGGCTGAATTGGAACACTTGCGTACATTGTCAGCACTCGGTCCTGGCGGTCTCACTCGTGAACGCGCAGGTCTTGAAGTTCGTGACGTACACACATCTCACTACGGTCGCGTCTGTCCAATCCACACTCCTGAAGGTCCAAACATTGGTCTTATTCTTCACCTTTCAAACTATGCTCGAGTCAATGAATTCGGCATCATTGAAACTCCATACGTAAAGGTAAACAAGGGAAAGATCACAGACGAAATCCACTACTTGAATGCGCTTGAAGAAGAAAAATTTGTTATTGCGCACGCAGGTATTAAATATGACGAAAAAGGCTCTATCATTGATGACAAAGTAGAAGCTCGTATTCACACAGAACCAGGTTTGATTGAAAAGAACAAAGTTGATTACATCGACGTTGCAACAAACCAGGCATTCTCAATTGCGACTTCAACTGTTCCATTCTTGGAACACAACGATGCGAACCGAGCGCTCATGGGAAGTAACATGCAGAAGCAGGCTACTCCATGTATCGTTCCTGATGTTCCATACGTTGCTACAGGTATCGAAGCAATTGCAGCTCGTGAATCTGGACGCGTAGCAATCACTCGTGAAAATGGTGTGGTTAAGGCCGTTGATGCTCGTCACATTATTGTTACTGACGACAAAGGCAAAGACCACCTCCACAAACTCACTAGTTTCGAACGAACTAACAACTTTACTGTGTTCCACCAGCGTCCAATCGTCTCTGTTGGTGACAAAGTGAAAAAAGGTCAGGTGCTCGCTGATACATCATCAACAGCACAGGGTCAGGTATCACTCGGTCAGAACGTTCGCGTAGCCTTCATGGCATGGAACGGTGCGAACTACGAAGACGCGATCATTCTCTCAGAACGTCTCGTAAAGAATTCAAAATTCACTTCTATCTACGTTGAAGAATACACGGCGCTCGTTCGTGATACAAAACTTGGTCCAGAAGTAACAACTCGCGATATTCCAAACGTTGGTGAAAACAAACTCAAAGATCTCGACGAAGAAGGTATCATTCGTATCGGTGCAGAAGTTCGTGAAAACGATATTCTCGTCGGTAAGATTACACCAAAAGGCGAAACAGAACTCACTCCAGAAGAACGCCTGCTTCGATCAATCTTTGCTGAAAAAGCTCGTGATGTGAAAGATACTTCAATGCGTATGGAACACGGTAAACGTGGCCGTATCATTGGTGTCAAAATCTTCTCGCGTGAACAGGGTCACCAGCTCGAATCAGGTATCATTAAAAAAGTTGTTATCGAAATTGCTCAGCTCCGAAATATTTCAGTGGGCGACAAGCTCGCTGGACGTCACGGCAACAAAGGTGTTATCTCAACAATTCTCCCAGAAGAAGATATGCCATACATGGCAGACGGTACTCCAGTTGATGTGATTCTCACACCACTTGGCGTTCCTTCACGTATGAACCTCGGACAAATTTTGGAAATGCACTTGGGTCTCGCTGCTGAAAAGCTCGGTTACCAAGCATTGGTTCCATCATTCTCAGGTGCGACAGAACAGGAAATTCGCGATGAATTGGTCAAGGCAGGATTGCCAGATCACGGCCGCGTACAGTTGTACGATGGACGAACAGGTGATCCATTTGAACAAGAAGTTGCCGTTGGTATCATGCACGTCTTGAAACTTCACCACATGGTGGAAGACAAGCTCCACATGCGATCAATTGGTCCATACAGTTTGATTACTCAGCAGCCACTCGGCGGTAAAGCACAAGGTGGAGGTCAACGCTTCGGTGAAATGGAAGTGTGGGCGCTCGAAGGTTACGGTGCTGCACACACACTCCGCGAAATGCTCACTATCAAATCTGATGATATTCAGGGTCGCTCAGCGACATTTGATTCGATTATTAAAGGAGAAAAAATCAAATCTCCAAATGCACCAGCGTCATTCTCAGTTATGTTGAATTACCTCCGTGGTTTGGCACTCGATGTTGATCTCCGTGGCGGCAAGCCGGTCGAAGAAGTTAATGAAGAAGAGGACGAAGCGTAATAGCTCATTCTCTCGTACATATATATGAGTAATAAAACAATTGATACAACAAACTTCGACGAGATTGTACTCAAGCTTGCATCACCTGATCGTATCCGTGAATGGTCATACGGTGAAGTAACCAAGCCTGAAACAATTAACTACCGAACTGGACGTTCAGAACGTGGCGGTCTCTTTGATGAGCGCATCTTTGGTCCAGAAAAAGATTACGAATGTTACTGTGGTAAGTACCGCCGAATTCGTTACAAGGATATTGTCTGTGAAAAATGTGGCGTTGAAGTCACACGCTCAATCGTTCGCCGCGAACGCATGGGTCACATTGAACTCGCTTCACCAGTCGCACACATCTGGTTCTTGAAAGGTGTTCCATCACGCATGAGTATTCTTATGAATATTCCAGTTGGTGAACTTGAAAAAGTCATCTACTTTGCGGGATACATCATCACTAAGGTTCACGAAAATGAAAAAGAAGAAGTGATCAAGAGTCTTGAAAGTGAATACAAGTCAAAGGTGAAGTCTGCTTCAGATGAAGAGACAAAAGAAAAGTTGAAGACATTGCTTTCAAACACTAAGAAAGAAATTGCTGAAATCTACGAAGGTAAAGTGTTGAACGAAATTTCATACCACCACTTCTCATTGAAGTATGGTACATGTTTCGAAGCATCAATCGGTGCTGAAGCTATCTACACACTCTTCAAAAACATTGATCTTGAAAAGTTGAAGACAATCACTGAAGCAAGTCTCGAAAAGGCAAGTTCACTCGAACGAGAAAAGCTTGAAAAGCGTGTTGCACTTATCCGCTCAATGATTCACGCACATATTCGTCCTGAATGGATGTTCCTCACAGTGATTCCAGTTATTCCTCCAGCACTCCGCCCAATGGTGGCTCTTGATGGTGGACGACATGCGACATCAGATGTGAACGATCTCTACCGACGCGTAATCAACCGAAACAATCGTCTCCGCAAATTGAAAGAAATCGGTGCGCCAGATGTTATCTTGCGTAACGAAAAGCGTATCCTTCAAGAAGCTATTGATGCGTTGATTGATAACTCAATCGCAAGTCAGAATGATACACAGGCAATGTCACAGTCACAGCGCCGCGCCCTCAAGTCTCTCTCAGATAACTTGAAGTCAAAGCAAGGTTTGTTCCGACAGAACTTGCTCGGTAAGCGTGTGGACTACTCAGGACGTTCAGTGATCGTGGTTGGTCCTACACTCAAACTCAATCAGTGTGGTCTTCCAAAGCACATGGCACTCGAACTCTTCCGTCCGTTTGTGATTTCAAAAGTGCTTGCACGTGAACTCGCATTCAACATCCGTGGTGCAAACAAACTCATTGAAGAAGGTGTTCCAGAAGTCTGGGCAATCCTCGAAGAAGTGATTCAGGGTAAGTACGTTCTCTTGAACCGTGCTCCAACTTTGCACCGTCTCGGTATTCAGGCTTTCAATCCAATCTTGATTGAGGGTAACGCTATTCAGGTACACCCACTCGTGTGTGCTGCGTTTAACGCGGACTTCGACGGTGACCAAATGGCGGTGTACGTTCCACTCGGTGATGAAGCACAGGCAGAAGCTCGTGAACTCATGGCTTCAAACAAGAACTTGCTCAAGCCGCAGTCAGGTGAACCAATTGTTAACCCATCACAAGATATTATTCTTGGTTGTTTCTGGATGACAAAAATGATTCCTGGCGAAAAAGGTGAAGGCATGATGTTCTCAAGTCCTAACCAAGCTATTACTGCATACGATTACGGAGCAGTTTCATTCCGCGCAAAAATCAAAGTGCTTGGAACAGAAAAAGAAAAGTACGCACAGTTTGAAGGTAAGCCATTTGAAACAACAATCGGCCGTATTCTCTTCAACTCAGTGCTTCCAGATGACTTCCCATACTTGAACGAAGAAATTACCAAGAAGCGTATGTCAACACTCGTAGATGATTTGATTCTTCATCACGGTATTGATGGTACACCTGCAATTCTCGACAAGATCAAGAACTTCGGTTACAAGTACGCGACAAAATCAGGTACCACATTCGGTATGGATAACGTGAAAGTTCCTGAAGGTAAAAAAGCAGTTATTGCTGCTGCTCGTAAGGAAGAAGAAGAAATTGTGAATCAATACAACGAAGGTCTTCTTTCACACGATGAAAAATACCAGAAAGTTATTGAAGTGTGGGAGCGTGCGAAGAAAGAAGTTGAAAAACTTATTCCTGAAGCACTTGCGAAAGCTGGTTCTGTATACGACATGGTTACATCAGGTGCCCGAGGCTCAATCGGTCAGGTCACTCAGATGGCTGGTATGAAAGGTTTGATCATCAACACACAGGGACGAACTATTGATTTCCCAGTTATTCCATCATACAAGGAAGGTCTTTCTCCAATTGAATACTTCATTATTACTCACGGTTCACGTAAAGGTCTCGCCGATACTGCGCTTAACACAGCGAAAGCTGGTTATCTCACACGTCGTCTCGTAGACGTTGCTCAGGACGTGGTTATTACTGAAGAAGATTGTGGAACAAAAGAAGGCAAGTGGGCAACAGCAGACAACGTGCTCGGTATTGAAATCTCACTCGCTAAAAACCTCCGCGGTCGCGTGCTCGCAGCTGATCTCAAAGATGCAGCAGGTGCAGTCATGTATAAGCGTGGAACATTGTTGAGTCGTGAAGACGCAGCAAAAATCCAGAAGGCTGGTATTGAAAAAGCATACATCCGAACACCACTTACATGTAAGACAGCACACGGTTTGTGTCAGATGTGTTACGGTCTTGATCTCGGACGCAACAAGCTTGTTGATCAAGGTGAAGCAGTTGGTATCATCGCAGCTCAGGCGATTGGTGAACCAGGTACACAGCTTACACTCCGAACATTCCACGCCGGTGGTGTGGCACAGCTCGATATTACTGCCGGTTTGCCTCGTGTTGAAGAAATCTTCGAACGTCGCATTCCAAAAAATGCAGCAGTTATCGCACACGCAGATGGTGAAGTTGTTGAAGTAAAAGTTGAAGGTAAGGAAAAGACAATTGTTGTATTGAATGACACCAAGGGTGACAAGAAATCAAACACTGTTGAATACCCAGTACCATTCCGCCGAACTCCACAAGTAAAGCCAGGTGAACGTGTACACTCAGGTCAGATCATGACTGACGGTTCTGCTGATATTGCTGAAATCTTTAAGTATGGCGGCGCTGAACTCGCAGAAGAATACATCATCCGCGAAATTAACAAAGTCTACGAATTGCAGTCAGCTTCAATCTCACGCAAACACATCGAAATCATCATTCGCCAAATGTTCTCACGTAAGCGCGTTAAATATCCAGGTTCATCAGAATTTTCACCAGGTGAAATTGTTGAAGCTGTTGAGCTTGCAGAAGAAAATGCACGCATTCGTGAAGAAGGCGGTGAAGAAGCAAAAGCTGAATCACTCGTCCTCGGTATCTCAGAGACATCTCTTACAACAAAAAGTTGGCTCTCAGCTGCATCATTCCAAAACACAAACCGCGTTCTTATTACAAACGCTGTACGTGGAGGAACTGATAAGCTCCGAGGTCTCAAAGAAAACGTTATCATTGGCCGCTTGATTCCAGCTGGTACTGGTTTCCGTGGCCCAATCGATGGCGACAAGAACGAAGAACAAGCGTAAATAACCTCGAACACTCATCGTGCGTCCGATCGGATTCACGATGAGTGTCTCGTTGGTTCGAGTCTCGTGAATTTGTATCATGGCAAACACCAACGTTGAACAAATCAAAGAACGGTTGTCGATCAACGACGTTATCGGTACCTACATCAAGGTAGAGAAGTCGGGGATTAACTACAAAGCAAAGTGTCCTTTTCATAACGAAAAGACCGCTTCGTTCTTTATTTCGCCAGCGCGTGGCAGTTACTACTGTTTTGGATGTGGGGCAAAAGGAGATATTTTCTCATTTGTGCAAACATACGAAGGTCTTGATTTCAAAGGCGCACTTAAATTGTTGGCTGAACGAGCCGGTGTTCCACTGACTGGTTTCAAGCCAGAGGCTAATGACGAAAAAGAAAAATTGTTTGCGATTATGGAACAGGCAACTGTTTTCTATCAACAACAATTAACACAACATCCAGAAGTTCGTACGTACCTCAAAAATCGTGGACTAACTGATGAAACAATCGAAGCATTCCGCATTGGCTATGCTCCTGATGGTTGGCGCACACTCTCAACATATTTGTTGAACAAAAAAATACCAGAAGCACTTCTTGAAAAAGCAGGTCTCATCAAAGAGACAGAACGCGGTTTTTATGATCGCTTTCGTGCCCGCGCCATGTTTCCAATTACGGATTCAACAGGGCGAGTCATTGCTTTCTCTGGACGTATTCTCGTTGATGATGAGCATGCTCCTAAATATCTCAATAGCCCAGACACACCGCTGTTCGATAAGTCATCAGCGCTGTACGGTATTGATCGAGCAAAAGAAACGATTCGCAAAAAGGATTATGCAATTATTGTTGAAGGTCAATTCGATCTTCTCTTATCACACCAAGCAGGTATTACCAATACCGTAGCAGCATCGGGAACAGCATTGTCTGATACCGTACCTTCGGGTGATCGTGGTGTGACTAACTTACAAATGATTGCACGTTTCTCGAAAAACATTTTGTTTGCGTTTGATGGAGATAAGGCGGGAATTACTGCTGCGTATCGTGGTTCATTACTCGCATTAGGGCTCGGTATGGATGTGAAAGTTGCGCGATTGCCGGCCGGAAAAGACCCAGCTGATGTTATCCGTGAAAACAAAGATACATGGTTACAAATTTTGAAAACAACAATGCCCGCAGTCAGTTTCTTCGCAGATTACACGATGCAAAAAACACAAGATGCACGTGAACGAATTAAATTAATTCATTCATTAGTGTTGCCGCTTGTGGCGCGTATGCCAAGCGCACTTGTCCGAGAACATGCGCTGTCCGAAGTTGAACGTATTACCGGTACAACAACACAGGCACTCCGAAGTGATCTTGAACAGACACAAAAAGACGCAACCAATCGTACTATCCCAGCGCAAGAACAGCTTGCAGAAAAACCTAAAACATTTTCAGTTGGAGAACGATTGTACGGTATTGTCTTTTGGCAAGAAGCTACAGCTACACCACGTGTTGATGCAGCAGTGCTTGAAGCAAAGATAAAAACAGCTGTTGGGGAATCAAACGCACTCGTGCTACGCGATACAGCACTCGAACACAAAGAAGAACTTATTTTTGAAGCAGAAGCTGGATTCGGAGATGACCCACATTTAGAAGAAGGATTTGATCTCTTGGTACGACAGTTACATATACGTGAATTAAAACGAACACTTGAAGAACTTTCTCAAAAAATTCGTGACGGAGAACGCGCTGGTGTAGATGTCAGTGAACTCCTCAAAGAAGTTCGAGAAAAAAATCGAGTTTTACATACATTAGAAACATAACCTTGGGTACGTATTACTAGTTTAGTTTGTGAGTTTGTATGAAGAAAAATACTAAAGCAAAACCAAAGCCAAAAACAAAAGCAAAACCAGCAAAGGTTAAAAAACCCGTTGCTAAAAAAGCTCCAGTGAAAAAAGCAGCAAAACCTGCAAAAGCAGCAAAACCAAGTGCAAAAAATTTGATTGCGAAACGCAAGGCAAGTATTCCCAAAAGTACAAAGCCAGCGAAAGTAAAAAAAGTAGTCGCTAAAGTGAAGCCTCAGCCGAAAGTAAAAGAACCAAAACTTTCAGCGGCAGAACGTAAGGCAAAAGAGCTTGAAGCAAAAGCAAACGATTTGATCGCAAAAGGTAAGAAGCGTGGCTTTATTACCTACGATGAAATCTTGAAAACATTCCCAGATATTGAAAATAATATCTTGTTCCTCGACGAATTGTACGACAAGTTTAACGTTGCTGGTGTTGATGTGCTTGAAGGTGGTAACTTGCTCGATGTTGAAACAACAGTCAAAGATACAAAACTTGGCAAAGATTCAAGTCAGTACGATTCTATCCAAATGTACCTCAAGGAAATCGGTCAGTATCCATTGATTCACGCTGCACAGGAGCGTGAACTTGCGAAGCGTATTGAACAGGGAGACATTGAAGCAAAAAATTTGCTCGCACGTGCAAACCTCCGTCTCGTGGTATCTATCGCTAAAAAATACGTTGGACGTTCATCAGATCTCACACTGTTGGACTTGATTCAGGAAGGTAACCTCGGTCTCTTTAAAGCCGTAGAAAAGTTCGATTGGACAAAAGGTTACAAGTTCTCAACATACGCAACATGGTGGATTCGTCAATCAATCACTCGTGCGCTCGCAGACCAATCACGAACAATTCGTATCCCAGTGCACATGGTTGAAACAATTTCAAAATACAAGCAGGTCTACCGCCGACTCTCACAAGATCTCGGACGTGATCCGCTCCCAGAAGAAATTGCAACAGAAATGGGTATTGAAGTTGAGAAAGTACACGTTATTGAAAACATCAATCAAGACACAGTATCACTTGAACAGCCAATCGGTGATGATGATGAAAAATCAACTCGCGGTGAGTTTATCGCTGATGACAAAATTCTTCGCCCAGATCAGGAATCATCACGTCGTATTCTTCAGGACCAGATTCGCGAAGTGTTGAGTGAACTTTCAGAGAAAGAACAAAAGATTCTTGAAATGCGCTACGGCCTCCATGACGGGGTACAGCACACACTCGAAGAAGTTGGACAGGAATTTGGTGTTACTCGCGAACGTATTCGTCAGATTGAAGCCAAGGTGCATGAGAAGCTTCGTAATAACGAAAAGATCTCACGCCTCCGCAACTATTTTGATTAATCCCAAAACCCCGCTTGACAGAAAGCGGGGTTTTGCTATAGTCGGAATATGATTTACAAGGTTATGCACAATCTTTGCCCGGTGTGTCCGAAGTTTACAAACTTCGCGGGTTTGTGCGTACCCTTGTCTCACTAGGTTAGAGTACCGAGATACAAGGTTACACAGAAGCCCGCGAATGCGGGCTTCTTTCGTTCTTTAAATCAAACAATATATAATTCACGTCATTAAACAAAAAAACCAAAGCCTATGTGCAATGTAACTTTCATTGGTGCTGGCAAATTAGCCGAGCATGTTATTAAAGGATTTTTTCACGCTGGAGGTTCAGCCGATTCACTTGTTGTGTATGGTAGAACTAACGACAGTTTAAAACGCGTTTCAAAGTTAGGTGTTAGAACAATAACTGATTTAGCTTCGCATTTAGACAACCACCTGCTTATTTTCTGTGTGCAACCAAAACATGTCGGCCAATTGGCTCATGATTTGAAGGTTGCAAAACAAAAATTTAAAGCGAAACACAATCGCTACCCACGCCTGCAAGTACTATCGCTTATTTCCGGCCAGAGCATTAACCAGATTTCTGAAAACTTCAAAATCGACCCAGGTCGTATTGTTGTTGCCACGATGGACACGAGTGTAGCTATTTGTCACACGATTATTCCATACATGGTGCACGGAAATAATTCTGCGCTGACGAGCGATGCGATTGAGCTTATTAACAAGCTTGGCACACCAAGGCAGGTTCGCTCGTACTCTCGGGTATTACGCGGAGTAACAGTGTATGGTGCAGGTAAAGCACTCGACCTAACAGTTTTGAAGCTTATATATTTAGAGTCTTCAGCACATTCTGCGCGCGCTTTTGTTGAAGAGCTTATTTTGCACTTTGAGCAAAATAACGTTTCGAAGACTGGTTTTCTTGGTTGGCATATTGATGATTTAGGCGGAAAGGCAAACGACCTATTAAAAAAGTATCTACACAAGAAAACTGCAGCCATTGAATCTGTGTTTGGTAAAAACAAGGAGACATTTTTCGAGACTCTAATAAGTTTTGAAAATACGTTGCAAATGCTTAAAGCCGAACCGAACTTAACTGAAGACACATTTACGTTGCAGATTAAAAATATTGCAACGGAAGGTGGCTGCACAGAAAAAGGACTAGGTTTAATAATTTTACCGAAACATTTTACTGCGGATGACTTTTCAAGAAAAGAACGCAAAGTAATTGGTGAAAACGAAGACATAAAAGAGAACTACTTACGTGAGTTTTTCTCACGTGTTCATCACCGCGCTGCTCGTTTTAAAAACGATGCAACTAGCTCTTTTGCTACCATTGTTCACTCTGAGACTGCGACCGTCATGGGCGCTTTAGCAAAAGGTGAGTATCCGTTATCGTAAACAACTACGCCATTAAACAGTAAAGCCCGAAGCGCATGCGCTTCGGGCTTTTTTCTCGTTCCTTACAATGTTGATGTATCAAATTGTGGGTTTACTTTTGCTTCAAGATCTTTATATGTCGCATCGAGATATTTGAAGAATGCTTCATCACCACCTTGTTGCCATGCACATTCTGAAGCGACTGCTTTGATATGTGCGTTTTTGTGAATTGAGAGAGGGTAGTGTCGGAAGACCCATGCAACTTTTCCATCATATGCAGCGATAATTTTTTTGATAGTTGGGTGAGCGAGAGCACAGTATGGACATTCGAGATCGCCGTATTCTACGATAACGATTTGTGCATCTTTGTTTCCAAAGAAGTGATCCTCAGAGCTAATTGGTTCGAGGTCAATCGCTTCTCCTATTGCAGTTCCGGCAAGCATACCATCGATTGCCTGCTTGAATGCTTCATATGGATAGGCACCAGCGAATTGAACTTTTGTGCCAGTTTTGGTATCAACAAGAATATTGTATGGAGTACCACGATTTTCAGCTGGAATTACTTCGAGTGCACGTGAACCAGTTTCGATTTGCTTCTGAATCTTTTCATTAAACTGATCTGTCGCTGCACACGCTTGTAATTTTTTCTCATTGACGCCACTACGAGCTGCAGGAGTCTTGCCTTCGCTTGGAGTGAGTCGTGGCATGTCTTTAGCAAAGATGGCCACAGCAACGAGGAGACCCGCAACAACGATCGCAGCAGGAATACTTAGTTTTTCGATGTTCATATGATGAAATTTATTACTAATAAGTTATATAAGTATACCATTTAGGGCAGGGTGTGTCGTGCTTGAGAGAAGCCATATCCTATGGTATTATGCAGTAATTAAGCAGCCATGGCGGAAATCCAGACCATTTTTCTATATTTTTTCAGCTTTATAGCTCTGTACGTGCAGGTCTTTTTGCTGGTGGTGGCATTTCGCCGTCGTAAGCAGGTTTTGGCGGGTACAGTCCTTCCAGAAGGCCTCACATGGCCAGCAGTAACCGTTATCGTCCCATGCTGGAACGAAGAACGTACTGTTGAGAAAACCGTCCACTCACTTTTGGCACTCGACTATCCTAGCGAGAAGCTTTTTATTAAAGTTGTTAACGACGGTAGTACTGATAGCACTTGGGAAAAGATGCAGCAGTTTGTTGGCATGCAAAATATTGAGCTTATCAACAAAGAAAACGGCGGCAAACATACTGCAATGAACAAAGCGATTGAAATGACAACAACTGAGTACGTTGGTTGTTTGGATGCGGACGCGTTTGCACAGTCAGATGCTCTCAAGAAAATCATGTATCACTTTGCGCAAGATCCAGAAGCAATGGCAGTATCGCCATCAATTTTGGCGTACGAGCCACATGGTTTTTGGCAGAAAGCTCAGCAGGTAGAATACGACATGGCCGTATTTGTTAAAAAAGTTCTCGGTTTGATTAACGGTATTCACGTGACACCAGGACCATTTTCTATTTACCGCAAAAAAGTGTTTGACGATCTCGGATTGTACCGCAAAGCTCACAATGCTGAAGACATGGAAATCGCATACCGCATGCAAGTGAATGGATACAAGATTATACAATGTCATGACGCCTACGTATTCACAGTGACCCCTAATACGTTTAAAAAGCTCTTTAAACAGCGTTTACGCTGGATGTACGGGTTTATCAATAACTCGCTCGACTATCGAGGTTATATGTTTAAACCGCAGTACGGCACATTCTCAATCTATACCGTTCCAAGTGCGACTGTCGCATTGTTTGGTACAGTGATCATGTCTATCTTTGCAGCTATCGGTTTGTTTCAAGGTTTATACCACCTGGTTGAACGCCTCGTTGCGACAAAGTTCTACATTGGTACTCCGGCAGTAAATACATTTAGTTTGTTTTTTGTAGACGCACGACCACTCGACCTCATTATGATTGTTTTGTACGCATCACTCCTCATCACTATTTTGCTCGGACAAAAAATGCGTCACAAGAAACCAATTCCAGGCATCTCAATCCTTTACTTTATTATTCTGTTCGCCGTCTTGAGCCCACTCTGGTTGCTCAAGGCTGTGTACAATACAGTACTGGTTCGAGAAACCGCATGGCGTTAATTTAGTATTATAATCAGTAATCTACGAAATGTATGAAAAACCCTTCATTTGATTGGAAAACAGGAGGCATCGCCCTCATCATTACCGTGTGTATTTTTGCAACGATGGTATTGTTTTCACGATTTATTACCAACCAAAAAATCAGTAGCATCCGTGATGCACAAGATTCAATTGCGATTGATATCATGTCATCTGAAACTGAGTTCTCACTCCTCTCTGAACTTTCATGTAAAAGTATCACGACCAATACAACACTCTCACAGGAACTCAATTTGATGGCTGACAAGATTACCTACAGTGAAAACAATATTGGTAAAAGTGATGATGTGCTCAAACTCAAAAAGTATTACACATTGCTTGAAATCAAAGACTTTTTGTTGATGCAAAAAATTGGTGATCGTTGTGGCAAAAAGATTACATCAATCTTGTACGTGTATACAACAGCGGCAAATTGTAGTGACTGTGCAAAGCAGGGCTACGTACTCACTGCACTTCGCGAAAAATACCCAGATCTCCGCGTCTACTCATTTGATTACAACGTAGACCTCTCAGCACTCCACGCACTTCTCTCAATCTACAATGTTAAAGACACAGCACTCCCAGCAGTCATCGTAGGGGAAGGAGTCCACACAGGCTTCCAGTCACTCGAAGACATCGAAAAACTCATTCCTGCCGAAGTAAAAGCACTCAAAGAAAAACAGAAAGCTGAAGCAGTGAAAGAGGCAGCAAAAACTACTACAAATTAAAATAATCCCCACTTATAATAGTAAGTGGGGATTTTAATAAAAAATGCTAAACTAGGTGCATGGAAATAATTTTAAAACAAATTTTTACAGTTCTACACGTTTTAGGAGCGGTTATCGGTGCAGGCGCAGCATTTGTAAGTGATGTAACTTTTTTAAAAAGTATTAGAAATAAAAATGTTGATAAGTTAGAATTTTCATTTTTAGATTTGTTTGGCAAAATGGTCTGGGCTGGAATCCTTTTGATTGTGATTTCTGGTGTGGGCCTTTTTACTCTTGATCCAGAAAGATTAATTGGTTCATCAAAATTCCTAGCGAAGATGACTATTGTGGCTGTTATTGTTTTGAATGGAATAGCTTTTCATTTTTTGCACATTCCATATATCAAAAAGAGTTTTAAAAAAGATCTTTTTGATAATTTACCTAAAAACGAAGGCGCAATCTTGGCTTTAAGTGGTGCTGTCTCGGTTGTTTCTTGGTTTTCTGCTCTTGTTCTTGGCTCATTACGAGGTTTGAATTTGTCTTACTTGGAAATAATTTCAATCTATATTTTATTACTCTCTTTTGGCGCAGTTGGTGCATTTCTAACGCTCAAAAGAATGTTACAAGCCCACGATGTTTATTTTGCTAAAAAAATAGTCGGTATATTTTTTGTGTTTTCTGTTTTGTTTTCTGGTACTGTTTTCTATATCAATCAATCTACCGTAACATCTATCAGTACAACCGGTACGACAGATACAAAGACGAACAATAAAGGATATTCTTTTGAAGAGGTTTCCAAACACAACACTGATAGTGATTGTTTTATTGTAGTTGATAATTTTGTGTTTGATGTAACTCCTTTTGTAAAACTCCACTCATCGGCTTTTAATTGTGGGGCAGATGTGAGTGTGAATTATCACAAAAACCATGGAAAACAAATCAGGCAGCAGATGTTGCAGTTCAAAATAGGTGTTCTTGAAGGGGTAGGTGAATCAGCGCATGCGGATGATTTGCCTATTGAAAATCTAACCATAAACCCAAAGACAGAGTTATTTACAGCTGTTGGTTCTTGGAACGTTTTGGATTTAATGATCGTAGTTGAAAGAGATCGCCAGTCACTTTTGATTGTTGATTCTGCTAAGCATAAGTCAGTTGGTCGGATAGAAAATGTAGGTTATCAGCCGCACACCAATGTTTTTTCTTCTGATGGAAATTATAATTTTTTGATTTCTCGTGATGGGTGGGTAACAAAAACAAATTTAAAGACACTCCAGACAGAAAAACACATACGAGTTGGTAAAAATTCCCGCGGGACAGCATTAACTGATGATGGAAAATATTTGGTTATCGGAAATTATGAACCAGGGAATATCGTTATTTTAGATGCAAAAAATCTAAAAGTTTTAAAAGAAATTCCTCTTAAAACTACAGTCAATGGAGAGGAAATAGAGTCACGCGCAGGTGCCCTTGTTGAGAAAGGAAGTCAGGTCTTCATTGCTTTAAAAGATTCAAATAGTGTTTGGGTCTTAGAGACAAAGGGTGGTGATATTAAAATAATTAAAAAATTTGAAAACGTAGGTGGTGTTGCGAGTGTTCTACATGATGCATATCTTACACCAGATGGAAAATTCTTTATTGTTGCAGCTCAAGATGCCAATGTTGTTTGGGTCTTGGATACTGTTGATTTGAAAGAAGTCGCACGAGTAACAACAGGTAAAACACCACATACGGGTCCAGGAGCGACGTGGAAGAATATAACGTTTGTTCCTGCTCTTGGTGAAGGACTTATTACTGCGATAGATACAAATACATGGAAACCTCTTAAATACATAAAAACAGGTGGTCCAGGTCTCTTTGTTCGCCATTCTCCAAACGAAGATTATCCCTATGTATGGGCAGACACTGCTTTTGGGGATTTTGAAGATGAGATATATGTTATAGATGCACGAAGTTTAGAAATAGTTAAGACACTCGTTCCAATGGATGGTAAGAGATCTATTCACCCAGAATTCACTAGGGACGGCAAGTATGTTTATGTGATCGTGTGGGGTGGAGATAAGATATTTGTATACAACTCAAAAACTTTTGAAGTGGTGGCAACTATAGATGCAACAACCCCGTCACTTATTTCAAATGTCGGCGCACGACTTAAAGAACCAGGAATTTAAATCACGATCATCAATCTCTGCATTTTTTAGTCGCAATGTTCATGGTTGTACAGGGTGCGACTCTCTCGACAGGATATGCCGCATTGCTTGCTGAAAGTTATTAATTGGCTAAGTATACTTTTTGGTTCAAATATTGCTGATCTGACATTAATTTTGCAATTATTGTTTTAGCAACTGGACGCAGGCTAAAGATTGAGAGTGAGGTTCTAAAAGATCATGTCGTATATCCATTTATTTTACTGATACCACTATTACTAGGATTTAATGGTCACTTTTCTCGGATGGAGGGCATAGTGCTTATTTTAAGTTGGTTGTGTTTTTTTGTTATACAGTACTTTAAAATAGTGTTGACGGGGTAATTCCAATAACTAAAGGGGATGGTAAATTAAAGAGCTTGCTCATGCTCTTGTTTAGTATGGCAGTGCTGCTGACAGGTGCTCATTTTATCGTAACGTCTGCTACCTCTATTGCTAACTACGTCAACATAAGTCCTGTGATAATTGGAATTCTTGTCGTGGGGCTTGGAACAACAATACTTGAATTATTATTCTCTTTAAAATCAGTTAAAAAAGGGGATGATTCACTTGCCGTTGGAGATCTTCTAGGCACAGTGCTTGCTGATACAACAATTGTTGTTGGTATTATTGTGTTGATTAGTCCATTTTCGTTTCCGCCCAAAATTATGTATCTTTCAGGAACATGTATAGTGTTGGCTTCGATTTTTTTACTTAAATTTATGAAATCAGGAAGGGTTCTCTCTAAACGAGAAGCCTTAGCGCTCCTTATCTTTTGGATTGTTTTTATATTGATTGAATTTCATATAAGTATTAATTAAGCGGCTCCAAACAATAAAAACCACCCGTATGGGTGGTTTTTATTGTTTGGAGTATCTTTATGACACTGCTAGAACTTACTTTATCAAAAATTCGTGAGAATATCCACACAATCGCACATCCGTGCGCTGAAGCGCCTCTGTGCTTCGCACAGAGCTTTTCCCAAGGAAAAGGACGGATATGCGAAATACAAATGCGGACTCGGTTTTGCGAAACTATTTTGCGGGAGGATGATTCGCAAAACCGAGACTAATTTTTTTGAAAAGTTTTTTGGATTGGGGGCTTCCGCCCCGCAGGAGGGTGCGGGAGGAATGCGGGGCGGAAATTTCGGATTTTTGCGGGCGG
>CAYNHU010000004.1:55633-87160 GCA_964397435.1 uncultured Candidatus Saccharibacteria bacterium | reverse complement strand
ACTTGCGTATGAGTGTTACATCGTCGTCCATACAGAACCATATCGTACACACAGATAGGCTGTTCTGTAAAGCTAGCGATTAAAAAAAGAAATAATAAAGATGCTAACAAAGATACACAAACCGCCAACAAATGTTTGCCACGAGACGGTTGTTTTATAAAACAAATACGTAAAAAGTGCGATGAAAATTGGATACGAAATTTCAATCAAGCCTGCCAGCGTCGCATTTTTTGATGTAATTGAAAAACCAATGAAAAGTTCTGCAATGAGGAGTACGACTGTACCACCAAGTACGTATCAAAATAATTCACGTGATGAGCCGATGGCAACAAGGTCAGGTTTAAGATTTCCCGACACATACGAAACCACTAATGTGACTATTGAAACACACAAAAATGCAATTCTAATTGAAGAGAGAACAGAGATTTTTTTATAGACCTGTTCGTTGAAGACGTATGTTAATCCCCAAAAGAGTGAAGCCGCGATTGAATAGAATACCCACATGCAAAAAGTGTAGCATATTATAGCTTGTGTTTCATGATGTAAGTCGTAATGTGTGCTACTATAGTCCTATATGAAAACAATTCTTGTGGATGCTGTTAATACAGCTATCCTAAAAACTCCCGAAGGTGGCTATGTGCAATTCAAGGAGCTTTTTGATTTACTTGAAACATATCCTAATCCAAAGATTATGGTGACTAATGCTGATGATACCCAGCTTGAAACATTTGGTCTAACTTCGGTTCCATATGTTGTTTTTACAATGAAGCATGCTCCAGACAAGCTAGACCCGCAGTATTTCAAAACATTACTCGAAACGTATGCGTTTCAGCCGGCTGATGTGGTCTACTTTGAGCACAACCCTGATGCTGTAGCTTCAGCGCAATCTGTCGGGATCACTACGTATCATTACAATAAAGAAACCAAAGATTTGGTCGGCTTGAAGCAGTTTCTTGATACTAGCCTTGTTTAATTATATGAAACAACATCTCGTTATTATTCACGGTGGTACTACATTTGAAACGTACGAAGAGTACATTCGTTTTCTTGAATCATGCACAGTAACACTCGAGTCTTTTGCGCGTAATAATTGGAAGGACGGATTAGGGGAGATGCTCCCTCAATTTGAAGTCGTCTATCCTAAAATGCCAAACAAAAATAATGCACGGTATCGTGAGTGGAAAATATGGTTTGAAAAAATCGTGCCACTCCTTTCTGATTCAGTGGTACTCGTTGGACATTCTCTCGGTGGTTTGTTTCTTGCAAAATATCTTTCGGAAAATGAATTTCCCAAAAAAATCAGCCAACTCCATCTCGTGGCTGCTCCGTATGACACAGAAGTCATTAAAGATTCACTTGTTGATTTTGCCCTTACAAATACCGTAGAGTCACTTGCTCAAAAAGCAGATGCTATTTTCCTCTATCAGAGTAAAGACGATACCGATGTGGCATATGAAGACGTGCTTAAATACAAGCGCGATTTACCACACGCAGAACTTGTCGTCTTTGAATCACGCGGACATTTTCGCCAGGCAACATTTCCTGAGTTGGTTGCGAATGTGGAGCGAGTATAAGCCCACCCAGTTTTAGAAAAAATTCAGAAAAGTAAGCAGATATTTTTCTGTAAAGAAAATCACAATCACAAAGAATAGTGTGCCAAGTAGCGAGAATTTCGAGTAATTATCCTCGTGATTTTTCCTCGCATGATAAGAAAGGCTAACTCATCAATAAATAGTCCGAGTCCGATAGCGAATAGTGTGAGAGAGTTACAGGCCATTCCAATAACTATCCCAATAATTCCATACATATAATGATGCAAGCGAAAACCTTCAACAGTAGGGGAGGCTGTTGGTTTAACGTATAAGAAAATTCGTGTAGCTAATATGGTAAACAGAAATATAAGAAAGAAGTGTGAAAACATGGTTTATAGATTTGTTTCTAACGAAAATTAAAATCCCCACTCAGAATAAAAAATTTTATTACTATAATTATTTATTGCCTCGTTGATATATGGAATTATATTCCTAGGTAAACTACCCAATAAAAACCATTTCAACTCCTCACACTTTTCTGGTTCACAATTTTTGATTTCACCAGTGTATTTTTCTGTAGTCATAAAAAAATCAATATGCCCATCTATTATGGACCATTCGAGTATCCACGGAATAGCGATAACTGGTATCAAGGAAGCCATACCCCGATCATTACTCAAGAGCTGTTTGAAAAAGCCCAAGAGCAACTAAAGCGAGACAGGATAGTCAGAGAAAATCGAGAGTTCGCATTTACCAAATTATTTACCTGTGGAATGTGCGAGTCAGGAATAACAGCACAAGAGAAGTACAAGGAACTCAAAGGTGGTACGACCGCCAAGTACGTCTACTATTCCTGCTCAAAGGCGAGAGACAGGAATTGCAAGAACAAGTATATACGAGAGGAAGAACTGATCGAGGAACTATTTAAAGTCATAGACAAAGTCAGTATCAACGAACTGGGAATGAGAATGAAGCTAGAAGAAGAGATTAAAAGATTCAATCGACTCCAGAGACTTGCAACTAAAGGTACACCCAAATACTCAATCAACGAGGATGATGTTAATACCAGAGAGTATGCAAAGTATGTACTACGAGAAGGCACACCACTTGAGAAGCGTGAACTGATGGGACATTTGAGGAGTAGGCTGATACTGAAAGAGAAGAAGATTACCTTGGTGGAATCAAATATATGAGCTTAATTTCATAAAACTTTTCTGGTATAATAGAGTAATTAATGAACATTATATTTAAAAAAATTAATCCTGTATTTCTAGTCCTTGTTTTAATGCCTTTCCTTTGGATGGCATTATTTGGACTATCACAGATGAGTGCGGATATGAATGGAGGAATGATGAATTGTCCTTTCTCAGATCACTCCATGTCTATTTGTAAAATGAATCCACTTGAGCATATAGAGGAGTGGCAAAGCATGTTCACCACTTTACCTGCGAAAGATATCATCTCAATTATTTCTCTGCTGTTGGTCGTTATCGCACTAACAACACTCTCATTCTGGGGCAGATTCTCAATACCTGATATACGATACCTTCACTCAAGGCTTTTCTCTAAAAATAAATTTCACATACCAAATCCACTCGAAGAAGCTTTTTCTCAGGGCATACTTAACCCCAAGCTTTTTTAACCAAAACGTCTCCAATTCAACATCACTCATTCAGTGAGAATGTTGTTATTCGTTTTATTTATTATTTAACAATTAAAATAATCATGAGTAAAAATACAATTGTTGCAATTACTCTATCTCTGATTGTCGGCGGCGGAATCGGTTACCTCATAGCTTCCAAAGGAGCTATGGATACCCCCTCTACGTCAAGCCAGATGACCGCAGGTAGTCATGATATGCAAAACCAAATGGATGGTATGGTATCGAATCTAAAAGATAAAAAAGGAGAAGATCTTGATCTTGCATTTCTTGAAGGCATGATCGTCCACCACGAAGGTGCGATCGAAATGGCAAAGATCGTTCTTGAAAAAACAAAACGTCCCGAGATCAAAAAAATGGCAGAAGATATTATCAATGCTCAGTCGGGCGAAATTATCACTATGAAAGGGTGGCTTAGTCAGTGGTATGGGAGATAAATTATTTAAATTATTATGGAAGAAAATATAAAAACAAATATAGAAGAACCTGTACAAGTAAATCAAAAGTATGCTTTGGCCATGCCAATCGCAGTAATTATTGCCGGTGTCCTTATCGCAGGAGCAGTGATTTATAGTGGCGGCAAAAATGCAAATAGTAACAAGGTTAATGCTCCACAACAACAGCAAGTTGCACAAGAGACTGGTGATCTGGAACAAATGATTCCCGTTACTGGAGAAGACCATATTCGAGGGGATATAAATGCGCCAGTGAAAATAGTAGAATACTCAGATACCGAATGTCCATTCTGTAAGCGTTTCCACGAAACTATGAAAGAGATTTATTCAGAGTACGGCAAGAATGGCAAAGTGGCATGGGTATACAGACATTTTCCTCTCGACAGTCTACATAGTAAAGCACGCAAGGAAGCAGAAGCGACGGAATGTGCTGCCGAGCTTGGTGGCAATGATAAATTCTGGGCATATTTGGATCGCTTGATGGAAGTAACTCCTGCAAACAATGGTCTTGATCCTGCAGAACTCCCGAAGATCGCTGCATATGTGGGACTTGATGCTGCAAAGTTTAATGAGTGTCTTTCAAGCGGTAAGTATGCACAAAAAATTGAGGAACATGTTCAAAATGCAGTTGCAACTGGCGGAAAAGGCACGCCATGGAGTATTGTGGTCGGTAAAAACGGTAAGAAGTATCCGCTCTCAGGAGCGCAACCAATCTCTGCCATAAAACAGCTCATTGATCTCGCATCGAAATAATTATGATTCTTGATGCCTTACAAAAAGTATTCCGAAAACCTGCCTCTGTGGTTCTTGCGCTTTGCGTGAGCGCGTTGGTATTTGTACTTGCCGTTTGGCTTCCAAATATCCGACTGGTTGCGGGCATAGTCAGTTCACCGGAGGTACCTTTTGTAAGTAAGATTCAATTACCACTTAGTCTCTTGGGTTCGATCGGAACCAACTTCACACCACTCTCCGCTACCTACACGATCGTGATTGCAATCCTTTTTGGAATGTACATCGCAATGATCACATACTTTCTAAAGCGTAGAATTAGTGAAGGCGGACAAAGCGGAGTAGCGACCGGATTCCTTGGTATCGCAAGCGGAGTCTTGGGAGTGGGATGTGCCGCCTGTGGTTCATTTCTTCTCACGAGCCTCACGCTTGTTGGTGCAGGAGGAATACTCTCGTTTCTTCCGCTCGGAGGCAGCGAGTTCGGCATCATCGGAGCCATCCTGCTTGCCTTGGCAATCTACATGACCGCTAAAAAGATTGTCGATCCCCAAATATGTAAAGTTTAAACTTAAAATTATGAAAAAATTAATTGATAAAATATCTGTTGAAACGATTCACTACGCAATCCTGATTCAGGCAGGTCTTGGCATGGCCGGAAGTCTGTTCTTCAGCGAGGTGATGAATCTGCCCCCGTGCGTTCTTTGTTGGTACCAGCGCATTGCCTTGTACCCGATAGTAATCCTGACCGCGATCGGTATTATCCGAAACGACCGAAAGCTCTATATTTCCGTACTCGCGCTATCGCTTCCGGGTCTTGCAATATCGATCTACCACAATCTCCTGTATTGGAAGATACTTCCCGAGAGCGTTGCGCCATGTACGCTTGGGATATCATGCACCACAAAGTTCTTTGAGTGGTTTGGGTTTATTACGATTCCATTCTTAGGACTTGTTGCATTTACCGTTGTCACATTATTAGCATTTATTAGCTTAAAGAAAAACAAATATGAGCAAACAAATTAAATTTATTATCGGAATTGTCGTTCTTATCATTTTTGTATTTATTCTTGCAAAAGTAAATTACAAAAACGCAGAAAAGACAACCGAAAGTACGAATGTAAGTCAGACAGCAGCACTTGAAATCAAAGCAAATGATTGGGCTGTTGGTCCTGTTGATGCAAAAGTAACTATTGTCGAATATCTCGATTTTGAATGTGAAGCATGTGGTGCTTATTATCCTATAGTCTCACAACTTAAAAAGGAGTATAAGGACTCGATGCGTTTTGTTGTACGGTATTTCCCATTACCAGGACATGGAAACTCTAAAACAGCTGCGTATGCAGTGGAAGCAGCTGGAAAACAAGGAAAGTTCTGGGAAATGCACGACATACTATTCGCTAAACAGGCTGAATGGGGTGAACAAAAAGTTGCAAACCAACAACAGTTTGAAAAGTATGCAGTTGAAGCAGGTGTGATGAATATCGATCAATGGAAAACAGATGTTAAGAGCGACGAGGTCATGAAGCGTGTGGATGACAGTTACAAAGAGGCCGTTAGTCTTAATCTCCAAGGCACGCCATCATTCTTCCTCAATGGAAAGAAGATTGAGAGTCCGCGAGGGTATGAACCATTCAAGAAGTTAATTGAGGATTCACTAAAGTAACTATTAAAAATATATAGTAGTAGACAGCGATGGTAAAAACATTGTCTAAAGAGTAAAATTAACACAGGAAGGTAAAATTCGATATATGTTTAAAGAACTCATACAAAATAAAAAATTTAAGTACTTACTCATCGCTCTTGTAGCGGTTATTCCATTTGAAGCCCTATCACTTTCCGGCAAACATCTACCATACCCAATTGAGTTGGGAGCATTGGGACTGATTGTTGTTATTTTTGGCCGTGATGTTTTTAAGAAAGGACTGATGAGCCTTTGGAAACTTCGCTTTTCAAGTATAAATCTTCTCATGACCATAGCCGTCATCGGCGCAGTTGCAATCGGCGAGCTTGAAGAAGCTGCGATTGTCATTATCCTTTTCTCTCTTGGAAACGTACTTGAAGATTTTGGAATTTCTCGTAGCAAGTCTTCACTTCAAGAGTTGGTAAACAAGACACCTAAGCAGGCAACTCTCAAGAATGGAACAATTGTGCCCCTCGCTGAACTTGCGGTAGATATGATTATCATCGTAAAGCATGGAGATATCATACCTGTGGACGGTATTATTGTTTCAGGTAATTCGCTTGTAGATGAATCATCAATCACTGGAGAGCCACTTCCAAAAACAAAGGTGACTGGTGATGCTGTATTTGCAGGAAGTGTGGCAAGTGATGGATATCTTGAAGTAAGGGTCACAAAGCTTTCAGGCGAAAGCACATTGCAAAAAATAATAAACCTTACCTATGAAGCAGCTGAGCGGAAATCAAATGCTCAGGCGTTCATTGAGAGATTTGCTAAATACTATACGCCACTCATCTTGCTATCGTCTGTGCTCTTAGTAGTCATTCCTGTCCTCATTTTTGGTGAGCCATTTCAAAAGTGGTTTATCCAAGCGCTCACACTCCTCATTATTTCCTGTCCATGCGCCTTAGTCATCTCTACGCCTGTCAGCGTATTCTCAGCCGTAGGCAATGCTTCACGCAAAGGAGTGGTTATAAAAGGTGGTCGTTTCTTGGAGGAAATGGGAAGAATTAAAGCCATCGCCTTCGATAAGACTCGTACCATTACCAAAGGTACACCGATTGTGACCGACGTTATTCCCTTTGGCGAAAATACTGAGCAGGATGTCATCTCATGTCTCTCAGGGCTTGAGACATTTTCTGAACATCCAATCTCAAAAAGTATCATTGCCTATGCGACAGAGAAGAAAATGGATCTGCACACGTTCGATTCTTACAAAGCTACTTCAGGCAAAGGAATAGAGGGGGTTTGTCTTGTGTGTACTGACAGTCACCGCTGTGCGGGTACGCTTGCATACATGAGAGATGAACACGGCACGATTGACGACAGTATCACTAAAAAGGCAGAGGAACTTGAAAGCCAAGGCAAGACTGTTATTTTTGTTTCCAATGGAACAGAAATCAAAGGAATTGTCGGAGTGAGTGATGAAATCAAGGAGGATAGCGCACGAGCAGTTAGCGAACTCAAGAAAATAGGCATCACTTCCATTATGCTTACGGGCGATACGCTCGCTCCAGCACAGGCTGTTGCGAACACAGTTGGTATTGATGAGGTGTATGCATCACTTTTACCTGAAGACAAAGTTGCACGAATACAAGAACTGAAAAAGAAATACGGATCAGTTGCCATGGTTGGAGATGGGGTCAACGATGCTCCAGCATTGGCTACGTCATCTGTTGGTATTGCTATGGCTTCGGCTGGGTCGGATGTGGCAATTGAAAATGCCGACATTGCAATCATGAACGACAAGCTTTCGGTATTGCCGGAACTTATATCAATAGCACAAAAATCAAACGGCATCATCCGCTTCAACATCGCGCTTGCTTTGATTACGAAAGTCGGATTTCTTGGACTTGCCGTTTCTGGGAATGCTAATCTTGTTATGGCGATTGTAGCTGATGTTGGAGTGACAATCTTCGTGGTAATCAATTCGCTGCGCCTCTATAAGTATGATGGAATGAAATTAGCAGACCATCATTCTGATGGCACATGTAGTAGTTGTTAGGAAAACAGAATTACAAAAAAGAGCGACAATTGTCGCTCTTTTTAATGCAACCAGTAGGTTTGTGGGTCGCACTTAGTACACAACTAAATGGGTCATCAAAACTAACAGGTTGTCAATGCGGAGGATGTGAGATTCGAACTCACGGCCCGAATTAACGAGCGACGGTTTAGTAAACCGTTGATTTAAACCACTCATCCAATCCTCCATGGTGGTTATGCCTAACCTAGGAAAAGATTAGCAGATATGTTAGGATTTTGCCAGTCGCGCACTTTTTTAGTGGTATGTAAACACAAAAAAGAAGCGTGTGTATATGGAGCCGTGTCAGAGTGGTCGAATGTACCTCTTTGCTAAAGAGGCAGGGTGTAAAAGCCCTCGCTGGTTCGAATCCAGCCGGCTCCGCAAAATAAGATTGTGCTTACTAGTTATCTAGTGGGCTGTAAAAATCTCATGCTACAATAATGGCATGAGATTTTTTCTTTTTACACTCGTGTGTTGCATGGTGATACAGTTACCGGTTGCTGCATATGCAGCACCTACAACACCAGTAGCTGTAAAAGTTCCTGCGATGGAACGGTTGTTGTATTACACGGATACTGATAGCGGCTACGCTTCTCTCAAAAAGAATATCAACAAAATTGACGTGCTCTCTCCGCAAGCATTTACGTTTGATAGAGAGGGGACAGTGACAGCAAGTATTGCTCCTCGTATGATGGAGGTTCTCAAAGATCATGCACGCGTTAAATTGATGCCGCTCATTGAAAATGAACATTTTGATTTGAAAGTCGCGCACGCAGTGCTTACCAATGAAGCCGCACAACAACGAATCATCGACACCATGATTACGATTGGTACACAAAATGGATATTGGGGTTGGCAGATGGACATGGAACATATGGATGCAGTTGATCGTCCACTCTATACTGCATTTTCAAAAAAAGTTGCTGCTGCGCTTCATGATGCAGGATTTGTATATTCAATTGCAGTAACCGCAAAAGTGTCTGACGATCCAAAAGACTACAGTGAAAAATCATGGAACAAGTGGGCAGGAGTATTTGATTATGCGCCACTCGCTGAAGCAGCTGATTTTCTTTCAATCATGCTCTATGATCAAGACGATTCAATTGGTCCCGTATCGTCACTCACGTGGTATAACAAAGTGATTGCATACGCTGAGAGTGTTGTGCCGATGCAGAAACTTTCAATTGGTATTCCGCTCTACGGTTGGGAATGGATTCCTGGTGATGCCGGACGTCGTGTTGCGTCTCATACGTATAAATACGTGCAAGATCAGTTAAAAAAGAAAACAGTCCACACTCATTTTTTCAATGACGTACTTGGCGCGGGTGTCTTGGGATACACCGTGCGTGTGAATGGGATTAATCAAAAGCGCGTGCTCTGGTACGAAAATCTTGAGAGTTTTAAATTAAAATATGCTGCTATCGAAAAAGCAAAAGCCCGAGGATTTTCAGCCTGGGCTCTTGGTCAAGAAGATGGACGTATTTGGAATGTTCTTTCGAAACGTTAGTATGTTTCGTTTGCAGGTTTTGAGTCTGGCCAAATAGTATCCCAGAGCATGCCTGCAGTGTTTCGTGGTTTGCCGCGGAGCGGGAAGAGATGGAGATCGATAAAGGGAAGTGAGTTACATTCAATCACGCCGCATCGGTTTTGATCTTTCCATGAACGTGTAATGTCTTCAATCATGAAGTCGATACCGACGAGTGGATCACCGAGGACTTCAGCAACGTATTCAAAAAGTATTTTGTTATCCGGATGTGTTTCGTCAGTTACATCTGTTGCGCCACCACCCAATCCGCGACTTGCTTTTTGTGCGAGAGTAACAAGTTTTCCAGAAGCAGGAATATCTTCGAGTGTAAGGTGTTGCTTACCTAATTCTGCGTAGGTTAAATCGCTAATTTCAATTTTGTGAAAAATTGGTCCATCGCGAAGTGGATTTTTGTTTTCAATTTCAATTAATTCACGAATCGTATGTGTCCCATCTCCGTAAACACACGGAGGTTCACGGCGGAGTACGCCAGCAAGTTTGCCGCCAATAACTGTTGCACGATATACCAATCCACGATGTTCTTCTTCAATGACAACCCATGGAGAGAGTTGCTTTGCAAGATTGTATGCTTGCTTGAGCTCGTCTTCGGTTTCAATATGAATTGTTGTGTGGCGACTGCGTGAACCGAGGTTTGGTTTTGTGATCACTGGTTGTTCAAGTGTTCCAAACAAACGTTTTGCTCCGCGCCATGTACTAACAACACCACCACGTGCTACAGGAATACCCGCTGCACTAAAGCGTTCACGCATAATACCTTTGTTATCCATCCAGAGAATAGAATCTGAAGAATGTACACCTGGTCGTGGAAGTCCATCAAAGACACGTTCCTGTCCTTTCCATGAAGCAACAAAAAGTTCGCGGCCTCGTCCGAGCGCTTGGAATTCCCACATGGAAATACCACGACGTTTTGCTTCTTCCCAAAATACGCGGGCGCGTCCGCCAGTAAATTCGTCTGGCGCGTCCGCGCGTTTGCCAAGTTTTATTTTAAGGAATAAGCGAAGCATGCGGGGAAGTACGTATGTGTACATTGGTGGTGAAACGATTGGTTCAATCCAACGCCAAATGACATCGAGCTTGTTATTGATTGGATCGAGTATTCTATGAACACGAATCGCTGTTCGTTCCAAGAAGTGATTAACTGGTGCATTGCCGCAATCTGGGCAGGTTGGTTTTTTGTCGTGATGTTCGCTCATACGGGTAACTATACCATATGTAAAAATACTCGTGTGGCGCTAGTGTGCGATGGTGTACGCATGGAGAACGTGGGCGCCGCGCTCTTCGAGCGCGGCGCGTGCCTGCTCTAACGTTGCTCCCGTCGTCACCACATCATCAATGACTACACACCAGAGATTGTTGAGTACTGTTGTTCCATAAAGTGACCCCTGAATATTTTTGAGACGGTCTGCTCGCGATTTTGTGTGTGACTGACGCAGTTGGGTTTCGTGTCGAGCGAGGAGTGACGATCCATCACGAAACATACCAGTTCTGTCGCGTCTCAAAATAGCCTGAACGATGAGCTCAGTTTGATTGTAGCCACGTTCCTTGCGCCGTTCTGTACTAACAGGAATCGGTACTAGATAGACCGGTTTCTTTGTTTTGGTTGTGTGTGCAATCAGATCAATAAAAAGCACATCATATAATTGCGCACCAAAACTATCAGCAAACGATGTGCCTCGGTAATATTTAAGTTTCCAAATGCTGTCTTTGATAAGT
Source organism: uncultured Candidatus Saccharibacteria bacterium (assembly GCA_964397435.1). Classification (GTDB taxonomy): domain Bacteria; phylum Patescibacteriota; class Minisyncoccia; order Phycocordibacterales; family UBA9973; genus DALYCO01. Next base: position 75,824 of record CAYNHU010000004.1, on the reverse strand, counting down.
CTATGTTTGTATGCGTAGAGACTCGTTATCCACTCGGGGAGATTGGATGCTGGTTTAGGGACCGACCGGAAACACTGCTCACATATATATGGCCCAGTTGCTCGGCAGCCACTACAAACGCTCGGGAAGACTGTATTTACAATCCCGTTCCATATATATGCAAACATTGTTCGGGTAAGTACCATGACACCCTTATGATAAAAATAAAATATGATATACTTCTAAACGTACTCTAAAGACTTTCTTAATTTCCGATGGATAATCCGTTCAAGAACATTTTTCAAACTATTATGTCTCAATTCTCAGGTGCCTCTTCAGGAGGTAGTGTTATTGGTGTTGATATTGGCACTTCATCAATCAAGGTCGTACAACTTCGTAAAAAAAGTGGCAAGGCTGTGCTTGAAACATACGGAGCACTCGCACTTGGACCGTACATCGATCTTGATGTTGGCGCAGTAACCAATCTCCCCGAGGACAAAATAGGTGTTGCATTGAACGATGTTGTTCGCGAAGCAGGTGTGACAACCAAAGAGGGAGGTTTCTCAATCCCATCAGTTTCAAGTTTGATTTTTGTCCTCGAACTACCAGGAACTATTGATGAAAAACAATTTGCGACGATTATCCCAACAGAAGCACGCAAATATATTCCAGTTCCAATCTCAGAAGTTGTCCTCGACTACTGGGTGATTCCTAAAAAAGAACAAGCACTCGGTGATTCAACTATTGAAGTTGATCCAAGTTCAAAAACAGAAGTGCTTGTTGCCGCGATTCACAACGAAACTATTTCTAAATACAAAAATATTGTTAAAAAAACAGATCTTGCGTCAGGTTTCTTTGAGATTGAAGTGTTTAGTGGTATCCGCTCAACATTTGCACACGAACTCTCTCCAGTGATGCTTCTTGATTTTGGTGCTTCTCGTACCAAAGTCGTTATCGTTGAATACGGTATTGTAAAATCATTCCACATTATCAATCGTGGTTCTCAGGATATTACGAATGCGCTTTCAAAATCACTCTCGATTCCATTTCAGAAAGCAGAAGAAATGAAACGTGAATTTGGTTTGTATGGCACATCACTCGACAAAAATGTTGCTGATGTGACTAAACTTACTGTTGATTACATCCTTACTGAAGCAAACAGCGCTATTTTGAGTTACGAGCGCAAGTACCAAAAGACAGTATCTAAAGTCATTCTCTCAGGAGGAGGTTCAACGTTGAAAGGTTTCCCTGAAGTAGCTCGAGCCAATTTCTCATGCGAGGTTTCAGTTGCCGATCCGTTTGCAAAAATTGAAGCACCAGCATTCCTCGGTAACGTACTTCAGTCTGTTGGTCCTGAATTTTCTATCGCACTCGGACTCGCACTTCGACGTTTACAGTAAAGTTTTCCACTGATTTGTTGTATACCACTATACTTATAGTTGATTGCATATTACAATAGGGGAAGCACATGGATCAGAATTTCCAAACATCGTTCATACCAAAACGTGCACTTGCTGAGGATCGTATTGAGCGTCCAAAATCAGTAAGCGTTTTTCTCTTTTTTGCAACGATTATTTTCATTGCGTCACTTATTGGTGCTGGTTTTGTGTATTTCTATAAAACATCATTAACAAACCAAGTTGCTCAGATGAAAATCGATCTCCAAAAAGCTGAAGCAGCCTTCGAAGGCGATTTTATCCGCCTCTTGCAGCGAACTGACAAACGTATCAACGCAGCAAACGCAGTTTTGTCTGATCACATTTCAGTAACTCCTATTTTCAACGAACTCCGCGACTCAACACTCAAATCAATTCAGTTTACTAAATTCAGTTATACCATCACTGGTTCTGGTCCAACAGCAAAGATTACCATACAGATGAGTGGTAAAAGTCAGAGCTACACTGCAATTGCACTCCAGTCAGCAAAGCTCGCAGAAAACAAAGACATCAAAGACCCAATATTCTCTAACCTTACTCCGAACGATCAGGGTATTGTGTTGTTTGATTTAACATTTAATGTTGACCCACAGTTCGTGTTGTATCGAACAGTACTTGCTCAGACAAGTATTGCTCCAACTTCAAATCCACCAACAACACAACAGGGAGCAACAAATGGAGGGTCGGTCTCATTTCCAGTAAGTAACCAATAAGAGTTATCTATGTTTCGAGTTGTATTTCCAATAATCATGGTGCTTGCCTCAATCGGACTCTTTGTCGTATTTACTAATCCGGCATATCAGGAAATGAACGCACTCCGTTCTGTTCAGGCAGCGTATGACCAAGCACTCAACAATTCACAACAGTTGTTGCGTGTTCGAGGTGAATTGTCTAACAAGTACAACAATTTCTCAGGAACAGATCGCGATCGTTTAATGAAAATGATGCCTGATACTGTAGACAATATTCGTCTCATCATCGACATGCAAAATATTGCACTTAGTCACGGTATGGCTTTGAAAGATATTAAATACGATGCTCGCGCTCAGTCAAACACTGCTTCAGCAACAAACAATGCGACCGCAACTCCAGGACAGCTTGCTGCAAACCAGAAAGACTACGGTGTGTTCCAACTCGAATTCTCAGTGACTGGTTCATATCAGAATTTCCTCGCATTTATTGGTGATATTGAACAGAGTCTTCGATTGGTTGATATTGAATCAGTTACATTCCAAGCACCAGAAGCTGGTTCAAGTGCAATGAAATACGTTATCCGCATTAGAACATATTGGTTGAAGAGTTAATTGTATGTCAAACACACTCAAAGTCTTGCTTATCGCCGCTGTTTTGATTGCTATTGCAGCATTTGGTTATTGGTATGCAACAAGTACTCCAACTACAACAGGTGGCAGTGCTCTTCAATCATCAGGTAGTCAGCTCGCTGGGGGATCATCACCACTCAGTCAGGCTGACACTGCTATTTCTGACAAATTTTTGAGTTTGTTGCTCAACATGCGAACAATCAAGTTAGATCAAAGTTTGTTTACTGATCCAGCATTTTCTTCACTCCGCGATTTTAGTACAACCATCAATCCAGAAAGTAATCCAGGACGCGAAAATCCATTTGCACCAATCGGTATTGATGCTATCGGTACACAATCAGTTGTAGTTACAACAACTCAGCCAACAAGTGTTACAAAAAACACAGCAGTGTTAACTGGTAGTATTCCAGTTGGCAGTGTTGTTGCTAAACGATATTTTGAATACGGAACAACAGGTGCAACTCCACTTCCAAACACTACAGCAGGCGTTCCAAACGATGTCGCAACTGGCGGCTTCACATTTACATTAAATGGTCTTGTGCCAAATACAACCTATTACTACCGAGCAGTTGTTGTCTCAGGTGGTTCTCCTGTCTACGGTTCTATCGTAAGTTTTAAAACATTGGCGCAATAAGACATCTGTTGATATACTTATTGTATGAATTTTCTTCAAGAACTTGTTCGTCTTGGTCTCATTAAAGACACACAAACTGCTGAAATCACACGTCGTGCAAATGAAAAATTTGAAGGCGATGTTGAGCAGGCGCTTCTTGAATTCGGTATTACTGAACAAGCCTTACTTGATGCAAAGAGTAAGTTTTTCAATATTCCAACAAAGCCAGTTAACGTTCGCAGTATTCCATTTGAAATTTTAAAATACATTCCAGAAGATTCAGCACAGTACTATCACTTTGCACCAATCGGATTGATTGATGGTGTGCTCGAAGTCGGCGTACGTGATCCAGAAAATATTCAGGCACTTGATGCGCTTCAGTTTATTACTAACCGCATGAATTTGCCGTACAAACTTTTCTTGATTTCAAAGAAGACATTTGATGAAATTCTGCAGAGCTACAAAGGTATTACAGGGGAAGTGACCCAGGCGATGTCTGAACTCGATACTGAAATCGGCCAAGTTGATACATCTGGTGTTGTTATGGAAACACCGGTCGGTGCTCCAAACCAAGAAGAAAAAATTGTTGAAGATGCACCAATTATCAAAATTGTTGCAGTGATCCTTCGTCATGCGACGGAAGGTAATGCGTCAGATATTCACATTGAAAATACAGGCGATAAAGTTAAAGTTCGTTTCCGTGTAGATGGCACACTCCATACATCACTCATTTTGCCACTTAATGTGTACGCTGGTATCGTTGCGCGTATTAAAATCCTTTCAAAATTACGACTCGATGAAAAGCGTAAACCTCAAGACGGAGGATTTTCAACAACGATTGATGGACGCAAAATTGATTTTCGTGTCTCTACATTTCCTGCGTACTATGGTGAAAAGGTGGTAATGCGTATTCTCGACTCAGAAAAAGGTGTGAAGCCAATCACTGGTTTGGATTTGCCTCCTGAACACCTTGCGATGTTGCGCGATGCAATTACTCGACCGTACGGTTTGATTCTCATCACCGGTCCGACAGGTTCCGGTAAATCAACAACATTGTACTCAATGTTAAATGAACTCGATCGTGAAAAAGCAAACGTGGTATCACTCGAAGATCCAGTTGAATACCACATGCCTGATGTAAACCAGTCACAAGTGATGCCAGAAATTGGTTATACATTTGCTTCAGGTTTGCGTTCAATCTTGCGTCAGGACCCAGATATTATCTTTGTGGGAGAAATCCGCGACAAGGAAACTGCACAGCTCGCAATTCAAGCAGCACTTACAGGTCACTTGGTGTTCTCAACACTCCACACGAACTCATCAATCGGTGTGATTCCTCGTCTTGTTGATATGGGAGTTGATCCGTACTTGATTGCACCAACACTTGTGTTAGCAATGGCGCAACGACTTGTTCGACGCGCAGTTCCAGAAGCACGCAAAGAAGTTCCATTAGATGAAAGTACTCGTGAATATATTGAAAACGAGTTCAAAGATTTACCTGAAGCATATCGCGCAAAGTTGCCGATAGGGGAAACAATGTATGAGATTACTCCACGACCAGAATATCCAACAGGCACCAGTGGACGTATGGCAGTGTTTGAAATGTTTACTATCGACAAGGAATTGCAGCGCATTATTCTCGAAAAACCAACAGAACAAGACATCTATCAGTATCTTCGCCAGAAAGGTATGACAACCATGCGCGAAGACGCTATTCTCAAGGCTCTCCGAGGGGAGATTCCGATGCAGGATGTGTATACACTCTAATATAAAAAAAGACTCCTTGCCAGAGTCTTTTTTTTATGATATTTTTCTTAAAAATTACTCCTTATATGAAAAAAAGTATATACACCCTGCTGCTCTGTTTGGTAACACTCAGCATTTTTGCCCAAGGTGGCAACGTTGGCATTGGAACTTCTACGCCTGACCCCTCAGCCATTCTTGATTTGGGTACAACGAGTAAAGGCCTAGGCATGCCTATACTTACCACTATCCAACGGGACTTAATACCCAGTCCCAAACTGGGCCTAACTATCTACAACACTACCGACTCCTGTCTGCAGACGTGGACGGGTACACAATGGAAATGCAATTCGATTACCATTATCAACAACATCACGCAAAGTGGTGGCGGTGGCGGAGGCAGTTGTGAGTATTGCCTGCATGTAGACACGATTTTGCTTACCGAGCATCAGATCAACTTTTTGGGCGATACACCTGTAAATTTGATTCTTCCGCCAGGTCCGGGTAAATACATTTCGCTGCAATCTGTAGCGATGCATATCTATCCGGGTTCGATACCATTTAGTTATGGGGGAGAAATTAAGTTTTTCTTTGATCCAATGTGTTGGTCAAATTTGGAATCTGCAATGCAGGGCCTGATCATGAATACGACCATTGAAACTGTTTCCGTTGCACAAAAAATGCAACCCCAGTACCTCAACGGCATGGATGATCAAGGTTTTTGGATAAAAGCCGACTACAATCCATTCATGCAAACAGGAAATGGACATGCCAAAATTACTATCGCATACTATATTTTACCGATATAAAAACTATTATACGCAACATTCTTCTGACCCCAGCTTGTTTATCACTCGCTGGGGCTTTATAATGTCTGGTATATGAAACTATCCATACATCATTTACAATTGGTCGTCCTGTCACTTTTCCTTGCTCTCAGTTTTGTGACCTCTTCAGCTCATGCTGCAGCACTTCAATCAAACATGCCCGCAACATATGTGCTCGGCCAGCCAGATTTTACAACTAGTGATGCTCAGACAACGAATACGTCAACTACATTGCCAGATGGAATTGCGGTCGATGAAGTTCACCACAGACTTTTTGTCTCCGACGTCTATCGTGTTCTTGTATACGATATTTCAGGCGGTGTTTCTACAAATATGAGCGCGGTACATGTACTTGGGCAGTTAAATTTTACTGACAAAGTTGATAATCTTACTGATGACTCACATTTCAATGGGGTAGAAGGGTTAGCGTATGATCCTAATCATGATTATCTTTTTGTTTCTGATTACACGCACAGTCGCGTATTAGTTTTTGACGTTGCAACAGTGACTGATGGCGAATCAGCCATTCACGTAATTGGCCAGAATGACTTTTCTGGGAACACGGTTTGTAAGGGAGGAGACCTGAACTCTTTAGGACAAAGCTGCATTAAGACTCCAAACGATTTGTACTACGATCCAGTAACTAACTACCTCTATGTATCTGATGACCATCAGCGTCTTATGGTCTTTGATACTTCAGCCGGCATTACTGACGGCATGAACGCTTCATATGTTCTCGGTCAGCCTGATTTCACCAGTGGTAACAGTTCGTATGGATTGAATGCGATTGGATTCAATTATGTTAAAGGAATAGCCGTTGATACTGCTGACCACCTTCTATTTGTTGCTAGTAATTCACAAGACCGTGTAATGGTATTCGACACTTCTTCCGGTCTTTCGAATGGAATGTCTGCAGTACATGTCTTGGGCCAGCCTGACCTTGTCACTTCAGGATCAAATACAACTCAGAATGGCATGGGTAGCTCACGAGGAGTATGGTTTGATCCAGGTACCAAACGTTTGTTTGTCGCAGATGAGGGTAATAACCGCGTACTAGTTTACGACATATCTAGCGGAGTAACTGACGGCATGAATGCATCGTATGTCCTTGGTCAGCCTGATTTTATAACAAGTACTTCAAATTCACAGGGTCAGGTTGTGCATGGTCCAAAGGGTGATAGCTTCCTGACATGCAGTCAGTGTATGGCTAGTCCTCGTTCCGTAGTGTATTCTTCAAGCAGTAAACTCTTGTTTGTTGGGGATGGTAATAATCGTGTTCTTGTGTTTGACCTTTCGGCTCTTCCTGCAAGCATCGCCTATAATGGTTCTTTTAATGAGAATGGTGCCGATAACGGTACGCTTACTGGTTCTCGAACTGCAACTCTCACTAATGATACTTTTGTAAACCCGGGCAGCACACTTACATACGGCATTCACTATACATTGAGCAACGTGCCAGGAGGTCTTACTCCAGTCATGACAGTAAGCAATGATGGAACGCAGGCAGTACTCACGTTTACAGGAGCAGCTACTGCGCATGATACAGGTGACAGTGTTACAAATCTTACCATCACGTTCCTAAATGGAGCGTTTGTGACAAACGCAACAGCGTCTGATGTAACTAATTATTCTAATACTAGTGGTGAAATTAATTTTATTACAAATACTCCAACACCTGTCTCTACTCCGGTTGGAGGGGGTATTGTCCCAATAGGTTGTACAGACAAGCAAGCAACCAACTACTCTTCAAATGCAGTTATTAATAGCGGCTGTGTGTATGCCGTTGGCACTAACTTGGTAACACTACCGGCTGGTTGTGTTCCGGGCTATGCATTTAGTTCGACTACCGGTGCATCATGTATAAGTGGTTCCTCTTCAAGTGGCGCGCCAGCAAAACACATATTCACCAAAATTCTCAAGCAGGGAATGAATGATTCTGAAGTATTCTTCCTCCAGCAGTATCTCAATGCACACGGTTTTCCGGTTGCACTATCAGGTGTAGGATCTGCCGGTCATGAAACCAACTTCTTTGGGGCAAAAACAGCCCAGGCCCTAGCACAATTCCAGCAAGCTCATGCTGATGCTGTTCTAAAATCAGCAGGTTTGACGAAAGGTACGGGCTACTTTGGCTCCCTGACCATGAAATTCGTCAACGCGAACTAATTCACAGGACATCGCTCTCTAGTGTTTTAAAAGGGGACATAGTATACTTTTAGTATCTATGGACTATCAAAAAATACTTGATGAACTTATCAGCATCTTAATTGCAGAAGGTGGATCGGACTTACACCTTTCAATTGGTAGATATCCTGCTATTCGTGTAAACGGACAGCTTATGTTTCTTGTAAAACAACAAGTGCTCGATGTTGATACAATTACAGGTATACTCAAACTCATGCTTGGCGAAGCAAAGTATGCAAAATTTATTGAACGCCAAGAATTTGATTTCGCATACGATTTCCAAGGCAAGGCACGTTTGCGTGGTAATGGATATTTCCAGAAAGGCAAAATTGCAGTTGCGCTTCGCTTGATCCCACAAGTTAAAACTATCGAAGAGTTACATCTTCCTGACATCATCAAGACATTTGCTCGACGCAAGCAGGGATTTTTCTTGGTAGTAGGTCCAGTTGGACAGGGTAAATCAACAACCATGGCTGCGTTGATTAATTTGATCAATGAAGAACGCTCAGAACACATTGTGACTATTGAAGATCCTATCGAATATGTGTTTGAACCAAAACATTCAATCATCGATCAGCGTGAAGTTGGTATTGATACACATGATTTTGCAACAGCAATGAAATCCGTGTTCCGTGAAGACGTTAACGTTATCATGGTGGGTGAAATGCGAAACCCAGAAACGATTGCAACCGCAGTAACTGCCGCTGAAACAGGACACTTGGTGTTTTCTACACTCCACACAAATAATGCATCGCAAACAATTGATCGTATCATCGACTCATTTCCTGCAGAGAGTCAGGGTCAGATTCGTGTGCAACTTGCAAACTCACTCATTGGTATTTTCTCACAGCGTTTGATTCCACGTATTTCAGGCGGTCTTGTTCCAGCATACGAATTGTTGATTAACAACAACGCAGTTTCAAACTTGATTCGTGAAAAGCGCACACATGAAATTGATGTGGTTATCGAAACTGGTTTTGAGCAGGGCATGGTCGACATGAACCGATGCTTGGTTGATCTCGTTCGTCAGGGTGAGATCTCAATGGACAATGCGTACTTGTACTCATTGAATCCAAAAGCACTTGAACGCTTACTTTAATTAATTACGTACACACGATATGACGTTTAGCTACAAAGCGGTTACCGCGACCGGAGAACAAAAAGAGGGTATTATTGAAGCTCAAAATAAAGATTTGGCGATTGCTGCGTTGCAACGACGAGGCTTTATTGTTACTTCAATCAAAGGCGAAGAAGACAAAACTGTTTGGGAGATGAACATTTTTGAAAGTGTTCCACTCAAAGATGTCGTGCTCATGTCTCGCCAGATTTCAACATTGTTTGAAGCACAGGTTTCTGCACTCAAGGCATTTACATTGCTTTCAACTAACGTTGAAAATCCACTTCTCAAACGCACACTCATACAGGTTGTTGACGACCTTCAGGCTGGTTCATCTATTTCAGGAGCGCTTTCAAAAAGTCCTAAAGTATTCTCAGAATTTTATGTGAACATGGTTCGTGCCGGTGAAGAATCAGGTAAACTCAATCAAACATTTGCATTCTTGGCGGATTACCTTGATCGCGAATATGAATTGACTTCAAAAACAAAGAACGCGTTGATCTACCCAGCGTTCGTTGTCGCCGTCTTTATCATCGTGATGATTTTGATGTTTACTGTGGTTATTCCACAGCTCTCAGCGGTGATCCGAGATTCTGGTGCTGAAGTTCCAATTTATACAAAAATTGTCATGGGACTTTCTGATTTCTTGGTTAACTACGGTATTTTCTTGGTTATTCTTGTCATTGTGTTTGGTGGCTATGTCGCGTATTTGCTTTCAACTGAACGCGGTAAGGATTATCTTGATCGCGTAAAAATCGGTCTACCTATCTTCGGTAATCTTTTCACTAAGATGTATCTCTCTCGAATCGCTGACAACCTCGATACTATGATCTCAGCAGGTATTCCAATTATCCGTGCGATCGAAATCACCAGTACTGTTGTCGGTAGCCGTGTCTATCAAGACATCATGAAGGACGCTGAGGAATCAGTTAAAAGTGGTAGCTCGCTTTCAGATGCGCTCAACAAACATGTTGAAGTCCCACAGATTATGGTTCAAATGATCAAAGTGGGTGAGGAAACAGGTGCACTCTCAACTATTCTCAAAACCGTGGCTCATTTCTATAAACGAGAAGTGGATGATGCCGTAGATTCATTGGTTGGCTTGATTGAACCAGTGATGATTGTCGGCTTGGGTCTCGGCGTGGGTATCTTGCTTGCCTCTGTGCTTATGCCAATTTACAACATTGCAAGTAGTATCCAATAAGTATAAAATAAGGGAATAGACAAGCAATGGTTCGATTAATGTAATTAGTAGTTAATAACATACATTCATATGATTAAAAGTCAAAATCGTGGTTTCACACTCATTGAACTCTTGGTGGTTATCGCCATCATCGGTATCTTGGCTTCAGTTGTGTTGGCGTCACTCTCAACAGCTCGTAGTCGTGGTAAAGACGCTGCAATTAAAGCTGCTGTTTCAAGTGCGATTACACAGGGTGAAATCGTAGCAAACGGTGGTGCGTACAACGTAGCAACTGTTTGTAACGCTGGTGCTGTTGGTACAGATGCAACTCTCCAGAACATCAAAACAAACGTTAACGGTAACGGTGGAGCACTCTTGTGTAGTGTTGATGCTGGTGGTACTGGTATCGCGTTTTACTCAAAACTCGCGACAAGTGCAACTACATTCCAGTGTGTTGATAACAATGGTTACGCAGGAACTGTTACAACAGCTCCAAGTGCAACACTCGGTAAGTGTCAATAATCTCAGAAACAAAAAACCACCCTTTGGGTGGTTTTTTGTTTGCATGCTTGGTATACTTATAGTACATGGAAATCATTTTAGCTGCCATTCTTTTCTTCTTTGGAACTATCATCGGTAGTTTCTTGAATGTCGTTATTTATCGTTTCAATACAGGTAAACACCTCGGGGGACGCTCGATGTGTCCGTCATGCGGGAAAACATTGTCATGGTACGAACTGTTTCCGCTCGTAAGCTACATCATGCTTCGTGGTCGCTGCTCAAAATGTAAATCTGCCATCTCTCCACAATATCCAATCATTGAAGCATTAACTGGTGTCATGTTTATCTTGCTCGGTTTTAAATTTGCACCGTTGATTGATATCTCACATCCATTCTTCTTGTTTGCGATTATTTGGTACACCTACATTTGGTGTCTCATGATGGTGATTGCGGTGTACGATATTCGACACACAATCATCCCAAACAAGCTCGTATGGTTGGCAAATGCGCTTGCGTTTATTGCACTTTACCTCTTTAGTAACTTCCACTTTGCATTGCATCCTGCGACATTTACTGTGGTACTTGCTGGTCCTGTGCTCGCGATACCATTTTGGGCACTCTGGTTCGGTTCAGGTGGTAAGTGGATGGGTCTCGGTGACGCGAAACTTGTACTCGGAATCGGTTGGTTACTCGGTATGAGTAGTGGTGTTGTCGCACTCTTTCTTGCGTTTTGGATTGGAGCACTTTTCTCTGTTGCGCTGCTTCTGATTAAAGGACGTTCATATAGTATGAAATCACAAATCCCGTTTGGTCCATTTCTAGTATTGAGTGCATTTATTGTTTTTATACTCGGAATTGATTTTGTGACATTGTCACGATTGTTAACATTCTAGTTTGTTTATTTATGTTTACACTACCATCACAAAAAACTGAGAACAGAGGATTCACTATTGTTGAAATGGTTGTGGTTATTAGTATCTTTGGTGTTTTAGCTGGATTGGTATTGTTCCGCTACGGTGCATACCAGGCATCAATTGAACTTGAAAATACCGCGCAAGATATTGCTCTTGAAGTTCAAAAAGCACAAAACGATGCAGTTGCTGGACGATTTCCATCACTTGTGAATGCTGGACAGACTGCACCAGATGCTGATTGGCGTCCAAGTTACGGTATTTATGTTGATCCGAATGGAAACAACGGACACCAGAAGCAGTTTATCTTTTTCTTTGATAGACAGAGTTTACAGCCAAGTAATCCCAATTATATGGCACCAGGTATTAACGGCCGTGCAGGTCTTGATGATCCAACGGCGTTTACTTCATGTGGTGTAACAACATCAGAATGTTTGCGTGTGATTACTATTACCAACGATGTTTCAATTGTGAAAACATGCGATGGTGATATGCAAACATGTACTAATCTTCCATCAACATATGGCCTCGGTAACACCTCAGTTGTGTTCACTCGTCCGTTTCCAGATCGTTTGGCGCTCTACAATGCAGTGGGACAGGGTAACTACTCAGATTCATCACACCAAATCAATGGCGACCTTCGTATTCGTGTAAAAAGTGATGCAACTGGTAAGATGCGAGATATTGTCATTACACCACTTGGTCAAATTCGCGTTGAAACGGTACAATAGTTATATATGAGTTTACAAACGACACAACAGTCAGGTTTCACACTTATCGAATTGATGGTTGCATCAGCGATTTTTGTGCTGGTGACGGTGACTGGTGTGAGTGTTCTTTTGAATGCTACAAACAACTATCGCACGACATCTGAAATTCGTCAGTCACTCGACACGCTTTCGTTTGCAATGGAAGACATGACACGCAGTATTCGTCTCGGTACTAATTTCCACTGTATTACATGGACTAACATCGATCAGTTTAATCCATGTGAAGTAAACACAAGTACCACACTCGGACAAATGGGTGGACTTTTTATTGCACTCGAAGCGTACAATGGTAATTCACAAGACGCCAATGACCAGGTTGCATATTGGATTACTTCACGCGCTGGTGGTCAGACAACTGACGACGGTATCTTGTACAAGAAAACACAAACTTCACTCGGCGCTATTAGTGGCAACAACCCACAAAACATGTCTATCTTTTCTCCGATTACACCAAACAATATTTATCTTGATTTGCTCAAGTCTGGTTTTTCTGTCAGTAACCCAGGTAACGCAAGTTCTACTCCTGTCATTACTATTCGCTTGGTTGGTAAAGTAAAGTATCGTACTACTGAAGTTCCATTCGCGTTACAATCAACGGTCGCTCCACGTAACTTGCCACAACCGGTACAATAGTCATGAAATATCACGCTACAAACAAAGAACACACACAGCAGGGAGGATTTACACTCATTGAAGTGTTAATTGCCGTGGTTATTTTCTCAACGTCACTCGCCGGATTGCTCTCCATGGTTGGAACAGGTATTGGTAACGTGTACGTTGCTCGTAATCGTCTGGTTGCGAACTATCTCGCTCAAGAGGGAATTGAGATTATGCGTTACAAGCGTGACTATATGGTTACTACAAATCCAAGTGGTGGCTGGACTGCGTTTCAGACATTACTGAACAACACGTGTAGCCAAGCAAACCCGTGTGGCGTGAGTGCGATCAAACCACTCGATCCACCAATTGATTGTGGACCAAACAACCCAACGAACTGTACTGTTATGCAAGATGAAAGCAGCATTCTCTCAACAGGAGCATATGACATGCTCGGTATTCCAGGAACAACAAACTGGGCAAAAACAATGTTTACTCGAAAGTTGTATCTTGAAGTTCCTCCAAATAACGCGAACGACTCATACATCATCCACTCAACTGTCAGTTGGACTGAAGGAACAGGTTCATACACAACACATATGAGCGAAACAATATATAACTGGCAATAATATGAAACAACAAACCCACACAACATCATCACAAGGCTACGCAATTTTGTTTGCGGTTTTATTGATATCAATTATTCTTGCTATCGCACTTGGTATTCTCAATATTGCGCTCAAGGAATTCAACTTCACTGCGACTGCGCGTAACTCACATGTTGGTTTCTTTGCTGCTGATACAGGCGGTGAATGTGCACTGTATGCAAAGAAGAACGGCATGTTAAACGGAGCATCTGTTGCTACACCTCCATCAATGACGTGCGATACGCAAACAGTTACAAGTACGGGTGTTGATCTTGGTAACAGTATTACACAATTCACATTCCAACCAATTTCAGTACAGGATGGCTGTTCGGTTGTTGATATTGTGATTGATAATAGTAATACCCAGATTAGCAAAACAACTATCAACGCCCACGGATATAACATCAAATGTAATCAACTTTCAAACAATGCTGTTCAGAAAACTGAACGTTTATTGACGTATGAATTTACTGATATTGGAGCTGGTAGTGGTGGTACCAGCGGGGGAACAACTGGCGGTGCTACTGGTACAGGAGGCACGACAGGATTTACACCAATTAACCTCACTGGCGGCATAAATATTTTGCAAACAACAACTTCATTGCAGCAGAATTTTGGTACAAGCGCCAACTAATTGAGGTTTCTGGTCTGTGGTATACTACTCACAGTAGCGACCCTATGACCAAACAAGAAGCCCACAAACGTATACTGAAACTCAGAGAGGCGATTGATACGTATCGTTATGAGTACCATGTACTAAACGCGCTCAGTATTTCTGAACAAGCACTCGACTCACTCAAACAAGAACTCGTTGATCTCGAAACCGAGTTTCCCGAGCTTATTACGCCTGACTCACCAACACAGCGTGTCGCAGGTAAGCCGCTCGAGCAATTCAAAAAGGTGCCACACAAAGTGACACAATGGTCATTTAATGATGCATTTTCTCCAGAAGACATGTATGAATTCGACGCGCGTGTTCGACGATTTTTGAAGTCAGAAACAGGGCGTGATATTGTTCCTACGTATATTTGTGAACTCAAAATCGATGGATTGAAAGTAGTGCTCGAATATGTCGGTGGTGTATTACAAACCGCAGCGACACGTGGTGATGGAAAAGTCGGCGAAGATGTGACTGATAATGTTCGCACGATGGAATCAGTACCACTTCGTCTCACACGTCCAATTGATATTATTGTTGAAGGCGAAGCGTACATGCCGCTTTCACAGTTTGAGAAAATAAACAAAGAGCAAAAGAAAAAAGGTGAAGAATTGTACGCCAACCCTCGCAATATTACAGCAGGAACAATTCGACAACTTGATCCGCGCATCGTGGCTGAACGAAAACCTTCAACATTTATCTACGACATCGCGCAATCAACTGATGACATAACTGAAACACAAGAAGGCGAGCTTGGTTTTTTGAAAGAACTTGGTTTTAAAGTGAATACACATCACGTTCACACCAAGACAATGGATGATGTGATTGCCTTTTGGAAAAAATGGCAGAAAGCAAAAGAGAAAGAAGATTATCTCATCGATGGTGTTGTGGTTAAAGTGAACGAAAAAGAATACCAAGACATCCTCGGCTACACAGGCAAAGCACCACGATGGGGTATTGCCTTTAAATTTCCTGCAGAACAAGTAACGACCGTACTCGAAGATATCGTGCTTCAGGTCGGACGAACAGGTGTGGTTACCCCCGTGGCGCAACTTCGTCCGGTGCTTGTCGCTGGTTCTACCGTGTCACGTGCGACGTTGCACAACGAAGATGAAGTTACACGCCTTGGGCTCAAAATTGGTGACACGGTGATTTTGCAGAAAGCAGGGGACGTTATTCCTGATATTGTAAAAGTGCTCACTGAATTACGAACAGGGAAGGAAAAGTCGTGGAAGATGCCAGAGGAGTGCCCAGAGTGCGGCGCGCCTTTGGCGCGCCGCACAATCGGCACCAAAGGCACCGATGCTTCCGCAGCATATTACTGTAACAACGCACGTTGTCCCGCAAAAGATCGCCGCACATTTTACTATTTCACATCAAAACACGCGTTTGATATCGAACACCTCGGTCCTAAAAATCTCGATCTTTTTCTTGATGAAGGCTTAATCACTATTCCTGCTGATATTTTTACACTCAAAAAAGGAGACATTCTCGCACTGCCACGCATGGGCGAAAAATCAGCAGACAATATGTTAGCAGCAATTGAACAAGCGCGAACCATCACACTCGAACGTTTTATCGTAGCACTCTCTATCCCAAATGTTGGGGAAGAAACTGCGATTGATTTTGCAAATCATTTCAAAACATTTGAAGCATTTCGAAACGCTTCACACGATGAGCTTGCACACATTGATGGAGTAGGGGTAGTTGTCGCAGATGCAGTTAGTACGTGGTTCAAAGACAAGCATCATACAAAAAGTCTCGATGCACTGTTGCATCAGGTGCATATCCAAAATCCAGCACCACGAAAAGCCGCGAGTGGTATCTCTGACTCAATTTTTGTGCTCACCGGAACACTCCCAACACTTTCTCGTGATGAAGCAAAAGAACTCATTCGCAAAAGAGGGGGCAAGGTGGCCAGTGCTGTTTCAAAGAAAACAGACTACGTTGTTCTCGGCGAAAATGCCGGATCAAAACTCGATGACGCTCAAAAACTCGGCGTACGCACTATCTCAGAACAGGAATTTTTGAAATTAGTTAAATAAGTGTATACTCTCACATATGGATATCAAAGATATAGATAAGCTTGCGGAATTGGCTCGTTTAGAGATTCCTCAGGCAGAAAAGGAACAGGTTTTGAAAGACATGACATCAATCATGGGCTATATTGCTCAGATTGGGGAAGTCTCTGTGTCGGCAGATGTTGTTCCTGAATACGATCTTAAAAATGTGATGCGTGACGACGTTGCGACAAACGACGGTGGTGCATACACAGACACATTGATTGCTGAAATGCCCGATCACGAAGGCGGTCTTCTTAAAGTTAAACAAATTCTCTAGCCATGATTGATCTTACAACACTTACTATTACCAAAGCTCATGACGCGCTCACTCGTGGCGAATACACAGTGCGTGAACTATGTCAGGCGTATCTTGATGTGATTAATGAACGCAACGGTGATGTAAACGCGTACCTTGAAGTCTACGAAGACATCATGGAGCAGGCTGATCGTGCACAAGAACGTTTCAAAAACGGCACTGCCACAATGATGACGGGTATTCCGATTGCACTCAAAGATAATATGCTTCGTGAAGGATTTCGCGTGTCTGCTGCATCAAAGATTTTGGAAGGGTACTACGCTACGTATGATGGTACTGCAGTAAAATTGCTCAAAGAAGCAGGTGCTGTTTTTCTTGGACGAACAAATATGGATGAATTTGCCATGGGTTCATCAACTGAAACATCTGCGTACGGTATTACCAAAAATCCACTTGATACATCTCGTGTGCCTGGTGGTTCTTCAGGAGGTTCTGTTGCTGCGGTTGCAATGAATGGCGCGCTCGCGTCACTTGGATCTGACACTGGTGGTTCAATTCGTCAGCCTGCAGCATTTTGTGGACTCGTTGGATTGAAACCGACATACGGTGCGGTTTCTCGCTATGGTTTGATTGCGATGGGCTCATCACTTGATCAGATTGGTCCACTTACCAAAACAGTTGCTGATGCGCGTATTTTGCATAATGTATTGTCACAGTATGATCCGATGGATAGTACATCGGTGCCGGAGGAAAAACGAGCGGCGCCGAAGGCGCCGCTCCGCAAAAAACTCGGCGTCCCAACTTCATTTTTGACTGGCCCAGGTATTGATCCTGAAGTGCTCGCTAACTTCAACCAAAGTATCGAAAAACTCAAAGGCGCAGGTTACGAAATTGTTGATGTCTCACTTCCTGTTATGCCATACTCACTCGCTGTGTACTATATTTTGATGCCAGCAGAAAGTTCAACAAACCTTGCACGTTTCGATGGTATTCGTTATGGCAAGCAGGTGATCGGAGATACACTTCTTGATACCTACAAACTTTCTCGAGGAACTGGTTTCGGCAAGGAAGTTCGCCGCCGTATTCTCCTTGGTACGTATGTGCTGTCACACGGTTACTACGATGCGTACTACAACAAAGCAGTCAAAGTTCGCAACGAAATTGCAAAAGAACTCAAAAAAGTATTCGAAGACGTTGATGCAATCGTAACACCAACAACTCCTGGTGCTGCGTTTAAGTTTGGTGAAAAATCAGGAGACCCAGTTGCGATGTACTTGTGTGACGTCTTTGCTGTACCTGCAAACATCGCTGGTATTCCTGCAATTTCTGTTCCATCAGGCAAAAATCGCGACAACATGCCACTCGGTATTCAATTCATGTCAGCACATTTCACAGAAGAAATGCTTTTGAACATTGCCGAAGACTTCGAAAAACTAGTATAATAGATACATGGCAGGTGCAGCACATGCAGAAGAGGGAGGCGGACACTGGCTCGGTCTCTCATTAGGCGTTCTCGTAGCGATCGCATTTTTGGCTGCGATTATTTACGGCTTTCAGCAACCATTCACACCGACATACATCAATCCTGATTTTTTCTTTGGAAAAATATTAATCGGTTTACAATCAGTTGTACGTTTCTTCATCGACTACAATGTTGGTACAACAATCAAAATTTCAATCGGCTTGATTGTCATCTTTTTGATTGGACTCAATTTCTACTTGTTCTTGCGGTTACTTGAAATGGAAGATGAACACGAAGATCACGTATACCATCACGCCGAAGATACTGTTCGTCCGCACTCAATGCTCGGACATGTGTTGAATGAAGCAAAAGAACTTGGTAAAGATGTAACACATACTACCGTTGAGAAACCACTCCACCTTGTTGATCAGGCGGCAGATACATTTAACAAAATTATGTATCGTGATGAAGCTGATTTTGTTGAACCACTTACAGCAAAAGACCGTGCGCCAATTGGTCACAGTACTCCAGAAAAAGAGGGAGCATACAAATGGGCTATGGTTTTGAAACATATCAATTCAAATAATCCTTCAGATTGGAAAATGTCATTGATTGAAGCCGACACTATTCTTGATGCGTTAGTTGAACGAAGTGGTTTCCCCGGTGCAACGCTTGGAGAGCGTCTCAAAAATGCTGATCGTGGCGTATTCAAGACGCTTGATTATGCATTGGAAGCACACAAAGTACGTAATCGTATTGCGCATGAAGGTTCAAATTTTGTATTGACTGAACGTGATGCAAAGAAAGCCATTTCTCAGTACGAAGAGGTTTTTCGTGAATTTGACTATATTTAGTAAGGCGAACTTGCAATTTTCTTGTTTTTCAGTACAATAGGTACGCGCTTCAGGGAGCGTTTTTTATATCAACTCCCTAAACGCGGGGTAGAGAAGAGGTATCTCGCAAGGCTCATAACCTTGAGGCCCACGTTCGATTCGTGGCCCCGCAACAATCCTGTCTAAATGACAGGCGACAGTGACAGTCGGTCTTGTCTGTCTATGTCGTAAAAAATGTCGGCGTAGCTCAGGTAGTTAGAGCATCTCACTCATAAAGAGAAGGTCGCAGGTGCAACTCCTGCCGCCGACACAGTGTGGCACTATGCCACAAAATATACGCGATCGTAGCTCAACTGGTTAGAGCACCCGCCTGTCACGCGGGAGGTTGCCGGTTCAAGTCCGGTCGGTCGCGCACAGAATACAAAAACAACAGAGCGGCGCCGAAGGCGCCGCTCTGTTGTTTTTGTATTTACTCAAACCCAAGTGTATACTATACGCATGACAATCAAAACTATTGACCTCGCGCTTATAACATTTTTCAAAAAAGCAGCTGAACCACTGTCTCGTTTTGGCTTGTTTATCGTGTTCTTCTGGTTCGGTATTTTGAAAGTACTCGGTCTTTCTCCAGCAAGTGGTCTTGTGCAACATTTGTTCAAACAGACAATTCCGTTCATGAGTTTCGAAACATTTTTGATCGCATTCGGTGTCTTTGAATGTATCATCGGTCTCATGTTTATCTTCCGTGGTTTTGAACGCGCAGTTATTCCACTTCTCTTTATTCACATGGTTACAACATTTGGTCCACTCGTATTTCTTCCGCAAGAAACATGGAGTGCATTCATGGTTCCAACACTCGAAGGTCAGTACATTATCAAAAATTTTGTCTTGATTGCTGCTGGTGTTATCGTTGCTGCGCATTTGCATCCACTCCAAACACGAGATTGAAAATCGGATAGAAATCATGTAGTATATGCGAGTTAATAATCAATGAGTACTTACTCATTGATTATTTATTTACGCCGACGTAGCTCAGCTGGTAGAGCGCATTCATGGTAAGAATGAGGTCGCCGGTTCAATCCCGGCCGTTGGCTC
>CAYNHU010000004.1:0-55533 GCA_964397435.1 uncultured Candidatus Saccharibacteria bacterium | reverse complement strand
TAGAGCGCATTCATGGTAAGAATGAGGTCGCCGGTTCAATCCCGGCCGTTGGCTCACGCAAAAAAAGTATGTGTGGAAAATTCTGCGCATCTTCTATTTCAATTTCTTCATAAGTGCGTTATACTTTTTGTAATGGAAAATCCAAAAGCATTCATCAAACAAGCTTGGTTGAAGAAGCATGGTAAAACACCTTCTCCTAAAATCGTTAACGAGATTATCGCACTTGCTGAAAAAAGTCATGCACGTGATAAAGCAATAACGCTCGACACGCACATCATCTGGTGGAACCGTTTGTATATCAACGAAAGTAAAATCGTCAAAGGAAAATTCTCGTACTATCACGATGATGGCTCTATCTTTACCGAAAAACCTCACACAAAAAAGACAGTTACACACACAACATCAGTTCGCACGCATGCGCATGCATTTCGAGAATCATTTGCTGAATTTCTCGCCGTCTTTATTAAGTGGATCGCGCTCACATTTGCAGGTGGTGTCTTTTTGGCGGTAGGATTGTTTTTCCTTGTGAAAACATTTCCGCTCATCGTACAAGATCAGAAACCTAGTAACGACAGTGACTTGCGTTTCGCAGGTGTTGTTGTTCCTGAAGAAGACAATGCATTTTCTGGTCTCTCAAAAGCAAAAGACAGTATCAAATCACCAGTCGTTAGTCCGGACGTTCGTCAGGCACGAGAAACATTACTCGATACTATCGTTGTAGGGCAGGGATGGGATGATACATTTGTAAAAGAAAATATTGCTTACAACCGTGAAGCGATTGATGGTTTCTACCAAGCAGCACAGAAAAACGTGTTCTTGTCTTCAGCGTTTGCAAGTGATTTCTCACAAATTGATATTTTTGCAAAATCAGGTACATGGACAGGCTATCCAAAACTCGCGAAACTTGCTGCGCTTGATGCACTTGCATTGGTTAAAGCAAAGAAAGATAACGCTGGAATGGACAAAGCATTTCTCATTGTTCGTACTGGATATTTGATTGAACATGCTGAACATGGACCACTCATGCAATATCTTGTTGGTACTGCAGTTAAAAATATTGGTCTTCGTACTATTCAAACTATTGCAAACACAGGACGCTTTACTGTTAAAGAACGCGCTGCGTATGCACGTGCACTTGAGCAGTATCGTAACGACGGAAGTGAGATTGCGAGTTTCTTTGAAGGTGAGTACGCAACAATGAGTGGTTTGCTTCGTGAAGTCGGAGCAGGAACATTGCTTCACAATCAGAATCTTGCATCAGGCGGCACAAAAGTTCCAACATTTGCACAGGTTGTTATTGAATATCTTCAGAAAGCACCATCATTCTATTTTTATGAACATGAAACTCGCGCAGCGATAGCAGAAGCGACACGAGCATTTATTGCAGATGCAATGACTGCGTGTGACGCGTCTCCAGTTCGTCTTGCAACAACAAACCTCAATGATGCATCAACTGCTTCACTCGTTATAACTCGTAATGCACTTGGTAAGTTGCTCGTTGAACGTTTCATTGAAGCAGCTCCGATCTTCAAAGAAAATTTGTGTCAGCAAAAAATCTTGATTGATGAAACAGCTCAAGTGATTCTCTCGAAAAAAAAATAGCAAAATAAGAAAGTGTATCAATAGAACGAACCGAGGTGTTTAGCGAGGGTGATTGATTTCTTCGCTATCATGAACACGCTTACCGCTAATAACGGTTAAGTATGCTTTGGTGTACATGTAGATGAGTTTAAAAAACCCAAATGCTTTGTGTCGTCGAGCTGATGAATCTATTTCAATGTCGCGACGGTGTACGAGTCTGCCGTGTTGAGAGAGGCGATAGCCTGTGTCAGTGTCTTCGCCGTAGAAATCAATAGAAGTATCGTAGCCGCCAATTGTTTCAAGCGTTGTTGCACGAATGAAGAAGTTGCCACCAACAGTAATCTCTCGCTTGTCGCGGAGTTTGGTAACGAAACGAGTGATGAGATAAATAAGACCTTCTCCAAGTAGAGTAATGGCGGTCAGGCTTACACGCAAATATGCAGGTGCATCATAGAGTCGATATGGTCCGGAAACACCAACGATGGTTGGGTCTTCGAAATAGCGGACAGCACGACTAATCCAGTACGGTTTCGGAATACAGTCTGCGTCCATTTGGGCGATAATCTGGCCGGACGCCGTACGGCGTCCGGCCTCGCGCGCAAACAACAATCCCTTGCGAGGTTCGTGAATGAGCTTAATTCGTGGGTCTTTTGCCACATACGGCGCAACAACCTCACTGGTACGGTCTTGAGATGCATTGTCGACGACGATAACTTCGTAGTCAGGATAGTCTTGTTTGCTAATAGCTTCGAGGGCTTTATCAATCCAGCGTTCTTCGTTATAAGCTGGGATAACAACTGATACTTTCATGTGCCTAGTATACCATATGCTATACTCAGGCTTGTATGGATACGAACGAGCTAGACAATAAGATACAGGCCATCGAAGCGGCAATGTCTGAACCAGATTTTTGGAACGACAAAGTAAAAGCACAGGCTGCAATCAAAGAACTCCAAGATCTTAAAGACAAGAAAGAAGGCATCGGCGGCTTTGACCGAGGTGGAGCAATTTTGAATATTCTCTCAGGTGCAGGTGGTGACGACGCCGAAGACTTTTCTCGCATGCTCTATGAAATGTATATGAAATACGCCGACAAACAGGGTTGGTCATATTCGATTATCCACGAAAACCAGAACGATCACGGGGGATACCGCAATATTTCAATTGAACTTACCGGCAAAGGCGTCTACGGCAAACTCAAGCACGAGTCTGGTGTGCATCGTCTCGTTCGTCTCTCTCCATTTAATGCAAAAGCCAAGCGAAATACTAGTTTTTCTCTCGTAGAAGTCCTTCCTAAAATCGCTCAAGCAGACATGCCTGAGCTCAAAGAAGCTGATATTGATTTTGATACTTCAAAAGCTGGCGGTCCAGGAGGTCAGAACGTAAACAAGCGAGAAACTGCAGTCCGCCTGACACACCGTCCGACAGGTATTTCAGTATCTGTCCGTGAAGAACGCTCTCAGGAGCAAAACCGCGAGCGAGCCATGGAAATCCTGCGCGGTAAACTCTACGCCAAAGCCGAAGCTGAGCGCAAAGAGCTCTCTGAAAGTATGCAAATCGCTAAAACCACGGATATTGAGTGGGGAAACCAGATTAGAAACTACGTGTTACACCCGTACAAGCTCGTCAAAGACCTCCGCACAGATGTGGAAAGCTCGAATCCAGACGATATTTTAAGCGGTAATCTGGACGCTTTCATTGACGGTGAGAAAAAGGTATAATAATCAAGTTCATGATTTACTTCAATAATGTTTCCAAAATATATACAGGCGATGAGCCTTCACTCGATACGGTTAATCTCACTATTAACCAGGGTGAATTCGTCTCTATCGTTGGTCATTCAGGAGCTGGTAAAACAACACTCCTCAAATTAATCCTCGCTGAAGAAAAGCCAACACACGGTAACGTCTATTTTGAGTCCCTCGACATTCACAGACTTTCTTCATCTGAAGTTACCAAGTTCCGCCGCAAAATCGGTACTATCTTTCAGGATTTTCGTTTGCTTCCAAACAAAACTGCGTACGAGAACATTGCATTTGCCATGGAAGCTGCCGGCAAAACTGACGAAGAAATCCAATCAGACGTGCCGCATGTTCTCGAGCTCGTTGATCTTTCAAGCAAGATAATGCATTTCCCGCACCAGATGTCTGGCGGTGAGAAACAGCGTCTCGCGATTGCTCGTGCGATCATCAACCAACCTGACATCATCATTGCCGACGAACCGACAGGGAACCTCGATCCGATCAATACCTACGAAGTGGTGCAGATCCTCAAAAAAATTAACGACCTTGGTACAACAGTTATCATGACAACACACAATCGTGGTGTCGTTGAAAATGTTGGCAAACGTGTAATTACGCTCGATAAGGGACGAATCGTGCGAGATGATAAACATGGTAACTATGTAGTGTAATTGTATGGCATGGACTAACACAAAACGAATTTTTAGATCAGGCGTTACGAATTTTAAACGTAACACAAACGTTTCTTTTGCTTCTATCTTGGTAATGACAATTACCTTATCAGCAATTGCGGCAACTATTTTGATACAAGCAGTGCTCACAACATCACTTCGTACTATCGAAGACAAAGTAGACGTTGCGATTTACTTTACCGTTGGTGCTCCGGAATCTCAGATTCTTGAGATGCGAGATTCAATCGAGAAGTTCCCTGAAGTTGCAGAAGTGTCATACATCTCATCAGCAGAAGCAATTACTGCATTCCGCGACAAACATCAGGATGACTATCTCACTATTCAGGCGCTCGATGAACTTGATCACAATCCACTTGGTGCGTCACTTACTATCAAGGCAAAGAAAACTGAGCAGTATGAAAGCATTGCAAACTTGTTGAAAGGGGACAGTGCGCTCGCAAAAGATAACGCCTCAATCATCGATACGATTAACTACAACAAAAACAAGCAGGTTATTGATCGTTTGACTGATTTGATTACTGGTGCACGACGACTCGGTATTTTGGTTACTTTGGTGTTGGTTATCCTTTCTATTGTGATTACATTCAATACGATTCGCTTGGCAATCTTTTTTGCTCGAGAAGAAATCAGTATTATGCGACTCGTGGGTGCTGACAATAAATACATTCGCGGTCCGTTTATGATCGAAGGTATGACCTACGGCGCGATTGCAACATTCATTACTGTTATCCTGTTCCTCTTTATCACACTTTGGTTCGGCCGCTCAATGACTGATTTCCTTGGCATGAACCTCTTCTCATACTACGTTCGCAATATCATCCAAATCTTTATTATTATTCTTCTCTCAGGTGTCGTGCTCGGAGCAGTCTCAAGTTTCCTCGCTACACGGAGATATCTTAAACACTAATCTACTATCGTATGTCTTCTTCAGTTCCTCCTAAGTACCTGTTTGTCGTCGGTGGAGTTATTTCCGGCGTGGGTAAGGGTATCGCTTCATCATCAATTGCAAAGTTACTCCAAGACCGTGGTCTCAAAGTCACTGCAATCAAAATTGATCCGTACATCAACATTGATGCGGGTACTATGAATCCGACTGAACATGGTGAAGTGTTTGTGCTCAAAGATGGTGATGAAACTGATCAGGACATGGGTAACTATGAACGCTTTTTGAATATTGATTTGACTCGTGCAAACTACATGACGACTGGTCGTGTGTACGAGACTGTCATTCACAAAGAACGTAACCTCGAATACGGCGGCAAATGTGTTGAAGTAGTACCGCATATTCCACTCGAAGTTATTCACCGCATCACGACTGCGCAGAAACAGGCGAATGCTGATGTGGTCATTGTTGAAATTGGTGGCACTGTTGGCGAATACCAGAACATGCTCTTTCTTGAAGCTGCACGTATGATGAAAACCAAAAATCCACGCGATGTCTTTTTTGCCGTAGTCTCATATCTTCCTGTTCCATCAAAAGTTGGTGAAATGAAAACAAAGCCAACACAGATGGCAGTACGTACATTGAACGCGTCAGGTATTCAGTCTGACATCATCATTGCTCGTGGCGAATCTCGACTCGATGAAAAACGCAAAGAGAAGATTGCCTACATGTGTAACATTCTCCCTGAACGAGTGATTTCAGCTCCGGATGTTGATAGTGTGTACGATGTACCGCTCAATTTTGAAAAGGAAGGTTTCGGCGACATTTTGTGCGATTTGATGGGCAGTAAATGTTCAGCACAAGTGAGTCCAAGCGCAAAAGACTGGCGTACGTTCGTCAAAAAAGTTCACACTGCCAAAAAAGAAGTCCACATTGCAGTCATCGGTAAATATTTTGAAACAGGGGAATACTTGCTCGCGGATTCATACTTGTCAGTTATTGAAGCAATCAAATATTCTGCCTACACGCAGAATTTGAAACCAGTACTCACCTGGTTGAACGCATTTGATTTTGAAAAAGATCCAAAGAAAGTAAAAGAACTCAAAAAGTATGACGGCGTTATTGTGCCCGGAGGATTTGGTTCTCGTGGTATCGAAGGTAAGTTGAACGTCATCAAATTCGCTCGCGAAAACAAAATCCCATACTTTGGTTTGTGCTACGGTATGCAGTTGCTCGTTGTTGAATTTGCACGTAACGTTGTCGGCTTGAAAGGCGCACACACTGTTGAAGTTGATCCAAAAACAAAATACCCAATCATTGATGTCATGGAAAGTCAGAAAGAACACCTTGCCCAGAATCGTTACGGCAACACTATGCGTCTCGGTGAATATCCTGCACAGCTCAAAAAGGGAACCATCGCTCGCAAAGCATACGGAGCAGATACCGTCACTGAACGCCACCGTCACCGCTATGAAGTCAACAATGCGTTTCTCCCTGACCTCGAAAAGAAAGGATTGGTGTTCTCAGGAACATCACCAGATGGTCAGTTGATGGAAATTGCCGAACTCCCACAGTCGAAGCACCCATTTTTCCTTGGCGTGCAATTTCACCCAGAATTCCTCGCTCGACCACTTCGTCCACATCCATTGTTCAGCGCCTTTATCAAGGCAGCGACAAAGAAGAAATAAGAAAGAACTACGAGGAATAGAGAACGCCAGCCTGTCACTTGTGACAGGCTGGCTTCGTAAAAGGGTAGCCACAGGATTGCGAAAAACCCAAAAAAATGTATTATATAGGGAGCTTTGTAACGAAGCTTTTTATATTGCCGGATCGTCTAATGGTAGGACTACTGCCTCTGGAGCAGTGTATCTTGGTTCGAATCCAGGTCCGGCAGCCAAACAGTGAGACAGACCGAGAGGCTTATTTCTCAACGTCGTTTGGAAATCTTAGTTCGAGACCGAGTCTTCCCGAATTTCACAGAAAACTGAAAATGTTTTTTGGTAGCAATGTATTTTCGTGAACCTGGCTGGTTCGAGTCCAGGTTGGGTTCGATGTGTGTGTGCTAAATGCGGCCGCATCATCAAGCAGGAGACACTCGAGGTTGTCGGTATAAATCCCGATCATAAGCGCCTCTACTAAGACTGTTGGTAAGTTAGTTTCCATTGCTTGACAAGAAGTAAACTAAAGTCTAAGATAGTTTATATCTCATTATGCAAAGGAAACTAAGTACGAACATCGAAATCGGCAAGAATGTAAGACAGAAAGAGGGCTTCTCTGCTTTTGTTCCGAACCCCTTTCCGCCGAAGGGCTTGTTTGAGCTGTCTACTGAACTTTTGATTAAAGCGGCCGAAGCGGACCGTCTCGTTGGCAAACTCGACGGCATCACGCACACGCTCCCTGATCTCGAGTTCTTCCTGCACATGTTCGTTACGAAAGACGCGACATCTTCCTCGCAAATCGAGGGAACACGCGCGACAATCGTCGATGCTATCGAGCTGGAAGCCGGTGTCGCTACGAAAGAGACCGACGCGGGAGACATTCTGTTCTATATCCAGGCGCTCAACTATGGCACAGAGCGATTGAAAGATTTTCCGCTCTCGCTTCGACTTATCCGCGAGATACACAAGAAGCTGATGGATGGCGCACGCGCGTCGCACTTCGCTGATCCTGGTGAGTTCCGCAATTCGCAGAACTGGATTGGTGGCACTTCTCCGTCGAATGCGCTTTATGTCCCGCCTCCAAAGGAGGATATGAAAATTGCACTCGACGATTTTGAAAAGTTCCTCCATAACGAAAAAGTGGTCCTTCCGCTCATCCACATCGCACTGTCGCACGCGCAGTTCGAGACGATCCACCCGTTCCTCGACGGTAACGGCCGAACGGGCCGCCTCTTGATTACGATGCTTCTCTGTCACCGCAACCTGCTTGAGCGGCCGGTGTTGTTTTTGTCATCGTATTTCAAAAAGCACCAGAAAATCTACTATCAAAAATTGAACGGCTACCACGATGGCGAAGTTGAGGCTTGGATCGACTTTTTCCTTGACGGCGTAATCGAAACAGCCAACGAGTCCATCTCTATCTCCAAGGAAATCCGAGCGCTCCGCGACGCCGATATGGCTAAAATCCAGGTTCTCGCAAAACGCGAGTCCAAGAGCAGTATGCTCGTTTTGTTGAAGCTGTACGCCAGCCCGATTGTAAATACCCGCACCATCATGGAATGGACGGGCTTTTCGCGCCCAGGCGCTCAGAAAGTTATCGACCGTTTCGTGGGTATGGGTATTTTAAAGGCACAGAAAGAGGATGGCGCATACGACCAAATCTACGTTTACGAGAAGTATTTGCGCGTATTTATTAAATAACGCGGTTAAGTCATTGAGGCTGAAGATAGCGGCTCGTTGCCACGCCCGTTCCTTTTTAGATATTCGCTGATCTGCATAAAGCAGAATGCCCATATCCATACAAAAAGAACAAGCTGCCAGGATATTGCAGCGGGCATAAGCCACCCGGTGAGGGCGAGAATCGTCGCGATTATTTGCGTGAGCGTTGTCGCGATGATTACTGTTTTGCTTGGCAGATACCGCCACCAGCGTTCTTTCGTGTGAGCGACGTAAATGAGCATATGACCGCTGACAGTGAGCTTGAGGAAGAACATGGTTTCCACTATCGGCAGCGAGAAATGAAGATAATCGATGGCGATAAAAAACAGCACCATACTATTTATCACGCCGACTAACCCATACAGAACACTTTGGGTGAATTGTTCGCGTACTTTTATTTTCGAGGGTCGACTGGCGATTTTTACGCGGTCGGTTGCGAGTGAAATAATGGGTATGTCGTTGAGGAGCGCGAGCAAGATTAGTTGAAGCGGTGAGAGTGGGTACGTGCCAACAACAATACCAAGAATGGTGATGGTAATAATTAAACGGAAGCTTTCAGAGATGCGGTAGAGCGAGTATACGTACAGTCGTTCGAATATCTGGCGGCCTTCGATGAACGCGTCACGCATAACGCCGATACCGGGCGACAGGAGAACGATATCAGCCGCGCTTTTGAGTGCGTCAACCGAGTTCGAAACCGCGAACCCGACCGACGCGGCCTTCACGGCGGGCAGATCGTTCACACCATCGCCGTTTGCTGCGACGGTAAAAAAGCTACGTGCTCGCTCGACAAGCGCGAGCTTGTCTTCAGGGAATACTTCGGCAAATGCTTGCGTGGACGCGAAGGCATGCGCGTCGAGCGAACTAATACCGTTTTGGACAAGCTCATCGCGTGTCATGACATGATCGCCTGGTATCGCAAGTTTTTCGGCAATTTCTCGCGCGATTGCGTGATTGTCTCCCGTTACCATCGCGACGCCGATGCCGTTATCCGCGAGGAAGCGGACGACGTCTCCTGCATCTTCGCGCAATTCGTCGGAAAGTGCAAAGAGTCCGATGAGAGACATGCCGCGCTCAAGCTCACCATCAGCAACAGCAAGCGCAAGCGTTCGATACCCGTGTTCGGCGAAACGTTCGACATCTGCCGAGAATCGCGCACGTATTTCTTCTGAAAGTTCGCACAGCGTTTCAATCAGTTGCGGAGCGCTAAGTGTTGCGATGTGGATGCGTCCCTTGTCTTTATAAATCAATGAAGCTCGCTTTCTCGTAGAGTCGGTTGGCAGGTAAGTTTGGATAACAACTTCCGGCACTGTGGCATTGGTGAGAAGCGCATTGTTAAGCGTTTCGTCGGGATTTTGGGAAGCAATAAGTGCGGCCAAAGAGCGCACCTCGGATTCTGAAGTTCCATACCCGACGATCTCATTAACGACAATATGATTTTTTGTGAGCGTGCCGGTCTTGTCCGTGAGAAGAAAATCTGTATTCGCGAGTTCTTCGAG
The DNA here is from genome assembly GCA_964397435.1 of uncultured Candidatus Saccharibacteria bacterium. Taxonomy (GTDB): domain Bacteria; phylum Patescibacteriota; class Minisyncoccia; order Phycocordibacterales; family UBA9973; genus DALYCO01. Next base: position 45,759 of record CAYNHU010000004.1, on the reverse strand, counting down.
CGAAGAAAGCCGTCGCACGACAGCGCCTTTCCGCGCGAGGGCTATGACGCCGAAGGCGATGATGAGCGTCATGACGGTCGGCAGCGAGATTGGGATGCCCGCGATGACGAGCGAGAGGTCGAGACGAAGAACTTCCACCCATGACGCGTGTCCGATAATAAGAATTGCCGTCAACACGGCGACAGCGACTATGCTCAATGCTGAGAGAAAACGAGTGATCCGAAGAATATCTTTTTCGAGAGCACTACGCTTCGGGGTTGTATCGGCTTTTGAAAGTGTCTTGCCGAAAGAAGTATTGCTACCGATTGCCGTCACTTCGGCAGTTGCGAGGCCGGATGCGAGGAATGAACCAGAATAGAGCGGATCGCCAGGCTGTTTTTCTTTCGGGAGCGACTCGCCGGTGAGCGCCGCTTCGTTCGCACTCGCGCTGTTCGCTTCCGAGACTTTGGCGTCGGCGGGGATTACATTTCCAGACTTGAGCTGGATGACGTCTCCCGGCACCAGGAGCCGCGAGCTTATCAAGCTCCAGCTCCCGTCGCGGAGCGTTTTGACGGAAACCGCAAGGTGTTCATTCAGCTTTTCGATCGCGTTGTCCGCTTTGCGCTCCTGCCAGACGGTGATCCCGACATTAAGCACGAGAAGAAACAGGATAAAGAAACCGTCAAAGTCCCTGCCTACCGCATACGAAAGAATCGCCGCCAGGAGAAGCATACCGCTTATCGGCGACGCGCTCTTTCGCACGATTTTCGCGAACAGAGACGGTTTTTGCTCAACGATTTCATTATATCCGTGCGCCAGTTGGTAGCGCCGAGCGTCGGCGTTTGTAATTCCCGTGATAACATTTGTTGATGCCATCTTATAATTCTATCACAGCGATGATATGGTATAATTGATGTAATGTATTACTGTCGAATCAAAATTAGCGAACGAGGCTCCCGGGGGCGGATAAGGTCCTCATAGATACTGCTGTCCGGGTACTCTTTATTAACGTAGTTTTTAACTCATTATTTTAACTATGAATCATCATTTTCTTCGTGAATCGGCAAAAGTCGCCATCGGTCTCTTTATTGCCGATATTGTTTGCGGTATTTGGCTCGGGAGTACCGGCTTTTTTCCGCTCACCATGTTGGGCGTGACTTGGCCAGCCTCATCAATACTCCCATTTGTATTCTTTGATGTTGTTGTTATCGTGCTTCTCGCGCACTTCGCATGGAATACCCACGTGCCGGTGCGTTCACCAAGCGAAAAAGGCCTGTTGGTTGTCGCTGGGTGCGTCTTTCTCGCAGTAGCACTTCTCCATCTCGTGCGACTCGCGTTTGGCGTGAGCCTCATACTTGGCGGATTTGAGATACCACTTTGGCTCTCATGGATCGGTGTCGCCGTAACAGCTTACCTCTCGTATGCAAGCTTCCATTTTGCATTCAGAAAGACGCGATAGTGATGCGATCTTTACTCACATACCGGAATCGTCAGAAGACGCAACCTACTATGCCTCGAAATGGTGGGTTAAAGGTGGCATTTATCTACCATGAAAAGAAAATAGCGACAGGTGCGCATCACATCAATAAACTCATGGCTGATGCGCTCACGGAGTGCGGCGTTCGGGTACGGAGCTTCTTTCCAAAAAGGCAGCTTCTTGAAACGCCCATACACCTCAAGGGTATTGCCAACATCTTGTTTTTCCACTCGCTGCTCGAGCATAAGGACGAGATTCTGAAGAGCCACATCATCCAAGGGACGACGTACACACCGCTCCCGTTTCTGTCATTTGGAGTCCCTGTGGTTTGTCATTTTGGCTCAACCACCCGCGGTTATCTTGATGCGGTGCCGCATACTCGGAATTTACCGAACGAGGAGCGGTGCCTCTTTAAAGAATTGGCAAAATTGGGAATTATTCCTGATTTCGACCTCAGGACATTTCGACCTATGGAGGACGTGGCGGACATCGAGGCGCTTGTTGCTTCCAAGGCGTCAGCGTGTATTGCGACGTCTCAAAAAGTTAAGGATGAACTTGTCGCGATGGATGTGCATGAAGAGTGTGTGCATCTGATTCACAATGCGATTGAGGACTACTGGTTCAAAACATCACGTCCCGAGAATATCCAACCACCGCACCTTGTTTTTTTAGGGCGGCTGGGCGGTGATGTATTTACCCTCAAGCTTAAGGGATTGTCTCGTCTCGTGAACTTTTACCGAGCGTTTCCAAATGTACCAAAGACGACGGTGTGCATGACGATGAATACCAAACTTAAAGAGTGGCTGAAAGTGTCTTTCCCGAAGCACTACATGTTCACGAACCTTCGAAAGGATCTCATCCCAGGAGCGCTTGCCCCGCTCTATGGCAGCATCCTTTTTCTCTCGTCGCGTTATGAAGGTTTCTCACTCAGTCTCGTCGAAGGCATGTCGCAAGGACTCGTGCCGATCTCGTATCCCGTGGGCGTTGCTCCGGAGATTATTGAGAACGACGTAAATGGGTATGTCGTGCAAAACCAAGAGGAGGCTTATGCTCGGGCCGCTGAACTGCTTGCCAATGAGGAGAAACGACTGGCAATGGCCGCGTCTGCTAAAGCAAGCGTGATGTCATTCCGTAGCGAGAATATAGCGGACCAGTTACTGAATCTATATCACTCGTTGCGTGAGGAACGGAATACCTCGAATAGTAATTAGTATTAAGCCATTTCCCATTTATTAACTACAAATGCTAACTGATTTAGGTCTGTGCTGGTCATTAAAGCGGTTCTAACTTCAGCTAAGACCCACAGCAAGCCACAAATAAAACCACTACAACCCTAAGGTCTTAGTGGTTTTATTTGCTATACTATCCTCATGACACCTAAAAACACCATTTGTCTTTGGTTCGATACGGGCGCAGAAGATGCGGCTCGTTTTTTATACAGCAACATTTCCAGATAGTAAGTTAGGGAACGTCTTTCGTGCTCCATCAGATTTTCCGGGTGGTAAAAAGGGTGATGCGCTCACCGTTACATTTACTGTCTGTGGCATTCCATGCATGGGGTTAAACGGCGGTCCTGCATTCAAGCAGAGTGAAGCATTTTCATTTCAAATTACTACTGACGATCAAGAAGAAACCGATTGTTACTGGAACGCTATCGTCCAAAATGGTGGACGTGAAAGTGACTGTGGTTGGTGCAAAGATAAGTGGGGAATCTCATGGCAGATTACACCACGTACATTAACCGAAGCACTTTCAGCTGGCGGCGAAGAAGCAGGACGAGCATTTACTGCGATGATGACTATGCAAAAAATTGATGTTGCCGCTATTGATGCTGCGCGTCGTGGGAATGCATAACCGCTCCTTCAGGAGCTACAGCTGAAAATATTTCTGGACTATCTTTTCCGGTTACTTCCAATACAGCCCATGCACCTTTGTTCATACGTGCAAGCGCGTGATCTACGATGAGGTATTTACCAGGCACGTCTACTTTGAATTCAACGATGCTTGCGCCACCAGGAAGGACAGCTGTTGTTTGAACATTGCGTTCGAGTGAGCCACCAATGTTTGCTTCTGGATATACGGTATCAAATATTTCTCCAATGACATGGAATGATGAAATGAGATTTACGCCACCGTTACCAACATAGATGCGGATGGTATCTCCTACAGTTGCGTGCATTCGTGGTACGCTCTCTATTTTTCCATTGAATGTGACGTAGTTAGGATGACCATCGAGAAGCGCTTCAGAATCAAAGGGAACTAACCCTTTCTTACCTAGCTGTCCTTCAGTGTAGAGCTCTCCTTGCATGAGATAGAACTCCTTATCAACTTTGGTAAGGCCTTGTTTTGGTTCAACGAGAATCAAACCGTATTGTCCGTGAGAATTGTGTGTACTGACGTTAGGCATAGCGCAGTGGTATACATACAATCCAGGATTGAGTGCTTTCCATCGAAATACTTTTGTTTCACCAGGCAGAACTTCTGTGACTGATGCTCCTCCTCCCGGTCCAGTCACTGCGTGGAGGTCAATATTGTGATGATGTAAGTTTGATGGGTCGTTGGTTAGCGAAAGTTCAACAGTAGTTCCTTCTTGGATGCGGAGCATTGGTCCAGGAACTTGTTTGTCATATGTCCAGTAGTTGAAATAGATACCAGGAGCAACTTCAGAGATAACTTCTCGAGTTGTTAGTTCGATGTGTACGACACCGTCTTTGCCTGGTAGTGAAAGTTCTGGAACAGCATTTGGATCAGCGCCAATATCGGCGACATGTTCAAAATTTTTTTCATACAAAAAGAAGTCGAGGATTTTGTTAAAGGGAATAGATGCAGGCACACCACCCGGAGCATGTGAATGCATAAAGGCGGGCATGGTAAACGTTGGGGGATAGGTTCGATTAGCTATGAGACCTGAGAAAAAAGCGATGAGAAATAGAATAAGTGATCCCCAGACGCGCGGTTCTTTGAAAAATCGCAAGAAGTTAGTTTTCTTTTGTATATAAATAACAATAATTGCAATAGCAACTACACCAACGACCGCTGAAAGCGCCTCAAGAAATAAATAAATAAGCATAGGTATATTGTAAACCAAACGAGTAAAAGTAACTAAGTTATCCACTGTTGCACATTCCTTGTTTGAAGGAGTATACTTTAAGTCAACTAGTTGCAATGTATCGCAACTATGAAATTAGTATACACCTTTTCCTTCGTCACGAAAAGGAGTTAATAGCCATGTTTATATGCAAACATCTTTAGGTGCGTGGGTCAAGTTCGCCGTTGTTTTTTGTGCATGTTTACTCATCCGTTTTGTCCCATTTCGACCCCCGAATATAGAACCGATACTTGCACTACAAATGCCGTTTGCGAAAGCATATGGAGCATGGTTTGGATTTATTTTTGGTTTCTCTTCTATTATCGTTTTTGACCTTATAACTGGTTCAGTAGGGGTATGGACGATTGCTGCAGCCTCTATGTACGGACTTTTAGGAATTTGGTCTAGTAGCTACTTACAAAACAGAGCTAATACACAAACGACATATATTAGGTTCGCTATCATTTCAACCATTGTGTACGACATTGCAACAGGATGTACACTTGGACCGATTTTCTTTAATCAACCTTTTATGGCTGCTGTTGTAGGGCAAATACCATTTACAGCACTGCATCTTCTCGGGAATATAGGTTTTGCCTTCCTCTTTTCTCCAGCCCTTTATCGTGTACTTACTACAAGTAAACAGTACAAAGCAGTGGCCGTATCATTTTTAAACAGTAAGCACATCTAATACTATGAAAACCAAACACTATACATCACTTACCAAAATACAGAAGCGCGACGGAATGGTTGTTCCGTTTGATGAAAAACGAATTGTTCGTGCGATTACACGAGCACTTACTGCAAGTGGTGAAGGGGATGAAAAAGATGCAATCCGCGTAGCAGATCAAGTTGTTAAAAAACTCGCGACACTTAAAAAAGAAAAGAAATTACAGGCAGTGATACCGAGTGTTGAAACAATTCAAGATATTGTTGAAAGTGAGTTGATCGCAATGCGTTTTTCTCAAACAGCAAAAGCGTACATTTTGTACCGCAAGGAACGCTCGTTGGTTCGTGAGAAAGTAGGTTTTATTCCTGAGAAAGTACGTGAGCTTGTGTCAGAAGGTAAAAAATATTTTCGTAACCCGCTTGCAGAATTTGTATATTACCGTAGTTACGCACGTTGGGTGAGTGATGAGGGACGACGAGAAACATGGATTGAAACAGTGGATCGCTACATGCAATTTATGCGTGAAAACCTTGGTTCAGGGCTTTCTGACAAAGAGTACGAGGAAGTTCGTCAGGCAATCCTCGAGCAGCGATCAATGCCATCAATGCGACTTTTGCAATTTGCCGGAAAAGCCGCGCGCAGAACAAATGTCTGTGCCTACAACTGTTCATTTATTGCACCACGAACATTTCAGGATTTTGCTGAAATTATGTATATCTCTATGTGCGGCACAGGTGTTGGTTTTTCTGTTGAGAGTGAAAACATCCAAGCACTTCCACAGATTGAACGTCAGACTGGTAAGAAACTTCCAACGTATGTAGTTCCTGATAGTAAAGAAGGTTGGGCAGACGCGCTTTCATTTGGAATGAAAACATGGTTTGGAGGAGAAGATGTTGAATTTGATTTTTCAAAGATTAGACCAGCCGGATCTCGTCTCAAGGTTATGGGAGGAAAAAGTTCAGGACCAGAACCTCTCCAATCACTCCTCACATTTACTCGTGAACGAATTCTTCGTAGACAGGGCAGACGTCTCTCTAACCTCGATGCGCATGATATCATCTGCAAAATTGGCGAATGTGTTGTTGCTGGAGGTGTACGACGCAGTGCGATGATTTCTCTTTCTGATCTTGATGATGAACAGGTACGTGATGCAAAGAAAGGACAATTTTATCTCACAGAAGCACAGCGTATGTTGTCGAACAATTCAGCGGTTTATCTCAGTAAGCCATCAACTGAAGAATTCATGGATGAATGGATTGCACTTATGAAAAGTGGATCAGGCGAACGTGGTATTTTCAATCGCGGTGGTCTTGAGAAGACACTGCCTAAGCGCAGACTTGTTCAATGGAAAGATGGTGTGTACCCATCATGGGGAACAAACCCATGCGGAGAAATTATTTTGCAATCTAAACAGTTTTGTAACTTGTCAGAAGTTGTTGCTCGCGCAGAAGACACTGAAGAAACATTGCTTGAAAAAGTACGCATCGCAACTATCATCGGTACATATCAATCAACATTAACGTACTTCCCATATCTTTCACATGAATGGAAACGTAACTGTGAAAAAGAACGCCTACTCGGTGTGTCTATTACCGGACAGTGGGATTGCGCGCTTGTTCGCACACCAGAAATGCTTGAAAAGATGCGTCAGGTTGCGATTGAGACAAACAAAAAGTACGCAAAGAGATTTACTGTTCCGCAGTCTACTTGTATTACTTGTGTGAAACCATCAGGCACTGTTTCTCAGACAGTTGATTGTGCGTCAGGCATGCATCCTCGTCATGCGCCATATTATATTCGTCGCATTCGTATTTCTGCTACTGATGCTCTTTTCAAAATGCTCAAAGACCAAGGAGTGCCATATTATCCTGAAGTCGGTCAGACGCTTGAAGAAGCAACAACATTTGTGTTGGAGTTTCCTGTTAAAGCTCCTACTGGTGCGATTTGTCGTGATGACTTGTCTGCAATTGATCAGCTTGAACACTGGAAGGTGGTTAAACAGCACTATACTGAACACAATCCATCGGTAACTATTTCAGTCGGTGAAGATGAGTGGGTTGCTGTTGCTCATTGGATATATGAAAACTGGGAACTTGTTGGAGGTTTGTCATTTTTACCACGTTCAAACCATGTCTACAAACTTGCGCCCTATGAAGCTATCACCAAAGAACGCTATGAAGAATTGGTAAAAACAGTTGAGCATCTTGATTTCTCAAAAATTGTTACCTACGAGGTCGATGATGAAACAGAAGTTAAAAAAGAACTCGCGTGTGTCGCTGGTGTCTGCGATATCGCATAGCATATGAAAAACTATACAAAAAATAAACACTGGATACTGCTCGTTCTCGTGATTATTGCATGTTTGATTATTGCGTACGCGCTACGTAGTCCTCTTTCAGTGGCACCGGTTACAGAAACACAGCAGACACAGGTTGAAACACCATCAGCTGCTACGGTCACCACTACCTCAGAGACAGCGCCTACTGTAGAGCATGCAAAGCTCCGTGTTGGAGATGTGGAGAATGATATTGTTTTTACACAAGGAGAAACACTTTATACCGCGCTTGAGCGAATGAATACATCAGGCGTACTACATCTTGTTGTGAAAAAGTACACAGGTCTCGGATTCTTTGTTACTGAAATTGGTTCGTATAAACAGGGAGTTGGAGGGAATCTCATGTACTTTATTAATGGACGTGAAGCAACCGTTGGCGTGGCTTCATATGTGCTCACTAGCGGTGACGTTATTGAGTGGAAATTGCAATAGTTATGAAAAAATACGTCTTACTTAGTTTATGTCTCGTTTCTTTTTTGGGTGCTGTGAATACTATTCACGCCGAAGAGAGTGTTCCTGATACTACCGCACCAGTTATTGTGCTTGTTGGTGATGCTTCTATTTCTCTCACTCAAGGAGATACGTATAGTGATCAAGGAGCAACTGCGTCAGATGATAGTGATGGTGATATCACTTCTCAGATTACAGTAACTGGTTCAGTAGATACTGCAACAGCAGGAACATACACGCTCACATATACGGTGCATGATAGTGCGGGTAATGAAGCGACTCCGGTTGTGCGTACGATTGTTATTGCACCACCAGTGCAGGTTGTTCAACATGAAACGGTTCTTATTCGAAATGGTGCTATTGTTGTGTATCAAGGAACAGTCGAGCTTCCTCAAGCTGAAACAGTAGATGTTATTGATAGCACTGGCACGAGTCACACAATACAAGCACGAAGTGTGCTCGGGCTTTTGTATGCGCTCGATCAACAAAGTGATGCATTCTCAATTTCAAACATTACTTACTATAGTTCGTTTGGAGCGCTCTATCTCAAATGCATTAAACCGCAAGGAGGTACTGATGCTTGTGATGATTGGCAGTATGTCATCAATGGTGTAACTCCTCAGACAGGCATGGATACTACTGTTGTAAGTGGGGGAGAATCGATTGCTGTCTATTTTGGTTCACCACATCGTGTTGTGTTTGATGCCACTACGATTACAGAAGGTGGATCATTTACTGCAACTGCAGAAAATTACAATTACATGGACAACACATGGAGTCCACTTACGAATAGTACTATTGGCGTGACGCTTCCTAATCCAGATGATCCGTATAATCCTACTGTTGTAAAAACACAGACTGTAAACGCGGAAGGTGCGGCAACATTCCAGCTTGATACTGCACATACGTATACTGTTGGTATTGTCGAAGATTATTATTTTCCTGCATATACTATTACCGTAGCCAAGGCCCAAGTAAGTCATGGGGGCGGAGGTGGTGGTAGTACAGTTCCATTAACGACTTCAAAAATTTCATTTAGTAGTGATCGAGCGATTGCATATCTTGCTGAATCACAGAGTGCTGATGGTTCATTTGGGGCTGCTCTGTATACAGATTGGGCGGCGATTGCCGTAGCTTCAGTTGAGACGGGGACCGATATTAAAGAACGCATTCGATCATATTTGAAAACAAACTCAAATGTCAGTTCGTTTCTTACAGATAATGAGCGTCGAGCCATGGCGTTGCTTGCGCTTGGAGAAAATCCATATTCATTTGAAGGGGTTGATTATATTACACCAATACTGCATTCGTTTGATGGTGTGCAATTTGGAGATCCTGAGTTTGTGAATGATGATGTCTTTGCACTTATTCCACTTACTCATGCAGGATACACTGCAACAGATACTGTTATTGAAAAAACTATTGCGTTCATTCTTTCAAAACAACATAGCGATGGATCATGGGAGGAAAGTATTGATTTTACTGCTAGTGTAATTCAAGCACTCGTGCCGTTTAAAGATAGAAGTGATGTTGCTGCAGCACTTGCAGCCGCAGTAACGTATCTTAAAAAAGAACAACATGATGATGGCGGTTTTGGTTCAGTGTATTCAACGAGCTGGGTTGTTAACGCAATGAATGCGCTTGGAGAAACATGGGTTAAAAATACTGCAACAAGTTTAGATTATTTTGCTGCACAGCAAGTTGCTGATGGGGCAGTACTTCCTACAATTGAAACAAAAGATAGTCGTGTATGGGCTACAAGCTATGTGCTCCCTGCTGCTCTTGGTAAATCATGGGGTGCTTTGATCCACGACGTTTCCAAACCGGTGGTTGTTGTTGTAAATCCTGAAGCACAAACTATGCACGATGGTGTGCAGGGTAGTGCGCCCAAAAAGATTGTGCAAAAACCACTGTCTAAAACTGTTTCGGTTGTAGCTGTAACGGCTTCTGATGTGCCCCCAAAGCCCCAGTTGCTTTTTCCGGATAATTGTTGCATACTTTCGAAACTAGTATGGCTACAAAAAATAGTAAAACTAAAACCAAAATCAAGCAGCCGCTTCCTCGAACAGCATATCGCCGAAATGCGGAGACTTATAAAATCTTGGCTAACCCAAAACGATTAGAAATTCTGAATTTACTCCGAGAACAAGAAATGTCTGTCGAGGAGTTGGTAAAAACACTTGGTGTGCCAAAAACAAATGTTTCGCAACATTTAGCCCTGCTTCGTCATGCTCGTTTGGTTACTGTTCGTCGAGATGGCCTCAAGGCATACTACAATATTATCGATTCTCGTATTGTTGAACCGTGTCGCATTTTGCACCAGCTCGCAGTTTCACATTTAATGTAGGTAGCTTAAGCACACATGAGTTTCTTTGTATACATACTCGAATGTAATGATGGAACGTTGTATGTAGGTTCAACGAATGATCTCGACAAGCGGCTCCATGCGCATAATCATCTAAAATCAGGTGCGCACTATACAAAAATTCGCCGACCAGTTGTATTGCGATATCAGGAATCCTGTACAACCTACGCGGATGTTCGCAGACGCGAAGGTGAGTTAAAGCGACTCACTCGAGTTCAAAAAATGGAATTCATTGCCTCGCATTCTCTAAAATAGAAGTTTTGTGCTATAGTAGCGATACTTATGGCAAAAGGCGAAACAATTGCGCGTTTTGAAGACGTGTCATTTGGATATAGTGAACAGAAGCCCATCTTGGATGAGGTGAGCTTTTCTATTCGCCGTGGCGCAAAATTAACGCTTATGGGACAAAATGGTGCTGGTAAAAGTACTATTTTTGGCTTGATTACTGGTGTGCACGAACCTGACGATGGCACAATCAATATCGTTCAAGGTGTCAGTATCGCTATTGCTAAACAGGTTATTCCACGCGACCAGATGAATCTTACGGTCCGTGATTTTTTTCAGTCATACTTTCCAAAGAAAATCTACGACATCGATCCACGTATCGATGAAATTCTCGAAGTGGTGCACCTCGTTGGTCACGAAAAAATTCATGATCGTATCATCAAGACATTTTCTGGGGGACAACAGGCCCGCTTGTTGCTCGCATCTGCGCTCATTCAGAATCCTGATATTTTGTTGCTTGATGAGCCGACTAACAATCTCGATAAAGCAGGTATTGAACACCTCACGGAATTTTTGAAAAACTACGAAAAGACAGTTATCGTGATTTCACACGACGCTGAATTTTTGAATGCATTTACTGAAGGCGTGTTGTATCTCGATGTCTATACCAAAAAAATTGAACAGTACGTTGGTAACTACTACAACGTAGTTAAAGACATTTCTGCTCGCGTTGAAAAAGAAAACATGAAAAACGCGCGGCTCGCAAAACAGATTCAGGCAAAGAAAGACAAAGCCAATGAATTCGCGCACAAAGGAGGACGATTGCGATTGGTTGCAAAACGTATGCGTGATTTAGCCGAAGATTTGGAAGAAGAAATGGTTGATGTTCGTCGTGAAGACAAAACAATCAAGCCATTTACTATTCCAGTTCAGCCTGATCTCGTTGGTGAAATTATTGGTATTACCTCGTTCACGACACTTCGAAACGGAAAAATCACCAAACAAAAAGCAAATATTTCTCTCAAGCGAAACCAGCATTTATTGTTGCGTGGTCCAAATGGTATTGGCAAAACGACATTGCTTGAAAGTTTAGCAAACGGTACTGCCGAAGGTTCAACTATTCCTGCGCATATTCGTGTGGGCTACTATCGCCAAGATTTCTCAACACTCAATTTTGAAGATACGGTACTCGCGTCACTTTCTTCAGGTATGGAACTTTCGGGTGAGAAAATTAACGAAGAACGTATTCGCGCAACTGCGGCAAGTTTCCTTATTACTGGCGACATGGTTTACAATAAAATTGGTTATCTTTCAGAAGGTCAGAAGGGATTGGTTGCCTTTGCTCGCTTGGTGCTTCAAAAACCAGGATTACTTATTCTCGATGAACCAACAAACCACATCAACTTTCGCCACTTGCCAGTTATTGCAAAAGCGCTCGATGAATATCAGGGTGCAATGATTTTGGTCTCACACGTCCCAGAATTTGTTGAACAAATTCGTATCGACGAGACACTCGATTTGGATAAGTAATCAAACCATTGTTTTGGGTGTATACTAGTACTATGACACACAAAACACTCACAGAACTTATCAATCTTACTGGTAAAACAGCAATTGTGACCGGTGGGGCAATGGGTATTGGATTAGGAATTGCACGTCGGCTGCTCGAAGCAGGCGCGGCTGTTGTGATTGCTGATATGAATGAAGATGCTGGTACTCAAGCTGTTACTGAATTACGCGCACAGAGCGACAAGGTTTCTTTTGTGAAAGTAAATGTTGCCGACGAAGCTGACGTTGCTCGTGTAGTTGAACATACAGTTAACATCTTTGGTTCGCTTGATATTCTCGTAAACAATGCTGGTATTTATCCAAATGTTCCTGCACTCTCAATGAGTACAGCGGATTTTGATCGCGTTACCGGTGTAAATCTACGAGGCGTATTTCTCATGACAAAAGCCGCCGCCGCCGCAATGATTACACAAGGAGGCGGCGGCAAAATCATCAACATTACCTCAGTTGATGCACTCCACCCATCGTCAGTTGGTTTAGCTGCATATGATGCATCAAAACATGGTGTATGGGGATTCACAAAAAACATAGCACTTGAATTTGCGCCATACAATATTCAAGTTAATGCGATTGCCCCAGGAGCAATTGCCACACCAGGTGTTGGTGCCGGTGCAAACATCACTCCTCAAATGCAAGAAATCATTACACGCTTTATACAAAAAATTCCAATGAAACGCATGGGTGACCCCGATGAGATTGGCACAGTTGCTGTATTTCTCGCTTCACCACTTGCAAGTTACATCACTGGAACACAAATTGTGGTAGATGGGGGAGTATTGCTGTCATAGTCATTTTGGTATACTCAAATCATGGATACACCAAAGCAACCAGTAGAAGCGTGGGCATTCCCACTCGCTGATCTTTTAGCACAACTTACCACAACCGAAGCCGGTCTAAACGAGCAGGAAGCAGAGGCACGTCTTGCAACATACGGCCGCAATATTTTCAGAAAACGAGATCGTAAGGGTCCCCTTGCTTTGTTTTTCAAGCAACTTGCAAGCCCGCTTATTTTTATTTTGATCGCCGCGGGTGTTATTACATTTATTTTAAATGAACACGTAGAAACAATTGTTATTACAATTGCTGTTTTGGTGAATGCTGGTCTCGGATTTGCACGTGAATATCATGCAGAAAATACACTTGAACGACTTTCAACATATATTAAAGATCGATCACGTGTGATCCGTGGTTCTCACGAGTTTGAAATTGATTCAGAATTACTTGTTCCGGGTGACATCATCAAACTTTCATATGGGATGCGTATTCCCGCAGATGCGCGACTCATTTCAGTAACTAATTTGCGCGTTGATGAAGCCGTACTCACAGGTGAATCAGTTGCAATTGAAAAACATACTGATATCGTAGCACTCGATGCTATTGTTGCTGATCGCAAAAATATGGTGCACGCTGGAACGCTCGTCGTTGATGGTTTTGCTGTAGCCGTTGTGGTTGCAACAGGTGAGCATACTGAAATTGGTAAAATTGCAGGTCTTGTTGGCGGTATTAGCCGAGCTGCTACTCCAATTCAAAAAGGTTTAAGTACACTTTCATGGATTATTTTTGGCATGGTTCTTCTTATTGTGATTGGTATTTTTATACTTGGTGTTCATGAAGGCCAGCCATTTTTTGATATGCTTGTGCTTGCCGCTGCTGTCTCAGTTGGTGCTGTTCCGGAAGCTTTACCAATTGCATTGACCGTTATTCTTTCTATCGGTGCGGAGCGTATTGCAAAAAAACAAGGTGTTACACGTACGCTTGCTGCCGCTGAAACACTTGGATCAGCAACACTTATTCTTACCGACAAAACAGGAACACTAACAATGGCGGATATGCGTCTTGTTGGAGTGTATACAATAGCTGATTTACTTAACGGTGTCACACCTGATTTGCAGTCACTCAGTTCTGAAGGTACACAATTGATTCACCAAGCACTTGCGAACGTCGATGTATTAGTTGAAAATCCAGATCAACCTGCTTCTGCGTGGACATTCAAAGGCAAGCCATTTGAAGTTAATATTGTTGAGAATGCGCGTGAACACGGCATTGATATTAGTCGTTTTAGTGAAGGCGTTTCCTCGATTATTTTGCCATTCAACTCGACTAATAAATTCTCAGTTTCCGATGCTGGGGGTCATTATACTATTTTAGGAGCACCTGATATTTTGTTGAGTCGTTCAACTGTTGATGAACATACAGCACCGTTGATTGAGACATGGCTTGCGGGAGCAAGTATGGACGGACAACGTCTGATCGCGATTGCTACTAAAAAGAAAACACAAAAAATTCAGTCACCACGAGATGTTCAGGGTATTACATTGCACGGTGTGCTAGCATTTCATGACCCAATTCGTCCTGAAGTGCCTGATGCAATTGCAAAAATTGAAGCTGCGGGTGTTCGTGTTGCAATGGTAACAGGCGACCTTAAGGGGACTGCTCTTTCAGTCGCGCGATCTCTTGGGTGGGATGTTGATGCCTCACATGTTATTACGGGAGCAGACTTACGTGTTGTGAATGATGAAGACTTGCTTCAGTTGTTACCACGTTTGCGTATTTTTGCACGAGTGACTCCAGAAGACAAACTTCGTATTGGAATGCTCTATCGTAAACTTGGGGAGGTTGTTGCGATGACGGGGGATGGAGTGAATGATGCGCCTGCATTAAAAGCAATGGATATTGGTGTTGCGCTCGGCTCAGGAAGTGATGTTGCAAAATCAGCAGCAGACCTCGTGCTCTTGAATGATGACTTTTTGACAATCAGTAGTGCCATTCATGAAGGACGCCGTATTCTTGTAAATATCCGGAAAACGCTTGTCTATCTCATGTCAAACTCACTCGATGAAGTTTTTGTTGTTGGTGGTAGTCTTGTGTTTGGTTTGCCGTTGCCTCTTTCCGCGTTACAGATTATTTGGGTTAACTTGTTTACTGGTAGTTTGCCGGCATTGTCATTTGCGTATGATGAAAACTTCGATGAAGCAAAAGGTAAGCATGGTTCAACAAGTATTTTTACACCAGCCGTTAAAGGGCAAATTTACATTATTGGCGTATTAAACTCAGTACTTCTTTTTGTGATCTATTACTGGCTTATCAAAACAGGTGTTTCGGTAGATATCGCACGCTCAATCTTCTTTGTATGTTTTGCTTCATATGTGTCTGTTATCGCATTTTCATTCCGTAGTCTAAGTCGACCATTGTTTACGTACCCACTCTTTTCAAATCGCCAGTTGAATATCAGTCTTCTTGTGTCTGTTGGATTGCTAGTCGTTACTATGGCCGTACCTTTTATGCGTGAATTATTCGAGCTCGCACCACTACCACTTGAATGGCTTTGGTTTATTATCGGATGGCTCATATTTAACGTATTGATTGTTGAATTTGCAAAATTTGTATTTCGCAAAAAAGCGTACTAGTTAAACATTTTTATTTTCTGTTGAAGTTTTCTTTATCACAGACTCGATAGGATATCACAAGGATGCCCTTGGTCGAGCATCCTGTAGTGATAAAACCAGAGTATCTATGAGACAACTCATCACAAAAGTTCTCACAAACAAAACAATGCGCAACGCCGCTCTCATGGCCGCATTCGCAGCATCTGCGGTGAATGTGGGTACGCCTTGGAACATTGGCTAAATAATTTGCGTTTACGATAAAAGATGCGAACTTGCTAGTAAAATGCCAAAATAAGCCTTGTATAGGTTTATTTTGGTGTATAAAAATGAAATCATGTATTAATCTTCTAAGTAAAATAATTGCTCCCATTTCAATTGATGAAGACAGAGCGAGAAGTGAGTTTATATTAAATATTTTGTTAGTCGCAATTATAGGTCTAACAATAGTTACTTTTATAATTAATCTCGTTGATTCACTTCGTGGTCTAAACACTGTATTTCCAGCTGGAATTATTTTTATTATTTCGATTGTTTTTACTGGGTTGTATTTTCTTTCAAGAAAAGGAGATTCAGTTATTTCTAGCTGGTTATTTTGCTTAATCTTTTTTACGTTAAATTCTATAACAGTAATTAATCACGGAATCGATGTGCCCGCTGCTATTCTTACGTATGCATTAATTATTATAATGACTGGAATTCTTATCAGTACCCGAGCGGCTTTTGCTATCACAGCTATTATTGTCATATTAATTTTATTTATTGGTTTATATCAATTAAATTCACCGGAACAATTTTCTACTTATTGGCGTGCTGATGTTTTTACAAAAAATGATATAGCGGTTTTTGCAGTTATGTTTTTCATCATCGCCACCGTCTCATGGTTATCGAATCGTGAGATTGAAAAGTCGTTGCATCGGGCACGGCAGTCTGAGGCGGCACTCAAAGAAGAACGTGATTTGCTTGAAGTAAAAGTAGAAGAACGAACACGAGAATTAAAAGAGTTACAGCTCGATAAAATGGGGCAGCTCTATCGTTTTGCTGAGTTTGGACGTCTGTCGTCTGGTTTGTTTCATGACTTGGTTAATCCGCTAACAGCTGTTTCACTCAATATGGAAATCGCCAAAGAAAAAGGCGAACAGGAAACAGATACACATACCTCTCGGGCGTATATTGATCGCGCTCTTGTTGCGGCGCATAAGATTGAAGATTTCGTGAGTTCTGTTCGCAAACAAATTTCTAAACAGGAACATCGATCATCGTTTTGTGTAAATGATGAGATCGCGCAGATTATTGATATTTTGTCGTTCAAAGCAAAACGACAGCACGTTGTGTGTGAATATGTCGCACCCGAACGTATTTTTTTGTACGGCGACATGATTAAATTCAATCAATTGCTCCTCAATATCATCGCGAACGCGATTGACTCATATACGACGGTAACGAGACAAGAGAATCGGATTGTACGAATTACACTCAAAGAACAAGATGGTTTTGTTGTTTGTTCCGTCTCAGATTACGGCTGCGGTATGACACCAGAAACGCTTAAAAAAGTTTTTGACCCGTTCTTTTCAACCAAGGGAAGTGATGGTCTTGGTATTGGTTTGTCACTAGTTCAACATATTATTGAAAAAGATTTTTTGGGAACAATTCGTGTTACCAGTGAATTTGGTCACGGTTCTTCCTTCATAATCATGCTTCCGCATGTTACACAATCACATCGCGAGCATTCACAAAGCTCGTAACGCTGGAGTTCGTTTTATTCAAACCAAGCAGCGTGCTGACGGTAGTTTTTTGTGTGGTATTTCTGAAACGAGAGATGAATATCACGAACAAAAAACATGCCCAGCAATCGTTCCTTCAAATATTGTCCTGTCTTCGTTGTGTCAGTTACCGCATAGTTCTGGAACTGAGAACATTACATACAAAACCGCGCAGTTCTTATTAGGCGAGCGAGGTTCGTATTGGTCGTTCAATTATTGGTTTCGTTCATCTAAAGAATACAAGACACTTCCATATCCTGATGATGTCGATGATACATTTTGTGCGCTTGCTGCGCTCTACGATTACGACCCGTCGTTGTTTACGGGGGAAGTGCTTGCGCATATTGCAACGATGCTTGTTTCAGCTGAAAAAGCCGAAGGCGGTCCATACGACATGTGGCTTGTACCGCCAGAGGGTAGATCGACATGGAATGATACTGATTTTGTGGTAAACAGTAACGTTGGATATTTTTTGTCGCAGCAAGGTATTTCGCTGCCAGGACTCGAGGCGTTTATTGAAGAGAAAATAACAGCGGAAGGCTATGCGTTTCCGTATTGTTCGGCATACCCGGCACTCTATTTTGCTAGTCGTTTTTATCGTGGTCCAAAAGTTGCCGAGATGCGTGCGTATTTACGTGATCATCAGGAATCATCGGGTATGTGGGAAAATCCGCTTATGACTGCGCTTGCTGTGTGTGCCTCGTTACGGTTGGGATGTAGTGATAGTGACAGTCTGCGTACACTTCAGCCGGCAATTGTATTTTTACTTGAAACCCAGAGGTCTGATGGCGGATGGGATGCATACTCTTTCTTTTATCAAATGCGTACTCGTGACAAAACGTTGTATGCGGGGTCGGAAACAATTACCACGGCATTGGCACTTGAAGCGCTGACATTGTACGAGCGAGCAATTGAGTTGTCTGGGGTAGGTGTAGAAACTACACGTCATGTTGATCTTGATACTGATGCTGTATTTCTCGATACTGTTCGAGCTCGTGTCTTGGAAGCATTTGGTTCATGCGAGGGTGTGTTGTTTCGAATTGGAGAACGATACATCAACGACATGTACGAGCGAGGTTTGTTTCAGATGGTGGCACTTTTTATGAAGCACTATGCTGATGCTATTTCCGGTAAGCAAAAAATACCACCCGAATCGTGGCTTATTGAATGTGCATGTGCAACGGTGCATGGATGGATTGCGTACGGTATTTATGATGATTTTTATGATGCAGTGGGGGATGTAGAGTTACTTCCGGTTGCACAAGTTTCGTTGCGGATGTCGCAGGTGCTTTTCGGCGGGGTTGCCGAAGGCAACCCCGCCTTACAAGCATTCATCACTGAAACATTTCTCACAATCGACAATGCTCACGCCGAAGAACACAGAAAACACAGCGAGCAGCATGGTTCTTCTTGGAACAAAAACACAACAGTTTCATTCGAATATCTTGCACACAAATCTCTTGGCCATATGCTTGGACCGTTACTAGTACTTGGTCGAAACGGATACACACTAACAGATCGTGAATGGATTTGTTGCACGCAGTTTTTTAAAAACTATTTAATCGCACGGCAACTCGATGATGACATTCATGATTGGGAAGAGGATATGGAGCAAGGCAATCATACTCCAGTTACCCAAGAACTTGTCCGAATGAAACAAAAGCGACGTTACGCAAAACACACCACACCTGAAATTTTCTGGAATGGTGTAGCCCCGCATTTTCTCAAAGAAATTGAGCTTCACTGTACTCGCGCTACGCTTGCGATAGAGCATACAGGGCATATTATCGATCGAGGATTCTTTGATCGCTTAATTGTCCCTATCTTACAAAGTGTAGAACGTGCAAACCACGAACGAGCAATGACTCTTGATTTCATCTCTACCTTTACACAGTCTTCAAACTAGCTCAAAGACGTTACTCTTTGTTATACTGAGAGCAACGATATGAAGTTTGAATTCAAGAATCCATTTGCATTTATGATTCGTGCTCGAAATTGGTATGCGCGGTATGAGCGGCCTGTTTCTTCGCTTGCACTTATTGGTGGATTCGTGTTTAACATTTTTGCGTTAACACGAGTTGATCAATTCGAAGAAAATCTCTGGATTGGAATCCACCTCCTCGCAGCTGCGGCTTGTATCATTTTACTCAACCGTCAGGAAAACAACATTGAAGATTTTTCAATCCTCAGCACCAGTCCTACAAAAACACACTTCTGGTTAATTACATTTTTACAGTTCATGTTTGGCGGTACACTCTCAACATTCCTCGTCTTCTATTTCAGAAGTGCGGTACTTTCCGTTGCCTGGCCATTTTTATTGATTCTTGTTATTGCATTTATCGCTAACGAATCACTCAAGCGCCACTATGCACGTTTGTATTTCCAGATTGGATTTCTCTTTCTCTCCATTTTTCTTTTTGCGATCTATCTCGTACCGGTTATTGTTCACGATATTAATCAGACAGTCTTTTTGGTAAGTGGAGGAGTGAGTCTTGCAGCAATTATTCTTTTCTTGGTAGTGCTTCGATATACAAGTAATGAAACATTTAACCGTGATATCAAAGTATTGTACGGATTGATTGCTGGTATCTACATCATCATAAACAGTCTCTACTTTTTGGACTTGATTCCACCACTTCCGCTGTCACTTCAAGATGCTGGTGTCTATCACTCAATAGCACGTACTACTGATGGTAACTATGCGGCTGCACGTGAATCACGAACATTTTTTGATGAAATTAAACAGCATATTGGTATCTATCCAACATATCATGGTGTCGCAAGTCGACCAGTGTATGTATACAGTGCAGTTTTTTCTCCAACAGATTTTGATCTCTCAATTGTTCATGAATGGCAGGTATATGATGCGACGCAAAAAGCATGGGTAACCAAGGGAACTATTATCCTCCCCGTTAAAGGTGGCCGCGATGGTGGCTACCGAACCTATTCTGCTCGTACGGGACTAACAACAGGTAAGTGGCGCGTCAGTGTAAAAACAACCACAGGGCAGGTTCTGGGGCGTCTTGTGTTTAACGTGGTGATGGACGGATCATACCCAGATCTTGAAATTGATATTAAGAAATAAGGCTAAAAATCACCTTGCAGTGGTTTTTGAGAGGTCTATAATGAAAGAGGAGTCGATTTAGTATCGTAATCCATATTTTAGATATATGACAAATTTTGGAAAAACAGTTAGTGTGATGATCGTTATTATTATTGCTGTAGTAGCTATTTGGCTTATGTCACGTAAACCAGCGGTTGCTCCAGTTGAACAGAATTCAGTACCAGAACAACAGATGGATACTGTTCCTTCTAGCGACGTATCAAAAACAGATGATGTAACACTTGAAGTAGATTTGAATGCCATCGATGCTTCACTTGGAGAAGTTAGTGCTGATGCTGCAGCTTCAGCAGCTACACAATAATTATCAATACTAAGTAAAAAGTTACGTATGAAACATATATACTCTAGTGGTGCGCTTATCGCACTTATGCTCGTTGTACTCATGAGTGCAACTCCTGCGCATGCTGCATTGCCAAAAGTTGGTGGCAGTGGACGAGGGGAAGGAAGCATGAATCTTGATCTTGGTGGTACTGATGAGCA
Organism: uncultured Candidatus Saccharibacteria bacterium; assembly: GCA_964397435.1. Classification (GTDB taxonomy): domain Bacteria; phylum Patescibacteriota; class Minisyncoccia; order Phycocordibacterales; family UBA9973; genus DALYCO01. Next base: position 24,851 of record CAYNHU010000004.1, on the reverse strand, counting down.
GATTCGTGCTCGTGCTGAGAAGGCAATTGATGCACGTATCGAAGATCTCGGTAAACTCAAGACACGCCTTTCTGAAATGAAGCGTTTGTCGGATTCTGTAGAAAGTGCACTTGTTACAATGATTAATTCTGAAATCACTGCGCTTACTACACTCAAGACAAAACTTGCTACCGAAACAGGTGCAACACTCAAAGCTGATGCAAAAACAATCACATCAGGTTTCCGTGTTTACATGATGGTTATGCCACAGATTCGTTTGCTTTCTGCCGCTGATCGCGCACAAAAGACTGCGGATATGCTCGCGACGTTGCTTGGTAAATTACAGGTTCGTGTAACAAAAGCTCAAACTGAAGGTAAAGATGTTGCCGCATTGAATGCATCTCTTGCTGACATGAACACAAAAATTGCAGAAGCAAAAGCCGCTGCAACACAAGCCGTTACTTTGTTGACTGATTTAACTCCAGACCAGAAAGATAAAGCAAAGATGGAGGCAAATCAGAAAGTAGTTGCTGATGCTCGTGCAAAAATTAAAACAGCTGAAACTGCACTTAAAGCTGCTCGAGATGATGCGCACGACGTTGTACAGACACTCAAAGGTGAACGTAAAGAATCAGAAGACAAAAAAGAAAAAGATTCAAGATAGTTTTGTTACCCAACATACAACACTCCCTAGTCAAGGAGTGTTTTATGTTACAATACCGATGTTTAGCAATCCAAACGATTATGCAGATCAAGATTATTTCATACAATATTTGGGATTTACCACTCTGGTTTGTTAAGAACCGCAAGGCTCGTGTTAAGCGCGTGGCAGAATATCTTGCACAATCTGGCGCAGATATTATTTGTATCCAAGAAGCATGGTCGCGATCTGGACGGGCAACACTCTACCGTATATTAGGCGAAGCAGGGTATGAACACGTGAGTGCTCGAGAGCGATTGGTCTTGATTGGTAATGGTGGCCTACTTACGTTTTCTAAGTTTCCAATTGTTTCAAAAAAATTCACTCCATTTTCACGACTCTCCGCTGCGTTCGTGGAACTCTTTGCTGCAAAAGGCGTGCTTGAAGTAACTGTCGATACTCCACAAGGGAAGTTGTCAGTGTTTAATACACACCTCCATTCGCCATCATGGGTGTTTGGACAAACAATTCGTTTGCGACAAATGAAGCGCGTACTTGATGTGCTTGCGCAAGATGAAGCCGCAGCCGTACTCGCTGGAGATTTTAATGAAGACAAACTCTGGGAACAAAAAGAATTTACTAAAATTTTGAATGCAGCCGCGTTTTTAAATCCGCTATCTGTTGCGCTTGATATGCCCCCAACTTACCGTCTTGAAAATGAATTTGTGAATATTTGGATTAATCGCGCGTATGCACCAAGCAGGTTTGATTATATTTTTGTACGCAGTCTCGATAAGCTTGGTTTTACGGTTAAAACATACCAGCCGTTGTATCTCACTCCAGCGCTCTCAGACCATGACCCTGTTGTGGTTGTTTTCGGGGAATAGCTTGCACTTTTGTGGAGATATTGCCTAATAGTGTGTCTGTTGGCGTCGCTCGTTTGCGTGGTATACTTGTGGTATGCAAACTAAAAATATTGAGAAATATTTCTTTCTTGGTTTCTTGTTGCTCGTAACACTCTTTGTGTTGGTGCTCTTTAAGCCATTCTTTTCAGTGTTTGTTGTCGGAGCTTCATTGGCAGTTGTGTTACACCCTATGTACACATGGTTTAATGAAAAAGTAACACGAGGACACAACTGGATCGCGTCGTTACTTTCAGTGATTGTATTTGTCTTTGTATTATGTGGTCCGTTACTTGCCGCTGGTATTATTGTCTTTACTCAAGCACAAGATTTATACATCTCAGTGACACAAGGTGGTGTTGGCCCCATGGTTCAGTCAATCGGCACATCGATCAACAGTGTCCTTCCTCCAGAACTTACATTCAATATTCAAGACAAAGTTACAGAGCTTGCTACATTCCTCTCGTCACATCTTGCAACCGTGTTTACAGCAACGCTTGATACACTCTTTTCAATATTGCTCGTTGTTCTCATTATTTTCTACTTCTTGAAAGATGGTGATAGTTGGAAAAAATCACTCATTCTCATGTCGCCGCTTGCTGATCGTGATGATGAAAAAATTCTTTCAAAAATGGCGCATGCAATCAACGGTGTTATCAAAGGTTACGTCGTTATCGGTCTTGCGCAAGGAACAGTGATGGGTATTGGTCTTGCATTGTTTGGTGTACCGACTCCAGCGCTCTGGGCAGTGTTTGCTGCGTTTGCTTCACTTATTCCAACTGTTGGTACTGCTGTTATCGCGGTGCCTGCAATTTTGTACCTCTTGGCGGTTGGACACACTCCAGCAGCGATTGGCATGACCGTGTGGGCAATCTTGATCGTTGGTATGATTGATAATTTGCTCAATCCATTTGTGATTGGCGGACGTGTTGATATTCCGCCGCTCCTGATCTTGTTTGCAGTGCTTGGTGGTATTGCATTGCTCGGTCCAGTTGGTGTACTCGTTGGTCCACTTGCAGTGAGTCTCTTGTACGCTCTCGTCGGTATTTATCGAACTAGTTTCCAAGGTGTTGAATAATTATGCCAGCTTCATCAAAAAAAATAACAGTTTCAGATCAGATCATTCAGGCGCTTGAGGCTCACGGTGTCCGCTATGTGTTTGGTGTACCAGGAGAAGAAACAGAAGATTTACTTTTTTCACTCGCATCATCAAATATTACATTTGTGCCAACACGTCATGAGCAAGGTGCTGCATTTATGGCAAATGTATGGGGACGTGTGACTGGCAAGATTGGTGTATGTCTTTCAACACTTGGTCCGGGAGCAACAAATCTCATTACAGGATTGGCTGATGCGTTTTTGGATAAGGCCCCAGTTGTCGCTCTTACGGGACAGGCGCACTCAGATCGTCATCACAAAGAAAGTCATCAGTATATTGATGTTGCGGCAACATTTCGTCCAATTACTAAGTGGAACACTGTGATTTACTCACCAGCGGTTGTTACTGAATCAGTTGCAAAGGCAATTAAACTTGCTGAGATGGAAAAGCCAGGTGTGGCACATTTGGATTTGCCGGAAGATATTGCCGGCCTTCCTGCGGAAGGCCGGCTCATTCCCGTCAAAAAAGTTCGACGTGGTGCGCCTGATCACAAAGCTATTGCGCAAGCACTCGAGCTTTTGTTGCACGCGAAGCGACCAATTATTTTGGCAGGGAATGGTGCAATTCGTAAACTCGCTTCAAAACATCTCCGCATGTTTGCTGAGAGAATGAATATTCCAGTTGTCTCAACTTTTATGGGAAAAGGAGCGATCTCAGACAAAAGCCCGCTCTCGCTTCGCACGGCGGGCATGAAAGCCAAAGACTTTCCAGCGCTCGCTCTCGAACAAGCTGACGTCATCATTTCAATCGGGTTTGATATTGCAGAGTACGATCCTGCATACTGGCACGCAAAACATCAGCCAATTATTCATATTGATTTTGATCCAGCAGAAGTGTATGCGCTCTACCAGCCGGAGATAGAAGTTGTTGCTGATATTTCTGCTTCGTTGTGGGAGATTATTCGCATCATTGAAGGACAAGAAATTAAACCATTTAAAACATGGCATGCTACGCTCAAGCACGCGATTGAAAAAGATCTTGCGTCATATCAGAAAGCACCCAAACAGCCAACGATTCCGTTTGTGCTACATGAGCTTCGCCGCGCGATGCGAGATTCAGATATTTTGCTTTCAGATGTTGGTTCACATAAAATGTGGATCGGACGCAATTTCCCTGTATATGAACCAGGCACCTGTATTATTTCAAACGGTTTAGCATCAATGGGTATCGCACTCCCGGGTGGTATTGCTGCAAAGCTTGCTCGTCCTGAAGCTCGAGTTGTGTCAGTCATGGGCGATGGAGGATTTTTGATGAATTCTCAAGAAATCGAAACAGCAAAACGTCTCGGTGTTCCATTTACTATTGTTGTTGTTAATGACAATGATTACGGACTGATTTCATGGAAACAAACAAATCATCGAGGCACAGCTGTCGGAACAAAGTTGAGTAATCCCGATTTTGTAAAATATGCAGAAAGTTTTGGCATCAAAGGTTACCGTCCTAAAAAACCAGAAGATGTCTACAAGATGCTCAAAAAGGCAATTGATTCAAATCAGCTCTCGCTCGTTGTCGTTGACGTTGATGCAAGTGAAAATCTGAAGCTGTCAGCTAAGTTGGGGAAGAATTTGAAAATTGGGAAATAAAAAGCCGCGGCCTCTGGGTCGCGGTTTCCTTTTTTCTTTCAGTCAAATTTATTACGGTGTAAGAGAATATGTTCCTCGTGTTTTTTTTCAATCAATCCCTAGCTGTTTGCATAACTGTTCAAGTTTGTCTGCTTCATTTTTTGATGCGTTTATAGATTCTCATTGTTTGTTATGTTCACTCAGAATTTTTTTACCGCTACGAAGTTTAAGTATTTATTCAACTAAATGTTTGTTTTCTTTTGTGTTACTAAACTGGGTAATCTTGTTGCGGATAGATTTTTTCTTGGTAATAGACCAAAGATATTCCATATGCTCAATCTCTGAAATTTCAGGATGACGCTTTTTATAGAGCACCGCAATGGCTTCTAAAACCATGTTTTCCCATTTCCGAGTTTTGTTAGTGTGTACAATCATAATAGTTACAACTGTAGTAACAAGGGTTAGGAGGCCGACTAACGAAGGCCAGTCATTCAGGAGGTTTTGCATCGATTCAGTCATGGTATTTTTATTTTTTAAATTAACATGCAATATATAAAACGTCAAATTTCAGTAAGCACTCTATTTCTGCTACTATTTACTCATGATTCAAACCATCAATCCGTACACCGACAAAGTCGAAAAAACCTTTAAGCCCATGAGCGACAAAGTTATTGCCGCGCATTTGCTGCGTGCAGAGCATGCGTTTATGCTCTGGCGAGAAGTACCTATGAAGACGCGTGCGAAGCTTGTTAAAAAGCTTGGCAGTGTGCTTCGTAAAAACAAACAGCAGTATGGTGAGCTTATCACTCGGGAAATGGGGAAGCCGATCGCGCAGTCAATTGCTGAAATAGAAAAGTGTGCGCTTACTTGTGATTACTACGCAGAACATGCAGAGAAATTTTTGCAAGCTGATATTTATGAAAGTGAATTCAAACATGCACGAGTCGAGTTTGAGCCGCTCGGTGTTGTTTTTGCTGTCATGCCGTGGAACTTTCCATTTTGGCAGGTGATTCGTTTTGCAGCACCAGCGCTGATGGCTGGAAACGTTGGTGTATTGAAACATGCCTCAAATGTGCCGTTGTGTACACTTGCGATTGAGTCTGCATTTAAAGAAGCAGGATTTCCAGATGGAACATTTGTGTCGCTCCTCGCTGAATCATCACAAGTAGAAAAAATTATCGCCAATCCCATTGTTAAAGCTGTTACGCTTACTGGCAGCGAATACGCTGGTTCAAAAGTCGGTGAGCTCGCAGGAAAATATATCAAGAAATGCGTACTTGAACTCGGTGGCGCAGATCCATTTATCATTCTCAAAGACGCAGATATTGAAGCAGCTGCCGATGCTGCGGTGCGAGCCCGCATGTTAAATACTGGTCAGAGTTGTATTGATGCAAAGCGATTTATCATTGATGAAAAAATTATTGATAAAATTTTGCCACGATTGAAAGCAAAAATGGCAGCGCTTGTGATGGGTGATCCAATGGAAGCGGGAACACAGGTTGGTCCGCTTGCGAGAAAAGATTTGCGCGACGAGCTTCACGAACAAGTTAGAGCATCAGTGAAGCGAGGAGCGCGAGTGGTGCTTGGTGGTGAGATTCCAAAAAAAGTCGGTGCATTTTATCCACCAACAATTTTAGTGAATGTAAAAAAGGGAATGCCTGCATCTGACGCAGAATTGTTTGGTCCAGTCATGAGTGTCATTACCGTCAAAGACGAAACTGAAGCAATTCGTATTGCAAATGATCACATCTATGGACTTGGCGGAGCAGTATGGAGCAAAAATGAAAAACGCGCATGGCGTGTTGCTCGCGCACTCGAAGCAGGAATGGTTGCTGTCAACGACACAGTCAAATCAGATCCACGATTCCCATTTGGTGGTACCAAGAAATCAGGCTACGGTCGCGAACTCGGATCATACGGTATTAAAGAATTTGTGAATATTAAAACAATTATTGCTAAATAAGTATGGCTCACGAACCATTAGCATCGAAAATACGCCCACAAAGCCTGGCCGACTTCGTCGGCCAGGCTCATTTGGTTGCTCCCGGCAAACCACTTCGAGAAGCTATGGAACAAAAGCATGTGTTTTCATTCATTCTCTGGGGTCCTCCTGGAGTAGGTAAAACCACGCTTGCGCGTATGTATGCTAAAGCATTAAATGCTGATTACCACGAACTCTCAGCTGTTTCAGCAGGCAAAGATGATATTCGCAGTCTCGTCGAATCACGAGGTGAGTTATTTGGTCCACGTGTATTGTTTCTCGATGAAATTCACCGCTTCAACAAAGCCCAGCAGGATTTCTTGCTTCCATACGTAGAATCCGGCAAGCTCGTTTTGATTGGTGCTACAACCGAGAATCCTTCATTTGAAGTGATACCGGCGTTGCTTTCACGATGTCGCGTATTTGTGCTCGAAGAGTTACAAGCAGAAGATTTAAAAACTATCATCAAGCGCACCGGATATAAAATGAAAAAAGATGCAGTCGATTGGCTTGTTTCGATGTCAGGCGGAGATGCACGTCAGATGATTGCGATGATTGAGAATACTGCAAGTTTATACAAAGATATCACATTAGAGAATTTACAAAATACACTTCAGTCAAAGTTTCTTCGCTATGACAAAAAAGGGGAAGAGCACTACAATACCATCTCAGCGTTTATCAAATCCATGCGTGCATCGCAGCCTGATGCAGCACTCTACTATCTCGCGCGCATGATTGAAGCAGGCGAAGATCCAAAATTCATCGCGCGGCGTATGGTCATCTTTGCGTCAGAAGATATCGGCATGGCTCAGCCGACTGCGCTCGTTGTTGCAAACGAAGTATTCAAAGCAGTTGAAACGATTGGTTTGCCAGAATGTGGCATTAACTTGGCACACGGTGTAGTCTACTTGTCTGTTGCTCCAAAAGAAAAACTTGCATATGAAGCATATATGGAAGCACTCGAAGACGCGCGCACGTACGGCAATTTGCCAATCCCAATGAAAATCAGAAACGCACCAACAAAACTGATGAAAGAACTCGGCTACGGCAAAGGGTACGAACGATATCCAAAAGAAGATTTGTTGCCAGAGAAGCTGAAAAACAAAACATATTACAAGCCAAAAAAGAAAAAGAATGAAAAATAAGCCGACTGCCACTCTCGTCAAAAAAGCGCTTCAGAACTATGTAAATAAAGATAAAGCAGCATTTTTTCCATCATTCTTTAAAACTGGTAAGGGTGAGTATGGAGAAGGTGATCAGTTCATCGGCATTACTGTCCCCGAACAGCGCACAGTTGCAAAACAATTTCTCGATCTTCCAATTGACGAAATCGAAACACTGTTACTGAGTAAGATTCACGAGCACCGATTGACCGCGCTCATTATTTTGACCGAACAGTATCAAAAAGGAGATCAAAAAACTAAAAATACGATTTTCAAATTTTATCTTGCGCACACAGACCGAATTAATAATTGGGATTTAGTTGATTGCTCGTGTCGCGATATTGTTGGTGAACACTTGCAAAATACTGACCGGCGTATTTTATACAAACTCGCTCGATCAAAATCACTATGGGAAAGACGCATTGCCATGGTTTCGACCTGGGCATTTATTCGTCGCGGTGATCTCAAGGATACCTACGCCATCGCTGAACTCCTATTATCTGATACACACGACCTGATGCACAAAGCCGTCGGCTGGATGCTTCGAGAAGCAGGGAAACGAGATGAAAAAAGTCTACACGCGTTTCTCAAAACTCACGTCAAACATATGCCGCGCACTGCACTGCGATATGCTATTGAGCGTTTCCCTGAAGATGTTCGAAAAGCATATTTGCGTATATAAGAGCTTTGGGAAAAGCAGAAATTCGACTAATAAAAAAACCGCCTCAACTTTAGGCGGTTTTTTGTCCACTCTCTTTGAGAGTTTTCCATGACTTCCAGAAGAAGTATCCGATAATCACAAATGTTGTAACGGGTGAAACCCAGTGAGGAATGTGAAATCCGAATGCATCGAGCAACATGATTGAACCAAGGGCGAGGATAGAGTACATCGCACCATTTTTAAGGTACGCATACTTTTTGATATTGTCTACGTTTTTGACAGTGAGTTCACGGAGAACAAATGCACCGATACCATTACCCAAGAGGATAAGGGGAACTGAGAGTGTAAACGCAAATGCGCCGAGTACGCCGTCAATTGAGAATGTTGTGTCAATAACTTCAAGGTACAAAATTTTTGAAAGGTCTGACATTGAAGTATTTCCTCCGTGAAGTAGTTGCTTTTCTTGCTCTTCAGCGTTTTGTTTGAAGCCGTGTGTAATAAAGAATGCAGTTGAACCAACCACAGCACCGAACGCCATCAATGGATTCATTTTAGTTGAGAACCAGACGATAACAGCAAGCAAGATTGAAACAACCGCGTAGAACCAGATACCTTGACGCTTAAAGAAACGTTCACCAGGAAGACCGAAATTTTTGTCTTCCAAGAAGAGCCAGTGAAAGAAGAGGAATACAAGGAATACCCCACCACCTGCAAGGAGCATTGGTGCTGATGTTTCGATTGCTGCGAGTACACGTGGATCGTTTGAGAATGTTGCTGTTAAGGCTTCTATTGGCCCAAGACCTGGAGTTGCAACCCATACGATAAGCCATGGCAACAATCCTCGAACAACAACGACAGCAAAAAGAAGACCCCAGAAGAGGAACCAGCGTCGAGCCTTTTGTCCCATAGTTGAGAGGACTTCAGCGTTAACGACGGCGTTATCAATCGACGATATAATTTCGAACAGGGCAAGACCTGTGATGGTTAAAATTGACGGTAGTAAATGCATACGGCATATCATAACAGTTTCTTGTGTCGGGTTCAATATTTCTGCTATGATGCGAGTACATGCAACTTTTATACTCATATATTACAAAGCACAAGGGATTATTGGTCGCAACGCTTGTTTTAGCAACTATCAACCAAGTTTTCTCATTACTTGATCCGCAGTTTTTTAGAATGATTATTGACCGGTTTGCGTCACATCCGGAACAATTTTCACCCCACGCTTTTTTGGTTGGCGTGTTGTTTTTGTTGCTCGGCTCAGTTTCTGTCGCTTTTATCTCTCGTGTCAGTAAAAATTTTCAAGATTACTATACAAATATTATCTCACTTCGTGTAGGCGCTCGATTGTATACTGATACAATTGCACACGCCTTCTCACTTCCATATGGTGTTTTTGAAGATGAACGCTCAGGTGAGTTGCTCCAAAAGATACGTCAGTCACGCGATAATTCACAAGCATTGATTGTTGTGCTGGTTGGTAATGTGTTCGTTTCACTTGTTGGTCTTGTGTTTGTAATTGCGTATGCACTTACTGTTCACTGGTCCATTGGCACATTGTATATTTTAATGATTCCGGTTGTTGGTTTTTCTGCGTTTATTATTGGACGAAAAATAAAACAGTTACAGGCAAGTGTTGTAAAAGAAACAGCAGCACTTGCTGGTTCAACAACAGAAACGATTCGCAACATTGAATTAGTGAAAAGTCTCGGTCTCGAACAGCAAGAAATCGAACGTCTCAATAGTACCAATGAAAAGATTTTAGAGCTCGAATTTAAAAAACAGAAATCTATTCGCTATCTTTCATTTATTCAAGGAACAATTATTAATGCAATTCGCGCGGGACTCTTGCTTCTTATGGTATGGCTTGTATACAACCAGTCAATTACCGTGGGCGAATTGTTTTCATTGTTTATCTATTCATTCTACGTATTTAATCCACTCCAAGAATTTGGCAACATCGCAACAAAATATTACGAAACCAAAGCATCACTCGAAGCTGTTGAGAAATTCCGCACCATGCCAAGTGCTCCACATCCAGAAAATCCAGTACATGTCGAATCAATTGAAATAATTGCTTTTAAAAATGTTTCATTTAAATATGAATCATCACCAACTGATACCGTAATTGATATTTCTCTCGCAATCAAAGCAGGGGAAACTGTTGCTTTTGTTGGACCATCGGGTTCAGGTAAATCAACATTGGTCAAGTTGCTTACTGGTCTGTATACACCATTTGCAGGTAATGTACTTATCAATAACGTACCACTCACAACATTTGATATCACAAGCCTCCGTGAACGTGTTGGTCTGGTGTTGCAGGACACACAGTTATTTGCCGGTACAATTCGCGACAACCTTTTGTTTGTGGATGAAACAGCGACTGATGCTGCGTGCATTGATGCTCTCCGCCGCGCGCAGGCACTCCCACTTATCGAGCGCGGCGGCCAAGGTCTCGACACTCGCATTGGTGAAGGCGGTCTTAAGCTTTCAGGAGGTGAACGCCAGCGACTTGCGATTGCACGTGCATTGCTCCGTAATCCAGAAATTCTCATCTTTGATGAAGCGACATCAGCTCTCGACTCTATTACTGAACATGCAATTACTGAAACGATCAAAGACATTTCAAAGACTGAACGTGGTATTACCAAAGTATTGGTTGCACACCGACTTTCAACTATTACACACGCTGACCATATTTATGTGCTTGAAAAAGGAAAGATTATTGAATCAGGAGATCACCGTATCTTATTAGCAAAGAAAGGCTTGTATGCTGCGCTTTGGCGAGAACAGCAAGGTGAGCATAACGAGTAATTGTATGGAGAAATTTAAAAAGTACATTAAAGGTTTTAGTCTATCTGGTCCAGTGCTGATTATTATCGCAGCACTTTTATGGGCACTTGATGGTGTGATTCGTCGCAGTTTGTATAGTATGGCGCCACTCCATATTATTTTTTGGGAACACCTGGTTGGTGCGCTCATTTTGCTTCCGATTGGTTTTGCTTTTTGGGATCAAACACGTCTCTCTAAAAAAGAATGGGGCATGATTATTTTTGTTTCATTCCTCTCAGGTCTTGTCGGAACACTTTTGTTTACCACAGCGTTACTCAAGACACAGTACATTTCATTTTCAGTTGTTTTTTTGTTGCAAAAACTACAACCGCTCTTTGCGATTTCAACCGCTGTTATTTTCTTGAAAGAAAAAATCAACAAGCGTTACCTCGGCTGGGCTGTGCTCGCAGTTGGTGCTGCATTTTTTGTGACATTCCCAAATGGCATGATTAATTTCTCAACAGGCGCTGGCACGTTACTAGCAGCACTTCTTGCACTTGGTGCAGCTGCTGCGTGGGGAAGTTCAACAACATTTTCAAAAATTGCACTCTCAGGTCAAAATTCAACACTCGTGACCGCGTTACGTTTTTGGATCACAACAGTTATGGCGTTCATTGCCATCATGATTTTTGGACCAGTGAGTACATTTGATTTACCAACAACAAGCCAAGCTGCACGATTTATCCTCATTGCACTTTCAACTGGCATGGTTGCGCTTTTGATTTATTATCGAGGACTCAAAACAACGCCAGTGCGTGTCAGTACATTACTCGAACTTACATTTCCATTTATCGCAATCTTGATTGATGTTGTTATGTATCACACAGTGCTTTTGCCAACACAGTATCTCGCAGCAGCAGTACTTTTGTTTGCAATGTACAAGATCACTGTGCTCCAAAATAAACATGAAATTTAAAACAGTTACTGTCCGTGGTCATGGTCGAGGAAAAGATATCGGATTCCCGACCATCAATATGGAAGTTTCACCAGAGCTTGTCTTGGGAGTACAAGACGGTATTTACGCTGCACGAATAACTATTCAAAATGTGACCTATGCTGGTGCACTATTTTACGGTCCAGTCCCTGTGTTTAATCAAACAGAGAAATCACTCGAAGTATATTTGCTCGATTCTGGATATATTTACGTTTCTCCGGGAAGTCCTATCGAAGTCGAACTCGTCCGGTATATTCGACCAGTTCAAAACTTCTCAAGCGTTGAACTCATGCAGACTCAAATGGCCCACGACGTAGCTCAGATTCGCAGTATTTTAGGCGTTTAGGCAAGCCTTCCGGCATGGTATACTGATGCCATGTCTGTAACAAAAAAAGCTCAAAAAGCAAAAAGCGTCCGACTCTCAAAGGATGTTCTTCCTAGTGAATATTTTATTACACTTCGACCCGATCTCGAGGCACATACATTTGAAGGTGAGGAGCAGATTCTCATTCGTGTTGCTAAGCCAACAAAAAAAATCACACTGCATTCCAAAGACCTCGGTATCGTTCTTGCACAGCATCAAAAAGGTTCTCAAACCATGGATGCGACTGTGTCGTATGATGCTTCTGCTGAAACAGCAACTCTTACGTTTCCAAAACCGCTTAGTGTTGGAAAACACACACTCCATCTTGTATTCCAAGGTGTGCTTGGTAGTAACATGCGTGGATTTTACAAGAGTCACTATGTACTCGATGGCGTCACGCATACTATGGCAACAACTCAGTTTGAAGCAACTGATGCACGACGAGCTATTCCATGTTTTGATGAGCCAGACAAAAAAGCAGTGTTTCATGTAAAGCTCATCGTTCCAACTGACAAGACTGCGATTTCAAATACGCTTCCTGTTTCTGTGGCTGAACACGAAGCAGGTTTCAAAATCGTTTCATTTGAACCAACTCCAGTTATGTCGACATACTTGCTCGCATTTATTGTCGGCGATTTTGAATTCACCGAAAAGAAAACAAAAAATGGCGTACTCGTTCGCGTATTTGCAACCCCAGGCAAAAAAGAACAAACACGCTTTGCCCTTGATTGCGCGGTGAAAACACTTGAGTTTTACGAAGACTATTTTGACATCAAGTATCCACTCAATACACTCGACATGATTGCAATTCCTGACTTCGCTTCAGGCGCGATGGAAAACTGGGGAGCGGTGACATATCGTGAGACAGCATTGCTTGTTGATCCTGTGCACACATCAACTCGGGTTCGTCAGTGGGTTGCACTCGTTGTGGCGCACGAACTTGCACACCAGTGGTTTGGTAATTTGGTAACGATGGAATGGTGGACACACCTTTGGTTGAACGAAGGCTTTGCTTCATACATTGAATATCTTGCTGTTGATGCACTTTTCCCAGAATGGGATATTTGGACACAGTTTGCGTTTGCCGATCTCGGTGCGGGTCTTCGTCTCGACGCGCTCAAGCATACACACGCAATCGAAATTGATGTACACCATCCAAACGAAATTGGAGAAATTTTTGATGAAGTATCCTACTCAAAAGGCGCATCAGTTATTCGCATGCTCGCTGGCTATCTCGGTCATGATACATTCCGTGATGGTTTGCGCTACTACCTCAAGAAACACAGCTACAAAAATGCCTCAACAATTCATCTCTGGGAAGCATTTGAAAAAGTTTCAAAAAAACCAGTTCGCAAAGTTATGCAAAACTGGACAGGTAAAGCAGGCTACCCATTGCTCGAAATCACAACAAAACAGGATACATTTCAGATTACTCAGTCTCGCTTTCTAAGTAGCGCACTTTCAGCACGCGAAGTTCGTGATACAACCGTGTGGTCAGTTCCAGTTAACTATATTTCTGACCGCGGACAGGAACATTCAGTTTTGCTTACCACTAAAAAAGGAAGTATTCCTCGTTCAGAGGATTTGTGGCACAAGTTTAACGTAGGGGAAACTGGTTTCTATCGCACTCGGTATGAACAGGCACATCTCGATACGCTCGTGCATCCAATCGAATCTGGACGATTACCCGCAATCGATCGTCTCGGTATTATTCGTGATTTGTTTATACTCGCTGAAGCAGGACAGTACGATACTGCACAAGCACTTCGGTTTGCAGCACACTATAAAACTGAAACCGATTACACTGTTTGGATTGAAGTGCTTGGCGGACTTTCACATATCTATAATCTTGTTGAAGGCACACCGCTTGAAAAAGCGTACAAAACATATGCACTTGGTATTGTGGGTGAAGCTGCAGAACAAATCGGCTGGGAACGACGTACAAACGAAGAACACACAACAACGATGCTTCGTTCATCACTCCTTTTCCACGCAGGTATGTATGGTGACAAAAAAGTGATTGCACATGCACAGAAGTTGTTTGCTGCTCGTGTAGATATTCAAATCAATCCAGATCTTCGTGGTGTCGTATATAACCTCGTTGCAATGCACGGCGGTGTGCGTGAGTATGCCGCGTTTCTCGAAATGTATAACGCCGAAGAAAGTCACGAAGAAAAAAATCGCATCCTCCATGCGCTCGGTAGTTTCAAACAATCAAAGCAAATCGAATCAGCACTTCGCTTCGCACTCTCAAAAGAAGTACGCCTCCAAGATCGCAATGGTATTTTCAATGCGCTTCTCGCAAATGCCGCAAGTCGCGCTCGAACATGGAAATTCATGAAAGAACATTGGAACGCACTGATTGCTGATTATGGTGAAGGTGGACACTTGCTTGCACGGTTGGTCAAACCACTCAATCATTTTGTCACCAAGAAAGATGCAGATGATATAAAGAAATTCTTCACAAAACATAAAGCACCCGCAGGAGAGCGAACAGTGGAGCAGGTACTCGAACACATCTACTCAAATTATGAGTGGTACAAACGGGCACTGCCAGGCATCCGTAAACTTCTCAAATAAAGGTTTTCCACTAGCATAAAAGACGAGGCTGTAAGATACTATAGACAGCCTCGTCTTTATATATATGGAAAAAATACAATTCAGTATCAGCAAAAACGCTCTTATCGGCATACTCTCATTTATTGCAGGAGTACTCATTGCCTATATCGTTTTTCTTTTGGTCGCAAGTGCAACTCAGCCAGCTATTATTCCTCACGATCAAACACAAATCCCAAACGGGACGTCTCAAAACCAGGTAGAGCAAGATGTTACCATAACACCATCAACAACTAATCCTGATGAAAACGTGTTCACCTCAAAACTTCTCGGAGTAACGTTTTCATATCTCAAATATAGCTATAGTTTTGATGAAAACAATCCAGGTATCAATCGCGCTGTAAATACTCCAACCCCAACAGTAGAAGGGCAGACTATTCGATTTGCTGATCAAGCAACAGTAACTGTTTACCAAAAAGCTCCAGGTGATAGTCTCGAAACAGGAATTAGTAAACAGTTCCTTGCAGGCATTCCTCAAACCAAGTGTCTACCAGTTCGCGTAAATACTACTACTGATAGTATGTATACTCCTGGTTCTGGTATTTCATATATAACGCTGTATGCAGTTGTTCCCGGTGGATGTCCTTCACAGTTTGATACTGCCAATCCATCAGCAGCATTTGTCTCATTTGCAAGTCGGCCAGACGTATTTCTCTATGTTACCGGTACGATAGACGGCACTATGCCAATCCTCACAGCAACTGGCGATCCGTTTTGGACAACAATGCGGTTTAACCCAACCCAACCTTCGGTTATTCATTAATAATTAATAATTAATATAAGTTTATACATGACAAAAATATAACTATCGGTTTTCTTATCGTCGTGATCATTGCATTAGTGTGCGTTATTGTATTCAGGGAAAATCGACAACCTGTTCAATCTCCGGTTGTTAACAAAGAAAACGTTTATCAGAGTACTAATATTAAAGATACAGGTAATTCAGAAGTTTCAATTGTTCAGGATCCAAGTAATCCAGGGGTTTCAACATATACTTCACATAAACTTGGTATTCGTTTTTCATATCAAAATAGTATGTCTGTTGGATCAAAAGCATTCGGTAATATACGCACAGTAGTAATTACTCCAACTGAGACCGGTAATATCATTGACTTAAATGGTCATACAATCGAAGTTTTTACTAAAGATTCCAAAGACACATTAGCACAAGCGATTGAAAAAAAGTTTTTAACCGGCTACTCTTCAGCTGATTGTTTTGTAGAAATGCGAAACACTAATGGTGTATATCAAAAAGCAAGCATCTCATACCCAGCTCCAGTTGACCCAAATGAACCTTTTTGGGCGAATTCAGCTAAGTGTCCACAAAACTACTCAAAGACAAATGGCGTAAGTTATTTTATGTATAATACTGAACAATCAGATCGATTCGTGTTTATTATGGGTGGTCAAGATGTTGCAGCGTTATCTCCAGATGGTAAATCTGATTTCTTATCTACGGTTGAAATTATTGATCGTCAATAAAAATTAAGCTTTCAAACCTCGCTTCATTCCAAGGCGGGGTTTGTGTTAGTATGATTTCGTGACAGACAAGGAATTCCAAAAAGAAATCTATCGATATTTCAAGAAACACGGCCGCTCTCATTTACCATGGCGAGGGGAGACCGATCCGTACAAAATTCTTGTTTCTGAAATCATGTTGCAACAAACACAAGCCGCTCGGGTTATACCTAAATACGAAGCGTTTCTTGAGCGTTTCCCAACAGCCCGTGCTTTGGCGAATGCATCAAATAGTGAGGTTTTAAGCATGTGGAGCGGTTTGGGTTACAACAGACGAGCCTTGAACCTTAAACGAGCGGCAGAAGCCATTATTGAGCGTTTTAAAGGGCATTTTCCGCTTGAACGTGACCAGTTAGAGGCACTTCCTGGGATTGGTCCGTATACCGCTGGTGCTGTCCGCGTTTTTGCCTATAACCAGCCAGAAATCCTGATTGAGACCAATATTCGTAGTGTCTATATTCATTTCTACTTTCCTCGAAAAATAGCTGTCGATGACAAAGCGTTACTGCCGATTATTGAGCGAACCTGTGACCGTAAACATCCGCACGATTGGTATGCTGCGCTTATGGATTATGGTGCGATGCTAAAAGCAACAAAACCAAATCCAAGTCGCAAAAGTAAACACCACACACAACAAAAAGCATTCAAAGGTTCTGTACGTGAAGTACGTGGCGCCGTTTTAAAATACGTTATTGCACAGGGAAGTATTTCAAAACAACACTTACTGAAACAATTTGATCGTGAACGTGTAGAACAAGCACTTGCAGGTTTAGTTAAAGACAACGTGATTAAGTTTTCAACAAAGGATAAAAAATTTCGTGTGATATAATACACACTATGTCGCTCGAAGGACGCATGTCCATGCCAACACCTCAGTCAGAACAGCCGAAACCATCGGCTGCTTTCGAGCATGCAAAACTTTTTAATGGCGCAGCACAAGAACATTCTCCAGGAAAAGAATTTGAAGAAGTGCAGGCACGCAAATTACTCGAAGGATTAACAACGCCAGAAGAACTCGCAGTAAAATTTGGTCCAAAAGTTATGGACGAAGTTATGAAAACTACGGAACGCATCAGTGCCTACGAATCTTTTTCGGGAAATGAATACAAACCAGAGCTTGTTGTTCCACAAGAACCAACGCCGGCACCACATCCACTCGTTGCTGTTATTCCAAGTGTGATTGAGCACTACATGAATCCAGACCGAACAGAAGATGACGAACAAGAATACCTCGACTTACTCAACGAACTTAAAAAAAATGATCGCGAATTTGCAAATATCTTGTCGCAGTATAGTGATCTTATCAAACTCTATCCAGATCGAACTGAAGAGTACGAGATGAAAGCGATGAAAGATTTTGTTGAATATAACGCTCGACTACGCAAATAAAAATAGCTCTATTACAGAGCTATTTTTTTATATGTTCCAAGTTTTAGATTTCCAAGACGGATTTTGCCAATACGCACTCGCTTGAGATCTCGCACGTGATAACCAAGTTCTTCACACATACGACGAATCTGGCGGTTTTTACCTTCGGTAAGGACGATTGAAAATCGACAGTCGCCAAGTTGTGTGACGCGCGCCTGTTTTGTGTGATGTGCAACGTCTTTGTTGGTCGTGATAGTGACACCTTGAGACATCTTACGGAGAAATTCTTTTGCGATTGGCTTATCAACTAACACCTCGTATTCTTTTTCGTGTGCAAATGCCGGATCAAGTAGTTTTTTTGTCACACGGCCATCGTTTGTCATGATGATGAGACCGTGTGAGTCTTTGTCGAGTCGTCCGATCGGGAATACGGTTGTAGGGAATTTAGTTGCGTGCATGATATCGATTTCTCCTTTTTGTGGAGTTGAAGTCACAATTCCGGTTGGTTTGTTGTATGCAAAGTAAACATATTCTTTGGTTGCGCCGCGTACTTCTACACGATCAGTCTCAGTAACTTGCGTACCAAGCATTGCTTTTTTACCATTCACAAAAACCTTGCCCGAAGCAATGAGTGTGTCAGCCTCGCGGCGACTCGCAATATTTTTATCAGCAAGATATTTATTAAGACGCATTAGTCAACGATGTTTGAAAGTTTATCAAGTGCAAAGAGTGAGAGAAGCACAATGACTCCGAGAATCATAAACAACATATTGTAGGTCGTAAATGAGAGCAGTACCGTTGCAATGAGTGGTGCGATGAGGTATGCGATGGGAGTTGTTGAACGGAAGAAACTAATAATCTCAGCATCTTTATCAGATACAGATTTGAAGAAGTAACTTTCAGATACGACTTCAATACAGCTTGCGCCAACACGTGTTGCGAACAAGATGAGGGCAAGTACAAGCACATTACCATGAACGAGGGAATATCCAAAGAAGAATGTCGCGATAGCCATAATAAGCACACCGAGCTGCAAAAATTCGCGTTCGTGGTGAATCACGTCAATCAATCTACCAATTGGATACTGGAATATCACAAACGCAACGAGCATGATGGTAAACATGACACCGATAGTTGTGTAGGCGATTCCATGTACTTCGTGTAAATAAAGCGGAGTATATACAACCATCCATGCGTAGAAAAATTGAAGTACAAAGTTTACAATTGTAATTCTCAAAAGATCAGGACGTTTGTATACAGCACTGAGCGCTCCAAGCGTAGAAAGTGCACGATACTTGTTATCATGATATGAACGAAGCGAAAAATGCAAAACAATACCAACTAACACAATACCTACCATAACGAGTGTATAGAGTGAACTAAAACCAAATACAGTCACAATGGTTCCTGCCATAATCGGTGCAAACAACCAGGCAAAGTTGGTGAGTGAGAGATATGTTCCACGAATTGCGCCAACCTTTTTATCCAGAGAATAATGTTCAATAAAAATATCAAGGCAGTACCAAATGAGTGAGTTTGAAGAATTAAAAAGCACAAACGCACTAGCTGTCGCTAATTGTGAAAGTTCGCTTCGAAGCAATAAAAGACTCACGATATTAAGAACAATAAACGAAAGAATGATTGCCTTATTACCAAAGCGCTGCATTAGTCGAGGAGTGACTTCAAGCCCAACAAGTGTCGTGAATGCAGCGATTGCGTACACAATACCAACGAGTGTTTGACCAAGGTGTTCCGCGAGGAATGATGAATTAACATATGCAGTTAATGCAAGTGAAAGAGAAAAGATAAAACTTGCACCATAAATACGCTTGAGTGTTTGCATGTACATAGTATACCAATTTTTTAGAATAATTCTGTGTGGATATTTCCGTAGATACAAAAAAACTGCCCGTATGGGCAGTTTTTAGGGAACACATTACATCGCAAGCAATACTGGGATGATGAGTGGTCGTTTTGCTGTTTTTTGATACAAGAACTTTGAAAGATTTTCACCAATCTGGTTTTTGATGTATTCAAAGTTGATAGGATTTTGTCCTCGTGAGCCGTCCTCAAGAGTTTTCTTGATGATGCGGCGTGATTCATGAAGCAAATCCTGTGATTCTTTGAGATAGACGAAGCCACGAGAGATGATGTCAGGTGATTTGCGAAGCTGACCAGTGTTTGCGTCAACTGTTGCAACGATGACGAACATGCCATCTTGTGCGAGCATCTGACGATCACGAATAACAACTTCTTGCATGTCGCCAACAGAGAATCCGTCAACCATGACGATACTTGAAGGAGCTTTTTCTTTAAGAACACGAACCTTGGTACCTTCATCGTAGATTTCAACAATGCTTCCGTTGTCGGGAATAACAATGTTTTCTTCAGCCGTTCCAGCTGCACGAGCAATATCAGCGTGCACTGAGAGCATGTAGTGGTAGCCGTGAATTGGCATGAAGAATTTTGACTTGAACTTTTTATGCATCCAGAGTAATTCTTCAGCGTTTGCGTGACCTGATGCGTGAATTTCAGAAATCTTGTAGTGGATGATTTTTGCACCCTGACGTGACAAGTTGTCTTTTACTTTTTGCACACCGAGTTCGTTTCCAGGAATAACTGATGAAGAGAGGAGCACAGTGTCGCCTTTTTTGAGACGAATGTATTTGTGCGTCTTGTTTGAAATACGCATGATCGCAGCAAATTCTTCACCTTGTGAACCCGTACCGATCACAACAATTTTGTTGTCAGGATAGTTTTCAATATCACTCACATCAATAATGGTGTTTGGTTTGAGCTTGAGCAATCCCATTTCAGTCACAATATCAACACCTGTTTTCATACTGCGTCCTTCGATGACTACTTTCTTGCCGTACTTTTCAACAATGCGAAGGATATCCATCACACGCTGAAGCTGTGATGCGAATGTTCCGATAATCAAACGACCAGACACGTCACGAATAATTGAGTCGATGTTTTCAATAACAACTGATTCAGCAAGTGAGAAGCCAGGGTTTGTCGCGTTTGTTGAGTCAACCATGAGGAACAAGTTTTTCTCTGCGCCAATTTCACCGAATGCTTTTTCTTCAGCTTCAGTTGGAATACCGCCACGGTTATCAACACGCAAGTCACCAGTACCAATCACGTTACCGTATGGAGTTTCAATGATAATACCCATTGAATCTGGAATAGAGTGTGACACCGCAAAGAATCGAACGTAGATTTCTCCAAGTTTGATGCGACTTTCTTTTTCAACGAGTTTGATATCAAGCGGTTTCAAGTGAGGGAACTCAGCCTGACGCTTTTCAATCATGATTGATGTAAGTTTTCGAGTGTAGATAGTTGGGAAACCGAGCTTTTCGATGATATAGGGAATGCCACCAATGTGATCCATGTGACCGTGAGTGATGAGCATGCCACGAATACGATCTTTTCGTTCCTCAAGATACTTTGTATTTGGAACGATGTAGTCGATACCAGGAGTATCTTCTGTTTTAAATTGGAAACCAGCGTCAATGATGATGATATCGTTACCGATTTCAACCAATGTCATGTTCTTTCCGATTTCTTCAACACCACCAAGCGGGATGATACGAATAACACCAGGAGCTGGAGGAGGGAGCATACCTTCCTTATTTGCGTGGTTAGTTTCTTTTGTCATGGTGCGAAACGCGGTTGCTTTGTTTCCACGTTTTGCACTAAATTTTGAATACTGAAATGTATTACTGCGGCGCTGTTTATTAGCATCATCTTGTCGACGAGTGCCGTGTGGGCGTGCCGAATGAGCACCTGCTGGTTTTTTGTGACCACCAGCTGGTTTGTTAAAGCGAGGACGCTGTCCGTTTCCGTGAGGCATCGCATGCTTCGGTCCTTCTTCTTTGACAAGCGACTCAAGGAGCGCTCCGAGTGGGGACTTACTATTTTTGTTTGGTCGAGGCATAGAACTATATTCTCATGCTATCTGCACATACTAGATTACAGAATAGAAATTATTAATTAATAAATACACAATATTAGTTGCTTTTTTTAGCAAAGATAGGCCAGACACGTTCTTCATTCTGGTACCATGTCCACACAGAAGCAAAACGATCACTTGCTGTTGTGATATGAGTCACATCGTTGTTCTTAATTGAACTTTTTGTGGCGTAGATAAATTCAGGACTGTAGATGAAGATTGCGGGTTTGTCCTTTTTGACTTCACTTTCAAACGCTTCGTAGAGACTTACGCGTTTTGCGTCGTCGAGTGTACCACTCGCAGTTTCAAGATTTTTGTCTACGCGTGCTGATGCATACTGAGCAATGTTCAGACCTGGGTCATTACGTTGTGATGAGTGCCAGAATGCAAAGAGGTCAGTATCGTGGTTCACGACTTGTCCAAAGAAAAGTGCTTCAAATTTACGAGGGCGAATAACATTTTGGTTAAGCGCGCCCATTTCAAATACTTTGACATCAACTTGTACACCGAATGCAGTGAGCGCATCTTTGATTTGATTCGCTGCATTTTTCAATTCTGGTGTGTCTGATGTTGCGATTGAAAAGGTGAGTGTCTGAGTTGCGGCTTTTTTACCACTACCAGTTGTCTTTTGCCACACACCTGTTTCGTCTTTCTTCCATCCAGCCTTAGTCAAAAGCGCTGCCGCTTTTTCAAGGTCCTGATCTATAACCTCTTCACCCGGTGCACGATTGAGCAACATTGGGGGAATTGGACTATCGATTGGAGCACCGTAGCCATTCAAAACACTTTCTACAATTGTCTGTTTTGAAATTGCGAGCTCCAGTGCTGCAACAACAGTCGTATCAGCGAAGAGTTTGTTTTGTGATGGATCAAGATACAAGCCGAAGACGCGAGGAAGGATTGCTGACTTAATAGCAACACCTTGCTTTGCGAGAACTACCGCTTGCTCGGATGAAATTGAATTGATTGCCATAACGTCACCACCGCGAAGTGCGTTGATGAGATCAGTTTCTTTTGCGTAAAAACGGAATATAAGTGTATCAAGATATGGTTTACCTAATACGAATCGATTAAATGCTTTCAATTCGTATGATGTTGGAATACCAGCTTTGTCTTGGTTTACAGTTGTAACTTCAAACGGACCACTACCGATTGGATGTACATTCAATGTACTTAAACTAAACTGTTCAGCACTAATACCTTTCCAAAGATGCTTTGGCAAGATACCGAGTGTTGTTGTATCAAGGAATGATGCGTAGCGCTGCTTGAGTGTAAACACAATTGTGCGTTCGTCAGGACTTGCTACCGCAACACCATCCCAGTTTACTTTCTTTGGACTCTTAATGAGAGGATCTTTTGCCAATTCGATAGTAAAGACAACATCGTCTGCTGTCACTTTTTTACCGTCATGGAAAAAGATTCCGTCTTTGAGTGTGAATGTATAGGTAAGCCCATCAGCTGAAATATTATAACCTTCAGCAAGGTCAGGAATAAGTGTGCCTGAAGCATCACGGCGCATCAATCCTGAGTACACAACTGCAGTCAAATCTTTGTCAGCATCAGAAAGTGCCAAGAGTGGGTTGATAAAACGAGGAGTACCAACAACACCTTCGATATCACGACCACCGTGGGCAGGAACGCCAACGAGTACTTTATTGTTCAATGTGAACAGTAAAGAAAAAGCCGAGATAACAAGGAGAGCAATACTTGCCAAGAAAATAATCCACTTTGTGCGTGAGAAGGTCTCAATCACAAACGGCAATTCGTTCCGACTAGGGAACAGCTTAGTTGAGAATAGTGACATGATGAAATGACGTTAAGAGCGTACACCATTAATGTACACGTACGTAAACGTTCTATTTGATGAGCAAAGCGGCAACGGCAGATACAATGAGCAAAGTACCGAGCACAAATGTTGCAACAAAAAGGAAACGTTCAAAACCGCGACGTGTATGGAACGTAACACTTGAGTCTCCGCCAAACGCACTACCAAGACCAGCCGATGACTGCTGAAGGAGTACGACGACGATGAGAAGTATTGAGAGGATGATCTGAATCCAAGGGAGAACCGATGAAAGTGATTCCATAGCTACTAGGGTAGCATAGGGGGTGTAAAAAGACAAGGGTTCTGTAATTTTCTCTTATAAAATAAAGCTATCTGTAAATTCACAGATAGCTTAAAACGTGGTATAGTTTCCCAGAATTTTTTAAAACCCAAAACACTTTTTCCCAAAAATGATGACAAACATGATCCGTATGTTTTGTGTGGCATGTGCCGCATTGCTGACTACTTTTGTAGTAGTCCAAGATTTTTCACTACAAAACACTGTGCAGCTCGTGCCCGACAAGGACACTACGTTGTTACAATTCAAGATCCCGATTGAAGCACAAAATGATTTACTCAAAGTGTGTGTATTTGTTAGTTACAACAATATATATGCAACACCGCCATATGTGTACGCACCAGGAATTGAACAACACATGCAGATGAATTGTTACTTAAAGTATTCACAACTTCTGGACAAGAAGTGTACTCTGGAACAATTCCACGCCCGGCAAATTTGGAGAATCCAAACATTGATTTTGACTTTCTTCCACTTACGCAAGGTGTGTACATCGGAAAATTATTTTCGACTGCAGAGAACGCGGATGTTCGCTACAACAATAGTAAAATACCGATTATCATCAATTAGTTTCTATACATTGCTAAAAATAGTACGAGCCCTTTTTGCTTCGCAAAAAGGGCTCGCTTTTTATTTCAGTGGATAAGTCCAAAAAAACCACAAAAATAAGGGTTTTTAAGGGAATAGGGAATCTTAGTGGAAGGTGCTTGACTTTATTTTCGATATGGCTATAATGGTTCTAGCGTCTTTGTAAGGGCGCTTTTGCTTACATAGCAAAAGTTACCTAACAGAGTCTTAGTGCGTAGGCCCAATGTGCAAGGCACGAGGTCGAGGCACGGAGACAAGATGCGCTTCTCGCGCAGCTATTTTAGTTGTCGTCCAGAAGCCTCTTTGATAAGAGAATAGATTAAATGCAAAACAATAATCACAGTTATAAGTGCAATTTTTTTTAGTTTATTAAACTAAGTTAGGTAATACGGTACTAAATTTTATTTTGTTCCGTTCTATTCACTGAAACATAGTAATATGTTTTTTTATAGAGTTTGATCCTAGCTCAGGATGAACGCTGGCGGCGTGGATAAGGCATGCAA
>CAYNHU010000003.1:29730-91970 GCA_964397435.1 uncultured Candidatus Saccharibacteria bacterium | reverse complement strand
GAGATATAGATTTAATGCTCTAAAAATAGTACTATACTCACTATGAAATTCTACGATTTACATTTTAAAGATACTGAAGGTCGCGAGCATAGCATGCAGGAGTACGCTGGCAAAGTTGTGCTCATCGTAAACACTGCTACTCGCTGTGGGCTTGCGGGGCAGTTTACGGAACTTGAAGCACTCCACCAGAAATACAAGGATCAAGGTCTCGTGGTGATTGGTTTTCCGTCTGATCAGTTTAAACATCAAGAATCTGAAACAAACGAAACGATGGTGAATGTTTGTAAAATTAATTTCGGCGTTACTTTTTTACTTGCTGAAAAATGCGATATGAATGGTCCGACAACACATCCTGTGTTTGCGTACTTGAAAAAAGCTCGCTGGTCACTCTGGGGTAATCGCATCAAATGGAATTTTACGAAATTTATTATCGATAAACAGGGAGCTGTCATTAAACGCGCCGCGCCAACAGTTTCTCCACTAACACTTACTGCGACTATTGAAGCAGCTCTCACTCAATGAAACTCGTCTCAGTAAATATCGAAGGTGATAAACACCTCGATCGGGTACTTCCGTTTGTTCAAGCTGAAAATCCTGATGTTGTGTGTGTGCAGGAAATTCTCGAACCGACCATCGCCACATTTGAAGCAGCGCTCGGTATGCGGGCAATCTATGCACCGATGGCGTACGATTTGGTAACGCACAATACTGGACTTGTGTGCGTCGCATTGTTTTCGAAAGTGCCACTAACCAATGAACGCATTGAATATTATGTTGGTAGTGCTGAGCAGGTAACTCGGTTGGAAAAAGTAAAAGCGACAAATCCAGATGCGCTCCACACGCATGTGCAAAACGCTGTTGTAATGGCAGATGTTACCGTAGATGGTGCGATGTTTCGTGTTGCAACAACACATGGCACATGGACACCAGAAGGTAATTCGACTGAGTATCAAAAACGTGATTTTGAGGCACTGATTGAAATTCTTGAACGGTCAAAACCGTTTGTATTCACAGGAGACTTGAATGCTCCACGAGGACGTGAGTCGTTTGCTATGCTTGCAGAGAGATATACTGATAACATTCCAGCTCACTACACAACAAGTCTTGATCTGACGCTGCATCGAGCGAAGCATTTACAACTACAACTTATGGTTGACGGTCTGTTTACTACACCAGAATACGAAGCGCGTAACGTGCGGCTTGTGGATCGTGTGAGTGATCACATGGCGATCGTTGCTGATATTGAACGGAAATAACACAGTTTTTGTACTTGTCTATCTTTTGTTTGGATTATCGAGAGGAGTATACTAATTCGTATGCAACATAATCCATTTGAAAATGCTCTTGAGCAATTGAGTCGAGCAACACGCCTTACAACCTTCCCAGAAGCGTTTATACGCCAAATTTCGCGTCCACAACGTGAAGTTATGATATCTATCCCAGTTACCATGGACGATGGTTCTACGGCTGTTTTTGAGGGTTATAGAGTGGAACATAACAACGCTCGTGGTCCATACAAAGGAGGTATTCGATACCATCAGGATACTGATATTAACGAAGTCCGTGCATTGGCGTTTTGGATGTCACTTAAGTGTGCCGTTGTAGATATCCCGATGGGTGGCGGCAAGGGTGGTGTTACTGTTGATCCTAAAAAGCTTTCAAAGAGTGAACTCGAACGACTTTCTCGTGGGTGGGTTCGTGGCATGTCGCCAATCCTTGGTCCACACAAAGACGTTCCTGCTCCTGATGTGAATACAACTCCTGAAATCATGGCATGGATGACTGATGAGTTTGCACAAATTTCTGGCGATACAACTGGTGCGACATTTACTGGTAAGCCGCTTGATAAGGGTGGTTCAGAAGGTCGTGGTGCAGCAACTGGTATGGGAGGATTTTTTGTGTTTGATGTACTTCGCGCGAAATACAATCTTCCAGAATCAGCAACAGTCGTTATTCAAGGTTTCGGCAACGTTGGTGGTCACGCTGCGCGTATTTTTACAGCACACGGACACAAAGTAATCGCAACATCTGATTCAAAGCACGCTATCGTCAAAGAAGACGGACTTGATATCGCTGCACTCGAACAGTACAAAAAAGAAACAGGCACGCTCGCTGGCTTTCCTGGTTCACGAACGATCACTAATGCTGAGTTGCTCGAGCTTTCATGTGACGTGCTCATTCCTGCTGCTTTGGAAAATCAGATTACTGACGCAAATGCATCACGCGTGCAGGCCAAGTTCATCCTTGAACTTGCAAACGGTCCGCTTACACCTGAAGCTGACGAGATTTTACTTGAGCGTGGCATTCCAGTTGTTCCAGATATTCTTGCGAACGCAGGTGGTGTAACAGTTTCAACATTTGAATGGGAGCAGAATTTGAAAAACGAACACTGGACCGAAGAACAAGTAAACGCGAAACTCAAAACAATTCTCGATACACAGGCTTTGGCTATCTACAACAAAGCCGTAGACCTCAAAACAGATCTACGGCGTGCTGCGTTCGTGGTTGCCCTCGAACGTATTGCGCAAGCAATGGGATTTTAATTTAAATTGATTTAACCTTCAGGTTGGTTTGCTTACCACGGTTGATTTTTGGAAGCTTGATGATGAGCAAGCCATGTTTTTCAGTTGCTTCAGCTTCATCAGCTTCTACTTCTGCAGGAAGGGAGATCGTTCGTGAGAATGCGCCCCAGTACAATTCTCGAGTAAAGAAGTCTTCATCATTTACGACACGAGATTGTTCTCGTTTGCCACGAACAGTAATCATGTCGCGAGTGATGGTAATCTGAAGGTCTTCAGGTCGGACACCAGCAACCATTGTTTCTACATACACATCATTTGCTGTTTGGTAGACGTCGACAGTGAGCTGACCCTCTTCTTCTTGTTCGAGCCATGTATCTTTTTCATCTTGGTTTACTGCGACTTTGCTACCGTGATGTGCAAGGTGTTTTTTAGGAGCTTCAGCTTCAAAGTCAGCTTCATCGTTGAAGTCATCTTCGAGATTAACGCTGCCTGTGAGGCGTTCAAAGAACGATCGTTTTTTTGCCATAAAATATTATGAAGGATTAAACGCACGTTTGTTCCGAACGTACACTTCTTGTGCGTACATTGCCTGACTCATACGTCGAACCTTTTCAAAAACTAGAATACTGATAATAGAGACTATCCAGAGAACCCCGAATACTTGCAAGAAATTGTCTCCGTTGTTTTCCATTATAAAAAAGTTAAATACCGAGTGCAAGCCAACCGCGAGCATAATACCGATAATTGCTGAGCCGATTTTGATAAAACGGTTTTGGAAAAAGGCGAGTCCCATCATCAGACCAATGAAACCAGTTGAAACTGAGTGGAGTAATGTTGATCCCAAAAAGCGAAGGTTGGTTGTGAGCAGTGTGACTGTTGCGTCTTGAAGTCCGACTGGTCGGACAAGATACATCGTGTTTTCAAATGCAGCGAAACCAAGCGCTGCTGTCATGCAGTACACAGGATAATCAATTGGTTCTTCGCAGTATCGAGAGGCGAGTGCAATAATACCGAACGCAGCGAACTTGAGTAACTCCTCACACAGTGCCCATGCGGTAACAAGTTCAGGCTGTTTAACAAAGTACACCTGCATTAATTTCTGGAGTGGTACGACAGGAATAACCATCAACATACCAGTGATAAATGTCAGCGCGACCAATCCAAGTGGTGGCTTTTTAATATCGTCTTCTTTGATCCAGTACCACAACCAAATAATCGATGGAAGTGTCCCACCAACGAGCGCGATAATAAATGTGAGTGGATCCTGTACAAAATTAGGATTCATGTGATGGCCACTTGGTTACCATTAAAAGTCGACCGTCATTTTCAGGGAGTGAACTCCAGATTTCTTCGGTGACAAATGGCATGAGTGGGTGGAGCAGTTTCAAGAGATCATAGAGTGTGTGCAAGAGTAACTGCGCGCGCGAAGCTTTGGCTGCATCGTTTCCTTCAGCAAATATTTTTTTACTTTCTTCGAGTAATACATCAGCAAGCGTGTGCCATGCGTACTGATAAAGTTTTTCTGATACAAGATGGAACTTATATTCTTCGAATTCTTTAGTGATTTCAGCTTTGAATGCAGTGAATTCATCATGAATCTTTGCGTCAGTTTCTGTCCATGCTGTAAATGCTGGATCGAGCGCTACGTTTTCTGTTGAAGAGAGAATGAAGCGAGTGATATTCCACAACTTGTTTGCAAAGTTTTTGTAACCCTTGATTTTATCTTCAGAAATCTTTGAATCAGTTCCTGCAGCAGTTCCAACAACAAGTGCCATACGGCCAGCATCTGCGCCGTATTTTTGAGCAATATCGAGTGGATCAATACCGTTGCCGAGTGACTTCGACATTTTGCGTCCCTGACCGTCACGAACAGTACCGTGGAGATAGACTGTGTGGAATGGAATTTCACCGAGGCCGTAACCTGTCATGAGAATCATACGAGCAACCCAGAAGAAGAGGATTTCGTAACCTGTTTCGAGCACGTCTGTTGGATGAAAGACCTCGAGGTCTTTTGTTTTGTCAGGCCAGCCAAGTGTTGAGAATGTCCAGAGTGCAGAAGAGAACCATGTGTCGAGCGTGTCTTCGTCTTGTTTAAGATCACCCTCTGGATTTACCATGAGAGTTACTTCAAAATATGATCCATTTTCACGGATTCCGATTTTTTCCCAGTGGTCAATGATTTTTTCACCACGGAGTCCCATGATGTGCGCCTGTAAGCATGAATTGAATGCATTGTGCGCGCAAACAAGGTATGTTCCTTCTGGAAGCGCTTCAATTTTTTTGATGACAGTTTCTGCGCGCTCAGTTATTTGTTCAGTTGTTTCTCCGCGACCTGCGCGTACCAATGAACTGGGAGTTGGCCACTCTTCAGTTTTTGGTTTACCATCACGTTCTGAAACAACTTCGTGCAATTCAGGAATTTCAATTATTTTTGCAGTATCAAAACCGATTGTTTCTGCTGCAATGCGAGCAGTTTCTTTTCCGCGGATCATTCCTGAAGAGATGATGCCAGCGAGTGTTATATTTTTTACGTTTTCGCCAAGTTCTTTTGCTTGTTGTTCACCACGTTCAGTAAGGGGGCTATCCAATCCACCACCTGCAAATACGTTATCGCGGTTTGCCGCACTTTCTCCATGTCGAGCAAGCAAAAGAGTAATCTTTTTTGGAAGATGTAGATTATTTTCCTTGTCGTACCATACCGGCACACGATGTCCGTACCAGATCTGTCGTGAGATACACCAGTCACGAAGGTTGTCGATCCAGTGGAAGTACGTCTTGTTGAAGTAGTCAGGCATGATTTTGATCTGACCACTCTCAACTGTTGTGCGCATGATTTGTTTGAGTGTTGTTTTTGTGCCGCTTGAAATGCCTGTCAGATTTGAGTGAGGTAATTCAAATTCTTTGTTCACGTCAACGAACCACTGGAGTTTTGGAAGTGGTTCAACGATACCGCCCGTTCGTTCAGCAGTAGAAATATTTTGGTTTACCTCTTCTTCTTTTTCGAGCAAACCTTCATCGCGAAGCCATGCCACGACTACTTCGCGGGCTTCAGTTGTTTTCTTGCCGAGGAGATTTTCTCCGCCGACAGTCATTTTTGCGTATTCATTAATAACTTGTGGGCGAGGGAGGTTGTGACGATCAGCAATTTCCCAGTCAGTCATACTGTGAGCCGGAGTAACACCGAGTGCACCAGTACCAAATTCTTGCTCTACAGATTCATCAGCGATGATTTTTACATGAATTGGAACACCACAAAAGACAGCATCATATTCTTTGCCGATGAATTCTTTGTAGCGAGGATCATTTGGATGAACCGCAACTGCAGTATCGCCAACTTTTGTTTCAGGACGAGTAGTTGAGATTGTGATAGGGAAATCTTTTGAGTATTTAAATGTGTAGAGTTTTGCTTTGCGTTCCTCGTAGACAATTTCGTCGTCAGCAATAGTTGTCTGTCCTTTTGGATCCCAGTTCACAATGCGATGACCGCGATAGATCAAACCATCATCGTACATTTTTTTAAACATAGCGTTTACCGCACGATTGCGAGTTGCATCGAGTGTAAATGCTTCACGTGACCAGTCACACGAAGCGCCCATGACTTTGACTTGTGAGACGATAGTGTCATGACTGTTTTGTGCAAATTCCTGAACGCGCTTCAAAAGTTCTTCACGGCCGAGGTCGTGACGTGATTTGCCCTCCTTTTTCTGAATTTCTTTTTCAACTTTTGACTGAGTAGCGATAGCTGCGTGATCAGTTCCTGGAAGCCAGAGTGTTTTATAGCCCTGCATGCGTTTGAAACGAATCATGACATCTTCGAGTGTGAGCATCATTGCATGTCCCATGTGAAGTACGCCTGTCACGTTTGGGGGAGGCATCATGATAGTAAATGATTTTGCATCAGGAGTAGTTACACCTGCTTTTACACAGTTGTCAGGATTAAAAAAGCCGCTGTCTTCCCAGCGCTTGTACATAGCAGATTCAACACTCCCCGGATCATACGGTTTCAAGAATTTTTCAGGGATGTTTGGGTAGTTTTCCATACGTTTTGACTATATCATATACGCTATAATCTGCAAAAATTGACCTGAAGATTTTTTTATGTTTAAATCATAAAAACTTCATTACTATGAGCATTGCTAACCAAACTAAAACAATCATCACAAGGAGTGAGAGAGTTTTGCAGTTAATTGATACTTTTTTTAAGTTAAGGTTATTTACAAACCTGAATGATGCACGCGAGGCACTTATTGTTACATTTGATGGAATTGAATTACAAGCAAATGAGCATAATGCATCGATACGAATTGAGCACGACTCAGACTTGGCAATGGAAACTGTTTTTATGTCTGTTCCATCACCGAAACAACATCATGTGTATCCTCATTTGTATTTTGCAATTGCAACGCGGCACATCATTATTTTTTCTGACTGGGGTGCTGTTGCACTCTACCGTAAAATTTTGAGTGTTTATGATGAAATTGCGATATACAAAAATTATGATCAGTCGCTGCTACTACTTTCCAAACCCGGTGCCTGCAGACGAGATATTTGGGGTGAATTTTCTGAACCATACAAAATCATGTCATCATGAAAAATATCTTTGACAAAACACACTCGTATGGATACGTTGGCCTGAGAGATTTTATACATGCTTTCTTTACTGTCTTGTACAGAAAAAGAACTACTCCACGAACACAGCGTGAAGCGTGGGGTAAGCTTAGTTTAGTATTTGATCATGTTAAAAAACATGTCATCGAACATAATGAACGTTTTACTCCATCTGAATGGTTGGTGTGGCACTACGATGAAATCAAAGTTCCACCGTACAGTGATTTTTTCAGATTGTATACATTTCCGGGTCAACATATTCCACAAAACCTTGTGATTATGTACGCATGTACTACAAACTAGTACATACTGGTTGCTTCTAATGGTTCAATAGAATTACATCAACAGATTGGGTCTGTATATATGAAACATGATCCGGACGTGTACCAGCACAACAAACTACAATCCCTCATTTTTTCTTTACCAGGTTTTGATGGTAAAACGGTGTGGGGTGTTGTTTCTAAAAAGAAGCAGAACTTCCTCACGTATGCAAAAAGTGATATGGTTACTGCCTAATATATTATGCCAACTGTAAGTCTCCCTCGGCCACAATGGTTCG
This sequence comes from uncultured Candidatus Saccharibacteria bacterium, assembly GCA_964397435.1. GTDB lineage: Bacteria > Patescibacteriota > Minisyncoccia > Phycocordibacterales > UBA9973 > DALYCO01. Next base: position 84,281 of record CAYNHU010000003.1, on the reverse strand, counting down.
GGGGATTTTTTTTGTTCGAGTGAATTTAAGATGACCAGCAAGTGCGATCATGAGCGCGTTGTCTCGTGAGAGCACAGGTGTTGGGAAATGAATTGTGCGATCTGGATTAACTTCATGTGCGCGACGAGTAAGCTCAGCACGGAGTAGTCGGTTTGCGGATACGCCGCCACCAACAATAATGGCCATTGTTTTATATTTTTGCGCGGCGCGAAGTGTTTTGTATACAAGCACTTCGACAACAGCATCTTCGAATTCACGCGATACATCTTTTTTACGTGAATCAGAAAGCTCTCCTTGAAGATCGCGGAGTGCGTAGAGCACAGCTGTTTTGAGTCCCGAAAATGAAAAATCAAAATCGCTCGAGTGAATCATTGGTCGAGGAAACGAAAACTCAGAAAAGGCGAGTGTCTCACGTGCTTGTTGTGCCAATCGAGAAATCTCAGGACCACCAGGATATGGAATGCCAAGCATGCGCGCCACTTTATCAAATGCTTCACCAGCTGCATCGTCACGAGTTTGTCCGATGAGTTTGTATGACCCAATATTTTTCACTAACACAAGTTCAGTGTGTCCACCAGAAACCAAGAGGGCAAGCATTGGAAATTGAAATGTTTTTGGTGTGACGGTAAATGTTGTTCCTTCAGGAATGGCGACTGATACGATATGTCCCTCCATGTGATTTGTTGGAATGACTGGTATATCAAATATCACTCCCAGTGCTTTTGCAAAACTAATACCAACCCACAATGTCGGTTCGAGTCCCGGACCACTTGTTACTGCGATTATATCAATCTTAGGAATTTCATATGCAGTGACGAATGCAACCAACACTTCGAGTATTTCAGGTTCGCGTTCGAGTATTTTTGTTAGTTTTTTGTAGAGAGTAGAGGGAAGTGTGTATGTTTTTTTGCGTGCTTGTAAAAGTCCCGCATTGGTAAGCGCCTGCACAAACAATGGCATGATATTTCGCGCATGTTCACGTTTTGCCATCGCAGGAAACACACCACCATATTGTTCATGGAGTTTTGTTTGCGAACTGAGTTCGTTTGCGAGTGTTGTATATGTTGTATCTTTTGCTCCGTGTGTTGCTTTGAGTAATGCAATACCTGTGTCATCACATGAAGTTTCGATACCGAGAATAATTATTGCGCGTTTCATGTTCCTTACATTCCTTTCAAAACTTTAATATGCGCACCGATTGAATTAAGGCGTTCCGCAATTTCGGCGTAGCCACGTTTGATTGAGTAGACGTTTCGGAGTGTTGATGTGCCTTCTGCGCCAAGCATTGCAATCAAAATAGTTGTTGCAGGACGAAGTGCTGGAGGGCAGACAACTTGAGCAGCTTTCAATTTTGATGGACCGTTAATGAATGCACGGTGTGGATCGGCGAGTGTTACGTTTGCACCCAAACGATTAAGTTCAGTGAAATAGATTGCGCGGTTTTCCCACATCCAATCGTGAATCATGGTTGTTCCTGCTGCTTGTGTTGCAAGAGGAACAAAAAATGGAAGGTTGTCAGTGTTGATACCTGGATATGGAACAGCGTGGATTTTTTCATCTGGAGCTTTGAGTACTGATGGCTGTACGGTGATATCAACCAATTTTGTTTTACCGTTGTGTGATGTGTAGGTCTTACTTGTTTTATACTTCACTCCCATGTCACCAAGCGTGATAAGTTCACGACGGAGAAATTCAATTGGACAGCGTGTGATAGTGAGCTTTGATTTAGTCATTACTGCCGCAGCAATCCACATCATTGATTCAATCGGATCTTCACTGTTGGTGTATTCAAGTTGTTTGTTGATTGTCGCGAGACCGCGTACACGGAGCGTACTTGATCCAATACCTTCTATTGAAACACCGAGTGCCTCAAGGAAGAAACAAACATCTTGAACCATGTAGTTTGCTTGTGCAAAGTAAATAGTTGTTTCTTCTGGAATCTGCGCAGCGAGCAACAAAATATTGATTGTTGCCATATCACTTGATTCATACAAGGTGACTTCTCCGCCATGGAGTTTTGTGTGACTGACAACGTACGCATCATCAGTTGTTTTGATGGCAAGTCCTAAATCACGGAGCCCTGCTTCGTGTGCTTTGATTGTACGTTTGCCCATTTTACAACCACCTGAGTGGGGAAGTGAAAATGATGGAACTTGCTTGCCGAGTGCACCAAACAAATACAATGAAACGCGAATCTTCTTTGCGACCTCAGCGTTAATTGTTTTGAGGTTGTATGATTTTGGTGGAGTGATTTTAAGAGTGTTTTCTTTGACCCATTGAACATCGACGCCGATTGATTTCATTAATTCAATCTGACGAAATACTTCTTCGATTTTAGGAATACCATGCAGAATCGTTGGTGCTTTATTGAGAAGTGCAGCAGGAATCAATGCGACTGCACCGTTTTTTGAAAAGTTTGTTTCGATAGTCCCTGAGAGTTTGTGACCACCTTCGATTTGGAAATCGACTGAATCATCTGAAAGGGAAAGTATTTTACGGTCAAGAACATCGCCGATTTTTGCAAGTTGATCAACAGTCAGATTTTGACCGCCACTTTCGATACGCGCAACAGCACTCTGTGAGGTGTTGAGTGCTTTAGCAAATTCTGCTTGCGTCATGCCGCGCTGTTCGCGGAGGCGTTTAATGAAGAATCCGACCTTCTCTTGTTCACTTGGTTGGTGTTGAGCCATAATTGGTATTTTATATCATATATGATATAATTGCAATATGTTACAAATCGAGGAAAACAAAGATCTTACCAAGCTCTCAACCTTTCGTATGCAGGCGCAGGCGGCGTATTTTGCAGAGATTACTGATAAAAATGATATCCAGCCCGCACTTTTGTTTGCATCCAAACAGGGTGTTCCTGTGGTAGTGATCGGAGGAGGTTCAAATACGATTTTTACTCAGCCCTATATGCAGGCGTTAGTACTTATGATTGCTATTCCAGGGTTTGAAGTTATCGCAGAAGATAATCATACTGTGGTAATTCAGTGTGGTGCAGGTGAAGTATGGGATAGTGTTGTTGATCGCACTGTTGCAATGAATCTCTCTGGTATGGAAGCACTCAGTGCTATTCCAGGCTTTGTTGGTGGTACGCCAGTTCAAAATGTCGGTGCGTACGGACAGGAAGTCAAAGACACCATTGTGACCGTTGAAGCATTTGATCGTAAAAAGCAGCGTTTTGTTGTGCTTGCGAACAGAGAATGTAAGTTTGGTTATCGAGACAGTATTTTCAAAAATGAAGAAAAGGGTAGATACATCATTGTTTCAGTTGATTTTATTCTCTCTAAACAACCAGCACGAGTACCACAGTATCCTGGAGTAACAGCATACTTTGAAGCGCATGATATTCACGAGCCAACACTCGCACAAATCCGACAGGTAATTATTGCAATACGAAAAAACAAACTTCCTGATCCACAAGAAATTGCTTCAGTAGGTTCATTTTTTAAAAATCCATTTATACCAGTTGAGCAAGGAAACAAACTCAAAGCGGAGTTCGATAACGCAGTTATATTTCCAGTAGATGAAGCAACTGTTAAAGTCGGTGCAGGTTGGATGCTTGAAACACTTGGATATCGAGGCAAAGATTTTGGCACACTCATGTGCTATCCAGGCAATGCCATGGTTATCGTTAATAAAGGCACTGCGACAAGTCACGAACTTCGAACACTCGTTGCGCGAATCCAGCGAAACGTTCTTGAGAAATTCGGCGTAGCCATCGAACCAGAACCTATTTTTGTTGAGTAGTTTGTGTGATACCGCGTTCAGCGAGTTCACGGAGAATAAGTGCTACAACCTGTTCGAGATTATTGGCATTGGTGTCGATAATTAAATCGTAGTGTGACGGATCATTAATGTCCGAGATATTGTAGTAGTTTTTGAATCGAGTGTAGATTGATTCTTCTCGGTGGAGTGTTTCAGCTTTTGCTTGTTCAATAGTTTTGTTTTCACGGTGAGCAATACGTTCAAAACGCGCTTCACCTGGACAGACAAGCATGATTTTAAAAGAGTCGGGGATAAAGTACCATGCCAAACGAGATTCAAAGAAAAAATTATCGTGTGTTTTTCCGTATGTCTCTGTCTTAGCATCAAGCTTTTTGTCGAACTCAGGATCTTTCTGGCAGACTTCTTCTTCAAACTGATTCAAGTTGTCGTACCCAGCTTCTTTTGCCATATTACGAAACATGTTTCCGGTTGAAAGATATTCGTACTGCAAAGCGTCAGCAACTAATTTTGCTGTCGATGATTTTCCAGTGCCGGCGAGACCAAAGAGTGTGATTTTTGCCATATATAAGGTGCGCGGTAAGGGATTCGAACCCCTGGCCTACCCCACGTCAAGGGGTCGCTCTACCAACTGAGCTAACCGCGCAAATACTTCATAAAGATACAATAGAATCAGACTTTTTTCAAGTTTTTGCATTGTTCAGGTATATGTAGTAGTATTTTTACAAATACATTACCATGGCTGCTAAGCGTTCCAAGAGAATCGTTGTAACAACGACACTTAATCAAAACGAAATAGAGGATTTCTGGGGGATCGATCCCTGCGAAGAATACCTCAACTACATTCCATATAACGTGATTCAAAAATTCGGAGAAAAGCCCGTACTTTGGATTAACTTTGCGGATTTTTCCAGAGAGCCCGGCACACTTGAAGACCAGCGTGCACAATCAATCGATTATTTTATTGAAAGATTGAGTGAGGAGTTAGGTGATGATTCTGAAGTTATTCCGGATACTGTAGTTATTACTGTTTTTGAAAGTGATTTTCTGTTCTACGAAGAATATTTCAAAAACACATTTGTAAATCAGCATAAACACAAGTTTCAATTCTATAATCATGTCCCTGGTGCTGTTTTGCCGAAAGATCTCTACATTTTTCGCCCTGAAACAACTTATGATCTTGATACTGGATTCTTTATTTTACTCGCACAAGAAATACAGTCTGTTTTTAGGCAGTTTTTTGATGGCCGTGTAACCACTGATGATTTTGATGACGCTACTTCTAAAGTGATACTTAATTAGTCACTTTAGTTGTGAAGTTTGAATATATGTTTTAATTTCGCGCACTCCTGAAAGGGTTTGCGCAATTTTTTATGCGCGTAATCCGTATCGCTTGAGCGCTTCTTGCCGCGCCTGTTCATGCTCGATGATTACTTTGGGTGGATTCTGTTGGTATTCAGCAGAGAGCCAACGTGTTTGGTAACGGTTTTCAGGATCGTAGTTTTTTGCTTGCAAATATGGATTAAAAATGCGAATCGGTTTTGGGTCAGCTCCAACACTCGCACCCCATTGCCAGCCACCACAGTTTGATGCTTCATCAAGGTCAACAAGCATGGCACGGAAATATTCCTGACCGAAGCGCCAATCAACGCCCAAATTTTTAGTCAAAATAGAAGCCACAATCATTCGTGCTCGGTTGTGCATCCAGCCTGTTGTGGCGAGCTGCATCATTGCTGCATCGACAATCGGGTATCCTGTTTTACCTTCAATCCAGAGTTTGAAACGTTCATGTGCTTCATGCGGTTTTGCCCAAGTAATCGAGTCATATTTTTTCTGAAATGATTCGTCTGTTAATTTTGGGTTGTGGTAATAGAGATACTTGTAAAATTCTCGCCAGATGAGTTCAGAAATAAAGCTGAGTGCACCTTGGTGTTCTTTTGCTGACGAAAAAAGATTTTCAAATGAATTGTCAAAATGACGCTGTATTTTTGCAACTAATGTTCGAGTAGAAATAAGCCCCCACGCTAATCCAAGTGACATACGTGATGTTGCATCATCAGCAAGCATGTCTCGCTCAGTCGTATATGCACTCATGTGGTGCTTGATGTATCGATCAAAACGAGTGAGCGCCTCATGCTCGCTGAAATACCAGGTTTCAGTTGAACGCTGTGGCAAACCGAGCTTGCTGATATCGATTGTCTGTCCGGCAACAATAATTGATTCTTTTGTTGAAAATAGTTTGAGGAGTGTGTCTGCGTTTGTGTGTTCTACACGATGTTTTGAGATGTTGTTGAGTGGGTAATACGTGATCGCGTCGAGACGTGGCACGCGCTCTTCTTTTTCTTGAACAAATGAAAGCCAGACTGCTTTTTTGAATGGTGTGAAAACAGAATAATAATCTCCGGCACCAGTTTTTGTTTCTTTGTCGATCGTGAGTTGGTCGCGGAATAGTTTAACTGAAACGCCAGCATCACGGATTTTGCGAAGTTGGGTGTAGAAATCAGGATGAATGTCTTCGTTTACGTAGAGTTCGATGGCGTGTGTTCGTGCGAGTGTTTTTAAGAAATGTGCAGGTCGCTCATGTACTACGAGAAAATCTTTGAATTGTTCGGTGAACAAGGGAAGTGCCTGTGCGAGAAAATATCGTGAAGGATATCCAAATTGGTAGTTCGGATCACCATCAGTCATGTATGGTTCAATACAAAACAGAGGTATGAATGAAAGTGATCGACTTGTACTTTCGCGAACGGCTTGGCTTAATGCGCGATTATCTCGAAGTCGTAAATCACGGCGAGCCCAGTAGATAATGATCGTATCTTTCACGTGTCCTAGTGTACCATGCATAAAGTGTGTTCAAATGTGGTCGTTCCTTGAACCAACCAGCGAACGTCTATATACTGGATAGATATGGAATCAGATCTCTATAACAAATCACTTGAGTTGCATCGAACACTTCGAGGAAAACTTGAGACCAAAAGCAAGGTCGCACTAACATCCAAAGAAATACTTTCACTCGCATACAGTCCGGGTGTTGCAGCTGTTTCAACAGAAATTGCACGTGATCCAGCTCGTGCCAGAGAATACACACTCAAACGAAACACTGTTGCCATTGTTAGTGACGGTTCTGCTATTTTGGGTTTGGGTAACCTTGGCCCGCTTGCAGCAATTCCTGTCATGGAAGGCAAAGCCGCTATTCTCAAAGAATTCGCTGGAGTTGATGCATTTCCAATTTGTCTTGATGTGCATAATACCGAAGGTATTATTGCTGCTGTAAAAGCAATCGCACCAGTGTTCGGTGGTATCAATCTCGAAGACATCGCCGCTCCACAATGTTTTGAAATTGAGGAGCGGCTCCGTGCGGAACTCTCTATTCCAGTGATGCACGATGATCAGTGGGGAGCAGCGACAGTTACACTTGCTGGACTCATCAATGCACTCAAGCTCGTAGGTAAGGGCAAAAGCGTCAAAATTGTATTGAGCGGTGTTGGTGCCGCTGGTGTCGCTACTGCACGTTTATTGCTTGCATACGGTCTCACAAACCTTGTTTTGTGCGATAGTAAAGGAATCATCCACAAAGGACGTATAGACTTAACCAAAGAGAAACAATCACTCCTCGCTGCAAGTACCGCACTTGTTTCAGAAGGAGAGTTGCGTGATGCATTGGTTGGCGCAGATGTATTCATCGGTCTTTCTAAACCAGGTGTTGTGACACAAGAAATGGTGAGAACGATGACGCCGCAATCTATTATTTTTGCACTTGCAAATCCTACTCCTGAAATCATGCCCGAAGATGCGCTTCAAGCGGGTGCGTTCGTTGTTGCAACAGGACGAAGCGACTATCCTAACCAAGTTAACAACTCGCTCGTATTTCCAGGTGTATGGAAAGGTGCACTTGATGGTAATTTGCAGCAATTTACACTCCCTATGTTTGTCGCAATCGCAGAAGTGCTCGCAGCAACGGTAACAGATCTCACACCACAAAAAATCGTACCGACAATGTTCGATGCAACGATTGTGGACGCTATTGCACGCAAAGTACAAGAGCTTTAGTAGGGGTGCGGAGGAGGAGAGATTTGAACTCTCGATGGGATTTCTCCCATGCCGCATTTCGAGTGCGGTGCCTTCAACCACTCAGCCACTCCTCCGTAGGGTGTTTATTGGAACTGTGGAATAATACCACGGATACTTGAGAAAATCTACGAATTCTGGTATAGTATTCCACGTTCACATGGTCCCATCGTCTAGTGGTTAGGACAGCGGGTTTTCAATCCGTTAACCGGAGTTCGACTCTCCGTGGGATCACCTTATGAGCACTACAGAGTTTATTATTTTAGCCGCTGGTAAAGGCAAGCGGATGGAATCTGACGTTCCTAAAGCACTTACTCCGCTTCGCGGTCGACCATTCGTAGATTACATCATCGACTCACTCGAGGCGCTTTTTCCGTCTGTAGAGCCTATTGTCGTTGTTGGTCACAAACACGAAGACGTACGCTCACACCTCGGCCAAGATCGCCGATATGTGCTCCAAACAGAACAGCTTGGTACTGGTCATGCAGTTGCGCTCACTGAAACTGCTATTTTGCCACACGCGGACTCTGTTGTTGTGTTGTATGCTGACCAGCCATTTTTGAAAGGGGAAACCATCAAACATTTGCTCGATACTCACCAAGAAAAAAAGCCAATTATCACTATGGCCACAACTACAGTAGATGATTTTGATGCATGGCGTGCTGGTTTCCAGAATTACAGTCGTGTTGTTCGAGATGCTGATGGTACTATCCTTCGCACTGTTGAATTCAAAGATGCATCAGATGCTGAAAAAGAAATTCGCGAAGTAAATCCATGCTACATTGTTTTTGATCGCACATGGCTCTTCAATAAAATCAAAACACTCTCAAAAGAAAATGCACAAGGCGAGTATTATCTCACTGATCTTATCAAGGCTGCATTTGCTGAAGGTGCACCGATTGAAACTGTTGCTATCAAGCCAATCGAAGCGCTTGGTGCTAACTCAAAAGAACAGCTCGCTGTGTTAGAGGAGCTGTTCGATACTCGAGACTAATATTTAGGCTATTTTAGCGTGATGTAAGGTGGATGTAGAGATCCTCCAATGCTTTTACTGCGTCTCCAGCGGCAATATTGTTCTGGTGATAGAGGCCGTTTGTGACATCACCGGCTGCCCATACGCCATAGACTGATGTTTGTTGTGTCATAGGATCAACAACGATTTTGTGTGCACCGTCGAGTTCAAGGAAACCTTTTACAAAGTCTGTATTAGGAATCTGTCCAATTTCAACAAATATGCCAGTTGCTGCGATGTGTTCAGCCTCACCAGTTTTTGTGTGCACAATATCCATACCAGTTGCAAAACGCTCTCCAGTCACCGCCTTCATTTCTACGTTTGTTACGAGACGGAGTTTAGGATTTTGTGAAAGTTTATTTACTGTGATTTCATCTGCGCGGAATTTTTCACTGCGGTTCACAAGTGTGACTGATTTACAGTAGGCGAGCAATTGTGCTGCTGATTCAAACGCTGAATTTCCACCACCAACAACGATGACATCCTGGTCGGCAAACATTGGACCATCACATGACGCACAGTAGGTAAGACCTTTATTTTCATATTCCGCTGCGCCAGGAATTTCGAGTTTGCGTCGCCCTGAGCCACTGGTGACAAGCACCGCGCGACTTTCAAAACTCTGATTCGCATCAGTGGTTACCTTGAAACCAGTATCTGTTTTTTCGATCTTAGAAACGTTTTGACCTTCCTTAACTTCAAGAATATCCGCCTTGTATTCAAAGACGTGGTTTTTGAGAGATTTAGCGAGATCTGCACCTGAGATATGCGGAGTACCAATCCAGTTCTGAATATCTTCAGATACAGTTGATTGGCCGCCGAATTCGTAGGCGAGCATCATAGTCTTTAAGCGTTTTCGTGAGGCGTAGACAGCGGCAGCACACGCTGCTGGTCCACCACCAATAATGATTAGGTCGTGCATGAGGAGTATTGTAGCATGGTCGTACAGTAAGTAACAATCGCCGACAATCTTTAAAAAATAAGGCTCTGTATTAATTGACATTTGACAGTAAATATAGTATAATATACCTAATATACATTGAAAAAGTAAAGAATTTTGGGATTTGGTCGCAGCTTCTTTAAGTGTTACCAAACTCGAAATTTTTTATATAACTAAAAACTATTGTATGGAACTAAACTTTGAACATCCTTTTCAGGGTGTAATTGACGCAGTTGCGCTAACACACGTTGGATTTAAACGCCTGTTTTTCAGTACAAATATTCCTTGTTCGAGCGTCTTTGAACAAGATGATTCTGTACGTAAATTTGACGGAACTCTTGTTGTTACTTTTTCCGATGGAGAAAAAAGTATTGGCAGTTTAGCGGTAACAAATGAAGAATTGTCAAAAATGTTTGATTGCTCCGAAGGTTTAATTGCCAGTGACACACCGTTTACTGCTTGTTTGTGTGGCAACCAGGGTGTATTTTCAGACCTAGATGCCAAAATTACTATTTACCTAACATTTAACCCTAAAAGTTTTTCAGGTAAGCTGAACATGCAAATGGGAGAAGCGGTTGTTACAATACAATCCGACCAACCAGCGTTAAAAGTTTGGAGCGAGTATCCGGCTTTTTTCTTTTTACCCGTAGAGAACATACCAAATATTTCCCAAAAACTTCAGTGGGCGTTAAGACAAGCTGGTGTGAAATTTGGTCACGAGATACCGACTTTAACCAAAGAAAATTTTTTGGAAATCAGAGGTGTGGGTAATTCATATCTTTCGGAGCTAGACCGGTTCTTGAGCGAAAATGGTTGCTCATTTGGTGCAAAGTTTACCAATGCTGAACGGGTTTTGTTTGGTTCAAAAATGAAAGGTGCTAAATTAAATTTTTATAGGTAATGCCGTTATGTAGGTATTATTTCAAATGAAGCTGTCTATTTTAAGGCAGCTTCTTTTTTATATCAAAACAAAAGCCACCTTGCGGTGGCTTGTAGTAGCTTTATCTTACTTCTTCGGTCGGCGGAGAAATGCAGGAACTGCACTCCAGTCTTCTCCAGCATCATCGAGGAATGAGTCATCTTCGATGACGATTGTTTCTGTTGCTGGTTTTTTGATGTATTCGTTTGGAAGTGAGTTATTGATTTCTTTCTTTTCTTCAATAATTGGCTGTGGTTTTGCAGCAGGTGTTTCTTTTACTGGGAATGTTTCGCGCTCCTGAAAGAGTGTCTTTTTTGGTATTTCACCAACAAAGCCTGTTGCGATAACGGTTACTTTAACTTCACCTTTTTTGAGACGTTCGTCGTGAATAGTACCGAAGATAACTTTTGCGTCTTTGTCGATTGCTTCAGTGATAACTTTCGCAGCTTCCTGAATTTCATGCATAGTGAGATCGTCAGAACCTGAGATTGCAAAGAGTACGCCACGAGCACCGTTGATTGAAATATCAAGGAGAGGTGAGTTGATTGCTTCAGTAGCAGCAGCGACAGCGCGATTTTCACCAGATGCAGAACCAATACCCATGAGCGCAGTTCCAGCATCAGCCATGATTGCGCGGATATCAGCGAAGTCTACGTTAATGATACCTGGAGTTGTGATGAGATCAGAGATACCTTCAACAGCGTCGCGGAGTACATTATCACAAAGTGCGAATGCATCTTTGAGAGACGTATCTTTGCCTGAGATTGAGAGGAGACGATCGTTTGGAATAACGATGATTGCGTCAACTTCCTTTGAGAGTTCAGCGAGACCGGCTTCAGCAATACGCATGCGCTGGTTTCCTTCAAAGAAGAATGGTTTTGTAACCACAGCAACAGTGAGGATTCCTTGTTCTTTTGATGCGCGTGCAACAATCGGAGCTGCACCTGTTCCTGTACCGCCACCCATACCACAAGCGATAAAGACCATGTCTGCACCTTTGATTGCGTCTTGTACTTCAGCTTTTGTTTCTTCTGCTGCGCGCTTACCAACTTCTGGATTCATTCCTGCGCCAAGACCCTTGGTAAGATTTTTACCGAGGTGAATTTTTTTCTCCGCAAGAGAATTATGAAGATCTTGCGTATCAGTGTTCATTGCAATGAATTCAACATTGCGAACTTTTGATGAAATCATGTGGTTCAAAGCATTTTTGCCTGAGCCACCAACGCCGATGACCTTGATACGCGCGATTGTTTCGATGTCTGGGTTAATTTTTGCCATATGGGTTTACACGAGCACGGATGTGCTGAAATATCTGATAACTTTCAGTATCATAGCACATCTCTTTAAAAAGGGAATGAGGAGTGTAATTGTTGACAAAATATGCAATTGTTACCTAATTTACAATAATTATGGCAAAAATTGTTTGAAGAAACTTTGTAAACCTTCTTTGATTGTTTTGACCATTCCCCCAAATGATGAGTCATTAAACATGCCGCCAGTGTGTCGAGATGTGAGTGCGAGACCGTATGATACGAACCATGATGAGTCTCGGAGTTTGCCTTTAGCGATAGTGACCATTTCTCCTGATCCGATTTTTGTAGGAAGTTTGAGTACTGAGCGCGCCATTTCTTCAATGAGTGGTAATCCAACACCACCACCAGTCATGATAATACCAGCAGGCAAGAGGCCACTGCGTTTAATTTTCTTCAAATAGCTTTCAATAAGTTCAAAGATGTCTCCAAGTCGAGCCTCGATAATTTCGTCGAGCTTACGTTTTGAGTAGTTACTACTCATCGTTGTACCAATTTTAATACTCTCTGCTTCTTCGAGTGGAATTTTGAGTCCGAGTGCGATGTCGTTTGTGATATCTGTCGAGCCAATTGAAAATACATGAAGGCCGATCAGTGTATTGTTTTCGTATACAGCAAGTGAGACAGTTTCGGCACCGATATTTACCAATGCAACGCCTACTGTTTTTTGACGCTCAGTAAGTGCGATTGCAGCTGCCGCAACTGGTGATGGAATAATATCGATAACTTCAACACCAGCTTCAAGGAGTACCGCTTCAAGATCATCAAGGTGCTGTTCAAGTGCCGTTACATACAAAACTCGTGTTTCGAGTTTGATACCTTTCATGCCTTCTGGGCGACCGAGTACTTCTTTGCCATCGAGCTTGCATGACAAAATATTTGAATAGATGATGCGGCGATTGGCGAGTGGAAGTGCTTGTTCACTTTCTTTGACTGCTTTATCAATATCAAGTTCAGTGATTTCTCCGTCAGCTTTAGAAATAATTGCTGAGCCAAGTGTGATGTCTGATTTCAAACTGATACCGCCAATTGAAGCAACTACTTGTTTAATTTTAACGCCACTTGTTTTTTCTGCTTCGTAGAGTGCGCGGCGGATAGATTTAACAACCTCGTTTGAATTAACGATGTAGCCGTGGCGCATGCCTTTTGATTCGACAGTGCCAGTTCCAATGATGATAGGGAGAAGTGCGTCTTTGGTGTGCTCAGAAACCACGACGCGTGTCGTGTGTGTTCCAATATCTATACCAACAGTTATTTTACGCATAGGTGAATTACGAGAAGCCTCGCTTCAACACCATTACTTGAGTTCAGTGATGCCAAAGATTTTTTTGAAGCGAACCTCTTGTCTCTCCATTGTACTACCATGTTGCATTCCTTTCAAATGCAGCATTCCGTGGATAAGTAGGAAACCGAGAAAATTTTTATAATCCATGTCAAAATTTTTTGCATCACGCTTCACGATTGATGATTGAATGATTAGTTCACCGGATTTTTTTGTTAATTCAAAACTGAGAATGTTTGTTGGGTAATCTTTGTTTCGGTATGAGTTGTTGAGAATTTGAGATTCTTTTTTTGTGACAAATGAAATAGAGAGTTCGTATGAAGAACCGAGAATTTTATTTTTCATCTCGACAAAAGGCAAGCTTGGAAGCTTGCCTTTTGTCTTGTTAATGACAGATGTTGTTTCGTCCGCCATCTTCATAATTATTTCTGAGTAGATGAGCCGCGGTGTTCGCGTTCCTTCATTTTGCCGAGCTTTTTCAACTTCTCAACTTCCTTGCGGCGTGAGATGCGGCGAAGCGCAACAACTTTCAAAGAAAGTTTTGATGTTTCGCGTTCACTGTAACGCTTACCTTTAACTGCATGGATGATACCTGCATCCATTACTTTACGAGAAAAACGGCGCAAAAGTGACGCGTTGTTTTCGTTACTGTTCTTTTTTACTTCGATAACGGTTTTAGCCATATGGCGAGTATCTTAGCACACTTATAGGAAAAAGCAAGAGTTTTTAGAGGATATCTTCAGGATTTACGAGAATAGCGTACTTATCTTGCAACGAACGCAGCACAAGCTCGAGTTTTTCAGGGTAGGTTCCTTTGCCAAGCTCTGGAAACCACCATTCTTTTTTGGGGAGCCGGATAAGAGCTACTAGTTTTGCAAAGCGTTTATCATCTGGAGCGTTGCCGGTAAAGATATCAGGATTCCATTCGGTAAGTTCAGTAGCGAGACTTTCTTTTGCCTGCATGATTGAATTCCGAGGGAAAAAGCCAACAACTTTGATGAGTGTTGTATATGGAGGGTAATTAAATTCTTTTCGCTCTTCTAGTTCACGAGCATACCAACTGGTGAGACGTGGTTTTGAAGTAATCGTAAGTAATTGATCATCAGGATAGACGGTTTGAATCATGAATATTTTTTCAACTCGATCACGAATATTTGTGACTAAATCAACAATGCGTTCGGAAACTCGAAAACTTGGAATATAAAAGAGAGAGTCGAGTGATACGATACCAACGAGCGGAATTTTTTGTGTGAAATAATGGAGCGCGAGTTCTGTTCCGATTAAGATACCATTTTCAGATGTTTCAAATGCTTCCATGACAGCGCGTGCTTCTTTGTCGTTTTTGACGCTCCCACGATCAAGCCTGAAACATGGTCTGTCAGGGAATTTTGCAAGACATTCTTCGTAGACACTTTCAACACCAATACCATACGGATGAAGATTCCAACTTCCGCAACGTTTACATGAGCTGTCTGTTGGTGTGTGGCGTTTACATGCATTACAGATAAAGACACGTTTGTCACCAGTTTTGTAGAGTGCAAGTGGTGCGTCGCAATATTCACAGACCAATACTTCGCCACAGTCACGACATGCGGTCATGCTTGCGAGTCCGTTTCGGAGTGCGAAGAGGAAGGTGCGCGCGCGGGCTTCGCCCGCGCGCGCAATCTCAGCTTCCATTTTTTCTCCAAACATCGCAAATGTTGTCCGTGGTACACGAGGTTCACGCGCGATAATCATCTCGCGAGTAGGAAGCTCTGGATGAAACATAATTGGTCTGATTTCAGTCAGTTCACTTTGAATAAAACGCTGATATGTTTCAACGCGAGCAATCGTGTCTGCAAAAATAAGTGAACACTTTCGCGCTTTTGCATAGAGTTCAATATACAAACGCATGTCAGTAAATGGCGCAACGACACGGCGATAGTTTTGTGAACTTTCATGCTCGAGCACAATCGTATCAAGATCAATTCGAGGAACAGTTGCATATGATGGTGTTCCAAAAATACAAAGTGGATGTTCTGAGGTAAGTATTTTTTTCAATGCAGCTTCAAATTTTTTCTTTGGTAAGCCACTCGTGATAAGTATTGCGTGTTCTTCTATACCCTTAGTAAGCGCGCCAAACAATGTTTCCGCTTCGCGTTCGGTTGGCGCGCTTATATACATTGATTTTTTCTGCGCAAACAATTCTCGAATACGAGTTTTGTACCAACCTATGCGTTCTTCGGTGTCTGCAACAAACAATGCTGGAAGCGGTGTGTTTTCATTTGTCTGATTAAACGTCACTGAACCAAGATGTTCAATGATTGCTTCAGGCACAACATCATCAATCATTTTTGATAGCGGTGTGAGGTAAAACTGAGCGAGTGATTGGAGGGGATTGAAAAGTTCTTTTGGAAAACATTGTGGAAGGACTTTAGTAACTTTTTTGATTTGAAATGAAGCTCCTTTAATGGCGCTTTTAACATCTTCAACAGAACGAGTTTCAAGTACCATTGCTCGCATCGGTTTGCCTCGAAATGGCACTTCAATAATTGTACCAAGGGGAATATCGCTCCCATAAAAATATGAGAGGTTGTCGGTCCGGGCTTTTTTGGATAATGGCAGTACGCTCACGAGGTACATATACAGAGATTACCATAGGTGCTGGGAATTGAGAAAAACTCTTTTTTGACTTATCTTTCAATAAGTTTTATTATTTCGATATGGAAAACCCATTCAAAAACCTTATGCGGGCTGGTGTTGTCTCGTTTGCAACCCTTGCAATTTCTTCGCAAGAGCTTCCTGCTCAAACAACGAGTACCTTACGAAATGAAAAATGTTCAATTAATGTAAATGCTTTAGAATATCGACATGATGGAAATCTCTCAGCTGGTTTTGATCGTGAGATTGTAATGCTTAAGGAGAATGGCAAAGAACGACCTGTTGCGTCGTTGTTTTATTTTGACAAAACAACCAAAGCTGATTTTTTTACAAAAGATAAGAATCCAAATCTTTTTACTCCAGAAATTGATTATTCAAAGATAAATGCTGAGACTCAAAAAAATGGTGTTGAAACAATCATTGCGTTTGCTGGGGCATATGAATCAACAACTGCCGGAAAGATTGAAGGCATTACAGTTCAAGACGGAGTTCAGATTAATACTGAAATATCAAAATCTGGTTGCGTGTACATTACCCCAAGCGGTAGTATCGAAATGTATCGTTTTGCAAAAGATCCGCAAACAGGTGCGTATGATAAAAACGCATTTGATCAATTAACTTCTCGTGCAAAAAACGAGCACGGCTCGCTTTTCCAGCAATTGCCAGCGATTTGGGATGGTGTTGAACGTCTTAATTCAACTAATCAAGCTAAATTTGAATTTCGTGCAATTTGCGCAACAAAAGATGGTAAGCAATTTGTTTTAAACTGCACGGAGAAAATTACGTTGCGTGATTTTTTAATTTTTGCACTTAATCTTAAAGATGCAAACGGAAATCCACTCGTAGATGATTTGATGCTTACTGACACAGGTGTTTATTCATACGGAATGTTTCGCGATAAAAATCAGGTGGCTTCTGGAACCGGTTCGTATTCAATGATTGATGAAAATTTCCCAAATAAAAAAGGATACACAAACGTTGTTACTATCGGGACTGTTTCTACCAAGCAAGTTATTAATCCGAACCCACAACAGAAACAGCAGCAACCCATTCCACAGCCTGTTAAAAAGACAAATCCGCAAGATGTTACACCACCATTTGGTCAACCTAATCAGCAGCCGCAGCAAAAAGGGTATCCAATTGGTAATCCTGCAAATCCAGGAGGTGACCCAATCGACTATCAGCGTTTCTAGAGTATTGAATAAAAAAATACCCAAAATAGCACGGGTATTTTTTTATTCTGTAATTATGGTATATTCTAGCTACCTATGGGAATTTTTGGCTCAAAACTTGGTATTGACCTCGGCACCGCAAACACGCTCGTGTTTGTTCCTGGCAAGGGTATTGTGCTTAATGAGCCATCAGTTGTTGCTGTTTCTGAAATTGATAACAAAATTCTCGCAATCGGTGCTGAAGCTAAAGAGATGATTGGTAAGACACCAGAAAGTATTATTGCGTATCGTCCCATGAAAGATGGTGTGATTGCTGACTATCGCGTAACTGAGGCAATGCTTCGTTACTATATTGCAAAGGCACTTGGTAAATGGAATGTAATGAAACCAGATGTTATGGTCTCAGTTCCTGCTGGAATTACTTCGACAGAACGACGCGCAGTGGTTGAGGCGACAATTAAAGCTGGCGCAAAAAATGCATATGTGGTTAAAGAACCAATTCTTGCAGCTATTGGTGCCGGTATTCCAATTCATGAATCACGTGGACATATGATCGTTGATATTGGTGGCGGAACAACTGATGTTGCGGTGATTTCACTCGGAGGTATCGTTGCTTCGACTTCAGTAAAATGCGCAGGTAATAAAATTGATCAAGCAATCGCTGACTACATCAAGAAAACATTCAATCTTGCTATCGGAGACAAAA
The DNA here is from genome assembly GCA_964397435.1 of uncultured Candidatus Saccharibacteria bacterium. GTDB lineage: Bacteria > Patescibacteriota > Minisyncoccia > Phycocordibacterales > UBA9973 > DALYCO01. Next base: position 66,506 of record CAYNHU010000003.1, on the reverse strand, counting down.
CAGCCGAGCAAGTAAAAATCACTATTGGTGCTGCTATTCCACTTGATGAAGAACTTTCAATTGTCATAAAAGGTCGTGACTACATGACGGGATTGCCACGTACCGCGCAAGTCACGACAAATGAAATTGTTAAAGCAATCGACAAAGAGCTCAAACAAATCATTAAGGCGATCAAAGATGTGCTTCAAGACACACCACCAGAGTTGGCGTCTGACATTATTGATCAAGGAATTATCATGACAGGAGGAACATCACAGCTTCGTAATTTTCCTGACCTTGTGTTTCGAAAGACTGGTGTAAAAGCCGTACTCGCTGATGATTCACTGTACTGTGTTGTAAAAGGCACTGGTGTTGCGCTCGAACATTTGGATACGTACAAAAAAGCAATTCTCTCTAAGCGTTAATTTTCATGAAAAAGTTTCTAACCTCTGTCATTTTCATAATGATTGGTTTGTTTGCACTTATTGGCGTGGCTTTTTCTGGTGTGTTTATCGCAATGAAGTTAGGTTGGACTAAAGATGCTGGATTGATAGATACACAAAATGATTTTTGGGAATCATGGAAAGATCGTGGGGAACAACAGACGGTGAGCGAACAAGGAGCGACGCCTACGGCGTCGCTCAGTGCTTGGACCACAAGTGACGAATGGACTGCTCTCGCTGAAGCAATTCGCAAAGACAAAGACCAAATCACCCAAGCTGCAATTGTCGCTGGTGTTTCTCCTCGACTCATAGTATCAATCATCGTCAGTGAACAACTCCGACTGTTTACTTCTGAACGTGATGTATTCAAAAGCGTATTTCAACCACTTCGAGTACTTGGTACACAGACACAATTTTCACTCGGTGTCACAGGTGTCAAAGAAGATACTGCAGAAAAGATAGAGCAATATTTGGTTGATCCGTTTTCTCCATTTTATCTCGGTCCAGCATACGAACATGTGCTCGATTACGAAACAACACCAACAGATGAAATGCGAGTTGCTCGTTTTTCTGATCAGCATAACCACTACTACTCATATTTGTACACCGGTATTTTACTTAAACAGTATATGACGCAGTGGACTCGAGCTGGTTTCTCGATTGATAATCGACCAGAAATTATTGCAACACTTTTCAATCTTGGTTTTCAAAAATCAATTCCTAAAGCACAACCACAAGTAGGTGGCGCACCGATCACTATCAACGGCGTAGTTTATAGTTTTGGCGGAATCGCTGGAAGTTTTTATTACGGAAACGAACTCATTACCGAGTTTCCAAGATAGCGAGAGTAGGGTATCATAGACGCATATGTCATTTGCTGAATATTTTGGTACCCAAGACTCGTTGCACCACTTGTATCTTCTCGAAGGTGCGACACAAGCAACACCAACAGAGCTCGCTTCATTTCTCAAAGAAACACGTGAGACTGACGATGCGCATATTCAAGTATTTACCTACAGTACACTCGGCGTCGAAGATGCCGCTGGTATTCGTCGTGCTCATAACGAAACCTCACATGACGGCTCAGCACAATATTTTATTGTAAGCGCAATTTCAGTTACACCAGAAGCGCAGCAGTCATTGCTTAAAACATTTGAAGAACCACGAGCACAAACACACTTTTTTTTACTGATGCCAGAAATGACATCACTTTTGCCGACTGTTCGTTCACGCGCACAGTATGTGAAGCTTCAGGAGATGCATCACGAATACATCAAAGAAGCAGATCAATTCATCAAAGCTTCGTTTGATCAACGTCTTTCATTTGTCGCTGATTTTATTAAGCAGCACGAAGATGAAGATGATTCAGGTTTGTTGCGACTCCACGCGTCTCAGTTTATCGTTGCGCTTCTCGAAGTGCTCCACAAAGATCCCAAAAACCTCATCACTAAAAAACAATTTTTCAATGATGCGCTTACCATGCGCACATATCTTGATACTCGAGGCGCCTCAGTCAAAATGATTTTGGAACACATGGCGATTGCGCTGTAACACACGAACATCAGGTTCCTAGTAGGGCATATTAAAATCTCTACAAATCTATGCTATACTGCTTCGCATATGGCATACAATTTTACATCTACAAAAGAAGAATTTAAAAAGGTTGAAGAATGGCTTCGTAACGAATACGCAGGTCTTCACACAGGTCGCGCAACTCCGCTTGTGCTTGATAGTATTTCTATCGAAACATATGGCATGTATCAGCCAATCAAAAACGTTGCGTCTATTTCTGTTGAAGATCCTAAAACACTCCGTGTTGTTCCATGGGACAAATCACACGTCAAAGAAATCGAAAAAGCAGTACAGGCTGCAAACATTGGCCTTTCTGTCGCAACTGATGACCAAGGTCTTCGTGTTATTTTCCCAATGCTCACTACTGAAAATCGTCAGAAGCTCGTCAAAGTTTTAAAAGACAAACTCGAAGATGCACGCATTTCTGTTCGTAAGGTTCGCGAAAACACCATTGATGAACTCAAAGCAGTAGAACTCCCAGAAGATGACGCATTCCGCGCAAAAGAAGAACTCCAGAAAATTGTTGATGAAGTAAACGCAAACTTGGAAGCAATCTTTAGTAAAAAGGAAATTGACGTAATGAATTAATCCGTATGTCAGGAATCCTCTTTGTTATTGTTTCTATACTTCTCTTCGTTGGTATTTTATCGTTACTCGTTATTGCTCATGAATTTGGGCACTTTTGGGTTGCCAAAAAGGCTGGTATTCGTGTTGACGAATTTGGTCTCGGTTATCCACCACGTGCGAAAGCGCTGTTCATGTGGAAGGGAACATTGTTCACACTTAACTGGTTACCGTTTGGTGGTTTTGTAAAAATCTTCGGAGAAGATGCGCACGTAGAAGAACTCACTCCGCTTGAAAAACAGCAGAGTTTTGTAAGTAAACCTCGCTACACACAAGCAGCAGTTCTTGTAGCAGGTGTTGTGATGAATTTCCTTGTTGGATGGTTACTCGTGAGTGGTCTCTATTTCAAAGGAACCAATGTTATTTTTGATGAAACTATTTCAGCGGAATATTTATCAAATACACAATTAATTTTGGAATCAGTTGCACCAGGAACTCCAGCAGACAAGGCATTACTCAAATCAGGCGATCTTGTTGTTGGTGCAACAATCTCTACAACTGATACAAAACTTGCTTCACACACACCGCAAGGTTTAACTGCTTTTGTTCGTGCAAGTGAAGGTAAGCCAATTACTCTCGAAGTTGTTCGCAACGGTATCCAAGAAAAACACACAGTCACTCCAGAAAAAAATGCGCAGTCGGGGTATTTTATGATTGGAGTTACACCTTCACTTCGTGGTCATGTAAAATTGGGATTGATTCAGTCACTTGATCAAGGACTTTCTTCAAGTATTGCACTCACTAAAGAGACAGTAAAAGGCATCACTGGTTTAATTACACGTAAGGTCAGCCTAGATGCTGTTTCTGGTCCTGTCGGCATGGTGAGTATGGTTGGTACAGCGGCAACACTTGGTATTGATTATGTTGTACTTTTTGCAGCACTCATTTCACTTTCACTCGCGGTTATCAATCTCGTACCATTTCCAGCACTTGATGGTGGACGACTTGTATTTGTTGGTATCGAAGCCATTATTCGAAAACCAATCCCTGCAAATATTACTGCGATATTAAATACAGTTGGATTTTTCTTGCTGATTGGTTTGATGCTACTCGTTACATATCACGATATTGCTCGGTTGTTTTTCAAGTAAGAGAGTACGACAAAAAACTAAAAACACAGACTGTAAAAAAGACAAAGAAAAAGTGCTGGAAACGCGAAGCGTTTCCAGCACTTTGTTATTTAGCAGTTAAGTTGTTACTCCCAACGTATAGCTTCTGCTACATTTGGTGCCTGCTCCAGTATTAGTGTTTTAAACCGTTCTGGTGCAGTAGTGTCGCCAGGGTGTTCGGTTGTAATATTTACCACCAGTGTTTTTACCTGTTCTATAAGCAAGTTTTGCAACTGTTTGTCATCACGTAAGTATAGTTCATTAATAAACTGAAGCGCCTGAGTCATGTGAGGCCTACAGGGTACAACAATACGATCCTGAATATCAAAACGGGTAAGTTGTATCAACGGAACTGTTGCTACTTTTAACACAAAGTCTCGTTCTGCAATTGCTCGTGCAATTTCAGTACTTCCAACTGTGGGTATATAAAACTCTGTTGGAGTATTTACGATTGTTAGTGCTGTTGTCCACTGTGGTTCGGGTGCTACCGTAAAAGTTTGAAGTAGTATCGAACGTTGCCAGCGTTTTTTGTGTCGCGGTTGTTGTTTATCAGAGCACTCATCATGCCCAGGTTGTTTTTTACAGTGCTGGTCTTTTTGCTTTTTAAAAAACCAGTAATCATATCCCACCATCCATTCTGATGCACAAGTGTAAACAAGCTCAGAATGATGTCGGGGGTTACTAAAAATAGAAGGAATGAAAAGAGTATCTCTGCGTTTTCCCAGAATGATACCTGACGAGCGTGGCTGGTTGTTTCAGTTTGTTTCATAATAAAAAGGTGTTAGTGGTTATGTAAAATAATTGCTCAAATAATAATACATTTTTGTGAAAAGTCAAATTTCGTACGTCGCGAGTATTGCTTTTTATTGAAAAATGTGATACTATATATCTAGAACTTTAATGACGCATACGTGCGCATTTTTTGTTTGCACTAAGTTAATTAATTACTCATGGAAATCAGAAATATTGCGATTATCGCACACGTGGACCACGGAAAAACAACACTGACTGACAAACTCATGCAGCAGTGTGGCATGGTCGAAGAAGGTATTACTATGGACTCAAACTCAATCGAGCAAGAGCGTGGTATTACTATCTATTCAAAAAATACCTCTGTTAACTACAAAGGTACAAAGATTAATATCGTAGACACACCAGGACACGCGGACTTCGGCTCAGAAGTTGAGCGCGTACTTCGTGCTATCGACTCAGTTTTGTTGCTCGTTGATGCGCAAGAAGGCCCAATGCCGCAGACACGTTTCGTGCTCAAAAAATCATTGGAACTTGGTTTGAAGCCAATTCTCGTGATTAACAAAATCGACAAACCAGCAGCTGATCCTAACCGTGTACACGAAGAAGTACTCGAACTCTTTTTGGAACTTGGTGCAAACGATTCTCAAATTGACTTTACTACTGTCTACGCTATTGGACGTGATGGTGTCGCAAAACGCAGCCTCACTGATGAAGCAAGAGATCTTACTCCACTTCTTGATGTGGTGCTCGAACAAGTTCCTGTTGCTTCAACAAAAGCAGATCAGCCATTTCAGGCGCAGGTTTTCAATCTCGGATATGATACATTCCTCGGCCGTTTGGCGATTGCGCGTATCTATACTGGTTCTGTAAAAACAGGCGAGAGTATCGTTGTGAAAAAAGCAGATGGTACTCCTCGTACAACTCGTATTACAAAATTGTTTACCTTCAAAGGCACAACTCGTGAAGAAGTAACCGAAGCAGGTGCTGGTGATATTGCAATTGTTGCAGGTATTCCTGACGTGTTCATCGGAGAAACAATCGTAACACAAGCTGATGTTCCTGCATTGCCAGCGATCGCAATTGATGAACCAACTATTTCACTTAACTTCTTGGTTAACGACTCTCCATTTGCTGGACGCGAAGGTAAGTTTGTTACATCTCGACAAATTCGTGAACGTCTTGAACGTGAACTTGAAATCAACGTCGGACTCCGTGTTGATTTTGAAAGTGATGCATTCTTCTTGGTTTATGGCCGTGGTGAATTGCACATTGCAGTATTGCTCGAAAACATGCGCCGTGAAGGATACGAACTTCAGGTATCGCAGCCACAGGTAATCATCAAAGAAGAAAACGGCGAAAAACTTGAACCGTACGAAGAAGTTACCGTTGACGTTCCAAGTGCAACAAGTAGTGCTGTTATCGAAAAACTTACAAAACGACGTGGTTTGATGCAAAATATAGTTGAAAAAGATGGCATCGTTCGCGTTGTCTTTGAAATTCCAACTCGTGGTTTGCTCGGCTACCGTAACCAGTTCATTGTTGACACAAAAGGCGAAGGTATTCTTTCATCACGCTTTATTGGTTTCAAAGCATACGCCGGTGAAATCAAGAAACGCGAGGTTGGCTCAATGACATCAATGGCTGCTGGTAAGGCGCTTACATTCTCACTTGGTAATCTTCAGCAGCGTGGTTTGCTTTATATCGAACACGGTGATGATATTTATGAAGGTCAGGTTGTTGGTAACGTCACTAAAGGTGAAGAAATGGCAGTGAACCCAACAAAAGGTAAACAGCTTACTAACATGCGTGCGTCAGGTACAGATGAAACAATCTACCTTAACCCACCATTTAAAATTAGTATTGAACGTGGCCTTGAAATTATGCAGGACGACGAATACCTCGAAATTACACCACAGTCAGTTCGTTTGCGTAAAAAATTACTCACTGAACAGGCTCGAAACAAGTCAAAATCTTCAGATAAATAAAGGCTCGCGGGTGGGGATTTGACTTAATTCTATAGTATGGTAAACTGATTTTAGTAAACATTAGTAACGATAACGTCGTAACAACACAAATGCCAAAAATTACATTTAAACCCAAGCAGGTCACGAAGCGTATCTTGTCTCCGCTTCAGGATCGATCATATGATGTGATCCTTTCTCGTTTCGGTCTCGGTGAAAACCCTGAACGAAAGACACTCGAGGCTATCGGTGACGCGTATAACATTACTCGTGAACGCGTTCGTCAGATTGAAGCAACTGCACTTAACACTATTCGCAAATCAGAAGAATACAAAGCAGAACTCGAAACATTTGAAGAACTTAAAGCTGTTGTTCGCGAACTTGGTGCATTGATTGCAGAAGAAGAGTTGCTTCCAATGATTGCAAAAGATCCAGTTACTCAGAACCACTTACACTTCTATCTCGTTCTCTCAGATGCTTTCATGAAGCACAAAGAAGATGATCACTTCAAATCACGCTGGTCTACTGACGGTGCGCTCGCTGAAACAGTTCACGGTTCTCTCAAGAAACTCTACGAAGGTCTCTCAGACGATGAACTCGTTCAAGAAAGTGAATTGATTGGACGCTTCCTCGAACACTTAAAAGAAATCAATATTGAATACAAAAACGAAGAAATTGCTAAGCGTTGGCTTGGTATGTCAAAGAAACTTTCTCGCAATCCACTCGGTGAATGGGGTAAAGCTGACAGTCAGAATGTTAAAACTCGCGGTGTGAAAGATTACGCATACCTCGTTATGCGCAAGCACGGTTCTCCAATGCACTTCCGTGAAGTTGCAAAGGCAATCGAAGCTACATTCGGCAAAAAGACTCACACAGCGACATGTCACAATGAACTCATTAAAGACAAGCGTTTCATCCTCGTCGGCCGCGGCATCTACGCGCTCGCTGAATGGGGATACAAAGCAGGTGTTGTTCGAGACGTTATCGCAGAAATTCTCAAAAAAGAAGGACCTCTCTCAAAAGACGATGTTGTTGATCGCGTTATGAAGGAACGTTACCTCAAGAAAAATACTATTCTTGTAAACCTCCAGAATCCAAAATACTTCAAGAAAAACAAACAGGGACTTTACTCAGCAGCATAGCTTCTCGAGTAATCCACAAAAACACTCCATACGGGGTGTTTTTGTTTGCGTATAAGGTTTGTTGATTGGTATACTTTGGTTAGATGTCTACACACATGCAAACAAATCGAGGAATTATCGGATTTATCATACTCGTCTTTATCGCCATTATGGTCGGATTACTCGCTGTTGGTTTTTTTACTGAACAACGACCATTTGGATTTGGAAATTTTAGAACAATTCTGAAGCTAGAGTGTGGATTAAATATATATGATCTCGGTGCGGACGATACAATCACGTTTCCTCATAAACTCTATGGATATGCGAACGGTTGCGATTGGGAACCAGTGGGTGATGTGCTCGGTAACGTGACTGTATTGAACAGTAACGGATTGATTATGGGCACATTTAGACTTCGCGCACAAAATGTGCAAAATGGTAAGCCGTATTATTTCGAAACAACACTCACAACGTCAGCTGCGTATCTTGGAGAACAGGGAACAATCGTTATTGAGAACGCCTTGCCTGGATTGCAGCACACATACAAGACGATACCTGTTCATTTCAAATCTAATCTATAGTATACTGTACTTATGTTTGGCTCAATCGTCATTGCAGTTCTTTCTGTCATAATCGCATTCATTTGGAAAACTGCGATTATTTGGGCTCCACTTCTTTTGGGTTGGCTCGCATTTTTCTTGTGGCATCACTTTGTGAGTGAACGATTCATTGGTGGTATCGAATGGACACTGCTTGAAGTTACTATTCCTCGTGAAATGCAAAAAACACCACTTGCGATGGAATTGTTTTTGGCGAATGCGCTCTATCACATGAGTTTCAAAGGTGTTTGGGAGACATACTGGCAAGGCGCGGTGCACTTTTGGTACTCACTCGAGCTCGTTGGTATTGATGGTAAAGTGAAGTTTTTCATTCGTGTACCATCACGCCTCAAGAAAATGGTTGAGACACAGCTTTATGCTCAGTATCCGCAAGTTCGTATTATTGAAGCAGAAGACTACACGCTCCGCATTCCTCGTTACAGAAATGACGGTAATTGGTATTTGTGGGGTTGCGAGTTTAAGCTTAAAAATCATGATGCATATCCGATCCGTACTTACAAAGATTATGGTCTCGATAAAGCAGGTCTCAAAGAAGAAGATAAAATTGATCCGATTACTTCAGTTATTGAATTTTTGGGTAACTTGGAACGTGGCGAACAAGTGTGGATTCAGATTATCGTTCGACAATCAGAAAAGACATATGTCAGTGAGGCGCACCACGGACACAAAGTTGGATTCCGTGATGCTTCACAAGAAGAACTTGAACGTTTTCTTGCTCCGTTTAAACGTGCCCAATCAAACGATAACAACAAAGCAACGTTTGCGTTCGATGCCCGTGTGCCCGAATACTACAAGGATCTTGTTAAAGCAGTAAAAGAAAAGCAAAACAAACTCGCGTTTGATGTATTGATTCGACAAGTGTGTTTGGCTGATAAACGTATCGTTGATGTGCATACATTTAATAATACACGTCGAGCATCACGTTTGATGTGGCGTCAGTATTCAAAACATGAGACTAATGAATTCACTCGTGTAAACTCAACACAATACGACTCAACATGGGGCGACCCAACGGGTAAACTTCTCGAGAAATTGAAGGGGCGTATGCTTACATACTACAAACTTCGCACATGTTTCTATCCACCACTTTTGTACTCGTTTGATTTCCCGCCACCACTTAAATGGTTTTTCCCATCAAACCCACCGAATGTATTTGTCCTAAATACCGAAGAACTTGCGACAATCTTCCACTTCCCAGGTTTGGTTTCTGAATCTCCATCATTCAAACGTGTTGATTCCAAGACTGCAAAACCTCCTGCGAACTTGCCTTTCTAACTTATGGACGAACTTCAAGAACATATTCCAATCGAATTACAAGACATGCCAAAGCGTTCTCGCATCGGAACGCTCTTGGTTTTTCTCGCTGTTGGCATTGCATGTGCACTTGTGTTGTATTTATCTTCAGCTCCTAATAATTTCCCAACGAAAACGTTTTTGAAAATTCGCCAAGGCGATACACTCGGTTCAGTAACTGATCGTGCTGAAACATTACATCTTGTTCGTTCGAGTTTACTACTCAAAGTTGCGGTCAAGGTATTTGGTAAAGATACACAACTCCAAACGGGAGATTATTATTTTGATAAGCCAGTTTCATTTTGGACAGTTGCAGAATATCTCGCAACCGGAGACTTTAACGTTGAGCCGGTCAAAGTAATTCTTTATGAAGGTATTAATCGACGACAGATGGCTGATCGATTCGCAAAAGATTTGCCATATTTTTCAAAAGAAGATTTTTTACAGAAAACTGAAAACGAAGAAGGTTTCCTCTTTCCTGATACGTACTTTATTTATCCTGCAGCTGATACTGATGAAGTTATTGCCCTCCTTCGGAATGCGTACGAGCGTGTAGTGAGCCCGCTTCGACCTGAAATTAATGCGAGCGGTATGACTGAGCATGATGTTATTACGTTTGCGTCACTTGTTGAACGTGAAGCTGCCGGTGATAACGACCGAGCAATCATTGCCGGTATTTTGTCGAATCGAATTAAAAAAGGAATGCGATTGCAAGTTGATGCGCCATTTTTGTATGAATACAATATTACGCAAGGTGAACTCACTCCTGAATTGATTAAAACGGATTCACTATATAATACCTATACACGTTCTGGATTAACTCCAGGGCCGATCGGTAGTCCAAGTAAATCATCAATCGTTGCAGTATTACGACCAGCCAAAACTGACTATTTGTTTTATCTTCACGATCGAACAGGAGTAGTGCATTACGCTAAAACATTCGAAGAGCATAAACGTAACATTGCACGATATCTCGTGCGCTAATACTGTATGAAACCAACTACTTTTGCTTTTATTGATACTGAAACAACAGGACTTAATGCTGAGCGGCATGAGATTATTGAAGTGGCAGGAATTATCGTTCGAATCACTAATCCAGCTGATAGTGCGTCATATGAAGTTTTAGATCAGTTTGAATACCGTATTAAACCTGAACGAATTGGTGATGCTGATCCACTTTCGTTAAAAATCAACCACTACGATCCGAGTGCGTGGGGTGATGCACTTCCGCTCGAAGAAGTAATGCATCGCATCGGCGAAAAAACCGAAGGTGCAGTAATGGTTGGACACAACGTTGCTTTTGATGCTGGTTTTTTAGAAAAAGCGTTTCAAAAAACAGGCATTTTAAATCGCATGCACTATCACAAACTCGATACTATTTCGATGGCGTATGCGCTTTTGCATGGAAATAAAGAAGTGGATCATTTATCGCTGCGCGCTTTGTGCGATTACTTTGAAATTGAACAAAGCGCGCAGCACGAAGCTCTCGCTGATGTTCAAGCAACGCTCGCTCTGTACAAAAAGCTCATGTCATTGTAATCTCACTACATGGCGTCTCGCAAAAAAACAGTGTACGTCGGTTTGTCAGGTGGGGTAGACTCATCTGTTTCTGCCGCACTACTCCAATCACATGGATACCATGTAGTGGGCGTTTTTATTCGTACCTGGCAGCCGGATTTCATCGCCTGCACCTGGAGAGACGAACGCCGCGACGCAATGCGTGTCGCAGCACACCTCGGTATTCCATTTCGTGAGCTTGATTTAGAACAGGAATACAAGCGCTACGTTGCTGATTACATGATTGATGAATACAAAAAGGGTAGAACACCAAACCCTGACGTTATGTGTAATCGTGAAATTAAATTTGGCGCATTTAAAGCATGGGCACTCAAAGAAGGTGCTGACTTTGTTGCAACAGGACACTATGCGCAAGTAACTAAAGGAGCTGATGGTCTCTATGACCTCGCAGTTTCAAAAGACGGAGAAAAAGATCAGACGTATTTCTTGTGGACACTAACACAGGACGACCTTAAACACATTCTATTTCCAGTTGGACATCTCAAGAAAAAAGAAGTCCGCAATCTTGCTCAAAAATACAGTCTACCAACAGCAATTAAAAAAGACAGTCAGGGGATCTGCATGCTCGGTGCTATTGATATGAAAGATTTTCTCAAAGAATACATTAAACCTGTTGCTGGCCCAGTGCTCCTCGAAGACGGTACAGAAATAGGAACGCATCCTGGATCAGTATTTTTTACTCTTGGAGAACGTCATGGTTTTACTATCACTAACAAAGCTGTGATTGGTAAGGTTTTTTATGTTGTAAGTAAAGATAGTGCGAAAAATACGATTACTGTTTCAGAAAAACCTGAGGAGTCGGCACTTCGAACATCAAAATATGTTTGCATGATTGAACGAACTAACTGGATTCGTCCACGTGCAGTTGGAGACGTGTTGTTTGTGCGTACTCGCTATCGTGCACCACTTGTAAAATGTACTATTACCGCCATGACCGACACAACAGCAGAGATTACATTCCAAGAACCTGATATGACTGCATCATCGGGTCAGTCATTGGTCGTCTATTCTGCGACCGCATGTCTTGGAGGAGGTATTATTGCGTGATAGAATAGATTCATTATGGAAAATATTTTTGTACTTAGCCCTGCGTTTAATGAATACCTTGTGAAGCTTTTTGTTGCAATGCTCTGCGGCTTGATTATTGGAGTTGAACGAATTATTGCTCACAAAACTGCCGGCATGCGCACGTACGCACTTGTATCAATGGGTGCAGCGCTGTTTGTGCTTGTTGCAGATACGACTGTTGATGTCTATTTCAATATTGCTAGTTATAATCCGAGTGTTATCACTGCCGCCGTTGTTTCAGGTATTGGTTTCTTGGGAACTGGTTTGATGATTTGGCGTGATAAAAATCATTTGTTTGGACTCACGTCAGCTACAAGTCTCTGGGTTGCTGCAGGTATCGGTCTTGCTGTTGGTTACGGAGCATTTGACCTCGCAGTACTCGCAACTATTCTTACGTTGTTTGTATTCGTAGTTCTCTGGTTTGTTGAACAGCGCATTAAACGTATCGATATTGCATGGATTGGCGAAGACGTTATTGATAAACCACAGGAATAGTTTTTTATAGTACTTTTTGATATACTCCGCCCTATATGCAGTCACAAGAAATTCGTAGCCGTTTTTTGGCATTTTTTAAGAACCGAGGCCATGTTATTTTGCCATCGGCTTCGTTGGTTACATCTGATACAGGTAACGGTGCGAATGCAACACTCTTCAATATCGCTGGTATGCAGCCGCTTATGCCGTATCTTATGGGTGAAAAACATCCACAGGGAACTCGACTCGCAAACTCACAGAAATGCGTTCGTACAGTAGACCTTGATGAAGTTGGTGACGCGACACACCTTACATTTTTTGAAATGCTTGGTAACTGGTCACTTGGTGACTATTTCAAAGAAGATGCAATTACCTGGAGTTGGACATTCTTAACATCTCCTGAAGAAGGACTCGGGCTCGACCCTGCACGTCTCTATGTGACGGTTTTTGGTGGTAGTGATGCTGTCCCTCGAGATACTGAAGCTGTTGAGATTTGGAAAAAACTTGGTGTCCCAGAACACCGAATCTATTTCAAGAGTTCAAAATCAAACTGGTGGAGTGCTGGACCAAATTCTCCAGCGGGCCCATCGACTGAAATGTTCTACGATCTCACAGGCACACTTGGCGATATGACACAAGAACAATTTGAAGCAGCAGAAGATGCTCAAAAGGTTGTTGAAATTTGGAATGATGTATTCATGATGTATCGTCAGGAAAATGGTGCGGTTGCAGGTGAACTTCCTACACGCAACGTAGATACTGGTGCCGGTCTTGAACGTGTGACAACTGTGGTACAAGGTGCTTCAAATATTTACGATACCGATTTGTTCGCTGATGTAATGGATTACATCAAAACACATCAGAAAATAGATAATCAGAAAGCCGCTCGCGTTATCGCTGATCACGTGCGAACAAGTGTGTTTTTGATTACTGATGGTGTCAAACCTTCAAACAAAGATCGTGGGTACATTTTGCGTCGCTTGATGCGCCGAACTATCCGTTTTGCTGATATGCTCGGTCTTCCTGAAGAATCACTCAGTATTCTCGTTTCAAAAACGATTGCAAAATACCAAGACGCATACCCAGAACTCGCAGCCCAAGAAACTAATACAAAAGCAGTTGTTGCTGCTGAAGAACGCAAATTCCGAAGCATGCTCAAAGATGGTCTTCGCCAGTTCGAAAAAGGCACTGATCCGTTCACATTGTTTACAACATACGGTTTTCCTATTGAATTAACCGAAGAATTGGCTCGTGAGCGCGGTACAGCTATTGATCGTGAAGCATTTGATCAGAAACTCAAAGAACATCAAGAACAATCACGCACTCAGAGTGCAGGAACATTCAAAGGCGGTCTTGCAAACACAAATCCAGAAACAGTTAAATTGCACACAGCGCACCACTTGTTACTTGCTGCGCTTCAGCGAGTGCTTGGTGACACCGTGAAGCAACGTGGTTCAAATATTACCGAAGAACGCCTCCGTATGGACTTCCTCTTTGATCGAAAGATGACTGATGAAGAAAAAGTACAGGTAGAAAATCTTGTAAATCAGAAAATTGCCGAAAAACTTGATGTTATTCGCAAAGAAATGCCACTCACTGAGGCGCAGGCCCTTGGTGCAGAGATGGAATTCGGTGCAAAATATCCAGATACAGTTTCTGTCTACTTTATTCAAGAAAAAGACGGTTCACATTTCTCAAAAGAGTTTTGCGGTGGACCGCATGTGCAAAACACAAGTGAACTCGGGCACTTTAAGATTCAAAAAGAAGAAGCCGTATCACAAGGTGTGCGACGAATTAAAGCAGTTTTGGAATAATTTGTGTGCGTGGTGTGAACAGCGCGGAAGCCGAAGGCTTCCGCGCTGTTTGCTTGTGATGTATACTATATACATGCGACTCTTTCGTTCATCTCCACAAACTAAGCGCGCTGTTATTTTCCATGTGGGCAGCAGTGCTATTATCGGAGCACACGTTATTTTTGATATCACCAGTAAACGTGCGATTCCTGAAATTACTCATGGAGCAGTTGTTCCGATTCCCATAACTAAATCTCTCTCAACTGAACAGCTCATAAAGAACATGCAGAAATCTCTGCGTGAAGCAGGCAACCGATTAGTCCATGAATCAATCGGTAGTCCTGACAAAATTATCTGTTTCCTTGAATCTCCATGGTACGCAGCACAGGTACGTTCTATTAAAATCAGTAAACATGTACCATTTACCATAACCGAGAAACTCATCAAAGATTTAGTAAAGAAAGAAGTTGAATTATTTGGTCGTGAATACGTTCGTGCCGACAAAGATATACTTATTGAGAAAGAAATTACCGATGTAAAACTCAATGGTTACGCAACACCTGATTTTTACGGCAAAAAAGCTAAAGAACTCTCAATTGGTATGGTATTGAGTATTGCTCCTCGTGAATTACTTACCAAAATGCAGGATCAGATAGGTGCTGTTTTTCATAGAAAAGAAGTTCGTTTCAGAACATTTGCCCACGCTGGCTCAATGGTAACTCGTGACTTGTTTATCACAATGAATGAGTTTGTGTTTGTTGATGTTGGAGGCGAGGTGACTGATATTGTTCTTGTAAAAGACAATATGTACGCAGAAACTATCTCATTTCCATGGGGTACAAATACACTCTACCGCGCATACGCACACAAAAAAGGATGTTCACTCGCTGATGCTACCAGCGAACTCTCAGTGTATCTCTCAGGAGTAATGCATGGTACGGCTGCAAAGTCGATTGAGCGTGTACTTGAACCGCTTATTCAAGAATGGTCACATCAGTTCGGTGTTTCTCTTGAAAAAATAGCAAAGCACCACTCATTACCACATACCATCGCACTTCTTACTGAGCCACTACCATTTTCTGGATTATTCAAAACAACCTTGTTGAATGAAACCCGAATTCAGCACACACTGACAGCTCAAGCGTTTACAGTAGTAGAACTTGCTGAAGTCCCATGGCACAATTTTACTCAAAAGAGTCGAAATCCACATCCTCGAGGTGCAATTGCAGCACTTT
The DNA here is from genome assembly GCA_964397435.1 of uncultured Candidatus Saccharibacteria bacterium. Taxonomy (GTDB): domain Bacteria; phylum Patescibacteriota; class Minisyncoccia; order Phycocordibacterales; family UBA9973; genus DALYCO01. The sequence continues at coordinate 50,883 of CAYNHU010000003.1, read as the reverse complement.
TGGTCGCAAAATATATGGATACTAAGTTATAATAGAACTATATGAAAAAGAATTTTTTAGGAGATATTCGTCCACTTTCACGCCCAGGTAGTGAAGCTAAGCGTCAGACAGCTGATGTTGCTGAACCAGCACCTGTACATACACGACAGCGTCCAATTCTTGAAAATCGAGACAGTGTTGTCGAAAAAACATATACACACGAACCACATCATCCACACACCCCAAAAACTCGTCATCCAAGCTGGGGACGCATCACTGCCGTTATTGTTGCAGCGCTTGTTATTGTTGCTGGTGGTTTGTATGCACTCTCATTCATGTTTCGTGGTGCAACTGTTACTGTAACTCCAAAACATGTTTCAGGTTCAGTTGATCTTTCACTTAACGCAAGTAGTGACGAAAATGCAACCCTCCATTATGAAGTCATGACACTTCCCGAGACTGTAACCAAAGAAGTTACCGCAACACAAACTGATACTGCAAAAATGAAGGCGAGTGGAACTGTTGTTTTGTATAACTTCCAGACAACAAGTCAACAACTCATAGCAACAACACGTTTTGCCGATGCAAAAGGTCAAGTATTTCGTCTCCCAACAGGTGTTACTATTCCAAAGAAAACTGCAGCAGGGCCAGGACAGGTTACTGTAACTCTTGTTGCTGACCAAGGTGGCCCTGAGGGAAACATCCCACTTTCAGATTTCACGGTTGTTGCATTTAAAGGCACTGCAAAAGAAAAACTTGTCTACGGTCGCGGCAAAACTGCGTTTACTGGAGGTACATCTGGTGCTGTATTTTATCTAACTGATGAAGAATACAAAACTGCTGTTACGGGACTCGAAACTGATCTCAAAAATAAACTTCAAGAAGAGACAACGAAACAAATTCCTGACGGATATGTGTTGCTTCCCAATAGCATGACGTTTATTGCGGATGATTCTGTAAAAAATACTCCAAGCCAGACAGCGACAGTTACGGTGACTTACGGAGGTAAACAGCGTGCAATTCTCATCAAAGAAACTGACCTCAAGGCTGCGTTCTTGAAAGCAATCGCGCCTGAGGAAACAGTCGATCCATCACAAGTCACATTCCGTGGTACTGATGCGTTGGTATACAACATTACTTCAGACATTTCAAAAGAAACACTCCCAAAAACAATCTCGTTCACTGTTAAAGGTGATCTCATGGCAGTTTGGTCTGTTGATATCCAGGCTGTCAAAAAGCTTCTTGCTGGTGCACAGCGGATGGTTTTCTCTACTCGTATGCAAACAATCGCTTCGGTTGATGAAGCTGAACTCATACTCCATCCATTTTGGATGAATACACTGCCGACTGATGCAGAAAAAATCAACGTGGTTGTCAATGAACCACAGCGAGCTGAATAGTATTGATTGACCACGACTATACTACCTGCTACAATTACTCCACATGGCAAAAGATCAAGGCGAAACAAAATTAGGTGTCGTTACGGAAGCACTTCCGAACACACTTTTCAAAGTAGATTTAGGAGGGGAAACGCCACTGTTGGCGTACCTTTCAGGTAAAATGCGCCTTCACCGTATCAAGATTCTCGTAGGAGACAAAGTTGAAGTTTTACTCGACCCATACGGTGGTAAGGGTCGTATTATCCGTAGAAATTAAGGTTTTCCCAAGGAGGGGACTTGCATATTTTTTAGAAATAGTGTACACTGCTTACCAGTTAGATTAAATAATGATTTGAGCTAGAAAATTAAGGGTAATGCCCTTGGTTTTCTATCTTTTTGCGATAAATTATGAAAGTACGATCACGAGTTCGAAAAATGTGTGAAAAATGCAAGTTGGTGCTCCGAAAGAGACACCTTCGTGTTATTTGCGATAACCCAAAGCATAAGCAGAAGCAATAAATCCTATGAGAATACTCGGTATAAACATCCCAAATGAAAAGCGACTTGAAGTCGCTCTCACAGTACTCTACGGCGTCGGGCTCGCTCGCGCTCGCAAAGTGCTTGATCAGGTAGGCATCGATCACGGTCGACGAGCAGACACACTCTCTATCGACGAAGAGAATGCTATCCGTAAGATCATTGAAGAGTTCAAGATTGAAGGTAACCTTAAACGCGAAATTTCAGCAAACATTAAGCGTTTGAAGGATATCAAAGCATATCGCGGCGTTCGCCACATGCGAAAACTCCCAGTTCGCGGTCAGCGCACAAAAACAAACTCACGAACAGTTCGTGGAAACGTTCGTAAGACAATGTCATCAGGTCGCCGAAAGGAATCTAAGACATAATTAATTATTAAGAATTACCAATGGCAAAGACAAAAACTACAACTCCAAAGAGCGCTGGTAAAACTACTTCAGGTAGTACTACTTCACGCGCGCCAAAAAAGAAAGTTGTCGCAGGTACACTTCACATTGAAGCAACATTCAACAATACGAAAGTTGTTTTCTCTGACAAGGAAGGCGGCACGCTCTTTTGGTCTTCAGCCGGTGCGCTCGGTTTCAAGGGTGCAAAGAAAGGCACTCCATTCGCAGCTTCAAAAGTTGGCGATGTTATCGGTGAAAAAGCAGCAGCACTTGGCGTCAAAGAAGCAGATGTTGTTATCCGTGGTGTTGGATCAGGACGCGAACCAGTCGTTCGTTCATTCATGGCACACGGTATGGAAATCACTGGTATCAAAGACGAAACTCCTGTTCCACACAATGGTCCTAAGCCTAAGAAGCCTCGTCGCGTATAATCGTTATGTTAAAGAAACCTAAGTATAAAATTGGTCGTCGTCTCGGTGCTGGTGTTTTTGAAAAATGCCAGACTCCTAAATTCGTCGCATCATCACAGCGCAAAGCAAAGGCGTCATCAAAGCGCCCTAAAGCTCTTTCTGAATTCGGTCAGCAGCTTATTGAAAAACAGAAGATCCGCTTCAGTTACGGCATTACAGAACGTCAGCTCTCAAACTACGTTAAAGAAGCAACAGCGAAAAAGGGTTCAACTCAGGAACACCTCTTCGAACTTCTTGAAAGTCGTTTGGATAACGTTGTGTACCGCCTCGGCCTCGCTCACACACGCCGTCTCGCACGTCAGATGGTCTCACACGGCCACTTCACAGTAAACGGTGTACGCACAACTGTCCCATCATTCCGAACAAAAATCGGAGATGTTATTACTCCACGCGCTGGAAGTAAAACATCAGCACTTTTTGCAAATCTCGCAGAACGTTTGAAGACATACAAGCAACCAGATTGGGTTACTCTTGATGAAAGCAGTATTGAAGGTAAAGTTACCGGCAAACCAAAGAACACCGAAGGATTTTTGAACATCAGTTCAGTGCTCGAATTTTATAGTCGTTAATGTTAAACGTTCTGATTGGTCTCAGAACGAAGCAAAAAAATATAGCTCAAATTATATATGTCAGACTATAACATCATTTTGCCTTCAAAGCCTCGCATCGTCAGTGAAGATGATCGCAAGGGAACCTACGAGATTGATAATCTCTACCCAGGTTACGGTCATACACTCGGCAACAGTCTCCGCCGCATTATTTTGTCATCTCTCCCAGGTGCGGCTATTACATCTGTCAAAATTGACGGTGTAGCACACGAATTTTCAACAGTAGAAGGCATCAAAGAAGATGTCGTTCTTATCCTTTTGAACTTGAAGAAAGTACGCTTCAAGCTTTTGACTGATGAAGCACAGGTTGTGACTATCTCAGCTAAAGGCGTAAAGCAGGTTACTGCAGCAGATATCAAAGTCACTGGTCAGGTTGAAGTTTTGAATCCAGAACAGTACATCTGTGAATTAACAGACAAGAGTTCAAAATTCGAAGTAGAAATTACTATCGAAAAAGGTCTCGGTTTTGTTCCACGTGACATACACCAGAAAGGTAAAGTAGACATCGGCACAATTGCTGTTGATGCTATTTTTGCTCCAATCCGCCGTGTTGCCTACGAAGTAGAAAACATGCGTTACGGTGACAAGACAAACTACAACCGCCTCCGCATCATCATCGAAACTGACGGTACACTCACACCACGCCAGGCTCTTGAACGTTCTATCGAAATCATGATCCTCCAGCTCCAGGCTATTTTTGACTTTAAAGTTGATCTCGTTCGTTCAGAAGCTCCAGTAGTAGATGTTGCAACGCTTGATACAGTAAAAGAATCAGTTTCAGTCAAAGAAGACGTAACAGACGTGATGAAGACACGTATCGACACATTGAACCTTTCAACCCGAACCCTTAATGCGCTTAATGCAGCAAATATCCGAACACTTGGGGGTATTGCACGCAAAAAGGAAGAAGATCTCCTCGAGATCGACGGTTTGGGAGAAAAGGGTATAGAAGAAATTAAGCGTACACTCGACGAGTACGGATTGGCGCTTAAATAATTTAGATTTTAAGTATGAGACACCACAATAACGTACGAAAATTCGGAAGAAACAAGAACCAGCGCCGCGCGCTCTTGAAGGGTCTCGCTCTTTCTCTTATCAAGAAAGAGAGCATCACTACTACAGAAGCCAAGGCAAAGGAATTGCGTCCATACGTTGAAAAAATGATCACTCAGGCGAAAGCTGGTGGTGCTCACAATCGACGTCTTTTGAACGCAAAGCTCATGAACCACGATAATGATGTTCAGAAACTCATGGGCCCACTCGCTGAACGTTTTAGTTCACGCACGGGTGGTTACACACGTATCGTCAAATTACCTGCACGTAAGTCGGACGGCGCACCTATGGCAATAATCGCTTTTGTATAATCATATGATCCACACAATCGACGCAAAAGGAAAGACACTCGGCCGAACAGCTAGTGCTGTCGCAAAACTCTTGATGGGCAAGGACAAAGCTACATTCGAACGACACACAGTGTCAGAAAACAAGGTGCACCTTATCAACGTTGCACAAGCGAAAATTTCTCTTGTAAAACTTGATACAAAAACCTACTCACGATTCTCAGGTTACCGAGGCGGTTTGACAAAAGAAAAGATGAGTACACTTGCAACTCGCAAGGGTTACGGTGAACTCTTCAAGCTTGCTGTGTACGGCATGCTCCCTGCAAACAAGCTTCGTCCAAAGCTTATGAAGAATTTAACTGTTTCTGAATAGTATGGAAAAAAAGAAATACATCGAAACAACAGGACGACGCAAGACAGCAACCGCTCGTGTACGCATCACTCCAGCCGCAAAGAACACTATTGTTGTGAATGGCAAGGATGCAAAGGAATATTTCCCAACACGTGAATTGATTAAAATCATCTACGATGCAATGACTGCAGCAAAACCTGAAAAGGATTTTGAAATCACAGTTAAAGTTATCGGCGGTGGTATTCACTCACAAGCAGAAGCTGTTCGTCACGGTCTCGCTCGAGCTCTCGTTGAACTCGACGAAACATTTCGTTCAGTTGTCAAAAAAGAAGGCTACCTCAAGCGAGATCCTCGCGCGAAGGAACGCCGAAAGTTCGGTCTCAAAAAGGCCCGCAAATCACCACAGTGGTCAAAGCGTTAATTCCAAGAATTTTCACACAAGAGCTCCCTTCGGGGAGTTTTTGTTTTAGAGATATGGTATAGTTCACAGCAATGGAACAACAACACGCATATGATGTTTTAGTAGTCGGCGGCGGTGCCTCAGGTATGATGGCAGCGCTTGTTGCTGCTGAGGCAGGTAAGTGTGTTCTCATTCTCGAGAAAAACAAACATCTCGGTGAGAAACTCAAGATTACTGGTGGTGGACGTTGTAACATTACCAACGCGCAATTTAACGTGCGTGAATTTCTCAAAATCTACGGCAAAGCAGAACCATTTTTGCATTCACCATTCTCTCAATTTTCTGCGCAGGATACATTTACTTTTTTTGAGTCTCGCGGTTTGCCGCTTGTAACACAGGCACGTAATCGCGTATTTCCAAAAACAGAAAAGGCGAGTGATGTATTCAATATTCTCAAACGAGGTCTGGATGCTAAAAAAGTAACCATCAAAACAAATACGACTGTCAAAAAAATCACACACAAAGATGGCGCTATCACTGAAGTTGTGACTGACAATGGTTCGTACCGCGCCAATGCGTATATCATCGCAACAGGAGGGCAATCACACCCAGAAACAGGTTCAACTGGTGATGGTTTCCGCTGGCTCGCGCAACTCGGCCACACTGTCAAAAAGCCAACGCCAACAATCGTACCGCTCGCTGTTGATGAAGATTGGGTTACCTCACTTGCAGGTATTTCATTGTCATTTATGAAAATTAGTTTTTTCCTCAACGGCAAGCGCAAAATTTCTAAAAAAGGGAAAGTTTTGTTTACACACTTTGGACTCTCAGGCCCACTTATTTTAAATAGCGCAACTGAAGTGGCGGACTTGCTGCAAGAAGGCCCTGTGTACACTGAAATCGACGCATATCCAGATACCGATCACGGTTCACTTGAGAAACAAATCCTCGCTGTATTTGATGCAAACAAAAATAAAATGCTCAAAAACATTTTTAAAGAAATCACTCCTGAAGGAACGTCACACGCGATTCAATCATTGCTGCCTGAAGTTAATTTTGAAACAAAAGTGCATAGTGTAAGCAAGGAAGATCGTAAACGAATTGTGCACCTACTCAAAGCGTTGCCACTAACTGTGAGTGGTCTCATGGGGTTTGATCGCGCTGTGGTTGCCGATGGTGGTGTGAGTCTCGAAGAAATCGACACTCGAACCATGCGTTCAAAAGTTCTCTCAAACATGTACGTCACAGGTGATTTACTTCACATCAATCGTCCGTCAGGCGGCTACTCACTCCAGCTTTGTTGGACAACGGGGTATGTTGCAGGTATAGCGGCGTAACTGATTGAAAAATAACTCGAGCCGAGTATAATATCTACATATGTCAGACGAAGAAATCAAACAAAATCAACAACCAGAAGCCTCTTTTGAAGGAGCACCAGAAACCGAAGATGAAGATGATGTCGTTGAGTTTGTTTTCAACGCCGATGGCGAAGAAGACCTCAAAGCGACTCTCAAAAAACTTCGCAAAGACCTCAAAGAGGCTAACGCACAGAAACTAGACTACCTCACACAGCTCCAGCGAGAACGTGCGGATTTTCAGAATTATAAAAAGGATGAAATGGCTCGCAGTGCACAGCTTGGCGGTTACGTCCGTGAGAAAATCATGGAAGACTTGCTTCCAGTTTTGGACGCGTACGACATGGCATTTGCAAACAAAGAAACATGGGAGAAAGTCGACAAAAACTGGCGCATGGGTGTTGAATATATTCACCAGCAGCTTTTGAAAGTGCTCAACGACAACGGTATCGAAGAAATTCCAGTCCAAGAAGGCGATCTCTTTGACCCAACACTGCACGAACCAATGCAAAATACAGAAACTGAAGACGTTGCTCTCGAAAACAAAATCGTAAAAATCATCCAAAAAGGCTACAAAGCAAAGGATCGCCTCATTCGCCCTGCACGTGTGAATATCTGGATTAAAAAATAGCTTTTTCTTTATCTTTTCTTCATATCGCAGGTGTATACTATACATATGTCTCAAGAAAAGCGCGCAAACAAAATAACACTTGAAGATTTGGTGAGCATGGTTGCTCATGGTTTCGAACGGGTAGACGCCCGATTTGAAGCTGTAGATGCGAGATTCGAAGTCGTTGATGCTAGATTTAAAGCCCTAGAAGCTCACGTTAATGAACGTTTTGATGATATTGAAAACAAAATCGATCAGATCAATGATCGTTTCGTACCGTGGCATGCATTCGATAGACTAACCGCCCGCGTAGACAAACTCGAAGGCAACTAATCACACAAAAATCTTTCCACAAAAATAAAAACAGTGTACAATGTATACACGTTACTAGTATAAAAAATAAAATCATGGCAAAAGGAAACGACAGCCGCCGCAAGGAGGTAAAGAAGCCAAAGAAAGCTAAGACTCCAAAGAAATAATAAAACGCCGGGACATCCCGGCTTTTATTTTTGGCAAAAAATACCGTTCTTAAAACTAACGCTTACTGCTGAAATGTTTTCAAAAATTCAATTTCAGTTTCTTCGTCGATAGTGTTCGTGACGAAAATAATGAACTCAGTGGTGAGACCAAGATCTTTTTTGATGTTCTTAAACAAGTGCTCAAATGGATACATTGAAATCCAGACAGAATTTTTGAGACAGACGAATCCGGCTTTTTTGAGGAGGTAGCGGAGTGATTCGCGTTCGGCTTTGCGATCTTCAGGGAGATCAAGGATAATGATACGCCAGAAACCATCCCAAACTGGGCTTGGCAGGGTAGTTGTAGCTTCCAATTTGAGGCTGTGAGCCTTTTTCTTGCCTTCCTTGGTCAATCGGGCGTATTCGCTTTGGGCTCCCGGTAATTGCTCGACGTAGCCGGCCTCTCGAAGACCCTTCAGAGAGCGTGTGATGGCGTAGGAGAGTTTTTTATTACTAGGATCAGTTTCCACCTTCTCAGTCAGTTCGGGCACGGAAATAGCGGGTTTTTCAGACAAAACCTTGAGGATTTTCTTTGAAAAGTCGTTATTTTTCTTCATGCTTGACATACTATCATGGATGAATATAATATTCAACATAGATTTAGTGGTCGCGAAAAAAATGTAAATAATAAATATGAATGAAAATGTAGAGTATATATATAAAAAAATACAAAGAGCGGAGAAACTCAAACTTTTATTATAGAAAAAAGAGATCATCAATATTGATTGTGGACAATTCCAACAAAAGATGAAAAGAAAAATATTTTAAATTCTAGACCAAATATTGAAGATTTAGAAAAAGATCTTGCAGACTATACAAAAAATTATAATTTAGATTTTGTCTCTAAAAAATTATTAGCTAATTAATTCATAAAAACCATATGTCAAAAATTCTTGGTATCGACCTCGGTACAACAAACTCGGCTTTCGCTATCATCGAAGGTGGCCAGCCAAAAATATTGGAAAATGCGGAAGGTATGCGCACAACTCCTTCGATCGTCGCTGAGTCAAAGACTGGCGAACGTCTCGTTGGTGTCGTTGCAAAACGTCAGAGTGTAACTAATCCAAAAAATACTGTCTATCAGATCAAGCGCTTCATCGGTCACAACTTTGAAGAAGCTGATGTTCAGAAAGACGTCAAAACTGTTCCGTTCGACATGCAGAAATCTGCAAACGGCGGCGTTGAAGTAAAAATGGGCGACAAGTGGTATCGTCCGGAAGAAGTTTCAGCGATGATTCTCGGTAAAATGAAGGCTGATGCTGAAGCTCGTCTTGGCGAACCAATCACAGAAGCAGTTATTACAGTTCCAGCGTACTTCAACGATGCACAGCGACAGGCAACAAAAGATGCGGGTAAAATCGCAGGCTTGGACGTGAAGCGTATCATTAACGAACCAACTGCAGCCGCGCTTGCATACGGATTCAACAAAAACAAAAATGAAAAGATTGCAGTCTTCGACTTCGGTGGAGGTACATTTGATATCTCAATCCTCGAAGTCGGCGATGATGTCATCGAAGTGAAGTCTACAGATGGTGACGCACACTTGGGCGGTAAGGATATTGATCAGAAAATCATTAACTGGTTGGCTGATGGTTTCCAGAAAGAAAATGGTATTGACCTCCGCAAAGATGCGCTTGCTCGTCAGCGTCTCGATGATGCTGCTGAAAAAGCAAAGATTGAACTTTCTACAGCTGTTCAGACTGAAATCAACGTTCCGTTTATTACTTCTGGCGAAGCTGGCCCACTTCACTTGGTCCGCACGATGACTCGAGCTGAACTCGAAGGTCTTACACAGGAATTCATCGATCGCGCAATGATGATTACAAAACGTGCGCTTGAAGCTTCACCATTCAAAATCAATGAAATCAACGAAGTTATCTTGGTTGGTGGACAGACTCGCATGCCAGCGCTTCAAAATGCAGTGAAGGCATACTTCGGCAAAGATCCACATATGGGCGTTAATCCTGACGAAGTAGTTGCCCTCGGTGCAGCTGTACAAGGCGGCGTGCTCAAAGGTGATGTTCGCGATGTGCTCCTCCTTGATGTTATCCCACTCTCACTCGGTATCGAAACACTCGGTGGCGTGGCGACAAAACTCATTGAGAAAAACACAACAATTCCTTCATCAAAATCTCAGGTGTTCTCAACAGCAGCTGATAATCAGACAAGTGTAGAAATTCATATCACGCAAGGTGAACGACCAATGGCCGCTGACAACAAATCTCTCGGCCGATTCATTCTCGACGGTATTCCACCAGCACCACGAGGCATGCCACAGGTTGAAGTGACATTTGATGTTGATGCAAACGGAATTCTCAACGTGAAGGCGATGGACAAAGCTTCAGGAAAAACTCAGACAATCCGCATCGAAGCTTCATCTGGTCTTTCAAAAGAAGATATCGAAAAGATGCAGAAAGATGCTGAACTTCACGCAGAAGAAGACAAGAAAAAGAAAGAAGCAGTCGAAGTCAAAAATACTGCTGAAATGATGATCTTCTCAGCTGAAAAAGAACTCAAAGAGTACGGCGACAAAGTGCCAGCTGATGTCAAAACTGAAATCGAAGGCAAGATCACTGCACTCAAGGGTATCAAAGACGGCGCAGATCTCGAAGCAATCACCAAAGCAAGTCAGGAACTCTCTGCTTCAATCTCAAAGATTGGCGAAGCAATGAACAAAGCTGGTCAGGCAGGCACAAATCCTACTCCAGAAGCTCAGAATGCTGAGATAAAGGATGAAAAGATTCGCGACGCAGAGACCAATGAATCACCTAAAAGTGAATAGTTTCTAGATATAAAGAAAGAATCCCCACGACGGCGTAGCCGTCGTGGGGATTCGCTATTGGACGAATGATATCGCTTCGGAGTATACTTACGGTATGAATAAAAACTATGCAAAAATCATTCTCTTTGCGGTTCTTGTCATCTTGGCAGGAGTAACGGTCTTTCTCAAAGAAAATTTCACACCAGAGCACCCAAGTGCAGGTACTGAAACTACGCTTATAAATTTTGATGCGACAACTATTAAAACAGAAGTTGTTGAAGATACCTCAAATCCTGCATTTGAAATCAAAACACAATATCCGATTAACATTATTGGTGCAGACTATATCAAAGGATTGCTCGCTGCGAAACTTGATGAATTCCGCAAGGAAAATGATCCAGCGAAATTTACAGCTGAACAGCTTGAAATATTTGGCCCAAACAAAGATCGTCAGTATGCGTTTGTGACTGAATACCGCGCATACGGTAACACTCACTTTTTGACACATCGTATTGATACATACACATATACTGGTGGGGCACACGGCGGTACAACAGCAGAAACATTTACGTATGACCGAACAGGTAAACAAATTCAGGCGGCAGATCTTTTTGTGAATACTGCTGCAGTGGATACATTCAGTGGACTTGTTAAAAAACACGCGCTCGCACTTGAGAACTACAAAGACGTCATCAACACAGAATGGCTTGCCGAAAGTGCTGGCCCAGATGCTTCAAACTTTAAAGCTTTCGCGTTTAGTGGCAGTGATCTCATTATCATCTTCCAGCAGTACGCAATCGCACCATACGCAGCTGGTATCATCGAAGTACCAATTCCACTGGGAGAATTGAACGGTATTTTGAAACCTGAATTTCTCGAGAATTAATCTTCGAGTTCTGGTTTAGCAACATCAATAAGTTTGAGCTCAGGAGACGTGCCCGTAATACGGAGCACGTCTTTGTCTACCTTTTTGAGCTCCTTAGTTCCGAGATTGTATTGGTTAACTGTTGTTGAAAGTGCATTACCAAGTTTTGTGTGGTAATCCTCATATTTCTGAAGGTGTGTACTCAATTCACCAACACGCTTGATGATGTCTTTTGCTGATTCTTCAATCTGGAGCGCTTTCAAACCCTGCAACACGGTCTGGAGATAGGCGAGGAATGATGTTGGAGAAACAATGATAACTTTGTATTTACTTGCGGCACGCTGTACGAGATTTTCTGTGTCTTCGGTGATTGCGCCAATTTTGTTGATGATCAAATCATAGTAAATTGCTTCATGTGGAATAAACATAAATGCAAATTCCATCGTGCCGTTTTCTGGTTGGATGTACTTTGATGTTTCGATAATACGGTTTTTGAGGTCGTTCAAAAATACTTTTTCGTAGCGTTCTTTTTCGGCAGGATCGCGTGTCTCAGAAATACGGTTGTAGTTTTCGAGTGAGAATTTTGAGTCGATTGGAATAATTTTGTCTTTAACAAACACCGCGGCATCTACAATTTCACCGTTTGGAAATGGAAACTGCATTTGGTAGCTTCCTGGTGGAAGTACATTTTTGAGCAATGTTTCGAGATAATATTCACCCAAAATACCGCGTTGCTTTGGATTTTTGAGAATGTCTTGCAAATCACGAAGCTGATCAGTAAATGACATCACTTGTTTTTGTCCTTCTGAGACGCGAGTGAGTTCCTCAGTAATTTCACGGATGAGGCGGTTTGATTCTGATGATTGGTAGCGAATAGATTCGTTTACTTGCTTGTGTGATTCGCCAAGTTTTGCGTCGACAGTGCGAGACAGCTCGTTGATTTGCTGGAGTAAAAGTTGGAGCGAGTTATCGTCAGCTTTTGGCGTTTCTTTTTTGCGTAGCAAAAAATAGCCGAGTATAAGTCCAAGTGCGACCGAAATGAGAGCAATGAGTGCTGTTTGCATAGGTAATTATAATACTACCATTAGATAGATAAAATAAAAATCTCAAACCTACTTAGGTTTGGGATTTTTATAAGGGGTAAGTCCGAAATCAATAATCTTATTATCGAATTAGAATAAATTATCACTAGTTCATGTCACTATTTTTATTATCGTCCCCAGATAAATGAATTACTTCATCTAAACGCAGTCGTCAACATAGTGGGCTTTACTTCGGGGTCATAAAAGACCTAGAAGTCAAACATTATTTTTTTAGGTAATGCTTGAGTGTGTAGATCCAATCTTCTTCGCCACTTTCTTTTTGAAGTTTTTGTACAAGGAGCCATTCGAGGTAACCTGCATCTGTTTTGGCGACGTCTACAACTTTCTGTCCGTTGTATTTTCCAAAATTAAAGGTCCCCATCATCATCGGCTGTCCTGAAATTTCAATCATGCGAGCAATTGCAGCATCATGACTTCCGGTTTCTTTAATCATTGCTTGGAGCATGCGATCAAATACTTTTTCAAGCACTAATACATCACCGAGTGCATCGTGTGCTGGTGCTTCTATTTCAATATCAAGCGCGTAGCGCAAATACTGTAATTTGTACATTGAAAACTTGCCGTCCTTGTCGAGATAGCGAGCGATTTTGAGTGTGTCGATGTAGTTTGTTGGAACAATACCTTCTTTTGCAATCATTTGAATATCAAAGAGAGCATTGTGCGCAATGAGTACAGCTTCTGGTGCTTCCAAAAGTGTTTTAATAGTTCCGTAAAGTGCTGAATCTTTAAACGCTGGCTTGTCAGCAACCATTTTATTGGTGATATGTGTCACGGCACTCGCTTCTGGAGGAATACGAAGTGGCGGTTTGAATAATTCACATACTGTTTCGTCTTTTGTTTTGTAGGCAATCTGACAGAGATAGTCAGTTGCTTCAATGCCGGTTGTTTCGGTATCTAGAAAGATAAGATTGTGCATGAGATGAATTGTACCATATTTTTTGGTATACTCTTACACATGACCCTACAAGAACAAATCAAAGCAGAACTCAAAGAGGCAATGATGGCAAAAGATGCTGTTCGCCTCACTGTTATCCGCGGTCTTATGACTGCTTTTACTAATGAACTCGTTGCGACAAGTCGAACACCGCAGGAACTTTTGTCTGACGAAGAAGCTCTCAAGGTTATCACTCGCACAGCAAAACAGCGCAAAGATGCGATTGCTCAGTTTGAAGCAGCAGGTCGTACTGATCTCGCTGACGAAGACCGTGAGCAGCTTGCACTTCTCGAAAAGTATCTTCCGCAGCTCATGTCTGCAGATGAAGTTCGTCCAATCGCTGAAGCGAAAAAAGCTGAACTCGGTGTAACCGACAAATCAGGCGCAGGAAAACTTACTGGTTTGCTTATGAAAGAACTCGCTGGTAAAGCTGATGGTGTGGTCGTTAAACAAGTTGTCGACTCATTATTTGCATAATTAGTTTATTTCTATGCGAGTACTTTTACACTGGCTCATTTTGACACTCTCAGTGATTGCTTCTCAGTATGTTATTCCTGGCATTCACGTAAATACATTTCTCACTGCGATTGTTGTCGCAGCTATCTTGGCGTTCATCAATACGATTGTTAAACCGATCATTAGTATTTTGACATTGCCGATCAATATTTTGACCCTCGGTATCTTTTCATTGGTACTTAACGCGCTCTTTTTCTGGGGTGTGGCATATGTTGTTGCAGGATTTAGTGTGTCTGGATTTACTGCAGCATTTTGGGGCTCAATTGTTGTCTCAGTCATCAACTGGCTTGCGGGACAGACATTGAACGATTAAGCATTATGCTGTTAATTGAACCAATTACACGCCTGATTGCGGATCACCAGTTTGCGGTATATGGACTGGTGATTTTGTCGATTTTACTCGAAGGGGAGTTGGTGTTGATTGTGCTTGGAATTTTGGCGCATACACATATCTTACCAGCACATGTTGCTATCCCACTCGCAGTTATTGGCGCAACAACCAAAACATTTTTTGGGTATGGAATTGGCGCGTTTCTTAAAAAATATATTCCAAAAAACAAATTGTTTGATTTTATCGAGAAGCGCGTGCTTGTTGTGTTTCCACACTTTACGCGTAAACCATTCTGGTCACTCTTTTTCTCAAAATTTATTTACGGGCTGAACCATTTCACTATTATTTTTGCCGGCTATACTGGTTCAAAATTGCGAACGTATTTAACCGCTGAAGCAGTTTCATCTGTAGTGTGGATTACGGTTATGTTTTCAATCGGGTATTTCTTTAGTGCGACCGCATTCGCGTTTTCACACGATTTGCGTAAAGTTGCGCTCTACATCGCACTCGGAATCATTGCGTTCTTGCTCGTTGAACGTATTGTAGCGTTCGTTGTTGAGTATTTGGAGTCAGAGGAGTAATATACAGGCATGTCACAACACTATACTTTTGTTACCCATAATGCTCGATTCCACGCGGACGATATTTTTGCCTGCGCTATTTTGGCTCTCGTTGCAAAGCAAGAAGGCTCAACATGGACAGTGGTTCGAACTCGCAATCCTGAAGTTATCGCTGTCGGAGATTTTGTGTTTGATGTTGGCGGTATCTATGATCCAGAAAAGCGCCGATTTGATCACCATCAAAAAGGCGGCGCTGGTGAACGTTCAAATGGTATACCGTACGCATCATGTGGTCTTGTCTGGAAAACATACGGCGACATGCTGACCGGTAATCCAGCATTAACACAAAAGATTGATCAGAAATTATTCCAGCCAATTGACCTTGAAGATAATGGTAAAGAAGTTTCGACTGAAATTATTCCTGATGTTACACCATTTACCGTACAAAATCTTTTTTATGCATTTCGAACAACATGGAAAGAAGACGACGCATTGCTTGATAGTATTTTCCTTGATTTGGTTGCGCTCGCAGAAAAAGTACTCGAACGAACTATTATTCGAGCACAAGCAAGCGCCGAAGCTGAAGCTATCGTTGAAGAAGTCTACCAAGCAAGTTCTGACAAGCGAGTTATCGTATTTGATCAGAGTGTTCCAGCCGAAGATGTGCTCATGAAATATCCAGAACCGCTTTTTATGGTATTACCAAACACTGATGGCACATGGAGACTCGTTGGAGTCTCAGCAAAAGCGCACTCATTCGAGCGCCGCAAGGATTTACCTAAAGCATGGGCAGGATTAATGAACGAACAGTTGGCACAAGTAACTGGAGTTTCTGATGCACAGTTTTGTCACAATGGTCGTTGGCTCGCTGTTGCTCGATCAAAGGAAGGCATCTTGGCACTTGCTAAATTAGCCATTCAAGCTTAAAGTACAAGATATGGAAGGAGTACCCAAGATTACACGATCTTTAAAACTTCTGACGATGGAAAATGCTGAACGTTTACTCGAAGACCGTGAGTCTGTTCGAGCAATGAAACAGCCAGTTCGTTTTCTTGAGGAAATACCGGGGTATCAAGAAAAACTCAAGCTGTACGCATACTGGCTCCAGCTTCACGAAGAGTTGCATGATACTGAAAAGAAACCATTTCTCTTTTTCCATTACGACAAAGCTGCTCGAAAAATGAACGATATCAATCGAGTCTACGGCAAAGAAGTCGCGACACTTTCATACGGTAATCGTGAGGGTCATGAAAGCTATCGTCTGAAACTCGATGTTAAAGCGATAAAAGAAACATTTAAGGAACTACTAACTGAACAAGGCGCATTGCTTGCATCACAGCAAGGATTGGCCGCGTAACATATATGGCATTTATAGATGAAGTAAAAATAACAGCAGAAGCGGGGAAAGGCGGTGACGGCGTTGTTCGTTGGCGCAAGGAAAAATTTATTCCAAAAGGAGGTCCTGCGGGTGGCGACGGCGGTAAGGGTGGTAAAATTATCGCTCAGGCTGTTCGCAATATGCATACGCTCAATAAATACACTCAAAAGAAACACTATTCTGCGGAACATGGTTTTCCTGGCGAAGGTAAAAGCATGCACGGACGTGATGGTAAAGATCTCGTTTTGGATTTTCCTATTGGTACTGTCATTACCAACCTCGACACCGGTGAGCGTTTTTCACTCGAAAAAGAAGGACAGCGCGTCACTTTGTTGAAAGGTGGTCGTGGTGGTATGGGTAATGAATTTTTCAAAAGTTCAGAACATACTACACCAACTAAATTTACTTACGGTAAACCGGGCGAAGCGGCAGCATTTCATATTGAACTTGAATTGTTTGCTGATATTGGACTGATTGGATTGCCAAACGCTGGTAAATCAAGTTTGCTCAATAACATCACTAACGCGTCTGCAAAAGTTGGCGACTACGCGTTTACAACACTCGATCCGAATCTCGGTGATTTCTACGGACACATCATTGCAGATATTCCTGGATTGATTGAAGGCGCGAGTGAAGGTCGTGGACTCGGTATTCGATTTTTAAAACACATCAAGCGCACCAAACAGTTGCTCCATCTTGTGTCATTTGAAAATGAACTCAACGAGAAAAATGGCATGATGAAAGTTTACAAAGAAATTCGCAAAGAACTTGCATCGTACGGTAACGGTCTTGATGAAAAAGATGAAGTTATTCTCCTCACAAAAACTGATGTCATTGATGATCCAAAAATTGTTGCAAAAAAAGTAAAAGATTTTGAAAAAACAGGCAAGAAAGTTTTGACTATCTCGCTTTACGACAACGATTCAATCAAAGCATTCGCAGCTGAGCTTCGTGCACTCCTAAAAAAATAGCCTGACCGAGAAAATCTCGAATCAAGTCTATGTTTTGCGCATTGGTGTTATGCATCAATGCGTTTTTTAGTACAAATACGGCTACCGTATTTCATGGTGTATGTTTTGTGGTTCTCCATCACTCGAGGGGAATCAGATGAATTTTCAACAAACCAATCGAGAATACGCATTTGATGGTCAGTCAGATCTTCTTGTGGTCGAGGAAACACCACATGTTTGATTTCGTTTTTAATCATCTGGCACAGTATTCTAGTCAGAAATGGTTCTGCTGTAAGTTTACCAATTCCGGGAATAACTTTTTCGAGCGTATCAGGACGTATGTCTGGTACACGGTTCAAAATTCTTCCCGCAGTATCAACAGAAACACCTGCGACTTTGTGAAAAATATCAGCAATACTAGCGTACGTCATTTCATGTGTTTGAGCATACTCAAACAACAAGTTGCTGAGAATGGTACGAAAGAGTGCAGTCGTTGCAGGCAAGGTAATAACTTCCGGTTGAGTGGTAACATGTGAGTTTTGCATTGTAGTAGGAGTTTTTTATAAAATACCATTTTTAGATATACCGTCAAGTATGAGGAACAGCCTTTGTTTTGTATACTGTGGCAATGTCAAAGCAGTACTACACGACTATCGGCCTTGAAATTCACGCCGAACTTAAAACCGCGTCAAAAATGTTTTGTGGTTGCAAAAACGACCCAGATGAAGCACGTCCAAACACAAACGTGTGTCCTGTTTGTATGGCACACCCAGGAACACTTCCTGTGATTAACAAAGAAGCTGTCAAAAAAGTTATCCAAGTAGGTGCTGCGCTTGGTGGACAGATTGCTGACTTTACAGAATTTGATCGCAAGAACTATTTCTACCCTGATATTCCAAAAGCGTACCAAATCAGTCAGTACAAGTATCCAATCGTTGCTGGTGGTGAACTCGCGGGCGTAAAACTCACTCGTATTCACCTCGAAGAAGATACTGCAACCTCAGATCACGAAAAAGGCGACTACTCACTCGTTGATTTTAACCGTGCCGGTGTCCCACTCATGGAATTAGTGACCGAACCAGTTATTCACGATATTGAAACTATTGGTGCATTTGCAAGTGAACTCCAACTCATTCTTCGTTATCTCAATGCGTCTGATGCAAACATGGATAAAGGTCAGATGCGTGTTGAAGTTAACATTTCAGTTTCAACCGAAGAAGGAAAGTTTGGTGTGCCTGTTGAAGTAAAAAACATTAACTCATTCAAAGCAGCAGAACGTGCAGCACTCTACGAACAGAAACGTATGATTGAGTTGATTGAAGCAGGTAAAATTCACGAAATTGTGAAGGAAACTCGTGGCTGGGACGAAACAAAGCAGCGTACTGTCTCACAACGCCGCAAAGAACATGCCGAAGACTACCGCTATTTCCCAGATCCAGATCTTCCGAAACTTACACTCGCTGACGCGTTCAATATTCCAGAGATTAAAGCGTCTCTCCCTGAACTTCCTGCACAGAAGCGTCTTCGCTATGGCGAAACGTTTGGTATCAAAGCAGAGGATATTGAAAGTTACATCGCTGACTTTGATCTCGCAATGTATTTCGAAGACGTTGCTGTTGAACTTGGTGGCGACAAGGAAAAACTCAAGATTGCATCAAACTACATTACATCAGATTTGATTGGTCTTCGCAAAAAAGATCCTACGTTTGAATTTCCACATGCGCATCAACTTGCTGAGCTCGTTAGTATGATTGCTGATGGTTCTATTTCATCACGCGCAGCAAAAGACATGCTTCCTATTTTGAAAATCGAAGATCGCTCACCAAAACTCATCGCTGAAGAACGCGGCTTGATTCAAAAGCAAAACCCTGAAGAACTCAAAGCAATTGCACAGACAATCATTGATGCAAATGAAAAAATCGCTACAGACTATCGTAATGGTAAAGCAGCTGCACTCATGGCACTCGTTGGTATGATTATGCGCGAAACAAAAGGTGCTGCGAATCCCGCATTAGCAAAAAGTGTATTAGAAGATCTTTTGAAATAACGACCTTATGCTTTCGTCGGTCATTGGCTTTTACATTGCCTCACAGGTAGCACTCGGACAGCCGACGAGCTTTTTTGAACGTGCAATCAGCACGTCACATACACTCAGACTCCTGACAAAAACAAATAAATTCATCCCTCGCGCACAAGCAACACTCACTGGTGAAGTGACACTACCATTGCCACACTACAAACAGATCTACAAACTCTCATGTGAAGCGGCTAGTTTGCAAATGTCACTCGCGCATTATGGAATTGCAGTCACACAAGATGCATTGCTTGAGCAAATTGGCGTAAGTGAACCATACAAGAGCTATCTCGAAAGCAAAACAATGGTATGGGGTGATCCGAACATTGGTTTTGTTGGCAATGTGAACGGATTATTTTCAAGTGAAATCCGCGGTATGCGTGGTGCAACTGGTTGGGGTGTTAACAACGGGCCAATTGCTCGCGTTGCGCAACAGTATCGACCACAAAGTGAAGCATATTCAGGATACACGCCACGTGAAGTACTCACTGAACTCAAACAAGGCAACCCAGTTATTTTCTGGCACGTTCCTGATTCATATATTGGTGGGTCGTTGGTGTACACAACACTTGAAGGCAAACCAATTCGATTTTTTCGTAACCATGTTGCTGTCATAACTGGTTTTTACTCACAGTATGGTGAACTTTTTTTCACTATAGCTGATCCATTGTACGGAACATACACACTTTCTGAGGTAACGCTTGCTCGACGCATGGCAAAATACAGCGGCGATGTTGTCGTTGTGCGCTAAAAAGGTATAATAGAACGTATGAAGAAGATCAAAGTAGCTATTAACGGCTTTGGCCGTATCGGTCGTGCATTTCTCAAAATCGCATGGGAACGACCAGAAATTGAAATTGTTGCGGTAAATGACCTCGGATCACTTGAGTCACTCGCATATCTTTTGCAATACGATACTGTATACAAAAAATGGGAATACGAAATTAGCCACAACGAACAAGGACTTTTGATTGATGAAGTTCCTGTAAAATTTATCTCAGAAAAAGATACGACAAAACTCCCATGGAAAGAACTCGGTGTTGATGTGGTTGTTGAATCAACTGGTTTATTTACTTCATTTGAAAAAGCAAAGTTCCATCTTGATTGTGGCGCTAAAAAAGTTGTTATCAGTGCTCCAGCAAAAGACGAAGCTGGTACTGTGCCGGGTGCAACTATTCTCATGTCAGTCAACGAAAACAAATTCGGCACATGCGACATTACTTCAAACGCATCATGTACAACAAATGCAGCATCACCACTCATCGGTATTCTCGATGAAGCACTTGGTATCGAAAAAGCAATTTTGAATACCGTGCATGGCTATACAGCATCTCAGGCGCTCGTTGACGGCCCAAGTAAAAAAGATCTTCGTGAAGGTCGCGCTGCTGCGCAAAACATTGTTCCAAGTTCAACTGGTGCAGCGATTGCAGTTACCAAAGCATATCCAAGTCTCGAAGGTAAATTCGACGGTATTTCTATTCGCGTTCCAGTTCCAGCTGGCTCAATTGTAGACGTTACATTCCTCGCAAAACGAACAACGACGGCTGAGGAAGTAAACCAGATTCTCACCAAAGCAGCACTTGATCCACGCTGGTCAAACGTATTTGCAGTTACCAAAGACCCACTCGTCTCAAGTGATATTCTCGGAGAATCACATGCATCAATCGCTGACCTCGCAATGACTCGCGTCGTAGACGGCAACTTGGTCAAAGTGATGGGCTGGTACGACAATGAAATGGGGTATACG
>CAYNHU010000003.1:0-29630 GCA_964397435.1 uncultured Candidatus Saccharibacteria bacterium | reverse complement strand
CTCGTTGATCATGTCATTAAAACAGGGGCGACTATAAAGTAATCATGAATCTTAATACTTTTGTACAAATTTGTCTGACAATATTTACAATAGCTGGTTTTGTTCTAACGTCATTAAAACTTCCTCAATATGGTTTAATTGCAAATTTGATCTCGCAAATTTTCTGGCTTTATTCATCATACAAAGCATGGAAAGAAGCGAATCAAATCGGTATGTTTATCACGACAATATTTATCTTAATAACTGTACTTGGAGGAATTTTTAATTACTGGTTCTTATAAGTAATTTAATCAAATGAAAACCCTTAAATTTGCATCACATTTAGTTCAAAAAATTCTCTCAGGCGAAAAAACATCGACATGGAGACTTTTCGACGACAAAGATCTGCAAGTAGGAGACGAATTAATTTTTATAAACAAAGACACCGGTGAACAATTTGGTACTGCAAAAATTACTTCACTAAAAGTAAAAACGTTGGGGACTCTAAATGATGAAGATTGGGTTGGTCACGAAAAATTTGTAGACGAAGAAGATATGTATGCAAATTACCGCAGCTATTACGGGGAGAAAGTTAGTCCGAGCTCAGAGGTCAAAATGTTAGCTTTCAATTTTTATAAAAAATAATATCACTCTATGAAAATTTTCACCGGCACAGATCATGCAGGTTTTGAACTTAAGGAAAAGCTTAAGCAGTTTTTAATTGAGCGTGGTTATGATGTTGAAGACAAGGGAGCGTTTGAGCTCAATCCTGATGATGATTATCCTGATTTTATTAAACAGGTAGCCATTGCGGTTAATCAAACTCCAGAATCACTTGGAATTGTGCTCGGTGGATCGGGGACAGGTGAGCAAATCGCGGCAAACAAGATTGATCATATTCGCGCAGTTGAGTATTATGGCGGCCCGCTTGAAATTGTCCGACTTGCGCGCGAGCATAATGATGCTAATATACTCTCACTCGGCGCTCGCTTTGTGAATTTTGAAGAAGCACAAGAAGCAGTGGTGCTTTTTATAGAAACACCATTTTCAGAAGAAGAACGTCACATACGCCGAATTGATAAACTAGAAGACTAAAATAATGATTGAAGTTATCCCGGCTATCATGCCACAAAATATTGGAGAATTGCGCGGTAAAGTATCCATCGTTGCTCCGTTTGTAAAAACAGTTCAGATTGATCTCTGTGACGGCATTTTTGTTGCGACAAAAACATGGCCATACAACGGCAAAGATGTTATGGCGTACCAAGAAATCATCAATGAAGAAACCGGTTTACCTGCATGGGAACGTGTTAATTATGAATTTGATTTAATGGTTAAAAACGCAACTGCTCAATTCAATGAAATTCTTAAACTCGGCCCAACTCGATTGGTATTTCACCTTGAAGCAGAAGATAACCTTCTTTCTTTTTTAGAAAATCTTGATCCATATTTTAAAGAAACACTTGAAATCGGCGTAGCGATCAATACAACGACTGATGTTGCGCTTCTTGAGCCGCTCATTCCGCATATTAAATTTGTACAATGCATGGGTATTGAAATTATCGGTAAGCAGCGACAAAAATTTGATGGGCGCGCGCTCGATCAAATTAAACAGGTGCGCGCGCTCGCTCCAACACTACCTATCAGTGTCGACGGTTCAGTTAATCGCGGCACTGCACATGATCTCGTTTTAGCTGGAGCAACACGTCTCGTCATTGGATCAGCACTTTTTGACGAAATCGACACACAAACTGTCATTGAAGACTTTCGAAATCTTGTTTTCTAGTGGTATACTAGAAGCATGCAACACCTCGACGATGTCATCGTGAGTGATTTAATGCTCAAAGCGAATTCAATTCGTGAGAGTATTATTACCATGCTTTTAAAAGCTGGCTCTGGTCATATCGCAGGCCCTCTTGGTATGACTGAAGTTTTTACACTCCTGTTCTTTCATACACTTCGCCATGATCCTAAAAACCCAACATGGGTGGATCGTGATCGCGTCGTGCTTTCAAATGGACATATCTGTCCGGTCTTGTACGCGACAATGGCGCACGCAGGATATTTCCCAACAATTGAACTACAAACACTTCGCACATTTGGCTCACGACTTCAAGGCCATCCGCACCGTGAGTTTCTTCCGTATGTCGAAACAAGTTCTGGTCCACTCGGCTCAGGTCTTTCGCAAGCCGTTGGAATGGCACTCGCAGATCGCATTGATAATGGACAAACATCAAAGAAAACAATCTACGCACTTCTTTCAGATGGTGAACACAATGAAGGCAACACCTGGGAAGCAATTTTACTCGCAGGCAAAGAACGCCTTCGTAATCTCGTGGCTATTGTTGATCGTAATAATATTCAAATAGACGGTTACACCGAAGACATCATGCCACTCGGTGATCTTGGTAAAAAGTATGAGCAATTTGGTTGGCATGTCCAAGAAGTTGACGGTCATGATTTTCAAGCACTTCACAACGCAATCGAAACAGCAAAAGCTGTATTTGAAAAACCTTCAGTTATCATTGCGCGCACTATTCCTGGAAAAGGAGTAGCTGAATTTGAGTACGATTTTCATTGGCATGGTAAAGCACCAAACAAAGAAGAAGCGGCAATGGCACTCGCGGAACTTCGTACGCTTGGCGGACAGATTAAAGCTGGGCAGTAATTGAGTTACATCATGATTATTAAACGCATTCCCAAAGGTTATCTCATACGACTCGATCAGGGTGAAGAACTGTTTGCTTCACTTGAGGTTTTTACTGAGCAACACCAGATTCAGTCTGCCTATGTCTCAGGTATTGGACTTGTCCGAGAGCTTGAACTTGGTTATTTTGATAGCGAACAGGCACAGTACGAACGAAAAATATACCAGGAAAATCTTGAAGTAGTTTCACTAACTGGTACAATTACCGAATGCGAAGACAAACCGTTTTATCACATACATGGCGTGTTCGGTACAAAGCAATTCGAAACTGTTGGCGGACATGTTATGCGCGCGGTAACTGATATGACACTCGAATTATTTATTTCTGATTTTGAAACACGAATCACTCGAACGCTCGACGAACAGAGCGGATTAAAATTATTAAACTTCGATCGTTATGCTTAATCCACACCTCAAACTTAATCCAAAACTTTTCATGGACGATGTTGCACAAGAACCAATTCGTAAGGGTTTTGGTTTAGGATTGCGTGCAGCTGGTGAAAAAAATAAACATGTTGTTGCATTGTGTGCCGATTTGACTGAATCAACACAGATGCATCTTTTCAAAGAACGTTTTCCTGATCGTTTTGTTGAAATCGGTGTTGCTGAACAAAATCTCGCAACAGTTGCATCAGGCATGGCGGCAATGGGTAAAATTCCGTTTGCTTCTTCGTATGCAATGTTTTCTCCAGGCAGAAATTGGGAACAAATCAGAACAACGATTGCATACAACAAACAGAAAGTAGTTATTGTTGGTTCACATGCGGGTGTCTCAGTTGGCCCTGATGGCGGCACACACCAAGCAATCGAAGATATCGCACTTATGCGTGTAATTCCAGACATAGATGTGTTGTCACCGTGCGATAGTATCGAAGCAGAAAAAGTCACACGTGCACTCGCAGAAACACCTCGACCTGCATATCTACGACTCGCACGCGAGAAAACTCCGATTATGACAACAGCAGAAACTCCATTTGAATATGGAAAAGCGCAGACATTTTGGATTCCAGATCATGGCATTGCGCATGTTGGAATCATCGCAACAGGTGCACTTGTTTACAAAGCACTCTGTGCTGTTCGGGAACTTGAGAAAAAGGGAATCAAAGCAAAAGTTCTTGTTATCACAACAATCAAACCATTCGACACAGAAGCAGTACTCGCACTCGCCCGAGAAACAAAAGCACTTGTTACAGTTGAAGAACATCAGATCGCTGGAGGTCTGGGTAGTCTTGTTGCCGAAACAACTACACGAGCATATCCGGTTCCAATTGAGTTTATTGGCGTCAATGATCAGTTTGGCCAATCAGGCACGCCAGAAGAGCTTATAGAGCACTACGGCATGGGACAAAAAGCGATTGAGGCAGCAATCGTTCGAGTA
Organism: uncultured Candidatus Saccharibacteria bacterium; assembly: GCA_964397435.1. Lineage (GTDB taxonomy): Bacteria > Patescibacteriota > Minisyncoccia > Phycocordibacterales > UBA9973 > DALYCO01. The sequence continues at coordinate 25,566 of CAYNHU010000003.1, read as the reverse complement.
ATTAATCGAAAAGGCGAGGCACGCAACTAATTGTTAGTCATTGTGCGGATCTGCGTCTGAACCAATACGATGGCTATTATAATTCTCGTGGTTTGTAATCAGCTGGTGCTTGTGCAAGCCATTCGAGTAACTGTTCTTTAGTAAGGAGACCTTCTTGTGCGCCAATATGCTGCACAACATTCATTGGATTAATTGGTGCCCACACAAGTGCTTCAAGTGGAGTCAAACCAAGACACAATGCGCTCATAAATGTTGAGGCAAATGCATCACCACACCCAGTTCGTTCGTACGGAGCTGCTGGGTCAGGGTAGATTGGCATGAAATAATCTTTGACACCATCAGACATATACGCACCTGCAGGGCCGTCAGTAATACACACAATTTTCGGTCCAAGATCACGAATACCTTTGAGGAGAACTTTCAAGTCACGAGTTTCGAGTTTCAAAATACGCTGTGATTCCTCAACATTACACACAAATACATCTGTGCGCTCGTAAATATACTTGAGTGCTTCTACGCCAAATTTCATTTGATACGTACCTGGCTGAAATAGGAGTCGAACATCAGGATGTGCTTTAAGATATTCACCGACTGTTGTATGAAATGGGAGTGATGTCTCACCAACAGACGAGAAATAAATCCACTTTGGAGGTTGTTTGAGTTCTGGAAGTGCGTACGGAAACGGCGCATGCTTAATCAAAATTGTTCGATCAACGTCGTACCACAATACATAATGATAGTTTGTTGGATAATCAGGATTTGTTGCAACATACTCAGTACTCACACCATTTTGCGCGAGCGATTGAAGACAATCTTTGCCTTGCTGATCAGTACCAACAGTAGTAATGAGCGCAGTTTTAAGCCCAAGACGCGCAGCGGAAACTGCGCCGTTTGCACTGTTACCAACAGCATTTAATACATGTACTGATTCATAAGGGACTTTGTCACCAAAACGAAAACAAAGTTCACATGATTCATGATTGATTGAGCAATGAACTGCAGCATCTTTAATTTGAATAAACGCATCAACAACGGTGTCACCAATAGCGACGATATCATATTGTTCCATATGTTTTCAGTATACCATCGAATACACTAAAATCCACAAGACTTTTTTACAAACCACATGATATACTGAGCACATGAAAACACTTCGCGAATACATTCACGACGCTGATGCACAGGGAGTTGCAATCGGTCATTTCAATATTTCAAATCTTGAAGCATTACACGGTATTTTTAACGCAGCACGATCACTCAACGTTCCTGTTATTATCGGTGTCTCAGAAGGAGAGGAAGATTTCGTTGGCACGCACGAAGCAGTCGCACTCGTCAAAACACTTCGCGAACACTACGATTACCCAATTTTCATTAACGCCGATCATCACTACAGTTTCGAGCGTGTTAAAGCATGTATTGATGCAGGTTTCGATGCTGTTATTGTTGATAATGCAAAACTCCCACTCGAAGAAAACATCGCTATCACTAAACAATGCGTCGACTACGCACGCGAAGTTTCTCAAAAGACAGGACGCGATATTCTCGTTGAAGCAGAGATTGGTTTCATCGGTCAGTCATCGAAAATTCTCGATGCTATTCCTGAAGGAGTCTCTGAAGCAACTATGACAACACCAGAAGATGCACGAGCGTTTGTTCAGGCAACAGGCGTAGATTTGCTCGCACCATCTGTGGGTAATATTCACGGTATGGTTCGCGGTGGTAATCCACGATTACACCCAGAACGCGTCAAAGCTATCCGCGAAGCAGCGGGTGTGCCACTCGTTCTTCACGGCGGTTCAGGCACGATGAACCAGGATTTCATCGACTGTATCAAAGCAGGTATCGATATCGTGCACATCAACACTGAGATTCGTGTCGCATTTCGAGATGCTATTAAAAAAGCATTGATTGATAATCCAGACGAAGTTGCACCATACAAGTTTTTGAAGCCAGGCGTACTTGTTGTTGAGCACGTGGTAACTGAGCGATTAAAACTCTTTAATGAAATGAACTAATGTTTGAAACTCTTGCAAAAGTTTTCAAAGGAGATATAGATACGAGTGACGCGACGCTTGAGGCGTACAGTCATGACGCGTCGCTTTTTGAAATTCGTCCGCAAGTTGTTGTGTTTCCAAAAGATGCAGCCGATGTTGAAGCATTAGTAACCTGGGTTCGCGACAACAAAACACGCTATCCTGAGCTATCTATCACAGCTCGTGCAGCAGGAACATGTATGTCTGGTGGTTCAATCAATGAATCAATCATCATGGATACCACTCGGTACATGAATGCAATTGTTTCCATCAACAAAGTTGAAAAACCATACATCATCAAACCTCGTTTTGAAAATAGTCAGGAAGTTCTCATTATTGGCGAAGCAATTGTACAGCCAGGTTGTTTTTACCGAGATTTTGAAACAGCTGCACTCAAACAAAACCTGCTTTTACCATGCTACACCGCATCAAAAAGCTTAAACGCAATTGGTGGTATGGTTGGGAACAACTCAGGAGGAGAACTGACACTCAAATACGGCAAAATGGAAGACTATGTGTCGTCACTCAAAATCGTACTCGCAGACGGACATGAATATACGTTTGGAGCAATTACACGACGAGAACTTTATAGTAAAATCACAGAACCAACACTCGAGGGACAAGTCTATAAACACATGTTCGAGCTTATCAAAGAAAATGAAGCGCTTATTACTGCTTCAAAACCTCGCGTTTCAAAAAATTCAGCAGGGTACATGTTATGGCACGTATTCACACGAGGAAGAACTGAAGATGAAGACGTATTTAATCTCGCGCAACTTATCGTCGGCTCACAGGGAACACTCGGTATTGTAACCGAAGCAACACTTCGACTTGTTGCTAAACAGAAAAAATCAAAACTACTCGTGGTGTTTCTACCAAACTTAAGCAATGTTGGTGCACTCGCTCAAGAATTGCTCACAACCGACCCAGAAAGTATCGAGTCGTATGATGACAAAACATTTAAACTCGCACTCAAATTCTTTACTGATTTTCTCAAAACAAAAGGCGTATGGGGAACAATCACGTTTACGCTCTCATTTTTGCCTGAGTTTTGGATGCTCGTCACTGGCGGAATCCCAAGTATGGTGCTCATGACAGAGTATGCCGGCGAAACAGAAGAAAGTATTCACAAAAAATGTCTCGCTGGTCTCGCAAAAATAAAACATTTCGGCTATAAAACACACATTACAAAAAATGAACGCGAGGCTGAAAAATACTGGACAATGCGTCGAGATAGTTTCAATCTACTTCGCAAACATGTGCAGGGCATGCGCACTGCGCCTTTTATTGATGACATTATTGTCCGTCCAGAATTTCTCTCAACATTTTTGCCACAAGTTAACAAACTGATTGCGCAATATCCAACACTCATCTATACCATTGCAGGGCATGTAGAGAACGGTAATTTTCATATCATTCCGCTGGTAGATCCACGCGATCCGAAGCTCCCAACAATTATTGCTGATCTCTCAAAGCAAGTATACGATCTCGTGTTGTCGTATCATGGTTCAATTACCGCAGAGCACAACGATGGCATTATTCGTACACCATTCCTTGTCCAAATGTATGGACCTGAGGTATATGCATTGTTTGAACAGACAAAAACAATCTTTGATCCACTTGTTTTGTTTAACCCAAAAAAGAAAGTAGGTGCAACGATTGCTGATATTGAAAAGTATCTCATTAAACCGAAAGAAAATAATCCACAGGGTGTCTAAAAAAGCTTTTGTCTGATATGAAAAAATGCTATACTGCAGACATGTCAAAAAAACCACTTCTTTTTATTGGTGTCTTTCTTGCTCTTTTTTTGTCTGCCACAGTAACGCAGGCAGCAGGAAACACAATCGTCGTTAACTCAAATCTTGGCTACGTAAACGCAGATGGTTTTTGTTCGCTAGTAGAAGCAATCAACAACTCAAACAGTGGAACTGATATGAGTAGTGGTGATTGTGTTTCCGGAACAGCTGATGTAGACACAATTACGTTCACCTCAGGAATGACTATCCTCCCAACATCCCAAATGTCTATTACAAAAGCAGTTATTATTGACGCACGGTCAACTGGTACCTGCGCCGCTCCTGGGGTAATTATTGATGGCTCAACAGCTGGCTCAACTCCATTTCTTATTACTGGGGTAAGTGCTGGTGGTACACAATTTTCTGGTTTTAAAATTCGATCGTACACTGGTTCTGGAATTGAGATTCGTCAAGTTTCAGGAAGTCAAACGATTATCTCATGTAACCAAATCGGTCTCAATGACGCCGGTACTGCTGCAGCAGGATCAAATCAAAGTATCTATATAATCGACAGTTCAAATCTTTTAATTGGAGGTCCAACAGCTGCTGACAGAAACACATTTTCTGGAAACCAAGATTCTATTTACAATCAGGGTCTTTCTTTTGCGAACGGAACAGGTCAAACTCATGACATTATCATCGAAGGCAACTACTTCGGTGTTGACGCAGCGGGTCTCGTACCGGTTCCAAACGGAACTGGTGGTCAAGGTCAGGGTATTGGTTTTTATAATGACCCAGGTTTTTCTAATATAACAATTCGAAACAACCTTTTTGCTGGTGGTGGTGTTGCTGTAGATTCATCTACATCTGTCTCGAATATGACTATTACAGGGAACACATTTGAAATTGCTTCAGACGGTGTTGCTGTTCTACCTACAACTGGTACACACGAAGAAACAGGTCTTAAATTAACAAACGTAACAAACGTAACCATCGGTAGTACCAGCAGTCCAAACGTATTCGGAACTGCAGGAGATAAAAGAGCAATAAAGATTGATAGTGCTGACGGTGTAACAATCGTAGCTAACCGAATTGGATATCTTGCTGATGGCACTACACCCGCAACACGTGATGGTGGAAACACTCGAGGAAATATAACTCTTGAAAACTCACAGAATATCACTATTGGTGGTTCTAATGTTAATGAAGGAAACATTATAAACGCAGACAGTCTAACTGCTGGGGCTATTTTCGTAGACGATTCAGGGCTTGTTACTATTCTTGGTAATCGTATCGGTATCGACAAAAATGACACACTGAGCGCAAGTACAGGTTTCTACGGTATTGCTATTAGTATGCCGAGTGGGCTAGTTACCGTTGGTGGAACAGGTACTTATGAAAAAAACTTCTTTGCTAAGATACAATATGGTATCTATAACTTACCCTCAGCAGCTGGCAGAGTGGTTATTAACCATAATACATTTTCAAATTTAAACTACGGAATCGCTGTAGGTACAACGTCACTTGCTCCGGGTATTGGATCGTATGCTGCTATTCTCAGAAACAGTATTACGGCGTTGGTATTACCAATAGTATTTACTCGAGACACAAACGGTGACCAGATACCTGATGCAGACCTAACACCTCGTGCAAACGACACACTTGATGCTGACACGGGGGCAAATGATTTACTTAATCGCCCAGTGCTTATTTCAGCAGTCCAGTCAGGTGGCGATACGGTTGTGACATATATGCTCGATGTACCAGTATCTGCAAAACCATATCGTGTAGAATTTTTCACCAACCCAAGTAAGGTGCTCGCAAGCGGTCTTGGTAATACTGAAGTATACGCAGGATACGATACACAAACTATCTCATCAGCAGGGCCACAGGTGTTTTCAGTCACGTTGTCAGGAGTAAATGCTTCTGATACTATCGCTGCTACAGTTACAAGTTGCACTAATGGTGGCTGTACTACATATAGTGCAACATCTCAAGTTTCAAACAGTACTGAAGTGGGAGTAGATCTTGGTACCGCTACAGGCACACAAACAGCACTTGCAGATAACGGCCCATATCACTTGATCGGATCAGATACATTCCTTGGAGTAAAAGTTTCTCCTGACACTATTTCATCAATTGATACTGACGACAAAGATGGCGTAACATTCGACGCAGGAACATATGTACCATCAGCATCAGCAACAATTACTGTAACAGCAGGCGCTTCAGGATATCTTCACGGGTGGTTTGATGCCAATGGTGACGGCGACTTTAATGACACAGATGAGCATTTCGCTGATAACGATGCAGTTTCAGTTGGAACATCTCAATACACACTCACACTTCCTAGTTCTGACGGTAGTTACGCCCTTCGATTACGCTTAACATCATATTCAGCATCTGGACTTCTTCCAACAGGCGAAGCACTTGATGGAGAAGTTGAAGATTACACAATCACAGTAGCAACTCCAGTAGTAGCGGTAAGTGGTGGTATAGTTGCAGTGTTTGGTTGTAATGACAAAACAGCAACAAACTACAACCCAAACACAACCGTTAATTCTGGTTGTATCTATGTAACTGGAGTAAAACCAACATCATCAACAAGTAGCACTCAAGCCACTGTGTTTAAGTTCACTAAAACACTCAAGTTCGGCATGAATGATCCTGAAGTAAAAGAACTCCAGCGTTACCTCAACACTCACGGCTATCCAATTGCAACAAAGGGATTTGGCGCACTTGGCTTTGAGACGAACTACTTCGGTAAACTCACTCAAAAAGCATTGATTGCATACCAAGAAGCAAATAAAGACGCTATTTTGAAGCCATACAAGCTCACAAAGGGAACTGGTATCTTTGGTCCAGCAACACGGGCTGCGTTTGCAAAATAAGCTTTAAAAATCTTGTTTATACAGGAAAACGACGTTACGCGCCTTGCGTTTCGTCGTTTTTTTTGTTACCATTACTCTTATGTCAAATATTCAAGCAACAACACGCGATACAAACGCACACATTGCTGCACTCCGCACGTCAGGCATGATTCCAGCTGTATTTTACGGCGCAGGCAAGCCAACGACATCTATCAGTGTCAGTCAAAGTGAATTTCAAAAGGTCTGGAAAGAAGCGGGTGAATCTTCAACAATCACACTTACACTCGACAACGAAAAAGTAGACGTATTGATCCACGAAGTTCAGTTCGATCCAGTAAAAGGCACACCAATCCACGTCGATTTCCTCGTCGTTGATATGAACAAACCAGTTCAGGTTGCTGTTCCTGTTGAATTCGAAGGAGTTTCCCCAGCAGCAAAATCAAACCTCGGCACACTCGTTAAGGTTATGTACGAAATCGAAGTTAAGGCTCTTCCAAAGAACCTTCCACACGCTATTGTTGCAGATCTTTCAAAACTTCAGGCTCTCCACAATCAGATTCTCGTTTCAGACTTGAAGTTTCCAGCTGGTGTTACACCAGTCCCAGCAGCAGATGAAGTAGTCGCTTCACTCGCAGCTCAGGTTGAAGAATCAAATGAACCACAGGCCCCAGTTGACCTCTCAAAGATTGAAGTAGAAAAGAAGGGAAAGAAAGAAGAAGAGGCTGCAGCCGAGTAGTCACTCGCACGGACTCGATATCTCATTATGCGGAAATTCTTTGTTACATCAAAACAAGTCCTCTCAAAAACCACAAAATGGCTTCGGCTTTTTGTGGTTTTTGTTTTGATTATAAATATTACACTTGCTCCAATTGCATTTGCACAACAATCACAACTTAACCAAGCACAAGACGAGCGTGCGCGACTACAAAGCGAATTGAGTGCGCTCGAAGCTGAAATTGCCCAGAAACAAACTGAACTCAAAAATCAGCAAGGACAGTCGCAAACACTGACAAGTGATATTGCTCGTCTCAAAAAACAGGTTGATACCGCAAAACTCAACATTCGCGCAAAAAATCTTGCTATCAAGGAACTCTCTGGGGAAATCTCAGTAAAATCAAACCAAATTGTTAACCTGACCGAAAAAATTGAAAACGAAAAAGAATCACTTGCTCAATTGATTCGAAATACTCGAGCAATGGATCAAACAACGCTCGTTAATCTTGTTCTGTCTGACAAATCAATCTCTGAATTTTACAGTGATGTAGCAGCATACGATTCAATCAAACTTGCAGTTAAACAATCTGTCGACAAAATTCTCGGACTCAAAACTGAAACAGAAACTGCAAAACAAATTCTCGAGAAAAAACAAGACGCTGAGCGTGATGCAAAAGCAGCAATCGAACAGAGTAAGAAGCAAATTGAAAAAAATCAGGCTGAACAAAACCAACTTCTTTCTATCAGTAAAAATAAAGAAAAAGAATACCAAGCAATTCTCGCTGATCGTGCTTCAAAAGTTGCAGCAATTAAAGCAAAGCTCTTTAATTTGGCCGGCGGATCACAGGCGATTCGATTCGATGTTGCGCTTCAGTATGCAGAACAAGCAGCGGACAAAACAGGCGTCAATCCTGCGTTCGTATTGGCTATTTTGACTCAAGAATCAAACCTCGGCTCAAACGTTGGAAAATGTTATCTGAGTGATACTTCAAGTGGCGCTGGCTACAACCCAACAACAGGCAAAACATTCACTAATGTGATTAAGCCTACTCGTGACCTGCTTCCATTTATTGAGATCACGGAAAAGCTCGGTCTTGATCCACTCAAAACACCAGTCTCATGTCCAATCCCAAGTGCTGGAGGATGGGGTAGTGCGATGGGTCCTGCACAGTTCATTGCATCAACATGGAAGCTCTTCATTAAACGACTCCAGACGGCTCTTGGACGCTATCCAAACCCATGGGTGGCTCAAGATGCATTTATGGCCTCAGCAATGTACCTGACTGATTTGGGAGCGATTGGTGACAGTTATAGTGCACAGATTAAAGCCGCATGTAAGTACTATGGTAGTGGTGGAACTGCATGTGCGTATGGAAAAAGTGTTATGAAGCTCAAAGACAGTATTCAAGCCGATATTGACTACCTTAAACAGTACGGTGTATCACGTCGATAGCAAGTTAACCCTTGCAAATTATCAAAAAAATGCTATAGTAGCCCCGTATGAAAAAAGACATCCATCCAAAGGAATATCGCCAAGTTATCTTCGAAGACATGACTTCGGGCGCTCAATTCCTTATCTACTCAACTGTTGCAACCAAGGAAACTGGTGTTTTCAAGGATGACGGCAAAGAATATCCACTTTACCGTGTTGAAATCTCAAGTGCTTCACACCCATTCTACACAGGTACAGAAGTTATCCTCGACACAGCTGGACGCGTTGATAAATTCAAAAAGCGCCAAGCTGCAACTGTTGCAAAGAAAAAGAAATAAATCACCTGATACAAAAAGAAGTCCTATCGGGCTTCTTTTTGATTGATGGGGTATACTACAACTACTATGCTCGACATTACAAAACGCGACGAACTTCGCAAGAACAACAAAATAAGTTACCTCGTCGACGAATACGAACGTCTTGAAATCGAAGAGGAAAAAGTCCGCGAAGCAATCGGAGATGATGAGTCGCTTTTTGAACTTGGCAAAGAAGAAATTGAGGCACTCAAAATTCAGCGCGAAGCAATCGAGCAACAGATCAAAGCCATCGAAGCAAGTGAAAAAGAAGAAGAGGAATTCCCAAACGAAATCATCCTTGAAGTTCGTGCTGGTGCAGGTGGTGACGAAGCTTCACTTTTTGCATGGGAACTAGCACACATGTATGAACGCTACGCCGAGGAGCGCGGCTGGTCAACAAAAACACTCGAAGAATCAAAGAGTGATGTTGGTGGCTACAAAGAAGCATCAATCGAAGTACGTGGCAAAGACGTCTACAAAGATCTCCGCTATGAAACTGGTGTACACCGCGTACAGCGCGTCCCAGGTACTGAAAAAAACGGCCGTATTCACACATCAACAGCATCTGTTGCGGTTCTTCCAATGCGCAAGAAAGTATTGTTTGAAATCAATCCGGCTGACCTCGATATGGAATATTCACGTTCAGGTGGTGCAGGAGGACAAAACGTTAACAAAGTTGAAACTGCAGTGCGTTTGATCCACAAACCAACAGGTATTGATGTTCGTTCAACTTCAGAACGTAGCCAGCTCGCAAACCGCGAAAAAGCACTTCAGATTTTGACCGCAAAGCTCCAGCAACTCAAAGAAGAAGAGGATGCAAAGAAGTACGCAAGCGAGCGAAAAAACCAGATCGGAACAGGGGATCGAAGCGAAAAGATCCGTACATACAACTTCCCGCAGGATCGTGTGACCGATCATCGTATTCGACAATCATGGTCAAACATCCCAGGTATTTTGAATGGACAAATCCAAAAAATCGTTGATGCCTTAAAGTCAGGAACAGTTGGGGACGTCTCTGACGAAGAATAATATACACAATTGCTTTTTGGGTCGTTTTTTGATAGAATGTCCCTGTTCAGTTTTGTGTCTCAAATCTGAATGTTTTTTATAAACACTGTGTTTTTGCGCGCGTAGCTCAGCTGGTAGAGCATTCGACTGATACTCGAAAGGTCTGAGGTTCGATCCCTCACGCGCGCACATGGAAGACAAAGAATTCAAACGATCCAAGTTAGTCAAAGAAAGCACTACGAATGTGTGGTGGCGTGATAGTTTGTTTTTCTTTTTTGATCTTTCAGGCTACATACTTGGGCCACTCATTGCAGCGTACCTCATCGGGTCATTCATTGATAAAAAATTTGATTCAAGTCCTTGGGGTATCACTCTCGCACTCGGCACAGGTTTCATTGTCTCAATCGGAATGATCGTATTCAAAACAATAAAATACATGAAGTCCGTAGAAACCGTCTTGAACGCAAAGAAGCAAGATACCAAAGAAGCTACTAAGGAAGACGCCCAATAAACACCTATGACTACAGAACTACACAACAATCAAACAGAAGAAACTGTCGCGACTCACCAAGAAGTGGGTTCTGTTGCTAGTGAAGAATCTCATAGTGGCGAAGGTCATCTCGAACACGCGATTTCATTGCCAGCTGAACCTGTTATTCAGATTGATTCTTTGCCAATTACAAACGCATTGCTCACGAGTTGGCTTACTGTAGTTTTTATCGTTTTCATCGCAGTACTTCTTCGTCTCAAACTCAAACAAGTACCTGGTAGACTCCAAGGTCTTTTTGAAGTGATGATTGAAGGCGCTTTGAATCTCTGCGATCAGGTAACTGGCGACCGAACATTATCACGCAAAGTATTTCCACTTGTTTTCACATTCTTCCTATTTATCTTGATCAGTAACTGGATCGGACTTCTTCCATTAACTGCTATTGGTATTGATAATCACGGCACTTTTGTTCCGTTTATTCGAAGTGATACAGCTGACATTAATACAACACTCGCGTTCGCATTGGTTGCGGTTATCGGCTCAAACGTATTCGGTGCATTTGTTGTTGGTTTCTGGAAAACATTCAACAAATACGTCAACATTTCTGGTATCTGGAATTCATTCAAGCACATCAAAAAAGAACCTATGGGTCCAGTTGTTGCGTTGATTACATTCTTCGTAGGTCTTCTTGAAGTCATCGGTGAGGGCGCTAAGGTTGCATCACTTTCATTCCGTCTCTTTGGTAACGTGTTTGCCGGTGAAGTACTCCTTGTTTCTATCTCGGGTCTTGTCGGCATTCTTGCTCCAATTCCGTTCATCTTCCTCGAAGTTCTCGTGGGTGTTGTTCAAGCTGTCGTGTTTTCAATGTTGACTCTCGTGTACTTTACTATTGCATCACATGACCACAGACATGATTCACACGAAGAACACCATGGAAGTGCAACAGAAGAAGAGGTCGAAGAGATCATTGAATCAGGAGAAGAAGCTGCTGGTTCAACAAAAGAGAACGTATCTCGAGTGTTCGTAGTCAAATAGGCTATGACTATTCGAGATCCGCTCTCGCGGGTCAATTATTAGTTAAATAATATTGCAACATTATGGAAATTATCCCTCTTGCAAAAGCAATCACGATCGCAGTTGGTGGTATCGCTCCAGCTATCGGTATCGGTATGATCGGCTCAAAAGCTATGGAATCAATCGGCCGCAATCCTGAAGCAGCATCAAAGATTTTGGTGCCTATGCTTCTCGGTGCAGCGTTCGCTGAAGCTATCGCTATTTACGCACTCGTTATTGCGTTTTCACTTTAGTAATAACTGACTAGCGAGAAACCCACTGCGCATGTGCTTGCGCGGTGCTTCCTCACTAGCCAGAGAAATTAAGTTATGGACTCACTACTCGGAACATTTCATATAAACCTTCAGGGTGTTATTTTTCAGGTAATTAACTTTGCCATTGTATTTGCTGTTTTATATTTCGCAGCAATTCGTCCTCTTATGAAAATGCTCGACAAGCGCTCAGCAGAAATCGCTCAAGGTCTTTCAGACGCAAAGCGAAACGCTGAACTTGTTTCAGCAAGTGAATTAGCTTACAAAGCTGAAATCGAAAAAGCTCGCAAAGAAGCTTACGAAATTGTTCAGTCAGCTAAAAAAGATGCTGAATCAAAGCGTGAAGAAGCAGTTTCTGAGACAAGTAAACAAGTTGAACGTATGCTTTCAGAAGGTAAGGCGGAACTTGGTCGCGAAAAAGAAACAATTATCAAAGAAGCCCAGAAACAAATGACTGGTGTCGTTATTGATGCTGCAGAAAAAGCGCTCGATGACGTACTTGCCGACGGTGCACTTGATAAACAATTAATAGAGAAGCGTATCCACGACCATGCCAAGTAAGATTTCACCTAAAATCTACGCTGAAGCACTCTATGAAGTAACCAAAGATGTGTCACCGGAAAAAGTTCCAGAAGTCATTACTTCGTATGTTCAGTCAGTGAGTAAACAACGAATTTCAGACTCACTCTGGAAAAAGATAGTAGCTGCTTTCAAAAAAACGTATAACGATCGAGAAGGAATCGTCGAAGCACATGTGACGCTCCGCGCTCGAATCACTCCAGAGGAAACAAAGGAGGTAACGCATTTTTTGAAAGAACTCTATCCAGGAAAACACATCACGGTTATTGATCACATAGACGAACGAGTGCTCGGCGGAATCAAAATTCAAGTAGAAGACAGCCTGTTTGATTTCACTGTTCAGAATTCACTCAAAACATTAGAAAAGCAATTAATGGAAAGATAGTATGAGTACACGAAATACCATTCTTGATAATCTCAAGAAAGAAATAACAAAATACAAAGTCGACCAGCATGAAGAACGCATCGGTACCGTTGTTGAAATTTTTGACGGTATTGCTCGTATTTCAGGTCTCTCAACAGTTCGCGCATCTGAACTCGTTGAATTTGAAACAGGCGCACAGGGTGTGGTTCTTAACCTCGAAGAAGACACTATTGGTGTAATCATTTTAGGTGAACAAAAGGGAATTCACGAAGGAACATCTGTTAAGTCTCTCGGACGTATCTTGGATATTCCAGTAGCAGATGCTTTGGTTGGTCGCGTAATCAATCCAATCGGTCGGGTTATCGATGGACGAGGTGATGTCAAAGCGACAAAATCATATCCGATCGAACGCGTTGCTCCAGGTGTTATCACTCGTCAGTCAGTTGATCAACCAATGCAAACAGGTATCAAAGCAATTGATACATTGATTCCAATTGGCCGAGGTCAGCGTGAACTTATCATTGGTGACCGCCAAACAGGTAAGACAGCAGTTGCTATCGACACTATTTTGAACCAGAAAGGCCAGAACATGATCTGTGTCTACGTTTCTATTGGCCAGAAAGATTCAAAACTCCGTCAGCTCGAAACAAAACTCCGAGATGGTGGTGCTATGGATTACACAATCATCGTCTCAGCTGGCGCACAGGAACCAGCATCACTTCAATACCTCGCTCCGTATGCAGGTGTTGCAGTAGCTGAATACTTCATGGACAAAGGTCAAGATGTACTCATCATTTACGATGATCTTTCAAAGCACGCGGTTGCATATCGAGAAATCTCACTCTTGCTCCGCCGTCCACCAGGTCGTGAAGCGTTCCCTGGAGACGTGTTTTATCTCCACTCACGATTGCTCGAACGAGCATGCCGCCGAAACAAAGAACACGGTGGTGGTTCAATCACAGCACTTCCAATCATCGAAACACAGGCTGGAGACATTTCTGCATACATTCCTACAAACGTTATCTCAATTACTGATGGTCAGATTTTCTTGGAAACAGATTTGTTCTTCAAGGGTATTCGCCCTGCGGTAAACGTTGGTAACTCAGTATCACGTGTGGGATCATCAGCTCAGATCAAAGCCATGAAAAAAGTGGCTGGTACTCTCAAGCTCGACCTCGCACAGTTCCGAGAACTTGAAGCGTTTGCTCAGTTCGGTTCTGATCTCGATGAATCAACAAAGAAACAACTTGCTCGTGGACGCCGCGCTGTTGAACTTTTGAAACAAGCTCAGTACTCACCATTCAAAGTAGAAGATCAGGTTATCTCAATGTACGCCCTCACACGCGGATTCTTGGATGATATTGCAGTAGACAAACTCCGTGCATTTGAAACAGGTTTGATTGACTACGTCAACACAAACGTCAAAGAATTCGCAGCTGATATTCAGAAAGAAAAAATGTGGAGTGACGCAAGTGAAGCAAAACTCAAGGAAGCAATCGCTGAATTCAAGAAACTTTTTAGTGAACAACAGTAAACTGTATGGCATCGGGAAAAGAAATTAAACGACGAATAAAGAGTGTGAAGAACACTAAAAAAATCACCAAGGCGATGGAATTGGTGGCAGCTTCAAAGATGCGTAAAGCAGTTTCGGGAGCACTTTCGTCACGCCCGTACGCAAAGTACGCTGAAGAAATCATCGGCGAAATCATGGTAAAAACTCCGGCGCTTGTAGAGAAACACATTCTGATGCGCAAACATGACAGCAACAAAAAACTGATCATGCTTATCACCTCAAATCGCGGACTCTGCGGAGCGTACAATGCTCAGATTCTCCGAAACTTACTTGAAGTACTCCGCGGCAAAGACGACACTTCAGAATACGAATTCTTGGTCATCGGACGAAAAGGTGAGAATGCGGTGCGCAGACTGGGATTACCAATCGTTGCATCATTCACAAACCTTCCAGAATCGATCACGTATACGCACACCTTACCAATCGCAAACTTTATTCTCTCTGAATTCGAAAAGGGAACGTACGGAGAAGTCATCGCGCTTTACACAGACTTCATTTCTGCACTTGCACAAAAACCACACACGAAAAAAATCCTTCCGTTTGACCTCACTGCATTTGATACACACAAAAAACAAACAGAAGACGCATTCGTTTTTGAACCAGGAATGCAATTCATGTTTGACACCTTGGTCCACAAAATATTCCGCATTGAAGTATTCCAGATGATGCTCGAATCACTCGCTTCGGAACAATCATCCCGCATGGTTGCCATGAAGAACGCATCAGAAGCCGCAGGAGAAATGATCAAAGACCTGACACTGGCATATAACAAGGCTCGCCAAGCATCGATTACCAAAGAAATTTCTGAGATTAGTGCCGGTATGGCATCTCTCGCATAAGATTATAAGTAGCAAAGTAAACACTGTATGAAAGGAAAAATCAAACAAATCATCGGACCAGTTGTTGACGTCGCCTTTGACGAAGCACATGTTCCAAATATCTACAACGCGCTTGTAGTCGAAAACGAGGGTAAAAAACTCGTGCTCGAAACTGAATATCACCTTGGTGGTGGTATGGTTCGAACTGTTGCCATGGACTCAACTGATGGTCTCGCTCGAGGCATGGAAGTAACAGACACTGGTGCGCCAATCTCAGTTCCAGTTGGTACTGAAACACTCGGCCGTATCTTTAACGTGCTCGGTGAAGCTATCGACGGTGGTAAGCCAGTTGCAGCAAAAACAACTGACCCAATTCACCGCCGTGCTCCAGAATTCGTAGAACAAGCAACTAAAGTTGAAATTCTCGAAACAGGTATCAAAGTTATCGACCTCATCTGTCCAATCATGAAAGGTGGTAAGGTGGGTCTCTTCGGAGGTGCCGGCGTAGGAAAGACAGTGGTTGTACAAGAATTGATTCACAACATCGCATCAGAACACGGAGGTTACTCAGTGTTTGCTGGTGTGGGTGAACGAACTCGTGAAGGTAACGACCTCTACCACGAAATGAAAGATGGTGGCGTTATCGACAAACTCGCCATGGTGTTCGGTCAGATGAATGAACCACCAGGTGCTCGTCTCCGCGTTGCATTGACAGGTCTTACTATGGCGGAACACTTCCGCGACAAAATGGGTAAAGACGTGCTCCTCTTTATTGACAACATCTTCCGCTTTACTCAGGCGGGTTCTGAAGTGTCAGCACTCTTGGGACGTATTCCATCAGCCGTAGGTTACCAGCCAACACTTGCATCAGAAATGGGAAACTTGCAGGAACGTATTACTTCAACAGGTAAAGGTTCAGTTACTTCGGTGCAGGCCGTATACGTGCCAGCTGACGACTTGACTGACCCAGCTCCTGCGACAACATTCGCTCACTTGGACTCAACAGTGGTGCTTAACCGCTCACTCTCAGAACTTGGTATTTACCCAGCGGTGGATCCACTCGACTCAAGTTCAACAATCCTCGACGCTTCAATCGTCGGACAGGAACACTATGAAGTTGCTCGTGAAGTACAGCGCGTACTCCAGCGCTACAAAGATCTTCAGGATATTATTGCTATCTTGGGTATGGAAGAACTTTCACAAGAAGACAAGGAACTCGTGCTCCGCGCTCGAAAAATCCAGAAATTCCTCTCACAGCCATTCTTCGTTGCTGAACAGTTTACAGGACGATCTGGTGAATACGTTTCTCGTGCAGACACAGTTCGCTCATTCAAGGAAATCTTGGAAGGTAAGCACGATGACAAACCAGAAGATGCTTTCTACATGAAAGGATCAATCGATCAAGTGAAAGTAGCGCAGGCATAACTAAAACAATTGCAATCGTATGGCAACACCAAAATTACAATTCAAGATCGTCACTCCTGAGCGTGTGCTCTTGGACGAAACGGTAGATCGCGTAACACTTCCAACATTGAATGGGGAAATTACCGTTCTTCCGAATCACATTCCACTCGTCACACAACTTGCACAAGGGGACATTGTTGCCGTTATTGGTGATGAATTCATTCCTGTCGCAGTTGTGGGAGGTTTCGCTCGTATCGACGGACAGGAAGTCGCAGTGCTCGCAGACTTTGCTGAACACGTTTCAGAATTGTCTGATGAAGCAATCGATGCTGCACGTAAACGAGCAGAAGAACTCAAGCGAGCAATCGCCAACAAAGAAATTGTTGACACTGAGCATTTCGCGGCAGAACTTGCTCGAAGTCTCACACGCGCAAGCGTAGGAAGTAAGTGGAAAACACGACGATATCGAAAATAAAAGGGAAAGAAAAAAATCAGGACGACCACAAGGTCTCCTGATTTTTGATTTACTACAAAATTTGTGAATAAATTATACTACTTTTTACGTATATTGTCAATAATCTAGAAAAACCAGTAAAAATAGGGTATAGTATGCCGTATGGAACACCAGATTCTTCTCTATTATAAATACGTACACATCGACAACCCTGAGGCTGTTATGGCCGCTCAGAGGGCTTTTTGCGAGGCTTTAGGCATGAAGGGACGCATTATTGTTGCCAAAGAAGGCATCAATGGCACAATCGAAGGTACGAAAGAAAACACTGAAAAATACATCGAGTGGATGAACAAAGATAAACGATTCAAAAAAATCCACTGGAAAAAATCTGTCGGTGATGGCACTTGCTTTCCACGACTTTCAGTTAAAGTTCGTGACGAAATTGTGTCACTCCATCTACATGAAAACGATTTCGATCCAAACGAAACAACTGGTGTTCATTTGAAACCAGAAAAGTTGCAGGAGTGGTACGAATCTGGCAAAGAATTTTATATTGTCGACATGCGTAATGACTACGAATTGCAGGTTGGCAAATTTGAAAATACTATTTTCCCAGGATTAAAAAATTTTCGAGACTTGCGTGAGCGTCTTCCTGAAATCGAAAACTTGAAAGACAAAACCGTGCTCACCGTATGTACTGGTGGCGTTCGTTGTGAAAAGGCATCTGGATTTTTGATGAAAGAAGGATTCAAAGACGTCTATCAGCTTGATGGTGGTATGGTTACCTACATGGAAAAATTCCCATCACAACATTTCAAAGGAAGTTTGTATGTGTTTGATAAACGCAAAACAATTACGTTTGATGATCCAACTAATCACGAAGTGATTGGGCGTTGCGTAAAATGCGAAGCTCCTTCGGAGCGCTACGTGAATTGTGCATATCCACAGTGTCATGAGCACATGATTGTGTGCGAAACATGTGACCCTGATCAGAATTGTTCGTACTGTGGTCCATCATGTGAAGCACTTCACAACGCATCACGTGCCCAAACTGCGTAGTCTACTTTTTTCCACAGTTTTCCACTAATCGATGTAGCAAAAAATATATTGCTTAGTATAATAGCTATAGGTCGATCTGGAATGGTTATTGCAAAAGACCATTCTATGAGAGGCATCTGCCTCCGCAAAGATCACGAAGGTTCGCCAAGTCGACGTGGCTCCTTTACGAAAAAATCGCATGTCCTATCCATGCGATTTTTTCTTTGTCTTTTTTATTTTCTATTCTGAAGCGCGTACCCAAGTGTATCGCGATCAGAATATTCAAGCTCACTTCCTGTTGAAAGTCCGCGACCAAGGGAAGTGATTTTTGTTACCTCAGTATCAACTGCCTGCGCAAGTGTTTGCTTGAGATACATATCAGTATATTCTCCAGCTGGAGAAAGTGAGAAAGCAAGAATGATTTCTTTGAGCGTTCCATCAGCTGATTCTTTCTGCACGCGTGCTTCAAGTTCTTTGAGGCGTGTGTATTCAATAGTACGCTCATCTGCAACCGGAATAACACCACCAAACACGAAATACGCGCCTTTGTATGTACCGCTGCGACGCACGGCTTCGAGATCTGAATCTTTTTCAATAACCAACAAAGAGCTCATATCAGTGCGAGGATTTGAACACAGATCACACACGCGAGTGTCATTTTTCTTTTCAAAAAATCGGTAACAGAGCTGACACTGAGAAACCGTTTCGCGAATCGTTTTAATCGTATCAGAAAGTTCACGAAGATATGCAGGATGTTTTGAAAGCAAGAAATACACAAAACGCTTTGCCTGTCGCTCGCCGATACCAGGAAATTCTTTGAAGAGTTCTGCTAGTTTTTCAATACGTTCATTATGCATAGATGAATTCAATCAGTTTAAAATACTCCGAACGAACCATTAGTAGGTGATGAGGCTTGCTGTGCCATTGCTTCATATCCGTGTCCATCTTCTGGGTCAATGAATGTTGTGTACTTGTCATCAAAGTAGAGGTCAACGCGACCAGTTGGACCGTTACGATGTTTTTCAATCATAATTTCAGCGGTATTCATTTTGCCACCTTTTTCAAGATCGAGTTCACGGTGAATGAACATAACAACGTCCGCATCTTGTTCAATAGATCCAGAGTCTCGCAAGTCTGAAAGTCGAGGTTTACCTCCACGTGCTTCAACGGCACGAGAAAGCTGTGACAATGCAATAACAGGTACCTCAAGGTCACGCGCAAGTCCCTTGAGGGAACGAGAAATTTCGGTCACTTGGTTCACCATGCTGTCGTAACTTTTTGATGTCGACATAAGTTGCAAGTAGTCGACAATAATCAAGTCGAGCCCATGTTCAGCTTTGAGACGACGAGCGAACGCACGCATTTTAGCGATAGTACTTGAAGATTCGTCGTTGATATAAATTGGTGCTTTTGAAAGTGTATCGAGTGCTGTTGCGAGCGCGGTAAATTCATTTCCTTGAGCAGGAAGATTACCAGTACGAAGCTGCCATGCATTCACTTTAGCTTCAGCCGCAAGCATACGGTCCACAAGTTGCTGTGAATCCATTTCGAGTGAGAAGATACCAACCTTGGTGCCATGTTTAATAGAACTCATACGAGCCATATCAAGCGCAAGGGAAGTTTTACCAACAGACGGTCGGGCAGCAAGAATAATGAGATCTGATTTTTGGAAACCCGCCAACACGTTGTCGAGTGCTTTGAAACCAGTTGGTACACCACGAAGTTCACCACGGTTTTCATGCAATCGTTCAATACGATTCCACGCAGTTGAGAGTGACTCGCGCATACTGACAAATTTTTGTCCTTTTGGTGTTGAGGTGATCTGGAAGATCTTTTTTTCAGCCTGATCGAGCATGTCGTCAATTTCTTCTGAGCCTTCATTGAATGCAGAATCAGCAATTTCTTCGGATGCATCAATCAATGAACGGAGAATATATTTCTTGTTCACAATTTCTGCATAATATTTTGCATTCGTTGAAGCAGGTACTGCTTGTGTTAATTCAGCAAGGTACGCACTACCGCCGATTGAATCGAGTTGCTTTTTTTCTTTGAGCACATTGGTGAGCGAGAGCACATCAATTGGTTCATGCTTTTCGGCAAGTTCCTGCATCGCATTCCAAATCAAACGATGCTTATCAACGTAAAAGGCATCGCCAGACAAGATGTCTTCGATTTCATGGAGCGCAGTTGGGCGGAGCATAATTGCACCCAATACTGCACGTTCAGATTCAATGCTTTGTGGCGGGATACGTACGCCGGTTCCAGATGATTTTGCCATGCGAAGATTGTAGCACGTGAAGGCTTTATGAAGGAATCTTAAAAAGAGTAAAAAGATGTGGTAAACGTGTGTAAAAATATATGGGTCTATTGTTTGACATTGAAAAAATATTGTTGTAAATTAGCATTAATTTACAATAAAAACAAAATACACAACTATGAGTAGTCGCGAAAATCAACACCTTCCACTAAATCCTTACCCGCTTGTAATCTATTCCGGCAAAAGAAACAATAACTTAGCGGCTGAGGTTGCTAAATTATTAAAGAAAAGACTGGAACCTACGTTCTATAAACAGTTTAATGAGGGGGAAATTATGACCCATCAAACAAATACTGTTCGTGACCATGATGTTGTTGTTATTTTTCAGGTAACAATGAACCCGGCACATCTCTACACAGAACTTTGGGAAAGCTTTGAGCTTATACGTGCCCTCAAAGAGGGAATGCCCCACAGGATTCGTATTGTGTATCCATGCATACCAATGTCTCGCCAGGACCGTGGTTCGAAACAACGCGAATTTTCATCGTTCAAGCTTTTATGCGACCTGTTATATGCCGCTGGTGCTGATGAAGTATACACAGCACATATACACAACATGGTAACCACTAACTTTTTTGGGCAAATTGGCTCTAAGGCAAAAATGGAGAATATTAGTTTAATAAACTTCTTCCGTGGTGGTATCAGTAAACTGATTAAGAAACACAAAAATGAACGCTTTGTTATGGGTGCGCCAGATATGAGTGCAGGTAAAGGTGTTCGGGCAATCGGTGACCAATTAAACCTTGATACGATTATCGTTGATAAAAAGCGTAAACCGAACGAGATTACAACTTCCGTTATGAGTGTTATTGGTGACCCCTCCGATGCAAATGTTATCTTCCTTGATGACATGATTTCATCCGGTGGTTCATGTAGAAATGCTGCGGATGCTGTTCGCGCAAAAGGTGCTAAAAAAATCTATATGATTGCGGCACATTTGGTTTACACAAGTGACACCTGGAAAAACCTTATTGACGGTAACTTTGAAGAGATTTGGGTGACTGACACATGTGTCATACCTGAAGATAAAGTATTACCAAACATGAAGATACTGCCGGTTGCAAAATTTCTCGCAAAAGTAATTGACAACGCCCACAACGGTGTTTCAATTAGTGATTTGTGGAGTTAAGATTTCAACATAACTCATAAATACCTTTAGTAGCCATAAGAGTAGACATTCCTTCTCTTATGGCTTTTTTTATTGCTATTTTTTGCTACAATAGCCATATATGGCAGAACAACCACAGGTACTCCTTACCGGAGACCGTCCGACAGGAAAACTTCATCTTGGCCACTACGTTGGCTCAATTAAAAACCGTATCGCGCTTCAGAGGAAGTACGACCGCGCTTTTTACATGGTTGCTGATGTACAAGCATTAACTGATAATGTTGATAATCCAGACAAGGTCCGTAGCAACGTCATGGAAGTTGTACTCGACAACCTTGCGTGTGGACTCGATCCAGCTAAAACAATATTTTTTGTACAGTCACAAGTTCCTGAAATCGCAGAACTGACTGTCTTTTTCATGAACCTTGTCACACTTGCACGACTCAAACGCAATCCGACCGTCAAAGATGAAATGAAGCAGAAAGGATACGGTGAAGATGTGACTGCTGGATTTTTGACATACCCAGTTTCTCAAGCAGCAGATATTCTCGCATTTAAAGCAAACATTGTCCCTGTTGGTGAAGATCAGCTTCCACATATTGAACAAGCAAACGAACTTGGACATAAATTTAACGCAACCTACAGTGAGACATTTCCGAAAATCGAAGTTCCAAAAACAGAAATCGGCCGTCTCGTTGGAATTGATGGAAATGCAAAAATGTCTAAATCACTCGGCAACACAATCAACCTTGCTGACTCAAATGAAGAAATCGAACGCAAGGTTATGCTCATGTATACTGATCCGAGCCATGTGCACGTCAAAGATCCTGGCAAAGTAGAAGGCAATGTTGTGTTTCAGTATCTCGATATTTTTGATCCAAACAAAGAAGAAGTCGCAGCGCTCAAAGCACAGTACGAGCAGGGAGGTCTCGGTGACGTTGTTATCAAAAGACGCCTCGCTGGTATCTTACAAGAATTGATCACTCCAATCCGTGAACGCCGTGAATACCTCGCACAAAATCCAAAAGAAGTTATGGATATTTTGAAAGCTGGTACTGAACAAGCACGTGAAGTTGCCCGCCAGACACTTCGCGAGGTTAAACAAGCAATGAAAATTGATTACTTTTAATTTGTATGAATAAAGCGTACGAAAAAAAGTTTATACAATCGCTCAGTAAAGCAGCAAAAGATGAAAAACTGCTCAAGAATTTTCTCTCTGACATGTTAACTGATAAAGAATATACTGAGATCATCCGTCGTTATGAGATTCTCGTGCGTCTCCTTAAAGAAGAACCGCAACGAGCAATCGCACACGACCTTGGGCTCGGTATTGCAACAGTCACTCGAGGTTCACACCTTTTGATCGAAAAAGGGAAAGCATTTAGAAAAGTAGTAGGGAAATAGCTATGATTATCACAATGATTAAAATGTTGATTGCCGTGGTTATCGGTGTTGTCTATATTCCACTCAATCTCCTCATCCTCAAAGTAAGTGACCTCTACAGCTCAATGGATCGCCATGATCCATTCTACTGGGTTATTCGCATCGGCATTTTCCCGCTCTGGGCAATTGTTTCAATACTCTCAGTCCCATACGAAATGCTTGTGGAAAGTGCGCACTAACTGATTATTCTTGCTGATAAAGAAAAACAGCCCGTTCGCTTTGCGAACGGGCTGGTGTTTTTACATAGAACGTACCTATCTTACAGGTATAGGCGTAGTAACAAATTGGTAGCAAAACTCTAAACCATCAACAATATGGTTTGCTGGAATATTTTCATTCGCAGCGTGCATATTACTACCAGTAGTTGCCAATGGTATTAGTAATACCTGGTCTGTTATGTACTGTTTGAAGTACGAAACAACCGGTATACCACCACCAACATAAGCATCTAGCGGTTTTGTACCGTACACTGTTTCCAGTAACGTACTAACGTGGTCATTAATCTCGGGTGTTAGATAAATGGTAACCGGTGGGGTTACAGCACCAGAGTTAAATTCAAGCTGCACACCCCTGCTCTTTTTTTCGGAAAGATACACAGCGATGGAATCAGCCATTTTACTGGGGTGTTGTGTACCTACGAAACGGCAGTTAAGCATAAACTCTGTTACTCCTGGAATTATATGCTTATATCCTTTTTCAGGAGTACCTGCAGTAATACCAGTAGGCTCAATCGTTGGCATCAAACCAATAGCTGCAACCGGGTTAGTAAACGTTTTATAGTGTTTATTACCAAGCACCTCAGACCAGTTTGTAAGCCCCGAAAGTGTATGGTTGTTATCTCTCGACTCTTCACTGCTACAGATACTAGTATCTATACCGTCATAAAAGCCGGGAACTAACACATAACCTTCTTCGTTAAACAGCGATGCTATTAACCGCGAGGCTTCTACAACGGAGTTCAAGGCTAAACCACCAAAACCTCCCGAGTGTAAATCTTTATTTGAGGTTGTAACACGCACAGTTAAATTATATAACCCACGCAAGGTGCGCTCGATTACCGGTGTTGTACCAGCCATTTCACCATCAGAAACAATAACGTAATCACAGGCAAGCTCGGCAGCGTGCTCTTGGATAAGCACGCTAATACCATTACTGCCTGTTTCTTCATCGCCTTCGATAAAGAACTTTACGTTAAATGCTAACTCTTTGCGGGAAATAGCATCGGCAACAGCCAACAGGTACATTAAATTTTGCCCCTTATTGTCGGTTACACCACGGCCTACCAATAAAATGTTATCTTCATCCGTATCATCTTCCGATAATACAAACGGGTTTGTCTGCCAGTCATCATTAACATGATGAGCTGGAAATACATCATAGTGCCCATAAATAAGCACCGTAGGTAAAGCTGAGTCAACGGTGTATGATGCAAAGATCACCGGATTTAAATCACCCGAAGACCATTTAGTAACTGTTAACCCTTTTGACGTTAGGAAATCCTCTAAAAAAGTAACGCATTTATCAATTTCATTCGGATCGTCCTGACCCTGTAATGAAATTGTTTTGTACTTAACGTACTCTCTTAAAAGCTTGTTGTAGCGTTCGCCAATTTCAGGCGACCAAAATTTTCTGTCTGTTGCTGTGGATGTTTCTGGTTTCATACTTCTGTTTTTAAGTAATTTAAATGTTTTTTACAATACTACAATAAATTTATTTATTGTCAAAGTACCCACGCAATAGAATATGCTACACTACAACTATCTATGCAGAAAGAAATCGACCGCAAAATTATCCTTTGTTTTTCGAGTGTTTCGTGTACTGGCAAATCAAAAACGACCAACCTCATCCTCGAACAATTTCGAGGGTTGTATCTCGTAGTATTTGATAAGCAAAAGTGGCTTTTGTCAGGCTATGAACGCACGAGTGACAAATCAGGCACACTAATGTTAAGTTCCTACCCACCAAACGCACCTGAGGAAGTGTGGACTATTGAAGAGTATAAGCAAGAGTTTGAGTAATACTATTCAATAATGAACTAAACTTTCTTTTAAAAGAATCCACGTAACTCTTCATTTTTTCTTCATATCTGTGTTTTATACTAGGTTTGTACTATTACCAATCTAACAACACACCTATCATGCCAAACACAAATCAGAAAAAAGAAAATTATGTCACCAGCGCAACGTTTAACGCATTCGAACAGAAATTTCAGACATTCGAAAGAAAGTTTGAAACGTTTGAGAAAAAGTTTCAAACGTTTGAACAGTGATTTGAAGCATTCGAACAACGATTCGATTTATCAATGGCAAGCATCACTCAATCTTTCGACCGTATTGAAACTGCTATCGCAACTATTATTCAGGGTTACCAACACAGCGAAGAGGAGTGGCGAGAAATAAAGAAAATTATTGCGGATCATGCAATTCATATATCCAACCACGAACGAGATATCGATAAACTAAACGAACGAGTCGAATATATTGAAAAACAAGCATAAAAAATCC
>CAYNHU010000002.1:0-93209 GCA_964397435.1 uncultured Candidatus Saccharibacteria bacterium | reverse complement strand
GTTACTTGCCATATATATGTACGTTTGATATATTGTGCAAGTAGTCGGTCGGTCTCGCCCGACTCTTTTTATTAAAACTTAATATAGCTAAAACTGCATATGTTAGATCTAAAAACAATGCATTCCGCTTTGACTCAGCTCGAAGAGGAACGTAAAATCCCAAAAGCAAAAATCCTTGAGGCTATCGAACAAGCCTTGGCAGCAGCCTACAAAAAGGATTACGGCAAGCGCGGTCAGATTATTCGCGCACGTTTCAATGAAGAAACGGGCACAACAGACTTCTACCAAGTTAAGGTAGTAGTTGACCCAGCATTAGTCCGCATGCCTGTCGACGGCGAAGAAGAAGTTCCTGAAGAACCCGTTGAAGGTGATGAACGAATTCGATTCAATGAAGAGCACCATATTTTCCTCGAAGATGCTCGCTTAATTAAAAAAGGTGTCCAACCAGGTGACGAAATCATATTCCCTCTTGACGCTCAAGACGATTTCGGTCGCATCGCTGCACAAACAGCAAAACAAGTTATTATCCAAAAAATCCGTGAAGCAGAACGCGAAGGCGTACTCGCAGAATTCGGTGGACATGAAGGAGATATCATCTCAGGTATTGTCCAGAAATTCGAACGCGGAGTCCTCTACGTTGATATCAATCGCGTCACAGGTATCATTCCGTACGAAGAACAGATTCCAGGTGAACGATGGAATCGTGGTGAACGTATCAAGGCGTACCTCTACCAAGTAGAAGATACTCCTCGAGGCGTAACCGTAAAACTTTCACGTACACATCCTAAAATGATCGAAGCACTCTTTGCTATCGAAGCACCAGAAGTCGCATCAGGCACAGTTGAGATTAAATCAATCGCCCGCGAAGCAGGTTCTCGCTCAAAGATCGCTGTATGGTCAAACGATGAACACGTTGATCCAGTTGGTTCATGTGTTGGTCAAAAAGGTATTCGTGTAACAACTGTGATGAGTGAACTCGGCAACGAGAAAATTGATATTATTGAATGGTCAGCTGACCCTGCAACATATATCGCAAAAGCACTCTCACCAGTGAAAGCACAAAACATTCTTTCAGTTGCAATTGATGAAGCAGAACACAAAGCAAGTATCGAAGTAACTGATGATGTTCTCTCACTCGCAATTGGTAAAGGTGGTCAGAACGTTCGCCTCGCAGCAAAACTTACTGGCTGGAGAATCGACATCAAAGGAGTAAGGTCAGATGAAGTTGTTTCATCAGATGGAGAATCTGTTGAGGTAGATAATTCAGAAACAGGAGACGTTGAAGCGTACGAACCAGGAAGTGAAGAATAGTTATTCATAACGTATACTTATCGTATGGCAAACATCAATCACAAACCATCGAAATACATGCTCAATTTGTTGCATGTACTTCCAGCAATTGTCGACCAAGAAAAAGGTATTGTTAATACAATCGTTGAAGTTTCAGCGGGATCAATTAACAAATACGAAATCATCACTGAAAGTGGTCAGCTCAAACTCGATCGTGTTGGTTACTCATCACTCGCATACCCATTCACCTATGGAGCAATTCCAATGACATGGGACTCAGATAACGATCCACTCGATATCGAAATCGTGAATGTTACTGAACCACTTGTTCCAGGATCACTCGCAGAAGTTCGTGTTATCGGTGTTATGAAATTTGTCGACACTGGAGAAATTGATGACAAAATCATCGGTGTGCTCGCAGAAGACAAACGTAACGAACACATTCAGTCAATCGAAGATCTTGGTGAATATTTTATCAAAGAAACAAAGTATTACTGGGAAAACTACAAAGCTCTCAAGAAACCAGGCACTGGTATTGTTGAATCATTCCACGGAAAAGACGAAGCAATGAAAATCATTCTTGAAAGTATGGAACGTTACCAACAGGAATACGCACCTAAACTCGAAGCATAATTATGTCAGTCAACGCAAAACTTCCAAAAACAAAGGTCACCGAAGTTAAGGAATTCGTATTTGCGTCGCTTATCATCGCTTCAGTAGTTACTGCAGGAATTCTGATCTACCAAAACGGCGACGCGCTCGCGCTCACACCCGTCATAGAACAAGAGGCAGCAGTCATTAACGCATATTAATCACATCTATGTCATACACCGCAACGTACAAAAAGCTTGATGGTGGTGAAGTTGAATTCGCTGGCGAAATTGCAGCAGAAAAATTCGACAGTTACCGCACTCACGCAATCGAACATGTTGGTGCAGACCTTGAAGTCCCAGGATTTCGAAAAGGTAAAGCTCCAGCATCAGTCATTGAAAAGCAAGTTCCAGAAATGGCAATTCTTGAAGAAATGGCAAACCACGCAATCATGGATGCATATCCAAAGATGCTCGAAGAACACAAGGTTCTTGCTATCGGCTCACCAGCAGTTCAGATTACCAAGATTGCACAAGGCAATCCCCTCGGCTTCATCATCCGTACAGCAATCATGCCAGAAGTAACACTTCCTGATTATAAAAAAATTGCAGCAGCAGAAAAGAAAGACGAGAAAATTGAAGTCACTGATGAAGAGTTTAAAAAAGCTCTCACTGAAATTCGCGAAATGCGAGCTCGTGGCATCAAAGAAAATATTCAGAAACAGAACATGGAAAAAGGTATCGCTAATCCAGAACCAACTGAGGATGATGCGAACAAAACACCTGAAGAACTTCCAGCTCTCGATGATGAATACGTAAAGACACTCGGCAATTTTGAAAACCTCGAAGATTTCAAAACAAAATTCCGCGAAAACATGCGTCTCGAAAAAGAGAACCGCGCTCGCGAAGCAAACCGATTGAACATTATGGAAAAGGTTCTTGAAGGTTCAACTATCACTGTTCCAAACATTTTGGTTGAAGCTGAACTTGATCGCATGTTCTACCGAATGAAAATGGATATCACTGGCATGGGTCTCTCATACGATGATTACCTCAAACACCTCGGTAAGTCAGAAGCAGATATGCGCAACGAACTCCGTGCTGACGCAGAAAAGCGTGTCAAAATGGAACTCGTCATCGCAGAAATTGCAAAGTCTGAAAAGATTGAACCAAACAAAGAAGAAACTGAAAAGCAGATTGAAGAAATCATGCGCGGATATCCAGGAGCTGATCGCGAACGTGCACAAGCATACGTTGAACAGATCCAGATAAACGAACAGGTTTTCAAGATTCTTGAAGGTAAGTAATCCTCACTCAAACAAAAAAACCTCGGCTCGTGCCTGCGGAACTCGGACTCCTTACGGAGTCCTCAAACAGTCCTCGGCACTCGCCGAGGTTTTTTGTTTACGTGAGTCATGTACCAAACACAAAAAGTGTCTTACATAAAAAACATGCCGCGCTCCGTGAGTCTTTGTCCACAAAGTGTTTTTATTTTTATAACATACATATAAACTACAAAACACCCTGCTATTATTTTTTGTTTGAAACAAAAAAAAGAGACCAGTTAGGATTTCCCATCCACTGGTCTCAAAATAATTTTACACTCGCACAGTTTAGAAACAAACCATGTTACTGTTGGGTACATTACTGTACACAGCAACGGCATCAAAACCATCATAGGTCTTACCGGTTACTACAACCACTATGCTATATGAATAATTCATAATTGCATAATTATGTAAATCGGCCCATGTGTCATAGCTTAAGTTAAGCTGTGTTGTTTGGTTTTGTTGTTGCCAACAGTTAGCTGTTTTCACAACCTGTGTTACCGGTGCATCCGATATCCATGTTGAACCGGTGGTATTCAATAAGCTTGCGTTCATCATCCAGAACGAGCCGCAGATGCTACATCCGCCTGTTCCAGAACCGCCACCACCTGTATTGGTCGTGGTAGTAGTTGTTGTGTTGATACCAACGGTATCGCCATTTACTACCACAACGGTAGTGTTGTTAATAACGGTTGTGTTTGTTGATGATGGCTCATGCATCTTTTCTTTTTTACAAGAAGAAGCTGTTGCCAAAGTAAGTACTGTTACGAAGATTGTGAAAATTGCTTTCATGATTGTTGTGTTGTTTTTAATTGTGAACCCGA
Source organism: uncultured Candidatus Saccharibacteria bacterium (assembly GCA_964397435.1). Lineage (GTDB taxonomy): Bacteria > Patescibacteriota > Minisyncoccia > Phycocordibacterales > UBA9973 > DALYCO01. The sequence continues at coordinate 89,177 of CAYNHU010000002.1, read as the reverse complement.
TTTCCAAGGATCTCTCGAGAAAATGCGCTCTTTTGGACGCCGAATTCACAATTAAACCAACAAACCTTTTCAAAGAACTTTACCCGTATATTATATCACAATGTATACCCTCTTGTCAAGCTCTTTTCTATCTGCTATACTCTAGGGTATAGATATTAGTAGCCATAATAAACCCTTATAAATCAATGCTTATTCCAACAGTTATCGAAAAATCACAGTTCGGCGAGCGTGCGTACGATATTTACTCACGTCTTTTAAATGAACGTATTATCTTTCTCGGCGGCCCTATTGATGACAATATGGCAAACATTGTCATTGCTCAGTTGCTCCATCTCGAGAACCAAGACCCTAAAAAAGACATTATGCTCTACATCAATTCACCGGGTGGTTCTGTGACTTCAGCTATGGCTATCTATGACACGATGAACCACATCAAGCCTGATGTTTCTACGATTTGTATCGGTATCGCTGCAAGTGCTGCGGCAGTACTCCTCTCTTCTGGAACAAAAGGCAAGCGTTTCTGCCTTCCAAACTCAGAAGTTATGATTCACCAAGTTATGGGCGGTGCAGAAGGACAGGCATCAGATATTGAAATTGTGGCAAAGCACATCTTGAAGACAAAAGAAAAGCTTAACAAGATTCTCGCCCACAACACAGGTAAAAAGGTTGATCAGGTTGAAAAAGACTCTGATCGTGACTACTACATGACTGCTGATGAAGCAAAGAAATACGGTTTGGTTGACGAAATTGTTAGTCCAAAGAAAAAATAGGTAGATAAAAAAGCGCCGGCAGAAATGCTGGCGCTTTTGTTTGGCAATGAAGTAGTTGCTGTGTTTAGTTGTCGGAATAGTATTTTTCACCTTTAAAAAAGGTTTCATGTTGGCGTTCTTTGCCTTTTTTAATAAGAGCAAAGATGCCAATTAATACAAGTATTCCAACTGCCCACACAAGGTCTGCGTAAAATGGTCCGATATATTCCGGACCTGGAATTATATTCATACTAAATGAGATTTGAAAAATTCTAACCCGTTTTAGAGTGATTGTCAATAAAACATAGACAAGTCAAAAAAATACTGATAGTATGAAATTGTTGAACTTTAGTAAGTTAGTTGGCCGAAACAGTACGAACGAATTTCCCAATACGTGACACCATTTCAGTAATATCCCTCCCCCGAATCATCTTTTATGTATCATACAATTGAAGGATCACTTCGCTCATAATGCTCCGGCCTAAAAGGTCGCCATGACAACAATTATAGTAGGAATCATCGCACTCGCTCTTGGTACAGGAGTTGGGTACTACTTGCGCATGATCAAGTCACTCGGACAAAAAGGTTCGATTGAACTTGAAATCAAGGAAATGCTCGTGAGTGCGAAAGAAGAGGCAAATCGCATTGTCGATGAAGCCAAGAAAAAGGCGGATGAAAAAGACCGCGAACTCCGAGAAATCGAACGTGAAAAAAACGAAGAATTCAAAGAAACAGAAAAGCGTTTGATCAAGAAAGAAGAATTGCTTGATACTCGCCAGATTGAAATCGATCGCGAAGTAGAAAACATCAAAACAAAGATCGAGGAAATCAAAAAAATCAAAGAACGTGTCGATAACGCAAGCGAAGAAAAGCGCCGCGAACTCGAACGTGTTGCTGGTCTCAAATCTGAAGAAGCGAAAGAGCAGCTCATGATTGAGATTGAACAGAAATACGAAGAAGATTTTCTTGTACGCATGCAGAAACTCGAGCAAAATTCTCAGGAAAAACTCGACCGCCGTGCAAAAGATATTCTCGCAAGTTCTATCCAACGTCTTTCATCTTCAACTGCAGGTGAAATGATGACAACTGCCGTCAACATTCCAAACGATGAAATCAAAGGCAAGATTATCGGTAAGGAAGGACGAAACATTCGCGCATTTGAACGAGCAGCTGGTGTTGAATTGATTGTGGACGAAACTCCAGGATCAATCATCATCTCATCATTTGATCCAGTACGCCGACAGGTTGCACGTCTCGCACTTGAAAACTTGATTATGGATGGACGTATTCAGCCAGCCAAAATCGAAGAGATGGTTGCGAAGGCACAAGAAGACATCAATAAAATCATCAAACAAAAAGGTGAAGAAGCAATGTTTGAATGTGGTATCTTCAACTTTGATCCACGCATCATTGCAATCGTTGGTCGTCTCTACTTCCGTACCAGTTACGGACAGAACGTACTCCAGCACTCAGTCGAAATGGCACACATCGCTGGCATGCTCGCACAAGAACTCGGTGCTGATGTGCAAGTTGCAAAAGCTGGTGCATTGGTACACGACATCGGTAAAGCACTCGACCATGAAGTACAAGGTACACACATCGACATCGGCATGCGTATCCTTCAGAAGTTTGGTGCTGACCCACGCGTGATTACCGCAATGAAGTCTCACCATGATGACTGCCCTCACGAAACAATCGAAGCGGTTATCGTTCAAACGGCCGACATCATCTCAGGTGGTCGTCCGGGTGCACGACGCGATAGTGTTGAAAATTATCTCAAGCGATTGCAGGAACTCGAAGCACTCGCAAATAGTTTCAACGGTGTCGAAAAAACATACGCACTCTCAGCAGGACGTGAAATTCGCATCTTCGTCACTCCAGAAAAAATTGGTGACGTTGAAGCAAAAGAAATGGCACGCGATATCGCAAAGAAAATCGAAGCCGAACTCAAATATCCTGGTGAAATCAAAGTCACACTCATCCGCGAAAATCGAATCATCGAATACGCGAGATAGTGTACACTTCGTAATCATACAAAGGTTATATATAAAAAACCGCCCACGTGGCGGTTTTTTATATTTTGTTTAATTTAAAAAAATACTGTACGAGGAAAATTTCCCGCACAGTACGTTGTAGTTACTCTGCACCAAATAGTTGTATGTCTTCAATCTTTAAAATACGCACAACTTCGATACGAGACTCAGGTGTGAGTCCGAGGTACTGAATCACAATACCTATGTGCGTAACCTCATACTTGAACGAACGCTTCAGTGTGTCGATGCGTTCCTTGTAAAACGACAAGCTACCACTTTCTAGCGACTCATCGTCTTGTTGCTCAACTACACGTTTGGCGTTGTTTGTTTTCAGGTTCAACGTTTTATATCCGTCCTGTTTATTCCATGAAAATAATTTTGTGGTAAAAAAGTAGCCAGGGTCAAACTCTGAACCGATTTCACCAGTTTGCATAACACCGCTACTAGAGATCGGTGGCATGTGTTCAAAAATACGGCAGGTTTTCTTTCCATATAAATGTGGATTGTTCACCAGAAAATTTCTGCTGAAATAGAAAACTCCGAGGTTCTGAGTACGCGCGTATGCACGAAGTGCCTGTAGCACATTTTTTAAAGCGTCTTTTCTTTTAGACATAGTAAAGGATTTTGTTTGTGGTACATTATATCATAAATATGATATAATGTCAATTAACTGAAATAAAAAAATACGCAGGGGAAAATCCTGCGCATAAGCAAATAATTATGTAGTAGTAGTTATGGTTCAATACTCTCAGTAAGAACATCAATCCTCTCAAATAAAACTGCGGTGTCACCAATAACCAGATACGTATCCTGATCTTTTTTAAAAGACACAACAAGTGTTGTATCAAGAAATTGGCTGAATTCCAGATAATCTGGAACTTTGTGGTTCCAAGCAAACCAGATGCTGTCGGTAAAACTACGACCTGTATGCGTGTATGTTGCAATTCCTTGAATAGAATCACTTACACCTACACTGGCCAGTTCCCCTTTAGTCACCATAAGTGCCCCAGGAGGAAGTTCGTAGATTTTTTTGGATAGAACACTACACGCATTCTCCAAATCAGCAATAGTTATCACCCGTTTTGAGCGAGCTTCTTCAGCACTAGCTGAAGCTGTTTTACGGCAACCCTCGATAAGTCCGAGCGGCAAAGCAATCGATAGTATTAAACCTATCGCATAGCAAAGTTGTTTGCTAAATTGTTTGAGTGTATACATAATAGAAAGTTATTTCCCCGACTATAACACACAACATGAATATTGGCAAAAAAGAGCACGGTTCCTTACGGGGAACCGTGCAAACATCAAATCTATAAACCAAAACTAAAATCGGGCAAAAAAACGAACTCGTTAGCCGGTTACCAGGTATAGCGAGATGATAGTAGCAGCTGCTACATCATCTTTATTGCCGGTATGGTTATCGCCTTTAGTAGTAGCATGTGTTGTTGTAACACCGCACCACGCAGGCTTTAAAACCACCGCTGAAAGTACCGCCTTATTTTTGTTCAAACTACCGTTAGCGCTGCTATAACTTCCATAATCGAAACCGACTGGGCACGTTACTACACTCTTCTCGCTTTTATTAGTACCGCCACTACTGTTATACATTGTTGGTAGTGTTTTTTTTTGGGGGGGGGAAGCGCTGTGGCACGCGGGTGCGCAGCAGGGTGCATCGGTTTTGGTAAGGGCTAAAGGTTGATAGGTAGCAGGTATAAGTGTTGGCGCTACTGCTGTTTCTGTAACTGAAGGCACTAATTCTGTTTTTACAGTTGTTTTATCCGTTACTTCGGTGTTCTGCGAACCGAAGATCCACACAATTGCTGCTACGGCAAAGGTGAATAGCAGTAATACTTTTTTCATAGTGAAACTGTTTTGTGTATTTAGATGATGCTGTTCTTTGCAACACCATGATCATAGGTGGTTTTGTATATGAGGTTCCCCTCTCCTTGCGGGGCTTTGTTTAAACCATAGACAACGTCTATAACCAATGCATGTAAAAGAACGAGCGAATATAGAAACTCTATACAACCAGCGAGCATATGCCAATACCACAAGATAAAAAAATACGAGCGCTTCTTATTACAGAAGCGCTCGTTAGATAATTATAGATTTAAATCAAATGAAAAATAAAGTCGGCCAGGCCTATATATTATACAGCGGCAGCAGCGGCAGCTTTGGCGGTAATGTTGAAGTTAACTTCAGCACCAGTATTAACCAGCTCAACACCATACTCTTTCTCATCTACCACAAACGTACCGTTCCAGGTATTAGCAGCCGGTTTTTCTAAGCGGCCAACACTATACTCGGCAGTTTTGTTTTCCAGGGTAACCGCTACGGTTATACTTTCGTTCTCCATAAAAGCCTTCTGCAGCGCTTCGGGTGTTATGGTTGTTGTACCGGTGGCAGCGCCTGTTTCTACAGCTTTTTGTAATAGTTCAGTGGTTATGTGTGCTTCTTCAGGTTTATGGCCAGTTGTTGCATCTTCTTTAGTTGCAGCAGGCTGGCTACCGGCTTTGTTAGGCAGGTTACCTTCGGCATCGCACATTTCAGCGGTTACGTTAGCGGTCAACCAGTCGTTTGTAGTTATAGTTACCAGCGCATACTGCGTTTTGTTAAACGCGTTTTGGTATATGGCAGTGTAAGTATAGCCGGCACCGGTTTTGGTATCGCCTGTGGTTTTTAACTGCAGGTTCTGTATGTTTAACACATCAACAAACCGGTCTTTGGCTTCATCGGTACCGTTTTTAAGAGTAGCAGATATCGCCTTTACCTTAGTTAAAGTAAACTTACTGGTACCTTCCAGTGTTGCTACAGATTCAAAATTGCCTTTAGCGGTCAGGGTAACCAGCATTACGCCAGTTGCGGTTAAGATTAAAAACAGTTTTTTCATTTTACTTTTGTTTTATGTTCTCTCACATTTGGTTCTAACATATACAATGGACTCCTTAATACGTTTCATTCCCCTTTCTAGACGCATGCGCGTAAGGAATTAATTAAATATTGTCTGCCTTTGTATACGTTGCGAGACGCGATGTAAAAGAATGGTTAATGCTCGTTATACTAACTTATATTTAGATTTTGTCAATACCCCTGACGAAATCTCCAAGAATCCTTGAAATCATTGCCTATTTCAACAGGCGGTATATAATGAGGGTAGCTTACAGAAGCCCCTTCATAGATGAACCCTCATCTGTTGTGGGACAGCAAGCTGTAGGTCGAACTTTAGCAACCAAACAATTTTCGACTATGAACAAAGCAGCACTCGTTGATTGGGTTCATGGACAACTCGGCGGTACAAAAGTACAGGCTGAGCAGATTGTCGATGGCATGTTTGATCAGATTATCGCTACTATGAAAAAAGGTGGCGAAGTATCTATCTCAGGCTTCGGAATCTTTTCCGTGAAATCTCGCGCAGCTCGCATGGCTCGCAATCCAAAGACCGGAGAGCAGGTTAAAGTAGCCGCTACAAAGGTCCCAAAGTTTCGCGCAGCTAAAGGGCTCAAAGACGCTGTCAAATAAGGCTTCCCATGCCTGCAAGCATGGAATGCTAGAGAGAAATAAAAAAATCGCCATTCGGCGATTTTTTTATTTGTAAAATGTTTTCACTTTAGTATGTAGTTAAGCAAAGATTTCATTTTTTGCCTATGAAAGGATTACCTAGAATCGCTATCATTTATCCAGAAGGTACAGGAGACGATGTTATTTTCTCTGAAAAGGTAGAACAGCACGCGCCAGGTTCAAGCGCTGTTGCCCTTGAGAAGAGACTGACATTCCTCCCTTGTGACCAGGGCAAATCGGATATTTCAAAAAACGTAGCATTACTACAAGCACAACAACCAGACGTAATTATCCTTTGTCCAAGTATGCGAGATGAAACACTCGAAACATATTCTGAACAAATTTATAACTTACGTCCCGGAATGCGTACAGCAGATCCTAAATTAATCATCTATCACTATGACAACCAAAGTCATGTTGATCCAGAAAATGATCTGGCAAACACTGTAGATGAATACTTCCCTACCCTGGGAGAATTAATTCAGGCACTCTTAACTGATCCACGCATGTAACATATTCTCACCGTGTCGACTTCCGATTGACACAAAAGCAAAGAGCGCTATCTCCCCGATAGCGCTCTTTTTCTTAAACGTACTTTTACGTTTCAGTTTTATTTTAGTTTTTTATTTTTTTGGAACCGCTTTCTTTTCTGCGATTGTTCGTGCGACTCGACGCATGTCAGGATGTCGATCGTCTTCTCCAACGATTTCTGTACCGATGATTTCTTCAAGGACATCTTCGAGTGAAATGACTCCTAGAAATACACCAAACTCATCACGGACAGCAAACAAGTGCATACGACGCTGAATAAATTGATTGAGTACCGCATCGAGCTTGTCATCAGGATCAACGAAATGAACATGCGGATCATAATATTTTTTTACTGATTCACCGAGTGGTACGCCAACAAGATCACGCCAGTACAAAATACCAACAATCGTATTAATATCACCTTCGTATACAGGCAAACGAGAAAATCCCGATTGCTTTAATGACGCGAGCGTTTGTTCATCAAGTGTTTGACTGAGCTCAACCATAATCGTCACAGTTGTTGGTGTCATTACATCAGCAACAGTGCGGTGTGAATACAAAAGTGAACCTCGCGCGATACGCTGCTCATCAACGTCAATCGCACTTTCAGGAAGATGTGCTTCATATTCTTCAATCATACTAATCAATTCTTTCTTTGTGAGATGGTGGTTTATTTCTTGCCCGAGTGTTTTGTTGAGTATCCATGCAAGCGGCCAACAGATAGGATAAAACAACCACATGAGCACGCGAACAAATCCTGCAAAGCGTGCCCCAAACGCAAGTGCATGGCGACTCATAATCGCCTGCGGAATAATTTCACATGCAATAAAAATCACCGCAGTGGCAATGAATCCCGCAAGTACACCACCAACAACATCACCAAGAATAATTGAAACAGCTGAGTTGATCGCGACGTTACCAAGCAAAAGTGTGGTGAGGAGTAATGTTCCCTCTTTTCGGATTTCGTACACTTTGAGCGCGTCTTTATTACCACTTCGAACTTTTCGACGAAGCGCGTAAATATCCAATCCCATGAGACCAATAACGAGACCCGAGAGTAATGCCGATACGGCAAGCAATATAATTAAAATGATGAGTGTCATAAAAATGCTGTGCGGGATGGGGGAATCGAACCCCCGACACTAGTTTGGAAAACTAGAGTTATACCATTTAACTAATCCCGCATGTACTGGTCATCTTACCAGAAACCAGTAGAAAAACAACTTACTAGAAACTTCACAAGTTACTGTTTTTACAGTTTACTGCTTTTTCTTGTCCAACTTATCGAGGCCAAGTGCGCGAACTCCAAAGTACACAACCGCTGCGATAATAACAAAATCAATTAGTGTTGAAATAAAAGCGCCGTATTTGAGTGTCGCTGAGCCAACAACGAGAGCTCGATCAGTAAGGTTTACTTTGCCGAGCAAAATACCAACAAGTGGGTTGATAACGTTTTCAACAAGTGAAGAAACAGTCTTTGATACTGCCCCACCCAAAATGAAACCGACTGCAAGTCCAACAACGCCTTGCTCACGAATAAAGTTTATGAAACCAACAAACTGATCCTTTACAGCACCAACTGGTGCAGGTGCCATGTTTTTTACTTTTTCAATATCCATATATTTTTAGTGTCGGGGTGCCGGGAATCGAACCCGGCCCTCATGTTCCCAAAACATGTATACTACCGATATACTACACCCCGAAAAAATGTCATGCGACCAGCCTATAGTAGCATATTTTTTATTTTATACAATATTTGCAACAGATTTATGTGGTAGTTATGTGATATTAGAGTGTTATTTAGAGTACTCTTTTTTTAGGGGGCTTTATTTGAGGACTTTTAAAAACCACCCCACCCTGCTCTGCTGTATATGTATATCAATTATGTATATCAATAAAGATACAAAAATCTACATAAAAACACAGGCAATCCAAAATACAAACAAACCCACACACGCCGACCTGTCTTTACTTATTTCAGATATTTTCAAGATACTTAACTTTACCCATCTTTTTAGACGGCTCAAGGTATACGCAAATGAGGTCCAGTTGCCACTCTACCCTATCGGTCATATTTTTGTCTTTTAGATATAACCCTATTGTCCTATAGAGTTTACGCAACTTGTCACGTGACAGATTTTCTTCTGGCCTATATAAATCCTTATTTTTAATAGCTAAACCAGATTTACTTTCACGTGAAACTGATTTTACTTCTATAAAATGAATTATATTGTCTTTTAAAGCAACAATATCTATCTCACCCCATGGTTTTGTATAGTTAATATCTTTAATACTAAAACCTTGTTTTGTAAGATATAGAGCGGCAAGTTTTTCTCCTATTTGTCCTATTTTTTGGCTTTTTGATGTGAAAACTCTCGGCATAAGTGTTACACATGAAACGTTTTATGGTTAATAAACAAAAAGTATTTCAATCTGTGTACTGAGACATGATTTAAATACAGTGTTTCATGTGTAACAGTTATTATAGATATAAGCTATAAAATATAAATAAAAAGGATCTAAATTTATTTGTTTCACTGTTTTTGGTGCTTTTTGTTTCATGTGTAACACTTCGTGTTTTATATTTAAGATTTTTAATGTCTTAACCTGTTTCATATGAAACAGTTACTATTTAAGTGTTTCACGTGAAACATTTAGATTCTGGGTTGGGGATTAGTAGTCCTAAAAATCAAAATATCCTTATTTATCAAGCTTTTTTCATAAAAGACGCAATAATTAGACAATACGAAATGATGTCTTTTATAAACATAGTACACAGACTTATCCACATACTATTGAAAAATAAGGTTAAAAAATGGGGAAAAGGACATAGTAGTGGGATTGACAGAATTATGCAATAGGAGAGTGTTTGTCAAATGTGTGAGTCCAGGGCCTTTCTAATGGCTCCGTAGTTGCTATAGGTCATCTATGTAGGATGGGTATAAGAAAATCCCCCAGCGCCGGCATAGCCGGCGCTGGGGGATTGCTTGGTGCACCCAGAGGGATTCGAACCCCCAATAACGGTTCCGAAGACCGTTGTGATATCCATTTCACCATGGGTGCAGATACCTCGTCTAAGAACTTCTGGATATCTTACTAGCGTATTTAACTTGTTTTTACTAACGAGTAACGTCAGTTATTATACACACAATTGCAAAATAATAAAACTTTATATATAATGGTCCACGTTACCATTTATAAACGCGGGTATGGTTTAGTGGTAGAACACGTCCTTGCCAAGGATGAGACGGGAGTTCGATTCTCCCTACCCGCACCAAGTTATTATGGCTCTAAGCCAAACTACGATCAAAAGAGAAGATATTCCAACTCGAGTAATCGAGGCTCTTGGCGTACTTGAAACAGCTGGATATGAAGCATACATCGTTGGTGGTTGTGTGCGAGATATTTTCCTTGGAAGAAAACCAAAAGATTGGGATATCGCAACAAATGCTACACCAGAACAAATTCAAGAACTCTACCCAAAAGCTGTGTATGAAAACATGTTTGGAACAGTTGGTATTGTATACGAGGAAGAAACTGATCCAACACTCAAAGTAATCGAAATTACAACCTATCGTCTCGAAACAGGGTATAGCGATAACAGACATCCTGATGATGTCTCTTTTAGCCTTAATTTGCTTGATGATTTAAAAAGACGCGATTTCACGGTCAATGCTTTGGCATACAATCCTACTAACGGACTGCTCGTTGATGAATTTGATGGTGTCCGTGATATGAAGGACAAAGTCATTCGTGCTGTTGGTGATGCATCTGAACGTTTTCGTGAAGACGCATTACGCATGTTGCGTGCTGTGAGGTTTTCCACACAATTAGGTTTTTCTATCGGTTCCGAAACAATGCAGGGCATTGTGGAAAACTCACACCTCCTTGAACATATTTCATGGGAACGTAAGCGTGATGAATTTACAAAAATTATTGAATCGCAAGAACCGATGGTTGGTGTTGGAATGCTCGAGCGTCTTGGTTTGTTACAAGAACTCATTCCTGAACTTCGCGAAGGTATTGGAAACGAGCAGGGAGGTGCACATATATATGATGTATTTGAACATTTACTTCAAGCACTCGGACATGCAGCAGAAAAAGAGTGGTCGCTTGCGATTCGTTTAGCTGCACTCTTCCATGATATTGGTAAACCACGAACTAAACGTCCTGGCAAACTCAAACCAACATTCTATGGACATGAAGTTGTAGGTGCACGAATGACTGCAAAAATTATGGCTCGTCTTCGTTATCCAAAAGACCTCTCAGAACTAGTTACGAAACTTGTTCGCTATCACATGTTCTTTTCTGACACTGAGACAATTACACTTTCAGCAGTGCGACGCACCATTGTAAATATTGGCCGTGAACATATTTGGGAGTTGATGCAGGTTCGTGAATGCGATCGTGTTGGTATGAAAAAAGCTGAGGCTCCGTATCGATTGCGTAAATATCACGCAATGATCGAAGAAGCATTGCGCGCACCAACATCTGTCGGCATGCTCAAAATAAATGGGGAAGTGATGATTAAAGAACTTGGTATCAAGCCGGGACCACGCATGGGGTGGATCTTGCATGCGCTTCTCGAAGAAGCACTCGAAAATCCGGATACCAATGAAGTTGAGTATTTAAAAAAACGAGTACTCGAACTCAATGAACTCTCTGATGCTGAATTGCGAGTAAAAGGGGAAGAGGGTAAAAAAGCAAAAAAGGAAACAGAAGAAGAAGAGTTGTTAAAAATTCGCAGTAAACACGGAGTAAAAAAATAAATTCACATTTCTGCTATACTACCCCTATGATCACCAAACAAGAATACATCGATGGCATTTGTTTTGAATTCAATGTCATCAAACACTTAGTCGCAAAAGTTAAACCTGAGGATTTGGAATTCCGACCAACACCTAAGCAGCGTTCAACACATGAACTCATGAAATTCATGTGCACGATATTTGGCTCAGCGGTACAGGCAACCAAAGAGGCAGATAGTGCTGCGGCAGAAGGATGGAACCCTGCAATTTCTGAACAGTGGAATGCTTCACTTCCAGAAGTAACCATCGAAAACTTTGGAGAACTCATGGACAAAGAAGCTGACTATATCCAACAGACTGTCGGCGCGATGACCGAAAAAGAACTCAACACTCCAGTCGTCATCTATGGACGAAAGCAAACTCGAGCAATGCATCTTTTGAATGGTCCGTTCAAATGGGCTCCGGCATACAAGATGCAATTGTTCATGTATCTCAAAATGACTGGACAGACGCACCTCAACACAATGAACTTGTGGGCAGGAATGGATCCGATTGCAAAAAATTAATATGCAAGAAAAAAGCGCCTTCGCGAAGCGAAGGCGCTTTTAATATACATCGTGTAGAAATTAATTAGGTCTCGTTGGTTCAATATAGACATCATCATCGATGGAGACAAATCCAAAATGTGGTGAGTTGGGAACAAACGTACATACAGTTGTGTAGGGAGGTGCAGCACCTTCATGAATAGAAAAACGCATTGTTCGAATATCGCCTTTGATAAACATCACAACCGGTGTGTATGGTTTAATTTGGTAAGACGAATGCAAAATACGTTTACCTGGTTCAGTGTAGATATAACACTCAATTTGAGTATCGCGCGGACGGAAACATAAACCGACAAATAACGATTTGTGCGAATCTGCATCTCCGTTAGCAATAATGATTGGGTGTTGAAATAATTGTGCAATATCTTGTATCGTGGTAATTGTAGAAAATGCACCTATAAATGGAAGTCCGAACTGGTTATTTACAACATGCACAGTTCTGCGATGACCTCCAAATAGACAGCAATTTGCATACGCTTCAGCATGTGTCATTATCCAAGGTTTCATAGAATGATTTTGATGTAGCTTAACAAAAAACGAACCAATCTTCAACTGGTTCGTTTTTTTATTTTTAGGAGAAATAATCTTTGAGATCTTGGTAGGCGTAAAATAAATCTGATGGATTATCTGCATCATTGATACGCTCAATGTAGGCTCTAATATTTTCGCGTGCCTCAGGATATGCGGCAACATCACGTTCAAGTTTTGCGAGGAGGTCGGGATTGGTTCCGCGAACACGTTCTACATAGCCATCCCATGTTTCAAGTTTATGGTCTTTGATATATGTAAACAATCCGGCAATACCATTCTTTTTGTATTCAAAATCGAGCACGCGAATATTTGAAAGATAGTCATGCATTCCTTCAAATTTGCGTGGTGTAGTTTCTGGTTTATGCCCAACAGGACTTGTCGCTTTCTGTTCAGGGATATGTGGTGCTTTTTCCATAGTATAAAGTATACGTGAGCGGTTAAAATTGGCAACTTATCTACCAATCACACATCATTTGTAAAAACCTGATTGTATGCTAAAACTAAGAATAATATTCATTCAAAAAAGGAAATATCATGAAAAAACTATTCTACATTGTAGCTTTATTGAGCATGCTCAATACCTACGTACAAGCACAAACAACCAAAATGTTTTACCTTAAGCGCCAGGGACCTGAGCAAAAATACCAGCGCACCTGTATTGAAGACAGTATTTTGTGGCTTAAGTTCAAACTGAGCCAGGCACACAATACGGTTGATAGCCTTACCACTGAGGTACTAACTATTACGCAAAAGATTACAGCTGTTGAAGACAGCGAACTTGAATGTTTACACGCAGTTGCGACTCTTTCAGAAGAAGATGCCAGAACGAATACTACAAATGAAGACATCGCACGATTACAAAAAACCTGCGATAGTTTAGACAGAGCAGTAGTTAAACTGTGCCCTCTGTTTGATAAGACGCTGACTGCCTACCAAAAAAGTTTGCAGGTTGTATGCGCGCTCGAACAAAAACTTAAGGACAGACACCACGAACTATTTCAATTTTTGCTGAAACGTTCAAAGGTACGTGACTTTAAGAAAGAAGAGTGGAAATACATCATCTTCATAATACCCGAGAGAAAGAGGACGAAACAATACGTATTTGATTTTACCTAATTCGTTTCACAACAAAAGTGAAACAAGAAACCGCTACACGTGTAGCGGTTCTTTTTTTTATGAAGTCTCTTGTTGGTAGCAATTATCGCAGTAAACGATCGCCCCGAGATTTGGGTTGAACCCTGTTGTGATGCTTTCACGGCAGGGGACAGTTCCATGTGAATGTGAAACGGAGTTTCGATACAACCCTGTTTCATCTTGTTCTCCTCCACACATACACACTCGATCGTATAGGACAGAGGACAATATGTCCTTGAGGCGACGCTCTCGCCTGCAATCAAAGCACTGTCGTGGGAGGGGGAGTCCGTGTCGCTTAAGAAATGTGAGCTCGTCAGCGATGATACGGAACGCATAGTGACATGTTTCACACTCAAGAATTTCATTGATAAACGAATCGGGGGCGTCACTACTTCGTTCTGGGATATTTTCTGGTTTCACGGTAATCGTGTAACTACCTCGATCAACCTCAATCCAAGGATACCCCTTGTGTAACGCCTCGTCTTTTGAGTAGTTGAAATGCTCCGTGGCAAGGGAATTGTTGTATCCAAATGGTACGAAATCAATTGGGAAGAACTCGCCATACCGGTATTCACAGCCATCTTTACTAATATATGGCATATTGTTCATCTGTTCTTTAATGCGTGAAACAAGGGTTTCATAGTCTTCCTTTGAGTACTGTTTGTTGAAAATACAGTATTGGGCGTTAGTTAGACCGACACAACCAAAACAGCTTGAAGATGACTTAACGCGAATACAGTATTCACTATCCCGAACGTTTGGCCAGCAGTCCCATGAAAACTTGAGATTGTAGGAGTTCTCACCACAGATACTTGTTTCATAGTTGAGTTCTGTTTTCTCACCCCAGAATGAAGTATCGTAACAATCCTTGTTTCCTGGAACGAGCATGTTTTGGCAATATCGAAGGTTCTCACTTTCACGAACAAGGTAACTATCGCGAACATTTTTACAGTGTGAAACGTATGAACCAGATGAACCGAGATTTTTGAGACCTTGGTGGTATTTGTTTGGTTGCGTTACCCAGAAGGCGCGGCAGGCTTCGCCTGCCGCGCGAACTCCTTCCTCTGTATCCAAATTCATTGCTTTCACTTTTTCCTGATACTCTTCTTTTGAATATTGCTTGTTGAAAATACAGTACGATGATTTACGCAAATTCACACAACCAAAACAATCAGTGCAGCCAAGACAGTCACGAGAGAACCACATGCTACGACAATCAACACTCATGATTGTGTAGTAACATTGGTAACAATTCTGTAACCAAAAACCTTCGTAACACATTTCGCAGTTTGCAATGTGTGTATTATCAACGCAGTCACGACACACATCAACACTGTTTCCGTACAAACAGTTTTCAGACGTATTTGAATTAAAGAGCATGTAACAATTTTTGAGATATGAAGCGTTTGCAGTATACGGACTATCAACCATTTGTTTTACGTTCAAAGCATATGCGGGAACCTCACGCTGCAACTCAAATAACTGTTCAAAAAAGTTTCGTGAAAAATTATAGTCACGACCATAGGTCATTGCGTCCCATGAATCAGAGAACCATTCATCCTGTGTAACAACACACATTTTTGCTTCATCAGGAAAAAGTGAGAAAATTTTTTCTCCAGTGAATGCATCAGTTGCTCGAAACAATCGCTGCTGATTGCGATATGCTGCGCGACGCTTCCAACGACACTGCGGGCAAAACGTCGGAAGGGGAACATGCATACGTTCATAAAAATTTTGATCGTCAGTATCGATAGCAAACGAAAGCTTACAATCTTGGCAGGTCTGATGTTTCATATATACTCACATACTATGTGTGGTTGGATACTCTGTCAATGTACTTTTTGTATATAGCTATCGTGATATACTTGGTAGTATATTCGTAATAAAAATACATATATGAAAAACATCCTTTTTTCTATTCTTACGCTCGGTGTCATCGTACTCGGTGTGTACATGATACAGCAGCAAAAAGTCACTGCTCCAGCACCACAACAAGTAGCTGCCGAGATGTGCGGATTAACAATCACAAGCCCACTGCCAGCAACAACAGTTACATTTCCACTCACAATTCAAGCTGTCGTTGATAATACACAAGCAGGAACACTCGGTTGCTCATGGACAGTCTTTGAAGCACAAGCAGGAACAGTTACAGTCAAAGATCAAAATGGCGCAATACTCGGAACAGGAATCCTCTCAACAACAAATGACTGGATGACAACTGCACCAACACCATACACAGCAACCATTACAAGTCTGACAAACCCAACGTACACTGGACCACTCTCACTTGTATTTAATGAAGAAAATCCTGGCGATCTTCCAAACCCAGATTCACTCACAGTATCTGTTGTAAAATAGAAAATAAAAAAACCGAGGTATCTCTCGGTTTTTTTATTTGGAAGAGCTATTATTTCTTACCCTTCTTTGGAGCAAGTTCTGCTTTAATACTTTTCCAGTGTGATTTAAGTTCTTTAGAAAGTGCTGCGAGTTCTTCTGGTGCAACATGCTTGAGTTTTGCATATTTTGAGATCGCACCATCAACAATCATGTGATAATTTTCTTCGGTGACCACTTTTGATTTCTCAAGTTTGTCCATAACATCAGCCTTCGCGCGAAGTGCCCATGTTTTTACTTTCTTGCGATTCTTTGCACCATCTTTGCCGTACAAGAAATATGCACCAGCAATACCTGCAACTGCAAGAGCAGCGAGGCCTGCACCAACTGCAACTTTTGCACCACCTGACATTGTTTTCTTTGCCATAGTTTGTATTCTCACTTATTGTTAATCGCGTTTTGACGAACGGGTTTTCTTTGTACCCATAAACGCCTGCACGAGTGGGTGTCGAGAAACTTTTTCTCTCATGTTTTTCGACGCACCAACGTATTCATGTGCTTCTTGTTTTACTTCATCAGAGATATCGGAAAGGTTACGAACAAGCTTAATACCGTACACAAGTACAATAGTAAGTAAGACAGTAATCACAACCACGCCGATTGCTGTGATGAAGAAAAAGATATTTGCATGAAGTACTTCTTGCATGAGAGTAGTATACCACCAACCAGAACCGCGGCGCAAAACTGACAAACTATGAGTTAGTTTGGTATACTCTCCGCATGGAAGAAACACGGCTTATCATCCAGAACATCACAGCATTTTCATATATTGGTATTTTTGTTATCTCGCTCCTTGCGAACGTTGTTGTACCAGTGCCCGAGGAGCTCGTTATTTTAGCTATCGGCTACGTTGTTGGTATCGGTAAAATTAACGGCTTTATCGTATTTCCTGTGGTTGTTGCTGGATTACTCGTGAGTGACACTATTATGTATGTGCTCGCTCGAAAAGGCGCCCGATTGCTTGAACTATTCTACGATCGTTTTTTTGCAAAAACACTCGCGTCTCGACAAGCATGGATTGATGCTAATCCGGGCAAAGTTATTTTTTATACTCGATTCATGATGCAGTTCCGTTTTCTCGGACCATTTCTTGCCGGCAAAACACACATGCCATACAAAAAATTTCTCTCGTATGAATTACCTGCATTACTCTTGTATGTTGGTGCACTCCTTTTGATTGGTGACTATTTTCAAGATCGTTTTGAACTTGTTATCGAAGGTGTTGGTACGGTACGCAACATTATTCTCATCGCACTCGGTGTACTTGTCCTCGTTGGTTTTTCAAAATTCATTCGCGACATTACGTTTGGAGAATACGTTCTCTCGAGGACAGGTGAACGTGATGAGCGTACGTGGATTCCTGGGATTTATAAAAAGAAGAAATAAAAAAATAGGCAACTTAGTGATAAGTTGCCTGTTCTGTAATAAGGTTGTTTGTATAAAATCTTAGTGCGCGGTGTTGGGGGTAACAGTAGTACCTGCTATGTTAGGTTGGTTGCGAAACAAATGTTTCTTTCTTTCTATTTTTTCAAAAAGTTCGCCAACAATTTCGCTTAGCTGGTTGTGCTGTGCCTTTTGCGGATCGGAAAGTTCCACATCAATATCGGTAAGTTCAATCAACCACTGGTTAGCGGCATCAAAACCCTTAATGAGTTTTTGCAGGCCTTCCTTGTTTACGTAGGGGAGTAGCTCCTCTATATATGTGGTCATTTGTTTTACCGCATCAAGTTGCCGGTCAATGGTAGATTTCCCTTCACCAAACTGCAGAAAATCTGTAATGGCCTTGATATTTGCCGCAATATCGCGTTTTTTAATGTCGTTTTTTGTATTTTTTATACGTCTGCAAACGAGCGCAGTAATCGCTATAATTAGAGCCGCACAAAATACGATGAGCTTACCAGATGATATGGTAACTATTAGTAGGATTGTTTTCATATAAATGTATTTGAGGTAAATAATACACATAATATAAAAACTTGTCAATAGGCAGGTCTTTGTATTAGAGTTCAATCATGATAGGGCAGTGGTCGCTTCCGTAGTAATCTGAAAGTATTTCTGCTTTTTTAATTTTCTTGACAAGGATTTTAGAGACAAAAAAGTAATCAATTCGCCAGCCAACATTTCGATCACGCGCACGAGAGAGCTGATCCCAATACGTGTACGCACCGGTAGCGTCAGGATGCAGATATCTAAATGTATCAACAAAACCAGCTTTAATTATTTTTTCAACACCTTCGCGTTCTTCTTTGGTAAAACCATGTGAACCTTCAGATTCTTTAGGACGAGCAAGATCGATTGGCTGATGTGCGACATTTAAATCACCACAAAAGATGACTGGTTTCTTTTTTTCGAGTTGCTTACAAAGTGCGAGAAATAGTGGGTCCCATTTTTCATAGCGAAGGGGAATACGTGAAAGATCTCGTTTTGAATTCGGTGTATATACATTGACGATATAAAATGTTTTGAACTCTGCGACAAGCAATCGTCCTTCGTGAGCAGGATCACCGTACCTATCAGCACTCATATCATATTTTTTCAAAAGTGCTTTTGGAAAATCAAAAAATACATCAATTGGTTTTTCTTTAGTATAGATTGCAACACCGCTATATCCTTTCTTAACTTTTGGATGAGAAAAAAATGATGTGTATCCAGAAAATGTTACTGCTGATGCTGGCAACTGTTCTGGTGTAACTTTTGTTTCCTGAAGACACACAATGTCTGGCTCGTATGTTGCAAAGAGTGGTTTAAAGTAACCTTGTTTAAGCGTTGCTCGCAATCCATTGGTATTCCACGAAATAATACGCATACTATTTTTTACGCATCAACATACTTGTATAGGCGACCTTGTCTCCGTGAGTATCTACAATTTCAGTATGTTTTGAAACAAGCTCAAAATCATTTTCAAATAAAATCGAAAGCTGCTCGTCAGTGAAGAAATGGAAAAATACGCCCTCTCGAGAAAAATCACCGAACGCATCTTGTTTTGGTTTCCAACTTAAATATGAAAGTGTTTCTTTGGAAAGAGTAACGAGGAAAAAGTAACCACCTGATTTCAAGACGCGAGTAATTTCGTTACGGTATTCACTCCAATCTTCTGGATGAATGTGTTGTAGTAATCCAATATCAGTCACTGCATCAAAACTTGCATCAGTCAGTGGAATATCAAAAATGTCTCCCTCAATAAATCGAAGCTTTGATTCTAATTTAAAGTTTTTAACTTCAGCATTATTGGCAGCAACAATACTTGGGACAATATCGATACCGATGACACGAAAGCCTTGTGTTGCAAGTTCAAACGGGAAACGTCCGCGTCCACTACCAACATCAAGAATCATTGCTCCTGGCTGGAGTGTTCGCATAAGTTCATCGCCTTTAAGTGTTAACGGAAGACGTGACCAATAGTCACTTCCTGTTGTATATGCTGTTTGGAAAAACTTTTTCTGGTGAGAATAATCCATGTAGGCATTATAGCATCTCACGCAAAACGAGGTAGGAGGTTATTTTTTACTATGAAACTTTTTGTGTACTTCACGGAGTTGTTTGTCAGTGACGTGCGTGTACACCTGTGTTGTCGCAATATTGGCGTGACCAAGCATCATCTGCACTGAACGAATATCAGCACCGTTTGAAAGCAGATCAGTTGCAAATGAGTGACGAAGTACATGCGGAGTAACCTTACGAGAAATACCCGCGTTGATTGCATGCTGTTTCACAATGCGTTCGATTGAGCGAGGAGTGAGGCGCGGCTCGCTTGTTCCATTGTGCGAGCCGCGCTTACCCGATACCGAAACAAACATTGGCTCTTCCATGTCTACTCGCTTGTTAAGATAGTTTCGAATTGCAGTTTTTGCTTCGTCAGACAAAAACACAACGCGAATTTTTTCACCTTTACCACGAATTGAAAATTCATCTTTTGATAGATCGAGGTCTCGATTGAGTGAGCACAATTCAGAGAGACGCAATCCGGTAGAAAAGAAAAGTTCCAAAAGAGCAGTGTCGCGCAACATCATGAGTTCTGCTTTTCGAGTTGTTTGTGCATCTTCTTTTTTAACTGAAGCGAAAACGAGCGCAGGGGATTTCATTAATCGACTCAATTCATCAACAGAAATGAGGTCGAGGTGGCGCGCGCCAACTTTTGCTAATTCAATACGATCAGGAGAGAGTGAGGTGATACCGCGCTTCATGAGATATTTGAGAAATCGGCGAAGTGCGATGAGATAGTAGTTCTGCGTATTTTTTTTCATTGTGGCGCGCGCCTGTCCTTTGACATAGACGCCAGGCGCGCGATTCAACTGCAATCGAAATTCGCGGACAGAGTCTTCGGTGATATCTTCCGCGCTTTTTGCTTTTGAAAATGCGAGGTAGCGAGAAACATACAAATCGTAATTGCGCACTGTTTTCAAACTAGCGCCACGTTCGATTTCCATGTATTCCAAAAATTGTTGTTTCAAACGCTCAAGCTCTGACATATATATAAGTATACGTGCTAAACCAATGTCGGACAATATTTTTGCCTCAAACGAGCATTGACACCTTCCAAAAAGGAGGGTCTTGCAATTTTAAACGAAGTATGTTATTATATGTACATAGCCTTCGCAAGCTAATTTTTATATATCTATGCTCAAAACAAAGAAAAAGCAGACTGTTATCAAGAAAAGCCAGCTTCACACAACTGATACTGGTTCTCCAGAAGTGCAGGTAGCAATACTCTCAACACGTATTGATGAACTCGCAACTCACTTGAAGAAACACAAGAAAGATAATCACTCACGCCGTGGCTTGATCAAGATGGTTGCAGACCGACGCACTCACCTCAAGTACCTCGAGCGCAATGACAAAGCTCGTCACGAAGCTCTCGTCAAGAAAATCAAACTTGCTGAATAACGTAACAATCCGCCGCAAGGCGGATTTTATGTTCGAGCGCTGATAAGCGCTCGCCGCGGCCGGCGTGGTACACTAAGCTTCAGCGACCAGGACTGTGCAGCCACAAAGTGTAAGCACAATTGGAATAAGCACGGAAAAACATCTTGCGAATCGCTACTAGGAACTATGTTCCATTTTTATAAACCGTTTCACTTTTTTGAAACGAACAATTAGTATTATTTATATGTCAGCTATTAAACATAAAGAACAGCGTGTCGCACTTTTTATCGACACACAAAATCTCTACCACAGTGGACGCAATCTGTATAAAGCACGCGTCAATTTTGCAAACGTACTCAAAGATGCTGTTGCTGGTCGCAAACTCGTACGCGCAATCGCGTATGTCATTACGTCAGAAGCAGGAGATGAGAAAGGATTTTTTGAAGCACTCACTAAAATGGGTATCGAAACAAAAACAAAAGATTTACAAGTATTTGCCGGCGGTGCAAAAAAAGGAGATTGGGATGTCGGACTTGCAGTTGATGCAATTAAAATGGCTCCGCGTCTCGATGCAATTATCATCGCATCAGGGGATGGAGACTTTGTACCACTCGTACAATATCTTCAGACAATGACACAAGTTGAAATTATCTCATTCGGCAAATCAACAAGTATGAAACTCCGCGAAGTCGCCGACGATTTCATCGACATGTCAGAGAACCCACGTAAATACGTTTTGGGGAGATAAAAAAGAAACGGGAATCGCTACGCGATTCCCGTTTTGTTATTTAGAACTAAATATACACAACAATAGTGTGTGGTTGTTCGGCAAGATAGTTAAGCATCCATAATCCCTTGCGAGAAGTGGTATCAGTTATTAAAAATAAATAATCGAGACGAATATGAATTACTTTTGTTGATGGTGTTGCAGTGAAGTATCTATCGAGGGTTGTCAGCAATTCATGCTTACATGTTTCAATACTTTTAGCCGGTGCATCAAACCCATTACCGAAGGGTATAAATACTAACTCGGTAGTGCCTTCGTTAACGATAACGAGCTGTGCCGCACCCAAGGCCTGTATGTAGGAATCTTGAGCTGATTCCGCAATAGCTAAACGGGCAATGTGAGGATGTCCCTGTACAAAGTACGCAGCGGCTTTAAATGACTGTATGCGGATAAAAAAATCAACACTAGCGCCATTTGTTATATCTGCTTCGCCAAAAAGTGTTTTGTCTTTGAAGGTTATAATCATGATTCAGTTTTTATAGAGGAAAGAATGACCATCATACTAACTACAAAACTCAGTATTGTCAAATAAAAAACTTCCGACCCTTTGTGAGGAATCGGAAGCGATAAAAAACTACATTGTTGTACGTTAGCCTGTTTGCCCAAATTCGAAACCATCATCTTCGTGAGAATACGAAGGCTTCGCAATTAGTTCAATTTTACAAAGGTAACCGTTAGCGGATACAAAGCGGTGCACATCGGGCCTGCCGTTTACACCTTTCATGGTAACTCCGGCTGTTTTGGCGTTGATAATACGCAACTCGCGATAGTCAACTGTCTCAAAATTTGATTTGTTTACTTTTTTGGTCAAACAATCAATTGATGAAAACGAACCATCGGTGTTGATATACGTTAAACGTACATAGTTATTGTCATAACCACCAAACCAAACTTTTTCCATAAAGGTACGGTATGCCTCTATTTTTTTGCCAAAGCAGAAAATAGAAGAGTAGGAGAAACCAAGCAAAACTGGTATTTCGCCAAGTACATTATCGAGGCGAATAGTGCGGCCGGTAAAAACTTTGCCATTATTACCATCATCTACATAGTTTCCAAAATCAAAACGTTTTTCATTGTTTCGTATATTGGTAATAGTGGCGCGTTCAGTTTTTTGTGTGCCATCGGCACGTAAAAAGGTAAGTTCTACACCTGCTTTGGTTTGACCCTTTGCAAGCTGTACAATTTTTGCCCAAACATCTGAAATACCTTCAGTGTACTTAGTCGAAAAAGTAAGTATGTCGGTCAGGGAAATACCTTCGTAATTGAAGGAGTGGCTGTTTAATTTATTCATATGTTAATCAATTTAACTCGATAGTAACCCTCAAAACAGCTAATGTCAAACATGCATTTATATGATATAGTCAGGCTGTTATTAGGTAACTTAGCCCCCAGACAGGTAGTAGTGAAACGGCTTGTTTCAATACTAAAGTCTGGGGACTCATAGAGACATATATATGCATAGTAAGGAATATACCTTGACTGTCGGTGGCAAAGTAATGACTGCTTTGTTTTCTGACTTGGCAGATCAGGCTAATGGTTCCGTTATTTTGAAGTGCGAAGACACTGTTGTTATGGCAACAGCTGTTATTTCAAAAGACGGAAAAAACAATCCAGGGTTTTTCAACTTAACTGTTGAATACATGGAAAAGTATTACGCTTCAGGACTTATCCTGGGCGGACAGTACAACAAACGTGAAGGTCGTCCATCTGATGAAGCAGTGCTTTCATCACGTATTATTGATCGAACAATTCGTCCGTTGTTTTCACACCACATTAAAAACGCAGTGCAGGTTATTGTCACTGTGCTTTCAGTTGGTCAAAGTGATCCGGGTGTACTTGGTATCAACGCAGCATCACTCGCGCTTGGTGTTTCAGATATTCCATGGAACGGCCCCGTTGGTGCAGTCCATGTCGGCCGCGCAAAAGGTTCAACTGAAGTTGTCTACGATCCGTTTATTGCAAACACTGGTGAATCAAACTATGAACTCGATCTCACTGTGTGTGGGAAAGATGGCAACGTAGTGATGATTGAAGCGATGGCTTTTGAAGACACCGAAGAAGCAATAGGTGGTCATATTGATTTTGCAATGAAGCACATTGCTGAAATTGAAAACTGGCAGAAAAGTATCATCGCGGACATGGGTAAAACAAAACTTGTGTTTGCGAAACCAGAAACACCAGCTGAAGTGATTGAACTTTTCAAACAGACAGTTGGAACAAAAGTTGATGAAATCTTTTTGAAAGAAGGTGACGACCCAACATTGGGTAAACAGAAATTCGGTGAACTCGAACATGCGTGGGCAACTATCGTTTCAGAAAAGTTTGCTGACAATGAAGAAGTCGCAACACTTGCAAAAGACTATCTCGAAACTGCACTCGATGATCTTGTGCATGAAAAAGCACTCAAAGAAAATCGTCGTGCGGATGGTCGTGCAATGAATCAAGTTCGTCCACTGTTCGCAAAAGCAGGTGGTATCTCACCAATGCTTCACGGTACAGGTATTTTCTACCGAGGACAGACACACGTGCTCTCAATACTCACACTCGGTGGCCCAGAAACAGCGCTCACTATCGAAGGCATGGAGATTCGCGGAACAAAACGTTTCATGCACCACTACAATTTCCCTCCATATTCCGCAGGTGAAACAGGTCGCGTCGGCGGTATGAATCGTCGTGAAATGGGTCACGGAATGCTCGCAGAAAAAGCACTCACGCCAATCATTCCAGACAAGATGTCGTTCCCATACACAATTCGTGTTGTATCAGAATCAACTGCATCAAACGGATCAACATCACAAGCATCAATCTGCGCATCATCAATTGCACTTATGGATGGTGGTGTGCCAATCAAGCGACCAGTTGCTGGTATTGCCATGGGTCTCATCTTGAATACTGTAAACCCGACTGAATACAAAATTTTGACTGATATCCAAGGACCAGAAGATCACTACGGAGACATGGACTTCAAAGTTGCTGGTAGTCGAAATGGTGTGACTGCAATTCAGCTTGATATCAAGGTTGATGGCGTTCCAGTGAAAGCACTCAAGGAAGCAATGGTGCAAGCAAAAGAAGCACGTTTGCAAATCCTCGATGTTATCGAAAAAGAAATTGCACAGCCACGTGCTGACATTTCTCCAAATGCTCCAAAGATTTTAGTTACTCAAGTTGCAGTTGATCAGATTGGTCTCGTCATCGGCTCTGGTGGTAAAACAATCAAAGCAATCCGAGACAAGACTGGAGCTGAAATCACAATCGAAGATGACGGCACAGTATATGTCACTGGCAAAAACGGCGCTGCCGATGCGGCAATGGCAATCATTAAAGAAATGACAAGAGAATGGAAAGTCGGCGATACCGCTGAAGCAACCGTGGTTAAAATCCTTGAAGTCGGAGCAATCGTCAAAGTTTCAGAATTTGCTGATGGGCTCGTCCACATTTCTGAAATCGCTCCATTCCGTGTTATGCGTGTTGCTGATGTACTCAAAGAGGGAATGACTGTTCCGGTAAAAGTAGTCGGGGTTGATAAAGAAAAAGGACGTATCTCGTTTTCAATTAAAGAAGCAGATCGAAACTTCATCAAACCACCTACTCCACCAGCAGCCCAAGCTCCACAGACAGAAGCACCTAAGATATAAAAGTTACAAACCAGCCCGCGCGCATGCGCGCGGGCTGGTTTTTGCTTTAAACCCCATTTCGTGTTATAATGCACGGATACCTCTTTGACATATCGTTTTGGTTACATAAGCCCGAGATACGCTTGGGTTCTTTGGTTTATGTAACCAAAACACATATAACATTGGAAGCATCACATCTCCTCGCACTGCTCAGCAGTACCGTACCGGTAGTTCTAACTATCATTGTTACTGAGACACTACTTTCTATTGATAACGCTCTTATCGTAGTTGCTCTAACCAAAGAGCTTCCATTCAAAGAGCAAAAACGCGCTCACTTTCTGGGTATTATTGTATTCGGAATGGGATTACGCATTATTACACTGTTAGCAGCATCACTACTTGTTAAGCATGATTTTTTACTTTGCATTGGATCTTGTTACCTCATCTGGGTTGCGTTTAGCAACATCAAGAAAAGTTTTGACGAGGAAAACAACCCTGGTACAACACATGCAACATTTTGGCTTGTTGTTAGACAGATAATGCTTACCGACTTAGCTTTTTCGATTGATAATGTAATTATTGCAGTTGGATTATCCCCCAATATCTACATTGTCATGATCGGGGTTGCTGCCGGTATTGTAACTATGTTTTTTGCCTCAAGCCTTGTATCCGTGATTATGGATAGATATCCGAGCCTTAAGACTGCGGCATTTGTGATTGTTGGGATTATTGGAGCATTTATGTTAATTGAACATTTAACACCAATTCACATTCATGGGCTGGCAAAACTTGGACTAATAGCATTGATTATTCTCATAACTATTTTTGTAGCAGAATACCGTAAAAGAAGAAGTACGGACTGTTATTAATAGTACATCTAAACATTTTTTAAATCCTGGGATTTTACATCTCGGGATTTTTTGTTTGTAACAAAGAGGTCACTGGTGTTTGGTTCGTTTCTCAAGTATCATAGTGGATATATGCAAGGCTTCGAAGGTATGTCAAAACGTGAAGGAGAGAATGCAGTGGACGTGGAAGTGGTGCGCGCTTCGCGCGCACCACTTGGTCTCTCTGGCCAAAACGCAAACCTTCACACTATCAGAACATTTCAAAGCGACCTCGCTGAAACAATTAAATCAGGCGAAGGTTCTCTCGTGAAAATCGCAATGGCAGAAAATGAACGCAAAGAACGCCAGCGCGCAAATGTAGATCCTAATTCAGGAACAAACAAATTTTATGTACTTGGAGGAATCGCATTAGTGATCATCGCAATTGGCGTGATTGGTTTTGTGCTCTATCAGCAAATTCCAAAAACAGTACCCGTAACACAGAGTCCGACCGGTACACCAACTGTGATCAAAACTGATTCAGTTGTCGGTCTCAACATCACAGATCTTGGACGCGATAGTGTGCGAGAACAATTGAGCAGACAGTATTTGGGCACAGCAACAACCATAAATACAATTCAGCGCATCCTGCCATTTACACAACAAGTTGGCGCAACATCACAGCATGTTGTAACATCACAAGAATTTTTCACTGCATTGGGCTCAGTCGCACCATCACAACTGATTCGTTCATTTGATGATATTTTCACCATCGGTGTGTACTCATTTAATGGCAACGGACTTTTCATTGCATTTAAAACAAACGCATACACAACAGCTCTCGCTGGAATGCTCGAGTGGGAACAGCATATCTTTAATGAACTCTATTCGGTCTTCAACATTACTATTACTGAAGAAAACAAAGGCCTTTTCCAAGCACAATTCAAAGACCGAACAATCAAAAATCAAGATACTCGCGCCCTTATTGATGCAAAGGGAAACGTCGTATTATTCTATACATTTATAGGAGAATTCAAGGATACACTCATCATCGCAGACAAAGAACAGACGCTCGAAGAGATCTTGAACCGCCTCACTGCTAATACCTTGCGTCATTAAAAGAACATGCTACTATAAGCGCATGATTGATACACAAGAATTTAAGGAAAAACTCGAGGCCGAAAAGAAAACACTTATCGAAGAACTTTCAAGTGTAGGTGTTATGAACCCAGCAGACAAAGACTGGGAAGCAGTTCCACCTCCAGTAGACGAAGGCGAAAACTCTGATGAAAATGACATGGCTGATCGTTTTGAGGAATACGAAGAACGAAATGCAACACTTGGAACGCTCGAAGCTCGTCTCAAAGACGTACAGGATGCTCTCGATAAAATCGAAAAAGGAGGTTACGGTATTTGTGAAGTATCTGGTGAACAAATCGATATCGAACGTCTTCGCGCAAACCCTGCAGCTCGAACAACAATCGAACACGCAGCATAATAGAGTTCACACTAAAACCGCCCGCTTGGGTGGTTTTATTTTTTCTTCAGATGAGATATGTACAATCGCAGCATATGTCATACGCACGCATTATGAGCGCACAACCTTTTTTTCTTGAAGGTAAAAGCATTACGGTTGAAGTTGATCTTGGGCGCGGGTTACATTCATTTTCAATTGTTGGCTTGCCTGACAAAGCAGTCGAAGAATCAAAAGACCGCATTAGTGCTGCATTAAAAAATAGTGGTTTTGATTCCCCAAAATCAAAGAACTATAAAATTATTATTTCACTATCGCCGGCTGATATTAGAAAAGAGGGTTCGTATTTTGATTTAGCGATTGCAATTGGATATTTATGCGCATCTGGAGTCGTAACATTTGATACGCATGACAAGTTATTTCTCGGTGAACTGACATTGGCAGGAGAAGTCATGCCTGTGCGTGGTATTCTGGCACTCACTGAATACGCACGAAATCAAGGTTTCAAAGAAATCTATGTTCCTCACGGAAATGCGCGAGAAGCAGCGCTTGTTTCTGGTATTACGATTTACGGTGTCAAAACACTCGCGGAAGTCATCGCACATCTGGCATCACACAAGCCGTTGCTTGTTTCTGTAAAACATCAGATGCATTTAGAAATTCCAACTGAAGATGAACGAGACATCGCACACATTCATGGACAACAAATTGCAAAACGTGCACTTGAAATCGCGGCAGCGGGTGGTCACACCATCGCATTTATTGGACCACCTGGAACAGGTAAAACATTACTTGCACAGTCATGTATATCACTCATGCCGCAACTTACTGAACAAGAAATCCTTGAAGTAACAAAGATTCGTTCAATCATGGGAGATATGACACTGACAGCAAAACCACCGTTTCGTATGCCACACCACACAGCATCATACACAGCAGTCATTGGTGGTGGTGCACATATTAGTCCAGGAGAAATCACACGCGCGCACCACGGTGTACTTTTTCTGGATGAGTTTCCTGAATTTGATAAACGCGTTTTAGAATCACTTCGACAACCAATTGAAGAACATAGTATTACTATTACGCGAACCAAAGGTTCAGTAACATTGCCGTGTAACTTTATGTTAATAGCTGCAATGAATCCGTGTCCATGCGGATATCGTGGATCAAAAACACACACCTGTGTTTGCTCAAGACGTGCAGTTGAAAGTTATTCAAAAAAAATATCGGGGCCGATCATTGATCGTATTGATATCTGGGTTTCAGTTACACATGTTGAGTACGAGACAATGATCAATGAAAATCCGCACAATGAATCGAGTGCAGTTGTTCGAGAACGAGTGACACGCGCTCGCAATCGAGCACGAGATCGTTTCAAACAACAAAAGAAAACTATTACAAAAAATGGAGACATGACGAGCCGTGAAATTAGTGATTGTATAAAGCTACATGATGATGCTCGTACGCTGCTTGAAACAAGTGCTGCTAAGCTGCAACTCTCTGGTCGCTCGTATCATCGAGTAATCAAAGTTGCACAAACAATTGCAGATCTTGCATCAGCGAAAGAAATAGCACCAGATCATATACTTGAAGCGTTGCAGTATCGTCCGCGACTGTAACATCTGTGTGTGTCTAACAATGAAAAATGTGCGGCAACACCGAAGGTGTTGCCGCACATGAATACAATTATGCAGTATGTTTACATTTTTATAGAAAACACCAGTAACTCTGCCGACTCTTTTTTCAGTTCAGGAAAACGAATGATAGGGCGTTCAATTATTAATTCCTCCTGTTTTTTAGGTGGGATCAATAATTTTGTATCAGAGGAATACGCTGTAAGTTGTGCACCTGACAACACAAGTGTTTTACCTGCTGTTGGTTTGCATTTTACACCGTTCACAAAAAACGGTTTTGTTGAATGCAACACAAATAAAACAAGGTTGTTCTGTTGCGGTAATTCAATTGAAGCCGTATTTGCACGCAAGGTAACATAATGTAACTCGGCCTTACGAGAACAAATTCTCAATAAGTCCTGCAATGAATATGTCGGGTTAAATACGGTGTCGAATTGGTGACCAAACGCAAGCGCTGAGCGGGTGCTGCTTTTCAGTAAGCTATCAAGGTTGTTTAATAACTTAATACATTTCGGATGCAGCTTTTCCTGTTGGATATGCTTTTTTAATTCAGCATACACGTCAGAATACACGAAGGTGTTTTGTGTGAAATCACCACACGTCTCTTCACGTATATTTCTGAATTCAGAAAAGGGTAGTGTGAGCAAGTTTGGCTCATTTTCTAATAGCTCTTTCAGAAGCGCCACAACTGGGTTAAACAATGTTTTGCGTATAGCAAATGTTCCTGCTCCACGTTGTGCAAAAGCAAGGATGTGTGTTTTGGTGTTTTTTACAGACTGCATAAAGAATTTTTTTCAAATATAGCATTCTGACACT
The DNA here is from genome assembly GCA_964397435.1 of uncultured Candidatus Saccharibacteria bacterium. Taxonomy (GTDB): domain Bacteria; phylum Patescibacteriota; class Minisyncoccia; order Phycocordibacterales; family UBA9973; genus DALYCO01. The sequence goes on along the minus strand of CAYNHU010000002.1, from coordinate 58,882 downwards.
CTCCGTCAATAGAAAAACCGGCCTTCGGCCGGTTTTTCTATTTCTTACAATCCGTAGCGAGGATTTTTTACGAGTGGGTTTTCAGCACCGTGAACTTCAAAGTGAAGATGCGAGCCGGTCGATCGTCCGGTTGAGCCCATGAGACCAATTGTCTGACCTTGAGAAACTGACTGTCCTGAGGTCACATAGACCGCACTCATATGTCCATACAATGTTTGAGTTCCGTTTGGATGGTTGATAACAACATATTTTCCAAAACCTCCATTCCATCCAGAATCACGAGCAATCAAAACAGTACCATTCGCAGCTGCCATAATTGGTGTACCAATTGGACAGCCAATATCAACACCATTTTTACCGTGAGCACCTTGAGTTCGGAGACAGCCTTTAACTGGACGGTTAAAATAACCACCCAAATCTGGGCCACTGAAACCACTCTGAAGGCGTGTTGCACCATATGCATATAATGGAAGATTCGAACCCGAACTACCCAAAGATGACCCGCTTGATTTTGTTCCTGTGGTGATAGTTGAAGATGGGAGGGCAAGATCAGCACCCGGAATAATGATTTCTTCACCGGCAATAAGCTTACTATCCAATTCTAAACCGTTAAATTTACCGATTTCATCAACATCAACTTTGAAACGTTTTGCAATACCACTAATAGTGTCGCCTTTTTTGATTGTGTATGAGATACCCGAAACAGGGAGGATGGCGAGCACCTGACCTGGGGTTAATTTAGCATTTTTACCTGAAAGGTCGTTTGCCCAGACAATTGTACCGACTGAAACATTCAACATTTTAGCAATGACTGGTAATGTATCTCCTGAACGTACAACATATGTATAGATCTGGTTTACATCAGCAACAACTTCATCTGTCATATCAGCCTGAGTACCAAGTGGTCCAGCCTGAGCAACAAGAGCATCATCCGCAACAGGGAGTTCAACCTCCTGTGTGCCTGCATCCTTGGTTGCAATAGTTGCCTGTGGTAGTGCGAGATTTTGTGAATTAAGCACTGCAGATGCTGAGATGGTTTCAGCTGAGGCTGTATTTTCAAGCCCCAAAAGTGACAAAATACCCGCCTGAGCCATTGCTGGGGTACCCAAACCAAGACCTGCAATAAGCAACAAAGAAGCAAGCTTTTGATGAGAAAGCTTGATAAATAAAGGTTTTTTCGCCTCATGGGGTGCACCGTGCACGTATACCTGAGGGTCCTGTTGGTTTTTTGTAATAAGCCTAGGTTTGGGGCATATAACCAAAATATCGTTGAAATATAAGGCTATATGCGTTACTATCGTACGGAAATCCTATAAAACCTTGTAAAATAAAGGTTTTTAGGAAAAACAACTTTACAGAAGGAGGGGCGAGATTACTGAAAAATGCCCGACCTATCTAGGGTAGCCCGCGGGGAGGGGCAAGTCAACAGTTATAATCCACATGGTGTGGATAACAAAAAACATCCCAACCTCATTGTGTTATACTATTTTTAGAAACTTAATCATTAATTCTTCGCTTTGGGGCGAACCTTATACATATATATGGATACAAAAACACGCGAAATGCTCGTTACAACATTGGGACTTAGTGCGATGACTCAAGATGAGCAGGATGCCATCATTCAACAAGTTGGCCAGCTTATTTTCCAGGGAGTTCTTTTGCGTATTGCCCCAAGTTTGAGCGAAGAAGCACAAAACACCCTCGAACGCCTCCTCGATACAGATGCTGCCCCAGAAGAACTCTTCGCATTCCTCCGCAAAGAAAACCCAGATTTTGATAAGATTGCTGCCGAAGAAACAGCCAACCTCAAGGCTGAACGTGATGCAATCATGCGCAAAATGAACTAATCATTCAATGTCTGGTGAAAAACCTACAACAGCAGAAGGTGGAATTCCAGCACCTCACCAAAGTAGAAATATGGTTGAAGGTCTTTTTGATGTTGCAGGTAAAAAACAAGGACAGTTTCTTTCAAGCGTTCTGCTCGACCAGATACTTGGTCTCGTGGCAAAAAAGGCTCCTGAGGACAAGATTCGTAAAGCTCTCAAGCCATATACTGAGGAATTTGGCGGACAAAACAATATCGACTTCTTTACTCAAAAACTCCTTGATTTAATGAGTGAAGCTGGTACCAACAAAAAGACTCCAGAGAAAGACACTTCAAATCTCCTCCAGAAACTTGGTATTACACCTAACTCTGTCTTTTTTACTGAGGGTAACGATCGCATTTTAGTTAAGAATGTCCATCCTGAAAAAAATACTATCGATATCGTAGATAAACGAGGTGTATATACAACAGATTTTAAACTGCTCGGCACAAACAAGGACGGTATGCTTTCACTCGGAAATCGAGGTAAAACACTTCGACTTCGCCTAGCTTCACCAGTACACACAAACGAAGAGGCTATTGAACTTGAACACTATTCTCACGAGGGTAGCGACGAACATATCCCTGTAGATATTGGTGACACATTCAGAGATGCAAAAGGTAACGAATGGGAAGTTACTGGTATGTCTGTTGATGCAAAAACACATTCCGTTATTTTTAAAGTAACAGCAACAAGTGGACCATTTGAAACACGATTCGTACATGTACGTGACTGGCATAACGCTGAGAATAAAGACATCATCAAAACACTCGGTGATCAGCTCACACTTTCTCGTGAACGCGAACCATTGCTAGAATACGAAGAGACTGAACCTGCATCAGAAACAGAAACTCAGGAAACGGCAACCTCTGAGACTGAGCCAGCAACACCACAGGAAAAACAATTAAAATCAATCAAATACCCAACAAGCGAAGGAGTTCCTTTTGACCTTCGAAAAGGGGTTGCGTATACAGACGATGATAAGATTCCATGGGAAGTTGTCGGTATCGTAGATCATGGAAACGATACTGAAACTATTAGTATCAAAAATGCGGCTGGGGAAGTACGAGAATTGAACGTTGTGGAATGGAATGCATATCCTGAATCTCTCGTTGTTACCACACACACAGGCATTGAACATTTGTTCGATGTTATCAAGGAAAAGAAAGAGGCGGCTGTTGCGGAGGTTAAAGAAACAACAACCACTGAAAAGACGGTAACTTCAAACGAAGAAAAGCTTTCTCAAAAGGAAACTCAAGCTCGTATTGAACTTTACGAATCACTTATCAAACGACTGGAACGTGTGTTAAAATAAACACATGGCAAAAAAGAACCTCGAAGGTACTGGGTCGTCTAACGAAAAAGAAGTATTCCTTAAACAAACTGAAGAGTTTTTTGGAAACGGGGAAATGCTTCAAGACATTTTTAAGGGGGACATGAAGGGTCTTAACGAAATCATGCAAATGATGAAGACCAATAAGTTAGCCGCAACGGCAGCCCTTTTGGAAAAAGCCGCTCTTCACTATGCGGGGAACGAAGAAAAACTTACGGCTATCAAACCATTCGCAATCCAAGCTCAAAATATCTTACAGAAAGAAGTTGATCGACTCAAGAAAACAGTAGCTACAAAAACTACAAAAAAAGAGGATCCTACTGTCGTTGCTAAAACATCCGTCGAAACACCGGTGGTTGTTGTAACAGAAGAAGAAACACCAGCTGTCGTTCCTCCAGAAAAAATTGAAGAGGTTGTAGCAGAAGTCGTCGAGGAAAAAGAGGAAGAAAAAACAACAACGGTAGAAGAACAAGCAGAATTGCTTCGCAAGATTCGTATTTTTGAAATTGCAAAACAAGAAGGCAAGGATCCTTCAGCATATAGAAAACTTACAACGACTGAAGTTGAAGCACTTCACAACAAATTTTTTAATAAAGAAGAGACTCAGAAAAAACAGCGCGATGTTACTGTTGCTCGAAAGTTTTTGAATGGAAAAGTATCACGAAATGAACTCGATGCGCTTACCAAAAACCCAGATGAGTTGATTGCAAAAGCACAAGAACTCGCAGAGCAAACATTGGGACTCAAAAATATTTCTGAAGTCCGTGAATACATTAGTAATCGAAGTGATCTTGCTCGTGAAGTAGACAAACGACTTACTCCAGAAAAAATCAAAGAAGTACAAAACATTCTTGAACGAAAAGATCTTCCAATCAAGACACATGAAAAGCCGGATCTTGATTCACGCATCGCATTACTTTTTGTGCAGTTAGTTGGTGAAGCAAAAAGCGAAACAGTTGATCAGACATTACCAAAGGGAAGTACATATGACGGCCCAGGTATTGTGCTTGATGTAAGTGGTATCAACGATATTCTTGAAATCAAAAAAGATCGATGGGTAAGTGATCACCATTTCCCAAATAAGTGGGTTAAAACATCAACAGCAGAAATTGTACTTGAAACACTTCGCCGTAGTGGTAAGGCAGAAAAAATTGAACCATGGATGGAAAACCTCGTTTCATTTGTAAACGATGTCGACAACATGGCATACCCTCGAGGCGGTAAAGACTGGTACAAAAATACGTACTCAAGAACTTTACTCGGTTTGCGTGATATTCTCTCAACTGAATCACTCATCGAATTTTTCAAACGAGGTAAAGATCCATACGCAGCACTTACCGAAGAAGAACTCGCGCAAGAATGTGTTGATAAACAAGGAAATTCAAAAACACTTGCTCAGCTAGTAGAAGCAACAAATAGACTTACTCAAAAAAGTATTAAATTTGTTGAACATTACGAACGTCGCGCATACCTTTTGGGACAAAAAACATTCTCAGCAGAATTTGGAAAAGTGCTCATGTATGAACCAGTCTCTGGTAGCCGAAATTGGGAAATCCCTCATGGCTCTCATGCTGCGTACAATATGGGATACGATACTTATGTTCGTTTTGATCCTGTAGAAAAATTCTACTTCATCTCACGCCCAGGAGTTGAACTCAAAGAATTACTCAACCGTATTAACAAAAAAGATCCACTCGCAAAAATTACTCGTGGGTCAATGATTCACAGTCAGAAACCAAAAGACAGCTCAGGCCGTGAAGCAGGCTTGACTGAAAACCAGATCATTAACTACCTCGGACTCGATATACGACAATCAGCAAACATCGCAGCGAGTGTCGAATACCTCACTCGTCGTGCAGTGACAACAGAACAGCGAAGTATGCGTACTGGTAAAGAACGCATCGAGCATATTCGTGAATTCCTTGCACAACAAGTTGCACAAGCACGACAAAATATCGATGGATTTACTAATGCAATTACTGAAACAGAAGCGAAGCGTGCCGCAGCCACAAAACCATCAGACATTCGTGACTATGAAGTAAAAATCAAAAAACTTCAGAACAAACTAACTGCTTTGCAAACAGAACTCAAACTCTGGGAAGATAAATTAAAAACAGCAAACAGTATTTCTGGAACACGAAAGCAGGATCTCGAAGTGCTCATCAACGCAACAGAACTTGGACGCGTTGATACAGAAACAAAAGAAACTGGTGCAGAAACACTCATCGAAGAAGCTGTTGCACTCACTCCAGAACAGATCAAGGCAAAACTTGAGGAAGTCACGCAGGAGTTTGATACGGTTGAAGCAAAACTCAAAGAACCCGGTGGTAGTGTTGCAGAAATTCGAACACTACTCCTCGCTCACTATAACTTGTCTCGCCTTGGTTACTATCTCCAAGAAGGCGCAGTTGGTGAACAGCCAAAAGAATTAACATGGGCTGAATTCAAACCAATCTTCATCGAACAAGAAAAAGCTCGCGCGGGCACACTGACAAAACAATTAGCAGCAGTTCCAGAAGAAACACCAGCAGCAACATTTGAAGTCGCACCAGTAGCACCACGACCAGCAAAAGTACATGAGATCACACTTGCCGAATTTGCAGACGAAGGTAAACAAGTAACGGTAGAAAAAATAAACGTTACTGAAGGTCAATATGTTACAGCAGGCACAGTTATCGCTGAACTAGAAATTGACAAACTTGCACTTGAAATTCGCGCCACAGCAGATGGCTATGTATCATTTGGTTCACTCGCAGGCTCACTCTCTGAAGGTACAAAACTCAAAGGGGGTGCGGTGTTCGCAACAATTAGCACAGAAAAACCTGCAGCTTCTCCGGAAACTGAAGTAACAAGACATCAACCTGAAGAACTCTTTGTAGTAGAACCAGTTATTGAAAACGAAACACAAGAGAGCGGTTCTGTTACAGAAATATCAACACTTGAGATGGGTTCATTTGTAAAAACTGCACTTCTTAAAGAACTAGCAGAGACACTCGGAAACGATAACATTCAGGAGCTCACCCTCGGCACTATTGATTACTTCAGTGGAAACGCACCACTCTCACTAATAATCAAAGGAGAAAGTGGTCTAACAGTAATCGAGGGTACAGTCTCAGCAATTGGTACAGGCAAAGATGCTTTTGAAGTAAAAATCACGGGAATGGAAACAGCTACCTCAAACAAACTTGTTGGTTCACTCGTTAAACTAACAAAAAATATTCTTGGTCCAGCAAAAAACGAAACGGAACTCGCAACTATCATGAGTAAAGATCTCACTCAAAGTCTCAATCAACTATTCAAGCAATCATATCCTCGAGTAGAAAAAGTTAAACTAACTCGCTAGTAATACAGTCACATACACATAGAAAAAACAGCCTGTAGAAATTTCTACAGGCTGCTGTGTTTTTAGGGCCGGGTCAATTTTAGGGTTGTTCAGGTTCTATTGGTTGTTGTGTTTCTTCTTTTTCGTCAGTCAACTCTGCCTGGGCATCAGGGTTTCTTTTTAAGAAGGCCTGTTTTAGGCGCTCAGTTTGGTACGAGTTTTCATTAACAGAATTGCTCACTTTGTAGAGGAACCATGCTATCAGCACAACTGCTACAAATAGTATTGCAAGCAACACCATTGTTAAAGTAACGCGGCTGCGAAGTCCATCCGCTAAAGCAACTGCTTCGTTAATAGCTTTACCAAAACCATTAACTGTTTTAGTTAGGGCTTTCATGTTTACCCTTAGGCTATCATTGGCCTCTTGGACAACAGCCGCTTTAGTGTCAGCATTCTTAGCAAGGCTATACGCTTCATCGGCTGAAGCTTGAGCGGTCTCTATGTCAGCTTTTAAACCACTCACGTTTACAGCTGCCGGAATCTTACGATTCTCTAGCTTCTCAACACGCTGGATTAGCGCGTTTAGAAGCGAGTCGTTAGCGTTACTGGCTACGGCACCACTTGCATCACCGGCCGGTTGGGCTGGTTGCGCGGTTGGGTTAGCGTCAAAGGTAGGTGCTGTAACGCTTTTTGTATTTACGGCAGCATCAGGGCAGGGCGGGCAAGGCTTTGCAATATATACAGTATCGTGTTGAGCGACACTGTTTTTGCCACCAGCGGCCATTACAGGGTTAGAAAAAATGGTTACCATTAGAGTTGCTACTACTGTAGCGAAAAGATTGAACTTTTTCATTGTTTGTTGTTTAAAATTGGTTATGTAATTGTTAAAAATCGAGAAAACTGAGGCAAACACGTACAAAACGTTCGCCGCACTTTTCTCGACTCAAACAATGCTTTATCAAAGTGTGTCAGGTACATTATAGCATATAACATACCTATCTGTCAAGACCCTTATTGAGCCTTAAAAATAGACCTTTTTGAAGTTATACATGTAGACAGCTAGGCGAAATTGGGTTCTTTGGTATATACTTGTACATATGAATCAAAGCGCATCAAACGAAGCACAAGTTGAAGCTATCTACAAAGAGGCTTTGGCTAAGATCGAAGAGATTGCCGCCCGACACAAACAAGAACTGGATGATTATTTTGCTGCATTGGATAGAAAAAAGATTGAGCAACTCAAGCAAGACATTACGTCATAATTAGCAGTACTAATACAATCATCTATGGCTGAAAAAAAACCACAACCAAAAAATCCAGCTGATTTTGAAGAAGCGATTAAAGCTACAAAATCAAAAAAGGGTCTTGAGACACTTCGTCGTCAGGCAGCTGAACAGGGTAAAAGTCCTGAAACAGAAAAAATTATTGCTGCTATTAATGCAAAAATTGATTCAATCAGAGAAACAGGTAGCACTCGCAAGAAAAAAGCTCTTGAGAAAGGTGGGGCTGCTGCTGCAAAAGACGTAGAAACAATTAACGAGAAAGCAGAAACAGCCGCAACTGAAGTTAAAGAAGACGCAGACAAGAAAGCTGCAGCCGCAGAACATGGTACTGAAAGCAAAGAAGGCACAGGAAAATTTAGCAAAGACTACATAGCACCTGAACTCAGTGACGAGAAGCGCGCGACAATCACGGTAGCGATCGAAACAGGAACAGATATCGAAGGAACTACACCAGAAAATGAAGTTGTTATCATTGATCCCGAGGAAGTCGAAGAAGACCCATCTACAACAACCACAACTACATCGACTGCCACATCAACAACTGCGTCTACTACGACAACACCCGCCGGCCCAGGGACTACTCCTGGTAGTACATCTACTACTGAACCAGTAGAACCAGAAAATCCTGAAGACGCTGAAGCTAATGAACCAAAAAATCTTGAAGAGGCTCGTGCCGCGTTTTTTGCAATCTACAAAGAAGTAGAAGCAAAAACATCTAAACTTGATAAAGTCGGTAGATTCTTCCTCGGAGATAACAAGGAAACAGGGATATTTAGTTCTGCTGAAAAAAAGCGCGCGGGTATCATTGATGAATATTATGACACTAAAGCTGTGTACCAAGGCTTCATCGGAAAAGAAGCGACTAAAATGCTTGAAGCTGGTAAGTCAAAAGCTGAAGTAGAGGCATTCATCTACGACGAACTTAAAGCAAAACAAGAAGCACTTTCAAAATCACCACTCGTGCCTGAAAAAGTCAGGGGCGTTCTTGGAAAAGCGACTGGCTGGTACATGCGCATGCCGAAGAGTGCACGTATGGTCACTTCAACACTCATTGCAACAGGTATTTTGGTTGGTGTTGGTAAGGTTGGTATTGCAGGAGCTGGTGCGTATGCAGCAACTCGTTTTACAAAAGCAGCTCTTGGCGGAGTAATCGGTCAAGGACTTGTATCACTGAAAAACAAATTTTGGAATGCTGACAAGGCATTGGTGGATATCAAAGATAAGGCACAGAAAAGTAGTGAGGAGGTAATCTCAGAGTGGGCAGAAGGAGGGCTTGGTGCACTTGCGATCAGTGACCTTGAAAAAATCTACCAAAAGCGTCTTGATCAGGAGCATCGTGCTCGTGTTAAACACCTTGCTGTAGATTTTGGTCTCCGATTGCTTGCTGGATTGGGAACTGGTGCTGCGCTCGATAAAACTGGTGTAACTGGTTGGATGGATGACAAATTGGGTGGTGGTACACATCATGATACTGAACCAGATAAGGGTGGTAAAAAGGGCGGTATTACTCCACCAAAACCACCACACCCAGAACCAGCTCCAGCTCCTGTACCTAAACCAGAAGATCAATACACATTCAAAGAAATTAAAGTTGAATACAGTTCAAAAGGTTCTATCGATACATGGGCACACGTTAAGAGTCAGTTGAAAGAAGCATACAAAGGTATTGATGCAAGCAAGATTCCTCCTGAATACAAACATATTATGGAAGCGCGTGCTGATGCTCTTGCAAAAGAATTCGGTGAATGGCGTCCTGATGCTGCTGATGGTAAAGAAAGTTTGAATATGCTCAAGGGTTCAAGTATTGAGTTTGATAAGACTGGTAAAATTATCTCTCATAGTTTGCGTACTACCGCAGGTGGTGCCGAAGATCAGACACTCATGGATGTACATAGTGCTGGTAACGAACCTGTAATCAGTCAGCAGGCGAATGAACGATTCTTCCATTACGGTGGACAAGCAAGTGCTGACAATACAGTACAAGCTCCATTCCAAGATGGAACTGCAGGACCAACAGGTATTGGGGATCAAGTTCGACCACCATTTGGAGGTACTGATAGTAACGGATTCTGGAATGGTAGCGGACAAAGTCATCAGTTTGAAAGTCACGCAACCGCACCGTCAAACGGCGATGACACTCCGGGAGACTGGCGTGAAGAATCAGCATGGGATGGTAAGCGACACAGCAAGCTTTGGTGGAAGCATCACCCAGACGGTCATGATTACAAAGCTGAAGCTCGTCTTGCAAAACGTCTTGCGAAAGAAGCAGCGAGACAGGCTGCTATGCAACAAGCTCCTGTGTACTATCCTCCATACAATGCGAGTGATCAGATTGATCGAGCGTTCTATCAAACAGCAGTTAATTCTGGTGGACACAGTGAATTCTATCCAATCGGCAACCCAGCTAACCCAGGTGGCGCACCGATTAACTATCAGCACCATGAAGTGTACGGCGCACATCTAAGTGGCCAACAAGTTGATCGTATCTTGAATAACCCTGTTCGTTTCATCGGTGAAGATTTCTTGGCACATGCATCGCACGATCCTGCGTACCCACTATACAAAGTGATGCATGATTTGCAGCAACATGGCTACGGATTCCGTCCAAATGAAAGTGTTGCGGAATACTTTGCCCGAGCACGAACTGAAAACCAAGCATACTTTGCTGGTCTCAATGTAGACATACAAGATTGGTTTGTACGAAATGGTTTCTATCGTTAATAACACAAAAAGCGTTTCGGCTCTAGAGCCGAAACGCTTTTTGCATATGGTATGATAGCTGTCATGCATCCACATCTTCTACGTCTCAATGAAGCACAGCGTAAAGCAGCAGAAACACTTTCTGGTCCTATTCTTATTGTTGCTGGAGCTGGTGCTGGTAAGACAAAAACCGTTACGTCACGCATAGTGCACCTCATACATAGTGGTGTTGCTCCGCACAATATCCTTGCGATTACGTTTACGAATAAAGCAGCAAGTGAAATGCGCGAGCGCGTCAAAGACGCGCTCGCGCACGAGAAACTCGACAGTCTCCCACACATTTCAACTTTCCACTCACTTGGAGTACACATTTTACGAAACAACGCGCAGCTCGTTGGAAGAAATCGCCAGTTTAGTATTCTCGATGAAGGAGACGCAATCGCACTCGTAAAAGAATGCATCATCGCACTTGGTCTTGATCCTAAAGTACAAGATCCAAAAAAAATTAAGCATGTCATCTCAAAAGCAAAAGGAGATTTTGTGAGTGTTGAAACATATAAAGCGCGCGCAAGTAGCTATCTCGAAGACGTTGTGGCTAAAGTTTGGGAACGCTACAATTTTAAATTACGAGAAGAAAAAGCATTCGACTTTGACGACTTGTTGCTCGAGACGGTGGTACTATTGAAACAACATGCTGATGTTCGTGCTCGATATCAGGAACGTTTTAAATATATTCACATCGACGAATACCAAGACACGAACGAAGTGCAGTACGAACTTACTAAACTGCTTACGTCAAAAGACGCAAATGGTGAATACAATATTTGTGTCGTGGGCGATACAGATCAAAATATTTACAGCTGGCGCGGAGCAAGACTTAAAAACATGCTCCATTTTGAAAAAGATTTTCCAGGAACTAAAGTATTTTTCCTTGAACAAAACTATCGTTCAACAAAAACAATTCTTGAAGCGGCAAATGCAATCATCAAGAAAAATACGGTTCGCGTAGATAAAACATTATTTACTGAAAACGATGATGGAGAAAAAATTGGAATTTACGAAGCGTATGATCAGAATGATGAGGGCGAGTTTGTTGCAGAAAAAATAGATGGTCTGATTGCTTCTGGCGTTACTCCAGGAGATATTGCGGTTTTGTATCGAGCAAACTTTCAATCTCGCGTACTCGAAGAAGCATTACTCGGACGAAATGTTCCATACCAAGTCCTTGGTACAAAATTCTACGATCGAAAAGAAATCAAAGACATGCTCGCATACATTCGTGCAGCACGAAATCCTGACAACCTTTCTGATATTAAGCGCATCATTAATTTCCCAGCACGTGGATTGGGTAAAGCGACGCTTGCAAAATTGTTCGCAGGCGAACGTGCGTCACTTCCACCAGCGACAGAAAAAAAGATTGCGCATTTTTATGGAATCCTCGCACAAATTAAAGTATTGAGTGAATCAACAAAACCATCAGAATTGATTCGACAAGTAATTACGCTTTCAGGAATTGAAGCTGAACTCAAAGCGGGGGACTCGACAGATCTCGAACGACTCGAGAACATCCAAGAAATGGTATCACTTGCAACACGGTACGATGCGCTTCCAAACGAAGAAGGGCTCGAGAAATTGTTGGATGACGCGGCGCTCGCATCTGACCAAGACGGATTAGAAGAAAACAAAAACGGTGTTCGCTTGATGACTGTTCACGCATCAAAAGGTTTGGAATTTAAATATGTCTTTATTACAGGTCTCGAGCAAGACCTCTTTCCCCACGCACCCAAAGAACACCAGAGTACTGAACACCGCGAAGAAGAGCGTCGTCTATTTTATGTTGCCATCACACGCGCTGAACATAAACTTTTCTTGACCTACGCAACCATCCGAACATTATTCGGTATGCGACAAGTCGCCACACCGTCAGAATTCTTGTATGATATACCTGACTTTCTTACTGAACGAGAAACACGAAGTGGTGGTAGAATAAAAACCATCTATCTTGAATAAGCCATGGAACACCGCGCAAAAAAATCACTTGGACAAAATTTCCTGAAATCAAAAGCAGTCCTCAAGGGCATGGTTTCGGCTGCAAACATCACTAAAACCGATATTGTGCTTGAAATTGGCCCAGGAAAGGGTGCTTTGACCACAGAATTGCTTGCAACTGGCGCTCGAGTAATTGCTGTCGAAAAAGATGACCGACTGATACCAGTTCTTCAAGAAACCTTTAAAAATCAAGCTAAAAACGGACAATTTACCCTTATTCATGGGGATGCACTCGAACTTGATCTCAAGAAATTGGGTCTCAAAGCAGGGAAATGGAAGCTTGTAGCCAATATTCCGTACTATATTACAGGTCTTTTGATCAGAAACTACCTCGAAACCGAAAACCAGCCAGCATCTATGACTATTTTGGTTCAAAAAGAAGTTGCCGAACGTGTAGTAGCCCGAGATGGCAGGGAAAGTATCCTTTCGCTCTCAGTAAAAGTGTTTGGTGATCCAAAATACGGGGGAACTGTCTCGAAACGCTACTTTAGTCCTGCTCCTAAAGTAGATTCTGCGATTTTGACTGTTAACAACATCACTCATAAACTAAAACCTGCACAGGAAAAAGCTTTTTTTGAAGTAGTCAAAGAAGGCTTGGCACATAAACGAAAAACATTAGTGCATAATTTGGGTAAACACTACGGTTCTGACCGTGTTCGTGGTGCGCTCGCCGCGCTCGGATTAAACGAAAAGGCGCGCGGCGAGGAACTTTCTATCGACCTGTGGATGAAATTGGTTGCAGTACTGTAGTCTTGCGCTAGAAAATACGCTATACTTGTTCTATATATGTTTACAAACATAGAACAGTATCTTCCAAGTCGGTCGTTTCTTAAAAAGATTGGTTTTATTATTCTCTCGATTGCACTCATTTGGGGTGTTATCGAGCTTTTTGGTTATTTAAAAACAAAGCGTGAGCAGAAATTAATTGCTCAACCTCTTGTCGCTCCACTTGTTGTGAATGACATTACAACAATAGATGAAAATACCGATGGTATTCCTGACTGGAAACAAAATATTCAGGAGATTCTTGGCGTTACACCAACAGCAGATGCGGGGACTGATGAAAAGCTTAACGAAACTGAACAATTCGCTCGTGATCTTTTCACAACAGCAGCGACTATTAGTCAGTCAGGCGAGCTTACAGAAGAGGGTGCTCAAACAATCGCTGAACAGGTGAGTGCTCGCATTGCATCTACAACCCTTGAAGATTTATTCACTGAAAAAGACATCAAGGTTGTACCTGCAACAGACACAAACAAAACTCGATATTTCAACGACTACGTATATCTCGTGAGCCAAAAATATCCTCTTGATATTGATAACTCAATCCAAATTATGCAAATCGCCCTTGATGCGAATGATCCAAGCGAACTTGCAAAACTTGAGCCAATCATTACACGATATACAAATTTGATTGAGGCACTTAAAAAGTTATCTGTACCAACAAACCTCAAAGACGGACATCTTGAATTTCTTAATATTCTCGGGAAAGCACGAGGAAGTATTCAGGGTATGAGAAATACATTTGCAAACCCAATTAGCGCAATGAGTATTATGGTGAACTACCCAAAAATACTTACCCAGCTTGTTGAATATGTCGGACCTTTTACTACTAAGATTCCATATAGTACTGCGAGTGTGGCTAAGTAGCAGCAACTGTATTACACTATACTTATGATTCAACGATTACATACATACAAGAAAATGTTTGCGTACATTTTTTTTACAGTATTTGCACTCAACACACTGCTTGTTCCTCTTTATGAAGCACGAGCAAACATGTTTAGTGACGAAATGTTTGATATTCCACACACATCACTTACTGGCGTAAACACTGGTCAACAAACAGCAAACACGGCTACAACCGTTAAAGACTTCGTCATTAAGCTTGCTGCTCAGGTATTGAAAGCAATCGCTCAAGTTCTTTTGAATAAACTCACTGAAGCAACGGTTAACTGGATCAACGGTGGTTTCAAAGGAGCACCACAATTTGTAGAAAATCCAAAATCATTTTTCAAAAATATTGGTGATACACAACTGGAAAACTTGATTGATACAATTGGTTACAACGCAAGTAAATTCCCATACGGACGAGAAGTTTCACAGGCACTCATCTCAAGTTACCGCAATAAAAACAGTGATGTCGGTAAGGAAATGACATACACTCTCACAAATATTGTTGGTTCAGAAGCAAATAAATTCCAAAAGGACTTCCGTGTTGGTGGCTGGGCAGCATATGAGGCCTACAGCCAGAATCCTGCAAACAACGCCTTCGGCTCGCTCTTCTTGGCGGCAGACAAAGCAGCAAAAATAGTAAACGCAGCAAAACAGCAAGTTGAAAAAGAAATTGATCGAAGTCAGGGATTCTTGAATCAACGCATGTGTACAAAGTGGAAGACTGCACCACAAGTTGCTGCAACAACACAAACAGGCTCAGGACAACAAAACCCAACCCCAACAAACCAATTCTTCCTCGGTGGCGCACAGAAAGATTCAGACTGTCTTGAATGGAAAACACTTTCACCTGGTTCAATCGTTCAGTCACAAATCAACCAAGCGCTCGGTTCAAAATTCGCACAAAGTCAGTTGGGGGCAGCTCTTGGAAACAGTCTCTCTTCAATCTTGAACGCACTCACAACTTCATTGTTTAACAAAGGACTCACTGCACTCTCAACAATTGGTAAAGATGATTCAAATTCAGGTAGTACTGTATGGAGTTACGAAGGACAGACACTTGCTGGTCCAAATTCAATGACTTCAAGTGGCGCAGATAACTGGGCTCAATCTCCTGACAAAGTTATCGATCTCAATACACTGTTGCTTGTAGGTTTTGATTTCGAGGTTGATGCAAATGGTCAGCCAATGAAGCAAACAATGATTGACCTTGCGCAACGCCAAGTGGATAGTTACAAACAAATACTCGACCTTCTCCACGGAACATCAAATCAAGAGTCATTCGCTGGAATTATTCGCAAACTTGATTACACTGTTCCTGGTCCAAAGTTTGGATGGGAAAATCGTTTCAATCGAAAATTCGCAAAAATCTTACAGAAGTGGCAAGTAAAAGAAGGTAAGGGTACAAAGAAGAAGCAGGAAAAGACCGACCGTATTGTTAGTCAGCTCCTTGATAGACAAAATTCTATTCCTTCAGATATCCGCATCCGTGCACTTACTAATACAATTGCGTCATATACTGATGTGCAGGCACGAATCAAAGATGCATATCGCTACTCAGCAAAAGAAAAAGACTTTACGGAAAAATACATTGATAGTCTCACGATCCTCAACCGACTCAAGAACATCAAAATTAAATTGAACGAGATTATTCAAAACTACACTGATCCAACAGCACAAACAGCAGTCGATCCTGGAATTAACGAATATCTCGCAGCCCAGGGACAGGAACCTGCGACAGTAAATCCATTACTCGGACTTACTGGTGAAGGAAACAAACAACTCCAACTTTTGATTAAGGAATATTCATTAATGGCTGGAGATGCACCTAACTCATACACAGTGCAGGATGCAGAAAACTCTTTGCAGAAAATTAAGTTCGAGTACGACAACGTATTGAAAACAATCGCTCAGGTTCGTCTTGAGATTGAAAACGCTCGACCACAGCATGTCTACAGGCTTCACATTAAAGATCGTTTCATTAAATCAGTTATACACCTCAATCCTTCACAAGTACCTCCAAATATACTCGCCCAAGTAAATGCTCACGGATATTACGATCCAGAAGCACAGCAAGCTGCAGCACTTCAGGGTCTCAACATTGCAGGTAGTGTAATTACAACAATTCTTACCTTCGGTCTCTCAGCTCCGATCTCTGCGACACAAGGTGCTGTGACTGGTGTCATGATTGCAAACCGTGAACACGATGTGTATATTAACTCATTTGGCGGTGGTGACATTCCTGAAGAGTGTGAATTGAACTCAGTAAACTGTGATCCAACAACCAACCCAAATGCAAACCTTGCAGAAGAAACAACTGGTCTTGAATTGGTTCACATTGTTACTAACAAAACAGTTGATGAAATGCGAGATGAACTTGCAGATGATCCGTATCTCGTTGATTCTGTAAATGAAGATCGTAAAGATACTTATGATGGTTTGAGTGATGAAAATCTTACACTTTTGTACTCTATCGTAATGAGTACAAACCAGCTTAGTCTTACTGACAACTGGGATCCTGCTGCAACTGGTCAAGCGAAACTTAATCAAGCACTCGATTTTATGGAAGACTACGATAGTACAGACCCTAACTACAAGCCAAGTAAGACAGATGGGGAACGTATGTACTTCTGTCAATCACTTGTTGATAAGAAAGACCTTACTGATGGTAGAGGTGTGTATAAATCACTCTTCCGAAAGGTAAAATTCGATTGTAGCGACTTCTATGAATCTGCTGTTGTTGATTATAGAACTCCATAATTGTTTGTTATAGAAATTCAGCCCGGGCACGCGAAGCATGCCCGGGCTGAATTGTTTTCCCCAAAAATACCGCTACACATTCCTAAAAATATCTAAGTAATGTATACTTATCTATAGGATGCGCTCCAAATTATCCGTTGCAATAATGACACTCACCATACTCGCAAGTATGGTTCTTCCTTTTGGTACGGTTAACCGCGCACTCGCTATTGACGGAAAAACTGTTTTGAACGCAAGTGATGGTGGCGACTTTTGTGAGAGTGGAGCATATTGTAGTCCAGCTAACGGAATTAAACTCACCCAAATAGGTGGAGATCCCGTAAATAAAGTTTCTCAATATTCTGACGCAGTCGACCTTAAAATTGATATGATTCTCGGTCGCGATGGTGATGCCTACACAGCAAAAGACCAAGACACTGGACTTAGTGGACATGGAGCTCTTGATTGGAATGACCTTAAGGAAAGTGCCTGGGACGCATTTTATAACGAAATAAACTTTAATGGTGCAGTAAATGGGGGAGGAAACCGTGATAACGGATTCTTTCTCCAAGTCAGTAAAGGTAAAACAACTAAAGCTGATGTTGATACTGGTCAAAGTTCTGCCGAGCTTTTAAATGACTCATCAAACGTCAGTAACTTCCAGGTTCGCAAACCGGATGTTGCTCCAGGTGATGCAGGTAGTTTGTACAGTCTCGCTCGAAAGACATCAAGTCCAGGGGACAACTCAGCCGTAGAATTGTTGAAAATTTTTAGTGCATATCCAGAAAAATTCTACAAAAAAGACTCATTCAACCCGGTTGTTGCAATTACTAATCTTGAACCTAATACAACCTACTACTTCCAGTTAGTCGCCGAAGAAGACAACTCAACAAACTGGTTTTTCAGTAATGTTGTTGAAGTAAAAACAAAAGCTGATGCTCCAGAAAACAAATTTGGCGCAGTACCAATTGAAGATGCTGTTAAAGAAGCACTCGGTCAAACACCAGAACAAAGTGGTCAGGATGCGTTCGTAGCTGACCTTGATTGTTCAATCACAAAGTGGTCACCTTGTTTTGTTATTTTGTTTAATGACATCTTTGTTAGTACTTCACACTGGCTTGCTCAGCAGGCAGGTCGTCTTTTTGACGCTTTTGCTGCTGTTTCACTCGGTAGTACTATTTACGGACAGGGAACCAATGGAGCTGATATCGCATCGTTCGTTGAAAATGGCTGGAGTGTTGTCCGCGACGTTGCAAACATTTTCTTTATCTTCATCCTCCTCTATGCAGCACTCAGTCTTGTGCTTTCACTTCACCTTCATGGAACAAGCGTCAAAAAAATTGTTTCTCAGGTTATCATTGTCGCGCTTTTGATTAACTTTAGTTTGTTCTTCTGTCGCGTTGCAATCGATGCATCAAACGTTTTGTCCCGTGTATTTTATAACGCGATGGATATCTCGTCAGTAGGTAATCCCGCAACAACATTTGATGATACTGCCCCTAAAGAAAAATCAATTTCTGCTGCTGTAATTAGTGGTATTCAACCACAAAAACTATTGAGTGGGGAAAGTCTTGAGAAGCTCCGCAGTAACGGTCAGTCAGTAACGCCAGGTACTTTATTCATGGTGCTCTTGATTTCATTTATCTTGAACATAATCATGGCCTGGATATTCTTCATGTGTGCTGCATTTTTTGCGGGACGAGTTGGAGTTATTTGGTTCTCGATGATTTTTGCACCGATCGCATTTGTTTCAAGCATTGTTCCATCACTCGACCACGGACTCAAACAACTTGGCTGGGGAGAGTGGCTCAAAACATTCTTGAGTGCGTGTTTCAAAGCCCCTGTATTCTTCTTTTTCTTGTATCTCATCGTAAACCTCGTTGGTGGTCCTGGTGGTGGTTTGCTTGGCTCAACAATAGGTGCTATCACTAATGCTCAAAATGGAAACTGGGTTGCATTCCTCGTTGGAATTCTCCTCCCAACCATGATTGTTATTGGCTTGCTTATGGAAGCAAAAAAACAAGCTGAGAGTATGGCTGGACAGTTCGGTGGTGCATTTGCCGGTGTAATTGCAGCTGGAACAGGTATGGTAGCGATGGCAGCGACTGGTGGGGCAGCAGCTCTCGGCGCACGATTTATTGGAGGGAAGGCTGCTGATGTTGCAAATAGTGACCGACTTAAAGATATGGCGTCCGGTAAAGTAAAAAATAAGGACGGCACGATACGAGATGCGACTAAATTTGAACGATGGCAAGCCCAACAAAAACTTCGTGTTGCTAATAATCTAAAATCTGCAAGTTTTGATGCTCGTCAAACAGGTCTTGGTAACGTTATTTCAAAAGCAACAAACGTAAATATGAATACTGGTGCTGGATTACTCAATACAGCAAGTACTCTTGCTGGTGTAGGAGTAGATTTAAGCACAGGCGCTCGGGCTGGTGGATATACAGCTATGGTTGATAGAGATACCAAGAAAGCCAAGGAGGATGAGAAAATATTTGGAAGTGGCTATGACAAGAAACAGTACGCTGACGAAGAGAAAAAAATGAAGGATCGCGAGACAGAAATTTCAGACCAAACTGATGTTGTAGCTCGAGGTGAAGAAGAAATTGCAAAATTGAGATCTGACGCTGAAGCGGCTGGTAAAAAGTCTCCTGCTGGAAAAGCAATCATGGCAACTGTTGCAACTAAACAAGCAGCCCTCAGTACAGAAAAAGAAAAGTTACGAACACTTCAAAAAGGATCTGGTGAAAAAATCGTTGATGCTAGTGGTAAAACTCGGGCTATCTCAAAATCAGACATTGGAAACGCTGTTGAAGTTAAAAAACGCGATGGTTCCACTTCTGTTAAAAGAATCACAGCAGCTGACTTTGAAAACTCTCGCAGCCTCACTTCAATGCAGAAAAATCTTGAGAATCTTAAAACTGCTCGACTTAAACAATATCACTTATCACTCATGAAAGAAGGTGGTCGTCATGTGCATGGCACAAAACGTGATGAACTTGGAACAATCACAGACGTGGGGCACATGGATCATGAATCATTCACACAGGCAGGTGAACGTGCGGGTAGAAATCTTTATCGAGATTTTGGAAAAAATCTTATGCGTGGTCTTCAAACAGGAGCAGCTGGTGCAATTGTAGCTGGTCCATTTGGGGGATTAGGAGGGTTTGCAGCTGGATTTCTGTCAAGCTCAATCAAGGATGTAGTTGGCGGTGCTTTTGGTGATATTAAATACGAAACAATGCATCACGTAACAAGCACAGAAAAACATGACCATGTGCATTATCATGATACATATAAGGGACCGAGTTCAGATTTCTTTGGTTTTCTTAAAGGTTTAGGCGGTAGCGGTGGTCACGGTGGCGGAGGACACGGTGATCATGGACACGGTGGCGGACATGATGACCATGGCGGTGGGCATCATTAGTAGTGAATCATGGTATACTTTTAGCAGATAAAAAGACATTGGTATGGACACACAACAAGACAACTTTGATGATGTAAAAAAAGAACTTCGAACACGTTTCGAGCTTCTTCCAGATGAAATAAAAAATATTCTAACATCAAGCGATTACCAAATGAAGCTTTTTGAAACTGCAAAAAAATATAAGCTCACATACGAGCAACTTGGTAAACTTGAAATTGAAACAACCATGGTCCTCCTTGGAGTTTCTAGTCCAGCAAACTACGAAAATACTCTTGAGACAGAGCTCGGCAAGAAAAAAGGGGAACTCACTCAAATGATCTCTGAAATTAAAGAACAGGTTTTTGCGCCAATTAAAGCATCCCTTATGAGTCTCTACTCTCGCGAAGAAGAAAACGACGACGAAGAGGACGAAGTAAGCACTACTGAAAAAACAATCCTCTCAAATTCTGGTGTTTCAGTTGGAGTAGAACTTCCTAAAACAACTCCAAATGCTGCGGTAACTGAGGATCGAGATGCACTTTTGAAGAGCATTGAAAATCCGATGAAATCAGTAGCTCGACCGTTGAACGAAATGGCAAAACCAGCTCCAGCAGCTCCAAGTTCAATGCCACCGATCAAGCCAGCAGGCATGGATATCCCAGTACCACGAGCGCCATATGCTGGTACTACACCGAGCGGAGCAGCGAGCCAGCCAATTCCGATGACAGCTCAGCCAACTGCGGACATTCTCGCAGGCAAGCTTGGCGGAACATTCGGTGTTCCAGCAAAAGAAACAGATCACTCAATCAAACCGGTTAGTCCAGCACCAGCAAAATCAGGAGCTGACTCATACCGAGAACCAATCGAATAACATCGATACTCGAAAAATCAGGGGATTACCCCTGATTTTTCTTTTACGAACTGTTATACTATACGTATGCAATTTCAGGTTCCTCAATTTATTGATGTTGAAGACAAGATCTTCGGACCTTTTACCTTCAAGCAATTCATCTATCTCGTGGGTGGAGCGGGTGCGTCATTTGTATTATATAAAATACTTCCAATCTACCTTGCAATACCAGTCATTCTTCCTGTTGCTGGGTTGGCGCTTGCACTTACATTCTACAAAGTAAATAACCGTCCGTTCATCCTCATACTCGAATCGGCATTCAACTACTACATTAGCTCAAAACTTTACGTCTGGAAGCAACGAAAGGCAGCTGCTAAAAAAGCAGCGGAAGCACCAAAAGCCGAGGCTGACACATTGAGTAATCTTGCCTACATTCCGAAACTCTCAAATTCAAAACTGAAAGACATCTCATGGAGTCTTGACGTGCTCGATATGGAGAAAAAGAAAAATCAACAAAACCAGTAATACCCAGAAACCGCCACAGGAAACACCCTGGTGGTTTCTAATATGGTATACTATTTCGAGATGGCGCTTGAAGCAAAAGCAACTCAAGAGTTTGTTCCAGTCAAAGAGGTACGTGACGGTATCATTGTTTTAAGCGATGGTAGTATGCGTGCCCTCTTGCTTGCTTCATCGGTTAACCTTTCACTCAAATCAAGTGACGAACAGCAGGGAACCATCATGCAGTTTCAGAACTTTTTGAATTCTCTCGATTTCTCTGTACAGATTGTTGTGCAATCACGACGACTTGATATTCGACCATACATCACACTCTTAGAAGGCCGTATGAAGGAGCAGCTTGAACCACTTCTCAAAATCCAGACTCGCGAGTACATTAACTTCATCCGTAACTTTACTGATGAAGTAGCAATCATGACTAAGCAGTTCATTGTTGTTGTTCCATATTCACCATCAGCACTTGGAGCAGGTGGTACGCTTAACAAAACATTGTTTGGCGGCTCAAAACAAGCAAATCCAGGAGGTAAAAGTGACTCATTAATTGAATTTGAAGAAAAGCGAACACAGCTTGAACAGCGAATTAGTGTTGTGCAGCAAGGCTTAACTCGTGTCGGTGTGCGCTCGGTTCAGATTGGAACAGAAGAGGCGATTGAATTGTATTACAAGGTCTTCAATCCAGGGGAAATTTCATCAGCTATCAAGCTAAAATAATTTGTATGGGATTCTTTGATTCATTATTTGGGAAAAAGACAGCTACCAGCCAGACGCAAACAGCGAGTGGTATTCTTCCTGTGCTTCCTTCTGAAATCTACGAAGCAGCAACACTTGAATTCCGAGATATTATTGCTCCATCAGCGCTCAAAATCGAACCAAAATCAATTAACCTTGGCGACAAAATTGCTCGAACATTTTTTGTTATCTCATATCCTCGCTTTTTGACAGACAACTGGTTTTCTCCAATCATCAACCTCGATAAAATTTTTGATGTTTCTATTTTCATTCATCCAATTGAAACAGAAAAAATCCTCCGTGAATTCCAGAAAAAAGTAGCTGAAGTACAAAGTCAGATTAATGTTCGAGAGAGTAAGGGTCTTGTTCGTGATCCAATGCTTGATACTGCGATGAATGACCTTGAAAATTTGCGTAACAGTTTGATGCAAGCACAGCAAAAAATGTTTGATGTTGGTTTGTATATTACTATCTACGCAGACAACGAGCAGGAACTGTTCAAAACAGAAAACGAAATCAAATCTATTCTTGAATCAAAATTGGTATACATCAAACCAGCACTCTTCCAGCAAGAAGATGGTTTCAAAAGTGTTATTCCCATCGGCAACGACCTCCTCGGGGTACACCAGAAACTCAACTCGGAACCACTCGCGAGCCTTTTTCCATTCGTGTCATTTGATCTTACGTCTGATAAAGGCATTTTGTATGGGGTTAACCGCCATAACTCTGGTTTGATTATTTTTGATCGTTTCTCACTCGAAAACTACAACTCAGTAACAATTGCAACATCTGGTTCGGGTAAATCATTTACAACCAAGCTCGAAATTTTGCGAACATTGATGTTCGACACTGACGTTATCGTGATCGACCCAGAACGAGAATATGAATACCTTGCTGAAGCAGTAGGGGGACGTTACTTCAACATTTCACTTTCATCAGACCACCATATCAACCCGTTCGATTTGCCAATGCCAACAGCTGACGAAACAACGGCTGATGTTATTCGCCGTAACGTTATCGAACTTGTGGGTCTCTTCCGCATCATGCTCGGCGGCTTAAGCCCAGAAGAAGATGCTCTCGTTGACCGTGCAATCACAGAAACCTACGCTCTCAAAGACATCACACCTGACTCTGACCTCGCAAACGTTGAGCCACCACTCCTTTCTGACTTTGAAATGGTTGTTGCCGGCATGGAAGGCTCAGAATCAATCTTGCAGCGACTTCAGAAATTCACTAAAGGTTCATGGTCAACATTCTTGAACCAGCCAACAAACGTTGATATCAACAAGCGTTTGGTGGTGTTTTCAATCCGAGATATGGAAGAAGACTTGAAGCCGGTTGCCATGTACATCGTTACTCACCATATCTGGACTGCTGTCCGTAAAACTCTCAAAAAGCGCTTGCTCGTGGTGGACGAAGCGTGGATTATGATGAAATCAGAAGACACAGCGTCATTCTTGTTTGGAATTGCAAAACGTGGACGAAAATACTACCTTGGTTTGGCAACTATTACCCAAAACATCGACGACTTTATGAAAAGCCAGTATGGTGTTCCAATTGTGACAAACTCAGCCATTCAAATCTTGCTTAAACAGTCACCAAGTTCAATCGACAACCTTCAAAAGACATTCCACCTAACTGACGAAGAAAAATACCTCCTTTTGGAATCTGGGGTAGGTGAGGGTATCTTCTTTGCTGGACTTAAGCACGTTGCTATCAAAGTTATCGCTTCATATACCGAAGAACAAATCGTTACATCTGATCCATCACAAATCCTTGCAATCAAAAAGGCTAAGCAGGACCTCGAAAAGAGTCAAGGACGTTAATAACCCACAAAAATATACTTGTATTGCCATTTTGCATGGTATACTAGAAGAGTGAAAGGTTTTCCTCGTACGATAGTATATGCATTCGCACTTGCGTTCGTTCTCGCAACGGGTGGTATTTTGTCATCAGGAGCCTACGCTCAATCAACTCCACAAGAAGCTGCTCAGATTAACCTTCAAGATATCTCATTTTCAGCGTCACCAGAAGTCCCTGGTGCATTCCAAGACGTCACGATTACTGTAAACAGTTACTTAACTGATGTGAATCGTGCGTTTTTTGTTTGGAAAAAAGACGGTAAAACAGAACTCTCAGCGACAGGAGCGGATGTGTTTACGTTCACCACAGGGGACATTGGTCAGAAAACAACTATCGATATTGCAATGGCATTATCTTCAGGCGAAACCCTTCAGAAACGAATGGTGTTTAATCCTTCAGAATCAAATTTGATCTGGGAAGGAGCTGACTCATACACACCACCATTTTATCGAGGACGAGCACTTCCAACATCAG
Source organism: uncultured Candidatus Saccharibacteria bacterium (assembly GCA_964397435.1). Lineage (GTDB taxonomy): Bacteria > Patescibacteriota > Minisyncoccia > Phycocordibacterales > UBA9973 > DALYCO01. The sequence continues at coordinate 34,073 of CAYNHU010000002.1, read as the reverse complement.
AAGGCTACATTCGTGTTGTAGCAATTCCACAGATCAACAGCTCAGGAACTACAGCAAATATCAATAATTATGTCTTCCGCTGGGTTCGCAATGACCTTGTTGAGACAGAAAGTTCTGGATTCAACAAAAGCGCTCTTATCTTTCAACAGAGTTACCTCAATGAACAGGAACAGATTGAAGTAACCAGCCAAGACAATACTTCAGGGGCAACTGCTCGAGGAACAGTTATCGTGCCTGTCTTTAAACCAAAAATATTGTTGTACGCTCGTGACCCAATTAACGGTATCGACTGGGCACACGAACTTGGCGCAGCATATGATGTAAGTGATGCAGAAAAAACGATTCTCGCAATTCCATACTTCTTCTCACCAGACAATCCACTCTCAAACCAACTCAAATACATCTGGAGTATCAACGATGATGCGATCCCAACACCAAGTATTTCAAATATGCTCACACTCAAAAGCGGTGCATCAAAAGGAATCTCAAAACTTACTGTACGCGTTGAGAATGTTATAAAGCTCTTCCTTGAAGCAGAAAAAAATATTACTATTAATCTTAGATAATTATGCGAACGTATTTTTCAAACATTTTCGTAACTCTTGGTTTTCTAAGTATTATTGCTTTGGGGACTTTTGCCATTACAACACTTCCAACACCGGCTCAAGCGGTGTGTACTGAAGACACAGATTCAGGACAGTACTGTTTACTTGAACCAATCCCACTCGGTGATGGACAAGTCTACGACAAATATGATCCTGCTAAAACAAACATTGCTGACTATATCAACCTTGCTATTAAAATTTTCATAAGTATCATTGGTGGCCTTGGTGTAGTTATGATCGTTATTGGTGGTGTCCAGTATATGACAACTGACGCCGTCTCAAAGAAAGAGGGTGGTAAAGAAATGATTAGTAACTCAATTTTCGGTGTCATCCTCGCGTTATTCTCGTGGATTATTCTAAATACAATCAACCCAAGTCTGCTTGATATTCGTGTCGACCCACCTAAGGGTATCTCAGTTCAAGTTAGTGGAACAGACGAACTTCCAGCTCCAACAAAGAACCGCTCAACAACAATCAACGGACAAAATGTAACTGTTACGACTAACTGCGATCAAACAAGTGTTAATGCAGTAGCAGAGGACGGAATTGCGCTTAATACCGGTCAAAATTGGGGAGGGCTTTCAAAAATCAATGACAATGACGCAGACTACCGTCGTAAACTCGAAGAAGTTGGTGTACTTGTAAATAAAAGTAACTGCGCAACTGTTGGACAATCAGACTGCACTACAGTGTATAAACTTGGGGCATTAACTGTTTCGTCTCTTGCAGATCTCCGAAAAGATGTGTGTAAAGAAAGCGCTACTTGTAAACTCACACTGACAGGCGGCACAGAATGCTGGCTCCACAGTTCACACCAAATCGGAAGTGGTAAAGTAGACCTTTCTCCTAACGGAACACCGTCACTTGATAGCTACATCAAAGGATTGGCAACAAAAAAATGTGTTGACTGGATTACAGGTCAATCAGGTGACGGCTGTCCAAGCGGTCAAGCTGGCCAATATACTATCGGTACAGCAGTCTTTATTCGTGAAAGTAACCACTGGCATGTTGCTCACTGGTAAAAAAACCTATGTCGAGAAAAACTTTTATCATCATCGTTATAGCACTTGTACTACTCGGAATTTTCATTCTCGGATTTTTTGCCTATCGTAATGCACAAAACAAAAACCCTGGTGAGCCTGTAACTATCAAAGACCTATTTCCATTCGGCCCAGGAAGCCCGTCAAACAATCAGGGACAACAACCTGGTGGGACAGGTGGCCAGCAGGGAACAGGTGGAGAAACTCCAACAAAAATTCCTCGTCTCCGCAAAGTAAGTCTTGACCCTGTCGTCGGCTATACGCTCACAACTAAACGTGTGCCAACTGATCCGAACTCAATTCCTGAACCAAAAGTACTCAACATTACAACAAGCTACATTTTCACCAAAGATCTCAAAGCTGGCGACACAGGAAAAGATGTTACGGAACTTCAAAAAGTTTTGAATCAGTGCCCAGCAACTCAAGTTGCAAAAACAGGATCAGGCTCACCGGGCAAAGAGGGTACTCTCTATGGCCCAACAACAACACAAGCAGTAACAAAATTCCAAGAACTGTTTGCTGACGAACTTCTCAAACCTCGATATCTTACAAAAGGCAACGGACAGTTTGATGAGATTACTCGAAAGAAAATCACTGCTGGGTTTAGTTGTACATTACCAGTTGATGCACCAGAAACAGTACTCCGCGAAGTTATCCGCTACGCAGTTCAAGGCACAAGTAACATCTTTGATGCGTTCTCAGACACACTCCAAGCTACTCGACTTTCTGACACAACCATTCCTCGCACAAAAGAAGCTTGGTTTGCAGAAAATGGACAGTCTGTATTCCTCCGAAGTCTTGCTGCTGATAACCAAACAATCACCACACTCCTTGGTAAAATAACAGAACCAATCGTGGGTGGTGATGGTCTTCCTGAGTTAGCGGTATCAGAAATGCCCAAAAATATCAGCGATCTTGTTGTGTCACCAGATGGTAAACAAATTCTCTACCTCATACCAAACGAGAGGGCACTATCGGGTTTCATAAGTGATATTGATGGCAAGAATCAGAAAAAAGTTTTCTCGTCACAATTCTTTGGTTGGCTCTCTCAGTGGGCAACACCAACAAAACTCATCTTTACCATCAAGGCAACTGCATACGCAACTGGTTACGCATACACAACAGACCTAACCAAAAACGACTTCACAAAAGTATCTGGACCAATCACAGCGCTTACCACACTCATGAGTCCAGATGGAAAATATCTCCTCATCAGTCGTAATACAACAAATGGCCCAGCGCTTGGACTTCAATCAATGGAAACGAAACAAATTAAAAATCTTAATTTGTATGGACTTCCAGAAAAGTGTGCTTGGGCAAAGAATAGTACGTTCATATATTGCGCAGTACCAAACGCCCTCTCGGCCTCAAATAGCTATCCTGATGACTGGTACCAAGGAACAGTGAACTTCTCTGATTCATTCTGGCAAATAGATATCACTGGAACATACGGAAACACTTATCTGTTCAACCCACTCTCAGAAGGGGCAGAATCAGCTGATGGTATCCGACTCATGGTTGATGAACAAGGACAATATCTCTACTACATCAACCGAGACACTAATACACTCTGGCAATACAATCTCGCTCCTGAACCAGAAAAAGTTATCTAACTGATACAAAAACAAAAACCACCCATGAGGTGGTTTTTGTTTTTGTATAGCTAGATTGTTTGATTTGTTCCAACGTATTTAATGACAACGTGTCGCTTTGATCCTTCGCCGGCTGATTCTGTTTTAAGGTCAGGCATTGTTGAAAGATATTCGTGAACAATGCGGCGTTCAAATGGTGTCATTGGATCAACCTCAATACTTGATTTAAAGAATCGCGCACGTTCAGCCATCATGTGAGCAATTGTTTTGATACTATCAACTCGTTTCTTTTGAAATCCGTTAATATCAACAACGACATTCCAGAGTGACTGTTTATTTTCCTCGGTGATACCAAGTGCCTTTTCGATAATCTTGCGAACAAGGTGGTTAATTGCTGAGAGTGTTTCTCCGTTTTTACCAGTCAATAATCGCCCGTCTGCCGTTGAGATGCCACACCAGATAGTTTTGGTATCTTCATCATATACAAAGGAAATATCTCCGGAATGGATACCCGACTCTTTAAAAAAACTTGTAATGATGTTTTCTATCTGTGTTGTTTGCATAAGCCTATTATTTGGTTATTGCTTGGGCGGTTAGGTGTACTGGTGCAAGATTTTTGCGGATGTAGTATTCCTGAATCGCTCCAACTATATTACTGGTAATCCAATAAAGTGCAACTGCCCCAGAAAGCTTTGTACCAATGAAGACAATTATGATTGGGAGGATGTACACCATCTGTGTTTGCATCATTTTTGTCATGTCGTGAGCAGCACCAGAACCAGTAGCTGTTTGTTTACTAAATGAAACTTTCATCTGGACAAATTGTGAGACGCCAGCAAGGATAGCGAGGGCAAGGTGTGGCTTTGAAATATCAAGGAATCCAAAGAAGTGCATATTGAGTGTTCCTGGATTAGCGACGAACGAGTAGAGGAGTGAAGTATCTGAGAATCCATACAAGAATACGTAATAGAGAGCAAAGATGATTGGAAGTTGAATGAGCATAACCAAACATCCTGAAAATGGACTTGTTTTCTGCTCTTTGTAGAGCTCCATAGTGCGGCGAGCTTGTTCTTGTTGGTCTGGAAATTCTTTTTTAATCCGTTCAAGTTCTGGCTGAAGCTGTGCCATAGCAACCTGACCCTCAATTGATTTCTTGGTAAGGGGATAGAGGGCTAGTTTAACAAGAATAGTAAGAATAATAATTGCGATTCCAAGATCTCCGCCGGGAATCATATTAGTGATCAAAATAAGGAGATTATAAAGTGGCTGATAGAGCCCGACAGTCCATAGATAATGCATAGCGCCATTGTACCTGAAACCCCTCAGTTTTCAAAGAAAAAGTAGGGTCTTGCAATTATTCATAAAATGTTCTATTATAAGCCCCATGTCATTCACGTATAAGCCAAAAAAGAAAAAGCGCGCAACGACACACGGTTTTCTCGCTCGAAAAGCAACTACTTCAGGAAAGAAGGTTGTCGCACGCCGCCGCCGAAAAGGCCGCGCTAAACTCACTGTTTAACCATAAAACTATGATTTCAAAACAAAAAAGGCTTTCTGGCCGAGACATCACCAAATTATTCACAGGTGGTAAAACGACCGGAACGCCTTTTTTTGTTGCTCGTTATAGCAAAAACCCGCTCGAAAAGGCTCGTATTTCAGTAATTGTCCCAAAAAACGTTGCAAAAACAGCGTTTTTGAGAAATTCCACTCGACGAAAGTGGTACACTACGATTCAAAAAGTCCAAAAAAGCCTTGTTTTTCAAGGCGGAACCTATGCTTTAGTCCTTAAAGGAACGGCTCTAAACCTCGAACCAGTGCAACGAGAAGCAATTATTACCTCGTTTTTCAGTAAATAAATCCCTAAAACTATGAAAAAAGCATTTATTTACTTGATTTCCTTCTATCAAAAGTATCTTTCTCCAGACCAAGGCTTACCTAAAAAGCTTGGTTTAGTTCGTGGTAACGTGTGCGTTTTCACACCAACTTGTTCTGAGTACACAAAGCAGGCGATTGAGAAATATGGTGTTATACGAGGCATGGTGTTTGGAGTAAAAAGATTGTCTCGTTGCCACCCATGGCAGCGGGAACATTACGATCCGCTCAAATAGGGGATATCCACAATATCCACACATTATTCACAGGTTGTGTAAAGTACCATGAGTTACAACTCTGGGATATAATACGACCACTATGGAGATAACTGATACACGCGAACTTTGGTCACGTTGTTTAAAGGATATTGAGGTTGAAGTCTCAAAGGCCAACTTTAATACTTGGTTTAAAAATACAGCAGTTATCCGCGAAGAAGACGGGGTAGTGTTTGTTGGTGTACCTAATGAGTTTGTTAAAGACTGGCTCATCCAAAAATATCATAAACTCATCCTTAAATCTCTCATGGGAATAGCTGATCATATTCGTACTGTCGAATACATGATCATGAAGCCTGAAATGCGCATTCAGAAACAAGCTGAAGCTCTCGCGCCTCACAAACAAGACGCTCCCGCAGAACTTCCTCTCACAGAAACACCCATCAACAAGGATGACAACCTCAATCCTAAATACACGTACGATACTTTTATTGTTGGCCCTTTTAATGAACTTGCATATGCAGCTGCACAGGCAATTATTAGCAAGCCAGGACGTGCATACAATCCATTTTTTGTTTACGGAAACACTGGTCTCGGTAAAACTCACCTTATTCAAGCACTCGGAAACGCAGTAAAAACTAAATACCCAGAAAAGCGCGTCCACTATATCACCCTCGAGAAGTTTGCTATGGACTATATTAGTTCTGTACAGAACAATAAACCACATGTTTTCAAGGAAAAGTATAGAAAATATGATGTTTTGATTATGGATGATATCCAGTTCATTGGGAAAATGGAGAAAAGCCAAGAGGAACTCTTCCATCTCTTTAACTCATTCTATGAAGCAAACAAACAGATTGTCTTCTCATCAGATAAACATCCAAACTTCATTCCTGGTCTCGAAGATCGCCTTCGATCTCGTTTCTCACAGGGAATGATTGTTGATGTTATTGAACCAGACTATGAATCTCGTATTGCTGTTTTGCGTTCAAAGATAAAAGAAAAGGGAATTGCTGTTGAAGAAGGTGTTTTAGAGTACATCGCTGCTTCTGTTGAAGGTAATATCCGAGAACTCGAAGGAAATCTCAATACACTTATCATGCAAACTCAACTTCGCAATCGTGCATTGAGTCTTACTGAAGTAAAAAATCTCATTAAAAACAGTGTAAAACCTAAAAAACAGATTTCTTCAAAAGAAGTCGTTAGGATTGTTGCTGATTTCTATGGGGTGGAGGAGAATTCTATCTATGACAAGACTCGCCGAAAGGAAATTGTGAAGGCTCGTCAGATGGTTATGTATATCCTTCGTGAAGAATTCAATGTTTCATATCCACTCATCGGCCAGAAACTTGGTGGTAAGGATCATACGACAGTAATTCACTCATGCGACAAGATTAAAAATGATATGAAAGCAGATCCAGTATTAGTTAGTGAGGTCGAACAGTTAAGAATCATGTTTAAATAGTACGCAAAGCTCTGTGGAAATCATGTTTAAAAAGTGAATTTCTAAAAAAAGAGTGTGGATAAAAAATAACTAAAAAATAGGTATAGAAAAAATAAAAAAAGTTTTACCCAGCAAAACATTTTAAAAATCATTAAAAATCATTGTTTTATAGGGTTAGAAAAAGTTATCCACTAATCCACAGGTATAGTAATAGTACTAAGTTATATATATGAAAATACATTGCTCTAGTGAAAAAGTTAAAAACGCACTTTTACACGCTGAACGCGTAACAGGTAAAAATCTCACATTACCAATTCTCTCTTCGATTCTTTGTATCGCTAGTGGATCATCACTTAAGCTCCGCGCGACAAATCTTAGTCTCGGTATTGAAATTGAAATACCAGCTAAGGTTGAGAAAGAAGGAGTTGTTGCTGTTCCAGGAAACATTCTCTCAGGATTCTTTGCTACAACACGCTCAAATGAAGAAGTTTTACTTGAACAGGTTGGTGAAACATTACTCGTTAAAACAAAACAATCAAAGATTCAAGTTAAAACGTTCCCATACGAAGATTTTCCTACAATACCGACCATTGATGCTGAAAGCATTAAAATCCCCGCTAATGCGTTTATAGACGGCTTGGAAGCGGTTTATTATGCCGCTGCACAAACAGATATTAAGCCTGAAATTGGAAGTGTTTATATTTACCCAGAAGATGACACACTTACTTTTGCTGCAACTGACTCATTTCGTCTTGCTGAAAAGAAAATAAAGGTTAAGGGTTTGTATGGTTTCCAACCAACACTTATTCCATACAAAAATGTTGTTGAATTAATGCGTATTCTTGCAGGAGTTCAAACTGAAGTTTCTTTTAAGCTAAGTAAAAATCTTTTAACAATCTCTTTTGATGGTTACTACATCACCTCTCGTGTTGTTGATGGAGTGTTTCCTGAATACCGAAAAATTTTCCCAAAAGAAAAAGTTACAGAAGTTGTGCTTTTGAAATCAGAACTACAAAACGCAATCAAAACAAGTACTTTGTTTAGTGATAAGTTTAATCAAATAACACTCACTATTGATCCTGCGAAAAAACAGTGTATGTTATCAGCAAAAAATACTGATATTGGTGAAAACGAAGTTGAACTTAATGCAACACTCTCAGGTGAACCACTTTCTTTTGTTATTAATTATCGCTACTTACTTGATTGTTTGAATGCAATCGCTTCAGATAGTGTTTCTTTTGATTGTATGGCAGCAAATCGCCCACTTCTTGTTCGTGGCGTTGGTGATCCAAACTTTATTTATCTTATTATGCCAATGAATCGCTAGTTGTTATGGAAACAAACGGACACATTGGTGGTTTGTTTCATAACCTTCGAGCACGACTCTCGAAACATCTTATTGATCGTGCAACAATCATCCGCATTGTCTTTGAAGAAACAAAAATTAAACTAGATGAAAATGATGTAACCTTTAAAAAGGGTGTTTTAACATTACGACTTTCGCCACTTAAAAAAAGTGCTTTGTATATAAAAAAAGAAGCAATCCTTACACGGATTGCTTCTGAAACAAACATAACTGTTTCTGAACTTCGCTAACTACTCACAAGTATTAGTTATTGGTTACAAATGATATTGTTGCTTCCCCGGTGTTAAACACACTATCTGTAACAACAACACGCAATTCATTTACTGAATGGAGATTGTTAACTGAATTTGGAATAAAGGTGAATGATGTACTTCCATTTGTTTGCGAGCCTACAAACGCATCGTTTACAAATACATCAAACTTACTCATAATATACGGACCCTGTGAACTGACAGTAACTGTTACAGGGGAAGCGGGATTGAGTGGTGCACCAGACTGTGGATTGGTGATAGTTACGCGAGGTTTGTTTGCGGGTATGTGAACATCATCATATCCAGTTGGTTTTACTGGAAGTGCACCGAACGAATACTGTCCTGAATGATTTGCCCACCAATTTTGTACTGCTGTTTCCCAGTTTTTGTATTGAGGATCGTTTGCCGGGTTTGATGGTCGTGGACCAAGAAAATCATTTTTATCAACCCAATAAAGAATGTCGTGTATGTTTGGCTGTAGAATTTCTTTTTTGGTTTGTTCTGGTGTAAATTCTGTCGCCAACTTTCCACTTATTGTATCAATGAAGTATCCATCACCACCCTGCCATGTTCCACGGAGTACTGGTTTGAGGGAATAGTAGTTTGGATCTTTTATTGGTTTTTCAAAAGGTTCATTCGGAACATTTGAAAGTATTCGTGACATAAATTCATTCCATGTTGGTGCAACCAAGAGAGCAGAAACCTTTTTTGCCATTGGTGTATTGTCGTTGTTACCAGCCCAACCACCAACAACGAGTGATGGAGTATATCCGATAATCCACGCGTCTTTATAGTTGTTTGTTGTACCAGTTTTTACTGCAACATCATGGTTTTTAACTACCAATGCTGAGTTAACCGCAAACGCTGGCAATCGAGCATTATTATCAGAAAGAATATCAGTGATGTTGAGCGCAACTTGTTTTGGAAGAATCTCTACACCGGTATCGTCTGGGTTTGCTTGCTCGATAACATTTCCTTTTGAATCTGTAACTGAAAGAACTGCGAGGGGGTCATGACGAACACCACCGGTTGCAAACACACCGTATGCAGATGCCATATCAAGTAATTTAACTTCGCCGCCTCCGAGCACTAATGTGAGACCATAGTTTTTTGCGTCCTTGAGGGTTGTGATACCCATGTCATTTGCAAGTTTAATCGCATTCTGTACTCCAACCAAATAGAGTGTTTTTACTGCCGGTACGTTGATTGATTGTCCAAGCGCAGAACGCACCGTAAGTGGGCCACGATATGAACTATCGTAGTTTTGTGGCATGTAACATGATGACTGGGGCACACCATTTGCTGCTGAGCCGTATGGAGTACAGTATGAGTTAAATTCAGTCGGTACATCAAACAACACAGTTTCAGGAGTAAAACCTTTCATCATGGCAAGTGCATATACGAACGGCTTAAACGCAGAACCCGGTTGTCGTTTTGCAGTCACAATATTGTATTGACCATCAATTTCCTTATCAAAGAAATCTCGAGATCCAACCATCATCAAAATCTGGCCATTGCGTGGATCGATACCAACAAGCGCGAGGTTTGAAGCATTATTCTTTTCATTTTCAAGTGCGCGACGCTTTACAATTTCTTCAGCCGTCTGTTGCATAGTGTAATCAAGAGATGTGATTACCTTGAGTCCAGAATCAAGAATTTCTTCACCGTATTTATTTTCCAAATAGTCTTTCACGAAGAAAACAAAGTGTGGCGCTTTAATACCACCAGCTTGTCGAGGCTGCCATGTAACTTTTTCTGCTTTTGCTGCTGCGTATTCTGTTGGAGTGATAAAACCAAGTTCTTGCATGCGAGACAACACAAGATTTTTTCGATTCTCGAGAAGATCCAAGTGTGTTCCATATGGAGAGTATCGAGACGGTGATTGAGGAATTGCAGCAAGATATGCAGATTCAGCAAGTGTTAAATCTGCCGCTTTTTTACTAAAATATGTTTGTGAAGCTTCTTCTACTCCATAGAGTGTGCCACCGTACGGTGCTTCATTGAGATATAACTGCAAAATCTCGTCTTTTGAGAGCTGACGATCAACCTTGAGAGCGAGCACAATTTCTTTGAGTTTACGGATGATTGTTTTTTCTTGAGTCAAAACAGCATTTTTAACAACCTGCTGAGTAATAGTTGATCCTCCTTGTGTATAACTACCGGTCAGAAGGTTAATGAATGCAGCACGTAAAAATGAAAGCGGGCGAAAGCCTTTGTTAGTATAAAACTGAGAGTCTTCGATGGCAACGGTTGCGCTTTTAACATAGTTCGACATTTCACTAAGAGCAATTTCTGTTCGTTTAATATCGCCATGAAAATCGTACAACAACACTTTTCCAGTTCGATCGTAAATTTGAGTTGATTTTGGAATGGAGCGCTGTTCAAAAGATCGCAAGTCAGGAACTTGTAGCGTTGCGAGCCAGATAATAAGAATACCTCCCGTGAGGAGACATACTGAAAGTGCACCAATAATCAGGTTTCTGATAATGGTGTGCTTATGATGTTTTGCTCTATGTTGCATAGTACCAATCATACCATATATGACGTTTTACAAAGGACAAAATTACCGTTTTATGCTAGAGTGGTCCATATGAAAAACATGAGCGTTATTGACGAAATACTCTCACGCGGCGTTGGTGGTTTTATTGACCCAAACGGTGCGTTCAAGAAAAAACTCCTCGAATCACCAGACCAAGTTGTGATTAAATTCGGCGTTGACCCAACACGACCGGACTTACACCTTGGACACGCAGTAGTTCTTCGTAAATTGCGCCAACTCCAGGATCTCGGCTGTAAAGTCATCTTTCTCGTAGGCGATTTCACCAGTTTGATTGGAGACCCAACAGGTAAAAGTAAAGTGCGCCCAGAAATCAGCCAACAAGAAATGGAAGCAAACATGAAAACATACCTCGAACAGGTTGGTAAAATCTTGAACCAAGACCCACGAGTATTTTCATGGATGCGAAACTCTGATTGGTTTTTGAATGTGACTGATATTGAACCATCAGCAGGAATGCGTGTGAATTTTAATTCACTCATCATCAATCCAAGTTCATTTGTAGGGAAGTCAGTTATCTTTGAAGAAACACGAATGCAGAAATCGGTACTCAAGAAACAGCAAATCCAAACAGTTTCACTTACTCGTGTTCTTTCAACACTTCGTCACATTACCCATGCACGTTTGATTGAGCGTGACATGTTTCAGGACCGTATCAATAATGGACAAGAATTATACATGCACGAAATGATGTACCCAGTACTCCAGGGTATTGATTCAACACTCATCGCAAGTATTTACGGCGCATGTGATCTCGAAGTTGGTGGAACAGATCAAACATTCAACATGCTCATGGGTCGCGATGTTATGCGTCTCAACAAACAGCCAGAACAAGCAGTGCTCTCATTTAAACTCCTCGAAGGTACTGATGGTAAAGAAAAAATGTCCAAGAGTCTTGATAACTACGTTGGTATCACTGACGAACCAGGAGATATGTACGGCAAAATTCTCTCGATTCCAGATACTTCAATTTTGAATTACTTTGAACTTTGTACATACACACCATACGAACGCCTCGAAGAAATCAAACAATCACTCAATGATACTTCAGTAAATCCAAAAGATCTCAAAATGGAACTTGCTCGTCAGATTGTTGCTGAATATCACGGTGAAAAAGCAGCAGCCAAAGCAGAACAAGATTTCATCACCAAGTTCCAGAAAAAAGAAATCCCCGATGACATCAAAGAAATCAAGGGAAGTGGTCCACTTGTCGAAATTCTTTTGAAAGAAGAAATTGTCCCATCAAAAAGTGAGTTTCGCAGACTCGTACAAGGTGGCGCGGTTACTAACCTCGAGTCTGGAGAAAAGATTACTGATCCAGCATACGAGGTGACCGAGTCAGTCACACTCAAAATCGGAAAGATTACGTTCATCAAAATTGTTGTGTAAAGAAAAAGGGCCCCCGAAGGGGGCCCTTTGTTTTAGTAGTTTCCGTCTCTGTCTTCGAGTGTATAGTCAGTGTCAAAATCTTCATCCTCTTCGTTGACATCACCAACGAGACCAAGTTCTTCGTCAACAGCAAATGCATCATCAGCTTCAAAAGCATCATCGAGATCAGCGATAGCTTCCTCGTCGATTGTTTCTTCTTTTACTTCCTCTTCATCACTCATACTTTTATACGATTATATCGTCCGGTTCCCCGAAACGAGCAAATAAAATTACTAACGTGCTCATGTTGTATCAAATACATACAATTGCTGCAAATAGCTTTTATCGAAAAGTTGTGGAAAACTAAAAACGTTCAGATGCACCTGTTGTAATTGCCACAGCGATAGCATCAAGTTCATCATCAAGACGCTTTTGCGTCATATCAAGCGCTACCAGTTTTGGCACCATGAGCATAACCGCTTTTTTGTCAGCTTTACCATATCCCGTTACTGCGGATTTGATCTGAAGCGGTGAATATTCGCAAACACGCAACCCTGCACGCGCTGCCAAAAATATAATGGTGCCGCGCACTTCCGAAACATGCATCGCTGTTTTTTGGTTGTTTTCAATGAACAACGTTTCAATACCAAGATGTGTTGGGTGATAGAGATCAATCAGTTCCTGAATACGATTACCAATCTGCACAAGACGCTCAGTAAAATCGCTCGTTTTCGGTGTAATAAAACACTCAGAAAAAAGAACCGCTTCTTTTGAACCATGTTCTTTTTTCAGAATCGCGATACCAAGACGTTCAAATCCAGGATCGATACCAAGAATAATCATTACGCAGTTTCTTCTACATTAGTAAACACAGCTTGCACCTCATCATTTTCTTCGAGTTCATCAACGAGTGCTTCGAGGAGGGCAGTATCTTCAGCACCAAGTGGCACAGTCATGGTCGGTGTCCACTCGTTGTCTTCTTTGGTAAAACCCCAGGTCACTGCACCAATACCTGCCAACGCTGTGCCATGTTCAGACAAAATATGTTTGATTTCCTGCGCTGCTTTGTTGCGATTTGAAGTGAGCGCTTCGATAATCATCGCAACACCACCTGGACCATACGCTTCGTATGTCATGCGTTCAAGCTGTTCCGCTGGGTCAGTCGCTTTTTTGATTGCGCGTTCAATATTGTCGTTTGGCATATCAACATCGCGAGCTTTTTGAATTGCCGCTTTCAAACCAGGGCTTTCTTTGTTGCCGTTTGCTTTTTTTGCTTCAAGTGTAATCACACGCACTAATTTTGAGTAGAGTTTGCTAATAGCGCTTCCCTGAATTGCCTTCTTTCCTTTTTTCTTTTCCCACTGTGAGTGACTCATATTGTTCTAGCTTACTCGATTTAGATAGGGGATTCAACTATTGACGTAACGTGTAAAAAGTGTTTAAATCACTGAAATCCAATTACCTAACAATTCAATACTTCACAATACAAGCAAAACCAACTAGTACTAAAGGCACAGGCGCAGATTATTTTATTCAGTTCAACTACAATAAAATATTAGAGGGGTTTATCGCAGATAAAAGCCAACGCTTTTTTATTGATAAACCACCCCTTTCTACTGCTAAACAGCAAACAACCAGAAGAATTCAGATATATAACACAACAATTCCTTTTGTACTCGAAATTGAAAAGGAGTTTTGTGAATACTTAAACCGTGGCCGTTTGAACATCGATTCTTCCAAGATACAACAGCAGTTATATATAAAAGGAGGTATAGGTGAGTTGAGTTTCAATAAACTGAAAGGAAGCCATACACACATCCAATCATGCCGGGAATTTCATTTTTACGAATGTAACCTCGGAACTGTACACATTCACGGTTCGGTGACTGAAAAATTATAGAAAGTTGTTTAAATAACTTTTCTACATAACTTATATACAAAGAGCCCCGCTTTTACGGAGGCTCTTTTTCTTTTATCTATTTTTCTTCAAATCCTTCAAACCCCAGATGTTCATACGCTTTTTTAGTAGCGATACGTCCTCGAGGAGTTCGTTCTAGTAATCCTTGCTGAATAAGATATGGTTCAACAACTTCTTCGATGGTTGCTTCTTCTTCGCTTGTCGCTGCAGCGATGGTGTTTAAGCCAACCGGACCACCGTTAAATTTTTCGATGATTGTCTGAAGCACGCCGCGGTCAGATTCTGAGAGACCTAGTTCATCAATACCAAGAAGTGAAAGCGCGAGAAAGACTGTTTTTTTGTCCAAATCTTTTTTGTGTACCTGTGCGTAGTCGCGGCAGCGCTTCAAGAAATAGTTTGCAGTTCGTGGAGTGAATCGAGCACGCTTCGCAATTTCAGTGACACCTTCATCATCAACAGTTACACCAAGAATGTTTGCTGAACGACGAATAATTTTTTCAATTTCTTCTTGTGAATAGAATTCGAGACGGAACACGCCACCACCAAATCGTGAACGAAGTGGTGCCGAGAGGGAAGCGATACGAGTCGTTGCCGCGATTAATGTAAACGGTGGAAGCTCAAGCTGAATTGTTCGAGCAGAAGGTCCCTTACCAATAATGATATCGAGCACGCCTGATTCCATTGCAGGGTAGAGCACTTCTTCAATCATTTTATTAAGGCGATGAATTTCATCCACAAAAATAATATCTCCAGGAGAAAGGTTAGTTAAAATTGAAGCAAGATCACCAACTTTTTCGATTGCTGGACCCGAAGTGATTTTAATCTGGCGTCCCGTTTCGCGAGCAATCAAGTGCGCGAGTGTTGTTTTACCAAGTCCCGGTGGTCCATAAAACAAAATGTGCTCTGCGGGATGGTTTCGTTCCTTTGCTGCGGTTAAAAGGATCTTCAAATTTTCTTTAATAGTGTGTTGTCCGATGTATTCATCCCAAGCATCTGGTCGAAGTGTTTGGTCAAGATGTCGGTCATTGAATTGTGGGCGGTTTTCTTGGTTATTCATAGGCTCTATTATACGTGGGGAGGGGGGCTTGACAGAAATCTTATAAGGTGATATACTAGCCTCAGATCACAGTATTAACAGTTTATACACAGAGTATACCACAGCCGTGGCTTCCCCTGTGTTTTTAACTCATGTATAGTGTGAATCACATTAACAAGTGCGCCAAAGAAGGCATTAATCTCTAAGCTATCAGCCCTAACAGGTTTGTACGTATTCCGACAGGACGTTCTGGTTCCGACTGGGTCTATCCTTGAAGACTGCGATGCATACGCGGCACAGTCGCATATGGATGGTTTGGAGATTAATGCTTTTTTTATTTGCCAAATAGAATATTCATTGCTAAAGTTCATTTTAAATTAACTTTCATATGAATACGATTTGCGCAATTAACCACATTGATTCAACCGGCCTCGTGCGCCTTGGTCAAACAGAAGAAACCCAACTGCACGATGGGCCTTCGCTTCGCATTATTTTAAACAGCGTGCTGTGTGTACATTACAACCTAACACCAAATCCATGCCCGACAGGCGGACTTAAAGGTAAAGGTGTGTACCTTGTTAACGATCCATACTCAAACATCGGTTTGCGTAAGGATATGAGAAAGGCCCGCACAGCAACAGAGTTGGAGAAAAAAGTATTGGCAACATATCTTCAGTTGCTGAGAAACATTTTCCCTAACGAAGGTAACGCTATCAAGCTTACACACTGGACTGCTAATAATGCTCATACTGAAGCACACGCCAAAGCCAGAAGCGAGCAAATCAAAACTGCCGTTACTAAAGTACTTACTGCTGAGGCCTATACAAAAGCCCTGGCGGAGTTTATCCCTCACTATGTTGATCAGCAACACCTTCGATTTTTACTACCCGAAAAAGAACGCGGCAACCTCGATACATTTATGCGTGTAAACGCACAGCTTGTAACCGGTCAGTCGTAACACACATTTTCCACTACTATTTCCACATCACATTTTTTATTTAAAAGCCCCCGCTTTCACGGAGGCTTTTTCTTTTGTCTTAGTTATCTTATTCTGTTTCGTACAAATCTACGACGTTCGCTACTTCTTCGATTGAAGTGATACCACGAACAATTTTTACAA
The DNA here is from genome assembly GCA_964397435.1 of uncultured Candidatus Saccharibacteria bacterium. Lineage (GTDB taxonomy): Bacteria > Patescibacteriota > Minisyncoccia > Phycocordibacterales > UBA9973 > DALYCO01. The sequence goes on along the minus strand of CAYNHU010000002.1, from coordinate 17,689 downwards.
CACCGTCTTCTCGCATATCGAGTAGTCCTTGTTGATCAGCCGCATGTTTTACATCACGCTCAGAAGGAACGGTGACGATGAGTTTTTCCATTTCTTCGTTTGTGTGAATGGCTTCAAAGATACCGATACGTCCCTTGTAACCAGTGTTGTTACATTTTTCACAGCCAACTGGTTCATAGAGCGTGATGGGCATGTCGGGAGTGATTTCATATGGCTTCAAATCTTTGCCAAGTTCTGTAGCTTTTTTCAAAATACCGCGAAGCATTGCAATCTGTTTTTCATCAGGAGTTTCAACTACTTTTCTACAATTGAGACAGAGCTTACGGCATAGTCGCTGCGCGAGTGAGAGTTTGAGTGCTGACACGAGAATTTTTGGATTCACTCCAAGGTCAATCAAGCGAGGAACAACACCAGCGGCTGAGTTCGTGTGAAGTGTAGAGAACACCAAGTGACCAGTGTTTGAAGCTTCAATCGCAGTCATCGCTGTTTCGTTGTCTCGGATTTCACCCACCATGATTATATCAGGGTCTTGTCGCATCGCTGCACGCAATCCCGATGCAAAGTTGTAACCTTTATCATGTTCAACTTGTGTTTGCGTAATACCTTCGAGGTGATATTCAACAGGATCTTCAATCGTCATCATTTTTAATCCAGGAGAATATATTTTTGCGAGAAAGGCGTAGAGTGTTGTTGTTTTACCGGAACCCGTTGGACCCGTGATGAGAATCAAACCATTCGGCGCATTGATTGCTTTCATCATGACATCGTACACTTTGGTATCGATACCCATGTTTTCCAAATTCACGCGAATTGATTTTGGATTCAAGATACGCATTACGATACCTTCACCGTACGCACCTGGAACGATCGAGACACGCATTGAGATTTCGTCTTTGCCGATGAAGATAGAGAAGCGACCGTCTTGGGCAATAGCGCTTGAAGTCAATTTCATACCAGACATCAACTTTAATCGAGAGTTCAAAAGTTTGTGAACGTCATAACTAAAATGGAAAATATCCTGAAGCACGCCATCCAATCGGAATCGCAATCGTACAAAATTTTCTTCTGGTTCGATGTGCACGTCAGACGCATCAATTGAGATCGCACCCGCGAGAATGATTTCGAGAATATGTGAGACTTTGTGAGTATCTTTTTCAGCAACAATTTGCGTAATGCGGTTTTTGATATCTTCTGTGTTTTTGATTGTTTTACCAAGTTCAACGATAGTGTCTCCCGAAACATCCATACCACCAACACGTGCTGTTGTTGTGAGAGAAAGTTCTTTGTAACGACTCCACACTTTCTCAAGACTCGCTGCAGAGACCATGTAGTAGTTTGGTGTCATGCCTTGTGTTGCAAGTTGTTCAGTGAGCATTTGAATTTCCGGTCGCTCTGGAGTTCTGATGCCGATGTGAATTGTTTTGCCGAGTACTTTAAAAGGAGCAACCCCATATTCGCGAGCTTGTTTTTCTGGAATATAGTGGAGTGCATCGTTTTCAACTACGACTGGACCGAGATCAACGTAGGGAATACCATACTTATTTTCAGCAAGTATTCGAACGACGTCTTCCTCCTCTTCTTTTCGCAAGTCGGCAATGCGACGACCGGATGTATCTTCATCAAATTGAACCATATATATCAAGGATTATACCCGTTTTAGCTAAAAAAAGCCTAATGCTGTATCTATTGACAATTATATATTTTGTGATACAATAGTACGAAATTGCAATTCTAGGCTTTTGTCCCAGCCTATCTCTATATATTTCCTGATTTTTCCGTATTTTTCCCAATTTTGGGGTAACAAAACAAAAGCTAAAAAATAAAAGCAATATGAAATTCTTTATCACACTGCTTTCGACATTACTATTAGTGTTCGGAGCGCAATCAACTAAAGCACAGACAAGTGCAAAAAATCTCAACCCTTTCAAAAAAGACGGGGTTGGAAACAAAGTAGCGATTGAACGTTTTCAATCTGCAGTGCAGAATGCCATCAACGGAAACGAGAGCGAGTGGAACTCACTTATTCGCGTATCGTTTGATGACTACTGTGTGCTGGTAAAAAACAACGTAACTAGTGGTTACAAAACGGTAACAGTAGGTGAGGCAGAATACATGCTGCTTCACTCAAAACTAGTAACTCGCCATATTCAAACAAGTGAGAAAATCTGGGGCGTTACTGCTTCAGGTGCACTAGATTACTATACGATTGACCACGACTTTGACGGTGCTGTATTGGTGTATGAGTATGCCGACAATCGGGGAAACCTGATTCAGGTAGAACTTTGCTTGTGGGAATGTTTTAACCCTAAGCAAGTGCGGTATCAAATCGCACCACCAACAACAACAGCTGTTGAGACTGTGTATGTAGATCGTATCGTGTACCGCGATCGCGAAGTGATTCGCGAACCGCAGGTTGTCTACCAACAACCTACAACCTACTACACACGTAGTGGGTTTGACTGGACTGTGTTGCTTTCATTGCCTGTTTGGACTCCTGGTTACTACTGCATACCAATGAACAGATGCCAAAGTATTTTTGGGTATCTGCCACAGTACAGATGTAACTATCAGGGCCAACAATGTGGGTTGTATCCTGTGAATCAACAAACAACCACCATCGTAAATAATTACGTAACAGTAAACGTGAACAACACGAATAACACTGTGATTAACGTAATTAATCCTCCAACGCAAACACCAAGACCGACTCCTACGTATGTAAATACTGGAGGCGGAGGTGTAACAGCTACCAATACAGGTGGCGGGGGAATCAATGGTACGAACACTGGTGGAGGTGGTTTTACTTACGACAACACCGGAGGTTATGGCAAACGTGATTGGGACAATGTTCCATATCAAACGCCACGTCAAACTAATGTACCAGCATATGCAAGCGCAAGCGCAAGGACAGGTACTAACACTACCAACCTGCGGACACGCACATATGACAACTACGGTAACGGTAATGTTGGTAATGTAAATGTAAATCAGCCAACACAAACACAGCGGCCGGTAACAACAACACAAAGTAATCCTCAAAATTACTCGAATGTTGGTACACCGAGAACCTACAACACTACTCCACAGCAGCAGCCAATCAAGTACCAGGGACAGGTACAACAAAGGCCAATGCAAAACGTTCAAACTGCACCCATAGTGCAGCGCATGCCACAAACGCAAATACAGCCAATGCAAATGCAACCGCGTGGTATGACTACTACAACAAACTTTTCGGGCGGTATGCGTCCGAGGGGAAGATAGTTTTTAGTTGGTTTTTTGATTGAGAAGGTGGTAGAGTCGCAAGATTCTACCCCTTATTTCCAAGCTCTTAATCCAGAGATTGAGGGCTTAGAGGTAAGGTTATTATCAGAATCGGTATGCATTGACAAAACGTCAGTTACATGCTACAATATAATTATGCTTAGTATTATGAAAAACTATATCAAATACGCGGTTGTGGGGGCAGCTTTTGTCCTCTCACTCGCTTTTGGTGTGACTGCTCACGCAGCACCCCAGTTTGGTGCAGGTTCATCACCATATCTCCCACTCGTACAAGTACAGGGTTGTGGAGCAAACAATGGTTGTAGTCCTTCACCATCAGCTTATTCATCAAGTATCTCAAACGTACAGCCAGGCGACACTATCTGGGTGATGTTGTATTACAACAACAATGGTACAGGTACTGCGACAAACACTCGCTTTACACTCTCACCACAGACAACTGGTTCTGTTTCAAGTCAGACATTTAGTGCGACATTGTCAGCTGACAATGCAAACACAGTTTCTGGTTCAGCAACAGTTAACCTCGCACAAAGTCAGACACTTACATACCTTGGCGCGAAAGTGTACAAGCACAATGCAGTGTTGGCTTCAACAACATACGGTACTGAACTCTTTAGTGGTGGATTGAATATCGGTAATGCGTTAGACAATACAGGATGTCCATCAAGTGATGCGTTCTGTAATCAAGGTGTTGTTGTCGTAACATACAAGGTTGGACAGAACACTGTTGTTCCTCCTCCAACTCAGACATGTCAGATCACACAGTTCAATGCATCACCTTCATACGTAACTTCAGGCGGTAGTTCAACTATCAACTGGGCTACATCTGGTTGTGCTTCAGCTATTGTTCAGGGTGGTATCGTGTACGTTAATAGTCTCAGTGGTTCACAGAACACTGGTTCATTGTACGGTACAACAACATACACAATTACTGCGTATGGTTACAACGGTTCACCAGTAACACAGTCAACTTCTGTTTCAGTTGGTAACAATCAGTCAAACAGTTGTTACGTCAACTACTTTAGTGCTAACCCAACATTTGTTTCATACGGTGGAACATCTTCACTTTCATGGAACACAACAGGTTGTTCATACGTAACACTTTCTGGTCCAAACGTATATGGTTCAAACCAGTCAGTTTCTGGATCACTTTCAACTGGTCCAGTGTACGGTTCAGTTTCATACATTCTTACTGCCTACGGTTACAATGGTCAGTCAGCTCCTTCACAGACAGTGACTGTCTACTCAAATGGTAATAACTACAACTACTGTAGTATTAACTCATTTTACGCGTCACCATCAGTTGTGACTGCGGGTAACTCAGCAACTTTGTACTGGACAACAACTGGTGCAACCTCAATCTCAATCTCTGGTCTTAACAACTACTACAACCAGCCACTCTCTGGCTCAGCTTCAACTGGCCCAGTCTACGGCAATCAGACATACACACTTACTGCGTACTGTCAGAACGGTGGTCAGACTCAAGTTCAGGCAGTCACTGTCTCAACTTCTCAGCCAGCACAAAATACATCTGTATATACAAGTGCTCCAACACTCGTAACTCAATCAACTGCTCGTTTGAACGGTAACCTCGCTCTCTCAGGTGGATTGAACACACAGGTGTACTTCCAGTGGGGAACAACTTCTGCATACGGTTTCACAACAAACCAGCAGAACGCAGGCTCAGGTTCATCAGTTCCATTCTGGACAACAATCAGTGGTTTGTCTCCAAACACGACATACTACTACCGCGCAGTTGCAGTAAACTCAAGTGGTACATACTACGGTGATCAGCAGTCATTCTCAACATCACCTGTAACAACAGTAGTAACTCCACCAACAACAGTTGTCGTAACATCAGGTGTTGGATCAGGGTCAAACCTTGTTTCTCTTGATGTGAACAATAACCAGCCAATGAATGCATGTGTCGGTAACATGATTAACTACCTTGTTACTTACAAGAATATTTCTGGCCGCACACTCAACAATGTTGTGCTTCAGGTTCGCCTCCCACAAGACGTTGAATTCCAAGGTTCAAACCCTGGCATCTACAACGCAGCAGACCATACAGTTACACTTTCAGTCGGAACTCTCTTGAAGAATCAGGCAGGTACTATGAACATCACTGGTGTTGTGCTCCGTTCAGCACTCAATCGTAATCTCGTTGTTGCAGAAGCAACAATCGCGTTTACAAACCCAGTAAACAATTCACAGGAATCAGCAACAGCATACGGTTTGGGTAATACTACAAACTGTGTAAACAACTCACTCGCTGGTTTGGCACTCTGGGGTAACGGTTTCTGGCCAAACACACTCATCGGTTGGTTGATTCTCATCCTTGTTATCCTCCTTTTGATTTATCTCGCAATCTTGGTTGGTCGCAGTCTCCGACGTGACAACAACACAAATGTATATGTTGCAAACGGTGCTGCTCCAAAGCAGGGAAATGGTCGCACAGCTAGTCACCAGCCACACTACGAAGACATGGACGTGCCGGTGTACAACAGTAACCATCATTAATTCGCCAACACAACCCTGAAGGGAGTTCATAATTAGAAAACTCTTCAGTCAAATGAATGCCGATAAAAACCCGCGGAATGCCCCGCGGGTTTTTATACACAAAGACAACAAAAAATTCTATTAAACCGTCTGAAATTGTTACGTATTTATGGTATTGTGTTTGTATGAAAAAAGTTTTTTCTGAAGCAGAAATTCCGGAAATTGCAGATCTCGTGATCGAGCATATTTTGAAACATCGAAATCCAAAGCAAGCAACCATTGTTGCGCTTTCGGGGGATTTGGGTGCGGGTAAAACAACGCTTACTAAAGCGATTGCGCGGCTGCTCGGTATCACTCGACCTGTGATTAGCCCGACGTTTGTTCTTTTGAAAAGTTACACATTAACCAAGAAACAATGGAAGTTGTTTCATCACATCGATGCGTACCGTTTTGAAGAACCTGCACAAGTTCACAAAATTGGCTGGGAATCGTTAGTGAACGATCCAGCAAATGTTATTTTTCTTGAATGGCCAGAGCAGCTTGGAACATTGTTGCCGAAAAAGCACATCTCACTTAGTTTGAAGCATACAAAAACAGGGAAGCGAGAAATATCTATTAAGGCGAGTAAGTAAAGAAACCACTTAAACAAATTTGAACAGAACGCGTGTAATTTTTCAAGAGACTGGATATTTTTATCCGGTCTTTTTATTTGTTTCTATGGGTAACCTTTTTGTGTGTAATAGGGTATAGTATAGCTATATATGCCTAAAGCAGCGACCAAAAACCCTAAAAAACGCCTTATTTTGCTTGATTCTCATGCGATCATCCATCGAGCGTATCATGCGCTACCGGATTTTACTTCTTCGAAAGGTGAGCCTACGGGTGCTTTGTATGGGCTTTCTTCGATGTTGCTCCGTATTATAACAGACCTTAAGCCTGACTATGTTGTTGCTTGTTATGACTTGCCGCAGAAAACATTTCGCCATGAAGTGTACGACGGTTATAAAGCCGGGCGTGTAAAAGCAGATGAAGGACTTGTTGCTCAATTGCAATCGTCTCGTCGTGTGTTTGAGGCGTTCGGTATTCCTATTTATGATAATCCTGGCTTTGAAGCTGATGATATTCTTGGAACAATTGTTCGCGAAATGCGTGATCGTAAAGATATTGAAATTATTATTGCATCAGGTGACATGGATACGCTTCAGCTTGTTGATGGAACCCGGGTGCAAGTATTTACGCTTAAAAAGGGTTTGAACGATACTGTGCTTTATGATGAGAAAGGAGTTGTAGATCGATTTGGTTTTAAGCCGGAATTGCTCCCAGATTACAAAGGACTTCGCGGAGATACTTCTGATAACATTATTGGCATTGCTGGTATTGGAGAAAAAACTGCGACAACGTTGATTACAACGTTTGGAACAATTGAAAATTTGTATAAAGTGCTCAAGAAAAATCCTGAAAAAGTAAAAGAAGCTGGTCTGACTGATCGTATTATTAAACTCCTTGTTGATGGCGAAGAAGAAGCATTATTTTCAAAAACACTTGCGACTATTCGACACGATGCACCGATTTCTTTTGCGTTACCCAAGGAAACATTCACAGAACTTTTTTCTATTCAAAACGTCGAAACTCTTTTTCGTGAACTTGAATTTCGTAGTTTGATTGAACGCATGAAGCGAGTCATGACAGGAACAACAACTCCAAAAGAGGCGATTATTACCGCTGATGTCTCACCGCAATCAGCCGAGGCTGATCCTGCACTAGTAAAACGTTTGGCGATTGGTATTTGGTTACTTAACTCAGAGCTTTCAAATAGTACGGTTGATGACATTATTCATTTTCAAGGTGCTGGTTCATTGGCTGTTGCTCAAGAAAAAATTGAAGCTGCGCTCAAAGAGAAAAATCTATGGCGAGTATATACAGAAATTGAATTGCCACTCATTCCTGTTGTTGAGGCAATGACTAAGACAGGCGTGCTTGTCGATACTGCGTATTTGCAGTCACTTTCGGACGAATACCACAAAGAATTGAGTGCGCTCGAGAAATCAATTTTCCGTCACGCGGGACGTGAGTTTAATGTGAACTCACCGAAACAGCTTGGTGAAGTGTTGTTCGATGAAATGCAGCTCACTGCCGAAGGAGGGAAGCGTCTTAAGAAAACAGCCGGTGGTGCTCGTTCAACTCGTGAAAGCGAACTCGAGAAATTGCGTGATGCGCATCCGATTGTGAATGAGGTTTTTAAATATCGAGAATTGCAAAAATTACTCTCAACATATATTGATTCAATCCCGAAACTTGTTGGAGCTGATGGACGACTTCATGCTGAGTTCAATCAGATGGGTACCGTGACGGGTCGCTTTTCTTCAACCAATCCAAATTTGCAAAATATTCCTGTTAAGAGCGAACTTGGTAAAAATATTCGAAATGCGTTTGTCGCACCTAAAGGTTCGGTGTTGATGTCGTTCGATTACTCGCAGATTGAATTGCGCATTGCTGCACTTATGGCGTGCGATCCGTACCTCTCACAAATTTTCCGTGATGATAAAGATATTCACGCGGCTGTTGCGAGTAAAGTGTTCGGCGTGCCCGAACATGAAGTGACTCAAGAAATGCGCCGCCGTGCCAAAGTCATCAACTTTGGAATTTTGTATGGTATGGGCGTCACTGCACTCAAAGAAAATCTTGGCACCAACCGCGCTGAAGCACAGGCGTTTTATGATAACTATTTTGTTCAGTTTCCTGCGATTCGCGGCTATATGGATGGAGTAATCGAAGAAGCTAAAAAACGTGGATATACCGAAACATTGTTCGGCCGCCGTCGTTTGTTCCCAGGTCTTACTTCAAAAATCCCATTTATCAAGGCAATGGCTGAGCGTATGGCAATCAATGCACCAATTCAAGGAACAGAAGCTGACGTTATCAAAATTGGTATGTGTCAGGCTGACGAAGCCCTTAGAAAAGCAGGCTTACTTGAGCATGTTCGGCTCATTCTTCAAGTTCACGATGAACTCATTTTTGAGGTTGATTCAGGATATGAAGATCAGGCCGAGAAGATTATCATTACTGCCATGGAGGAAACAATCCCAGAGGATTTAACCAAGGGGCTCGAGCAGGTTCCGATCAAAGCTGTGGCACACCGCGGCTTCCATTGGGGGGAATTGAAGTAGCCACCGTATTGGTGTATAGTTTGTATATAGCATATGAAAATCGATAAGAGCTTCCTTGTACATACTGTGTTGGGTCATTCATATATGGTCTACTTCGCCACATTTCTTGTTGGTTTGTTAATCGATACATTTTGGCGTGCTCGTTTTAACCTTCCGTTCCTCATGCCGATTGGTTTTATTTTAATGTTTATCGGCCCTGTACTTATCTTGTGGGCGCAGTATACATCGCATCGTCTTGCTGTTAAGCAGATTCTTGAAGAAATAAAAACACACGCACATGATTTTACATGTGGTCCGTATGCGTTTACTCGCAGTCCAACCCATCTCGGTTTGTTTATTATGATTATCGGTTTGGGTTTTTTGTTTAACTCAATTTCAATTGTTGTAACTACAGTGCTTGCGTTTGTTCTCACAAAAATCTTTTTCTTGTCTAAAGAAGAATCGTTGCTTGAAGAAAAGTACGGAGAAGAATACGGTGAATACAAAAAGCGAGTACGCTTTTAATCATGCTCTACTTTATTTACGGCACAAGTGCAGCGCGTCGACATGATACACGTGACGCACTTCTCAAAAAAAATAATCTCACACAGGATCGGCTTGTTACAAAACAAGCACGTGAATCGTCTGTTGCTGAACTTGAACATGTAGCTGGTGGGGCATCGTTGTTTGATGAACAACTTGTCGTCGCATTTGAGTATCCGTTTTTGGATGAATCATTTGGCGAGTTACTTCTCGCGCACGCACCAGCGCTCGCTGATTCTCGCAATCATATTTTTGTAATTGAACGAGAGGTAACAAAAGACATTGTTCGTGCATTTGAAAAAGCTGGCGCTGAGTTGTTTGAATGTAATGAACCAAAAGAAGCGAAGCAAAAAACATTTAACATTTTTGCGATCACGAATGCGTTTAGTGCTCGCGACAAAAAGGAGACATGGTTGAAATATCGGGAAGCAATTGTGGCAGATGAGTCACCAGAAGCAATCGCTGGTATTCTTTTCTGGTCAGTTAAAAATATGATAAGTAAAAAATATTTTTCAAAATGGAAGCGTGAGGAACTTGAACAGGTATCACGCGAACTTGTGCAGTTAGTGCATCAAGCGCATGCCGGCAGGTTTGATTTTGAAGAAGAACTCGAACGTTTTCTTTTGAAGCGAATCTAGCGAACTTGGGAAATTTAAAAAATTGAAAATAAAAAAGAGCCTCGAGTATGGAACCAGTTGCGGTGGTTACATGCTCGAGGCTCTTTAGCCTTTTAAAAAGAACAGAGTTACTGTGAGAATAGATTTTTATTGTTGAAAGAACAGCGACAGAAGCTACGTATAATTATTATGCTCCTATGTACAAAGGTGTTTTGTGCAAATGTGTTGCCCTAAGCGGGTTACGTTCACAAGCACTTTGTATGTCAAACTTATTTCTAGTATAACGCAGAAGCCTCTAGCTGTACTAGAGGCTTCGAAAGAAAATTGTGGAAAACTTAGTTTTGATTTCGCTCAAGTCCAATCCATGCAATAATTGCAAGGCTTATTAGGGACAGTAGCGACATGAATGGAATGGTTACAAAACCAAATTCATTCACGTAACGAGCTGTACATGAGACTCCGGCGTCACATGCGATGAGCGCATTGCCGCCAAAATCAAGATAGTTGTGATACAAAGCGAAGACGATACCAATGAGGGAGAGAGCCAGTGTGTAGCGGAAAACATTCCTGTCTTCTTTGAAAAGTGCGATTGCGTACAACACTACTTGTGGGTAAATAAGCACTCGCTGCCACCAACAGAGAACACATGGTGGGTATCCGATAAATCCTGAATAGATCAAACTTGCAACGATTGCAGATCCTGCGATGCCAAGTCCGAGCCATACCATGAAACGTGAAATGCGATCGAGAATGTGGTGAGGTTTTTTTCGGTGCACAACATGTGTGCTGAGCATCACTACAGCAATTGCACCGATTGTAAGTGTGCCGAGTGCCGCGATGAAGTTAATTGTTTCTGTAAAAGCGACCATATTATTGTGCTGGTGTTTCGAGAGTTTTTAATTCGACACCAGAGATTGATGCGAGCTCTTCAAGTGAGAGTTCTCCTGTTGTTCGTGAGCCAGCACTAAATGTCCACACAGAACCTTCATGTTTTGGTTCACTTGCACTTTGTACAGTTACACCACTGAAGACCCATGTCTTAAATAATTTTGATCCGTAACTTCCACAGACAGAAGATTGCTGTGCTGGTTTGTCTGTTTGGACTTCACACACAGTTGGAGCAGTTGTACTTGTGATTGAAAAATCTTTTGGATAGACCCATGTTGGATAACTTTCGATTTTTGCATCAACACACACCTGTGTTTGGCCCTGACCGTTTGAAGGGGAACACTCAATGTACAAACCAACTTTCTCAAGTTTTTGTCGTGACATGCCAAATGATTTTTCTTGTGCTTGGCAGTGTGGGCACCAGAATGCACCGTAGAATTTTACGCCAGCATCTGTGAGTGCTTGTGCAAATGGTTCGTATTTACTTGGTTTGTTTGATGCTTTGTATGCAAACACAAATCCAGCGACCACGAGTACGATTGCAAGTACTGTAATAATGATTGTCTTACTATTTGTATCTTTTTTCATACTTACAGTATAGAACGGATACCCTTGAACACAAATTGATTTTTTTTCAGATATATGGTATTTTACTTACTGTTTTCGGAGCTCATATGCGCCCGTAGCTCAGCTGGTAGAGCAGTTGCCTCTTAAGCAAATGGTCGAAGGTTCGATCCCTTCCGGGCGCACATATAACGAAAAAGTCCCATTCTTGTATTGGGGCTTTTTCGTTTAAGAAGACAACCCTTTCCCCGAAGGTGGTAGGGCGTTGTGATGTGTGCGGCCGATCCGTCCGAGAATTTTTCGGTAACCGCCAATTGGGCCATTTAGGAATTTTGAAATACGAGCAATTGTAGTAGAAGAGAGTCCGGTTTTTTGGACAATACTCTCATAGCGAACTTTCCAGAGTAGTAGGCGAGCAGCTTCGAGACGTTTTGAAAATTCTTCAATTTCTTGAGGAGTTAAAAGGTCACGCAAAAAAGCCTTGGCGTCAGCCTCGTTTCGAACAGCAATGACGGCATCAAGTAACTGCTTATTCTCTTTTATACTCCAATTTGGTTCCATGTGATTTACTTTAGCTGAGTAAAGTACTTTAGTCAAGTAAAGTATTATAGAAATTACAAAAAAGAGATCATAACCAAGACTTCGGTCTTTACTATAAATCTCACTCTACCCCCCACCAAAAAACTTTTTGCCTTGTGTTGGGTGGGAGCTAGATTTTTGCTATACTCGCATTACTTATGAAACAAAAAACCGCCGTTCTTATTCTCGAAAACATTCGTTCCGCGCAAAACGTGGGAGCACTTTTTCGAACGGCAGATGCGGCTGGCGTTACACATATATACCTTGTGGGGTATACACCTGACCCCGTTGATCGTTTTAACCGTCCTCGAGCTGATATTGCTAAAGCAGCTCTCGGTGCTGAACAAACGATTCCGTGGACTCATGTAAAAACAATGGCGCCACTTATCAAGCGTCTCAAAAAAGACGGATTTCAGGTTATCGCAATTGAGCAGTCAGAGCATTCAATTGATTACAAAAAAATACAAGCAACTGCAAACGTTGCTTGTATTCTCGGCAATGAAGTTGATGGTATTTCAAAAAATACACTCAAAGCCGTCGATGTTGTTGCCGAGATTCCAATGAAAGGTAAAAAAGAATCACTCAATGTTTCAGTCGCGGGAGGGATAGCCCTTTTTCGAATTCTCGGGATTTAGTCAGTTTGGTCGATCTAGTTGATCGGAGCTGTTGGTCCGTATGTTTCACCGGTATCAACAGGAGCCGGGGCCTTCATAAAAGGTTGCGCGTTCTGTGCGCGTTCTGGTCCACCTGTGTAGTACCAAAGTACAAATAAAACCGCAATCACAAAAATTACTCCCATGATTGGGCCGGTAAGTCCACCTCCGCCATGTCCATGTCCACTCATATATATAGTATCGTTAATTATATAATTCCTTGGCGTGTTTGGTGCTTACTGCAATAGTGAGCACTTCTACCACCAATAACTGTACGAAGTATACCACCAGAACAACCACGTTTGCCACAAGGTTTTCCTGTTCGGCGATATGCATTGTGATGATGGCTAAACGCACCCGGAGTTCCGTCAATCGTTCGATAGTCACTCGTTGAGTCGCCTTTGAAATCAATACCTTTTCTAAGAACAGTAATGAGCGCTTTGAACAGCGCTTTTACTTTTTGTGGAGTGAGATTAGAAACTTTTTCTGCTGGATGAATACCGGCAAGCCATAATGCTTCATCTGAATAAATATTTCCAACACCAGAAATAAGTCGCTGATCCATCAATACAGTTTTTATTTTTCCTGTTGCGTGTTTCGCAAGTTGCTCCGTGAACCGCTTCTCCGTAAACGTTGCCTCAAGTGGCTCTGGTCCAAGTCCGGCAAGATGTTTCGAGGTGTGCAACATCTCCGTTGGCACAAGTGTGATTTTTGCGAACTTACGCATATCAGATAACGCTAGCTGTTTGTTGTTACTCAGTGAAATCACAACATGCAAAAATCTGTTAAACGGATCTTGCAGTGGTCCCTTGTCTCGTGCGCTCCAAGTATTTTCTCGAGTATTAAAATTAAAATTACCGTACAACAGATGTCCTGTCATTTTCATATGAACAAGAATCGTTGTGTTATTACCGAGATGAATCAAAATATTTTTTGCTCGGCGCTCAACTGAACGAATGCGTTGGTTGATAACCTGTTGTGTGAACGTTTTAAAAAACGCTCCAGATTTAAGCGTGTCTTTAAAATGGGGAAGAGCCGGCTGTTTTTGTGGTAAATCACTCCAGACATCGAGAATTGTTTTTCCCGGCAAGACTTTTTGGAGTCCCGTTACAGTTGTTTGCACCTCTGGTAGTTCAGGCATAGTCCGAGTATAGCACGAGCGTCAACATATTGACTTATCTATTTTGTCTGGTACTGTAACTTCAAATTACATTATCATGCAGAAAATAACTACCGCACTGTTTATTATCATTCAGGTGGTTTGTGCGCTTGTTGCCTTTGAGGCACAGTCCACAGCACTAATGGTTGCTTCTACGACTCAAGGTGTTTCAGTTTCAATGTTTATTGCAGCTGCACTATTTGGGTTAATTAATGCCATACTTACATACCGTATTTGGTATCCTGCGCGTAAACGGGTTGCGCGTATTTCACTTACAGATTCAGAGAGTGAAGCGCGTGTCGGTTTCATTTTGTACATCGCAAGCTTTATTATTTATGGAATCGTTGCAGGGATGTGTTTATTTAAACGCTTGTTTATTGAACACGTTCCACTTATACACCATGGAGACTGGATAATCTTTTTAACGGTTGCAGCAATTTTGTTAATCATTTTATATGTTTGTAAAACATTAGAAATAAAAGAGCCATTAGCAGATCCGTATGTTTCCGGTGTTATCGCAGCATTTGTGATTGGCATACCTCAACTAGGCTCGGCCATAACCATACTTCGCCACAGCAGTGATGGTGTAAGTGAAATAGCACTACTGGCTGCGCTGGTGATGGTGGTAGCTAAATTGCTGTACTATATTTTGATTTTTGTATATTCGGAAGATCGGTACAAAAAATCAAAAGCAACTGGTGTGCTCATTGCTGAAACAGGGAACCTACTTACATGGGCGTTTGTTCTAGCTGCTTATTACAAGGTAGCTTAATATCAGTTCGTAAACGTATAACGCGGAGGGTGTATATCCTCCGCATTTTTTATTTACCCAACAATTTGAGTGCTTCTTTAATTTTTTGATTTGTCGGAAGACTACCGTCAATTTGTTTCAATACATCACGTGCCTCGTTCTGTGAGTATCCAAGTGATTGCAGTGCCAAGATTGCATCTGATTCACCACGAAGATCTGTTTTTGTTTCGCCGCTTGTGCGACCACGCATTTTGTCTCGAAGTTCGAGTACAATTTTTTCTGCCGTTTTTCGTCCGATACCAGAAACTTTTGTCAGATATCCCGTGTCTCCAGTTGCAATAGCTTGTTCAAGCGATTCAATACTTGCGATACCCAAAATATTGAGTGCTCCTTTTGGTCCAATACCAGACACAGTAAGAAGCAATTCAAAAAGCGTCAATTCGCCTTCAGTTTGAAAGCCATACAAATCGAGCGCGTCTTCTCGAACTGCGAGGTAAGTAAACAGGGAAGCATTTTGTGCGCTGTGTAATTTTTGCAATAGTTCAGTTGTTCCAAAAACTTTGTAACCAATACCACCCGTACTAATGAGTGCGTATTTGTCCGTTACCATGCGAACAGTTCCTTCTATATATCCGATCATGCAAGAAGTATAACACACTCAGATGGAGCGTCTCGGCACACAAAAGAAGTGTCGGTTTGAGGGACTCACGGAGCGCGGCGGCGCGAGTGCGAGCCAAAAACGCCTCAGCGTTTTATGGCGTACCCGAAAACGACACTTCTTTTGTGTGTCAGTATGATGTAACTAATGTGGTATACCCCTTGCAAAATAGAGGTTTTCTGGTATAGTGTGCTTACTTCAGTACGTGTCTCGTGCGGGAGGAAATACTCCAAATTTTTAATTATTATCTAATACACAAGTTTACATGCCAATCACAGCATCAGCAAAAAAGGCCCTCCGCGGTTCAGCTCGCAAAAAGGCCGTTAATGATCGCCGCAAAAAGACGATGAAAGATTCAATCAAAGAGATTGAAAAACTCGTCAAAGCAAAAAGTGTAGCAGAAGCTAAAAAGCTCCTCTCACAGGCACAGGCAGCAATCGACAAGGCAGCAAAGAAAGGTGTTATCAAAAAGAACACAGCTGCTCGCAAGAAAGCTCGTCTCTCACGAATGACTAAATAATACAGCCCCCGAAAGGGGGTTTTATTATTGTAAGAAAAGGTCTGCTCGCTCGTCATAGTAAGTATAAGCGAGTGAACTACACATGATTATTATTCTTGGAGCAACAATTGCATATCTCGGACGATCACTCATGATCTCATTGGTTGATTAGATTTTGCCCACCTGTCTTGAAACAGGTATACTTGGGCTATGTCACATCTTGTAAATTTTTATGGTACCGAATGTCCGCACTGCGAACGAATGGAACCACTTATCAAGCAACTCGAAACAAATCTCGGCGTTACCGTGGAGCGTCTTGAGGTTTGGCACAATGAAACGAATGCCAAGGAACTTCAGGCGTGCGACAAAGACGGCGCATGTGGCGGTGTTCCGTTTTTTATAAATAAAAAAACTGGCGCCACTATCTGTGGTGAAGCCAGTCTTGAAGAGCTTACTACGTGGGCACGTGACTAGTGTTCGTGGGGAACAACAATAAGGAGTGCCGTAAGTACAAGGGCGCCAAGCGCAAATCCAACAAGCGCGCTTGGCGCCCATTTTGTATGCCGAATATCTGTCAGCACTTTCCACAGTACGATACCAGCAGAAAGGGAAATGAAAACAGCTTCAATTGTTTCTCCATTAATAACCAGTCCCAAAAATACTGAGAGGGAAATAAAGAACGAAAGCACGAGTGCCTTGCGCGGGCTAATACCACTTTCAACAAGCAAAATTTGCTGACCACTTTGCTGAATAACTTGGTGACCAAGAATTCCTAGAAGTGATGTTATTCCCAAACCTGGATTTGTTGTAAATGAAGCAACAATCGCAATACCATCTACGATATTGTGAAAGAAATCAGAGATAAGCAATCGAAGCATACTGGCCTTGTTGTGGCGGTGTGCTTTTTCTGTGTGGTCGTGGTGGTGGTGAAATTCTTTGATAAAAAAGCCGATAATGAAACTGATCGTAATACCAACCGCAAACCAAATACCAGCAGTTACGCCGCCATGTTCAAGTCCTTCGTTTAGCAAAATCGCAATCAAGGCAGTGTACACGCCCAATCCAAAACCGCGTACGATTGATTTGTCGAAAAACGCTCGGTTTCGAGGCAAGAGAAGGATGGTAAGTGGGGGAAGTATTGCTACGAGTGCTAACGCCCCAAAAGTGTATAACGTCATGTGAGGTGAGTATATTACAATTGCAATTAAATTGCAATATCAAAAAAATTATGTATACTCTCTATATGTCCAAAGCTCACAACCATGAAAATATTGAAGCACTTCTCAAGCGCGTTGGTTCAAAAGTAACCGGCCAGCGTTTTGAGATTTTGGAGGTGCTTGCCCATGCATCAAAGCCACTCTCAAGCAAAGAAGTTCATGCCAAGGTGGCGACCAAGGGAATTGATCAAGTTACTGTCTACCGCGTACTCAAAGCATTTACCGAAAAGGGGATTATCCGTCAGGTAGATTTTGGTCACGATCAGGCATATTTTGAAATCATGGATGAGAAGCATGATCACCATCACATCATCTGCACTCAGTGTCACAAGGTTGCTGACTTTGTTGGTTGTGATGCGGCTGGTCTTATTAAAACAGCGCTCAAGCAAACCAAAGATTTTGCACAGGTTACTCGTCATTCATTTGAACTCTATGGTCTCTGTAAAAACTGCGCCCCATTGGACTAATTCAAAAAAATAGGGTATAGTGTGCTTGTTCCGCCATGAGCCGCTATGGGCGGAATTTAAATTAATCCGAACGCGCAAGCGTTTGACCGTATGGTCTCGTCGTTCAACGGATAGGACAACAGTTTGCGGAACTGTAAATCCAGGTTCGATTCCTGGCGAGATCACAG
>CAYNHU010000001.1:0-100633 GCA_964397435.1 uncultured Candidatus Saccharibacteria bacterium | reverse complement strand
TCGGTGACAGGGACTAAGTCGTAACAAGGCACGGGTAGCGGAAGCTGCTCGTGGATTAACTCAATTTGAGATCGCCAAATACACGTACAATTTATTGTCGTTGATGGTCAACTTGTCGATATTATGAGCCTCAATTGAGCTCATAATAGACCAATTATTCTACGGTCTCTAAACACGAATATGACGCCTGGGAAACGACCAGGGTATAGATCGGAACAAAATAAAGTCTAGTACATCTGTGATTTGCATAATCTAAACTCTCTCAAAGAATACAAAAAACAAGCGGCGCCTTCGGCGCCGCTTGTTTTTTTGCTATACTATATCCAGTTACGTTATTAATAATTACACACTATCTCATGAAGCATATATTTCGTTTCATTATCGTGCTTATTGCAGTCCTCGGATTTGCAGTACAAGTACACGCACAAGATTTGCTCACCTATAATCTTCGCAGTGGCATGAAAGGCGATGCACAGGTTGCAATCATGCAAAACTTTTTAATCAGTAAAGGATACCTTGCTCAAGGTTCAAACACTGGTAACTTCGGTCCGCTCACATTCCGAGCAGTTCGTTCATACCAAGTTAACAAAGGTATCAACAATACAGGCTTCGTCGGTCCAGTAACTCGTGCTGCAATGAATGCTGAAATTACAACGGGTAGTTCAGGTGTATCGTATGTACCAGGTTGTACTTCATTTACTGGGTACAGTCCTTTGAACGGTCAACCATGTGCAAATGCACAACCGGTAACAGTTACTCCAGTCCAAATTTCAAACGTCACTAACTCAAGTGCAACACTTGCAAGTTCATTCACTGCGATTAACTCAACATACTACACAGTACGTTTTGAGTATGCACTCAATCCTACTGTATTTGAAACAGGCACACAGTCACGCATTGGTCAGTTGATCCTCACTGGAAACACTGGTTCCTTCTCTGCGACTATGACTAACTTGCTTCCAAATCAGACATACTACGTTCGAGCAATTGTCGAAGGTGGCAGTCAGGGTACAGTTATAAGTCCAATTGCACAGTTTACACTTTCTTCAAGTTACATCCCAACGACAACAACACAGACAACATATCAAAACACAACAACAGCTCAGACAGGACAGCCATTGGTTGGTACAAATCAGGCGTCATCAATTACTGATTCAAGTGCATTCCTTTCAGGTGTGTACGATGGTCGTGGTTCTGCGACTGTTGTCTATTTCCAGTACTGGTTTGGTTTGAGTTCAATCACTTCAACATCTCAAGTGCAAGCTGGTGGTGGTGCAGGTAATGCTTCATTTACACTCTCAAACCTCGCTCCAGGAATGACATATTCATACCGCATGGTTGCAACAAACGCATATGGTACTGTATACGGTTCAACAGTGACATTCACAACAACACAACCACAGCAAAGTAATTCTGGTGGCTATGTTTACTATGGTGGTTCACCAAATACATGTGCCGGATCAATTCCAAATCTTGCAGCATCACTTGATGCATCTCCTTCAGGTTACATCAGTGTTAACCAATCAAATGTTCCATTGCTTGGAATCAAAATCGGTACTGATTGTGATGCAAGTTTGAAATCTCTCACATTTGCAACAAATCCAACAACACTTTCTCCAGCACTCACTAACTACGCTGTCTACCTCAATGGTAGCGCGTCAGCACTCGCAGGTTCATTTAACGGTGGAACATTTACACTGACTACTCCAATCGTTATGAACGCAGGTACATATACAAAAATCGCACTCAAGGCAAAAACTCCAACAAGTGCAACAGGCACAATCTCACTCGGTCTCGCGAATGTTGTAGCAACTTCTTCAGCTGGCCTTACCAATCAGTACCCAGTCAATGTGTGGGGAAATAATCTTACCTATGCTACAGCGTACATCGGTACAGTTCCTTCAGCTGGTTCAGTTAACGTGAGTGGTATTGGTGGTACAACTAATACAGGCACAACAACAGGCCCAACAGGCACTTCAGGCAACGGTTTGAGTGGTTAATATGCAGCTCGCGCCACGCACCAAGACAATACTTTCGTTTGCGCTCGTACTTGGACTCTTTGTTGTCACAATTGTTGGTCGTGTGTACTTTGAATCACACACGCACGACCAGTCTAGTGAACAGAAACCAGTGTCATACCGAACTGCAGCAGTAATGATCGGAACAACATCGCTCACTGCGCGTGTTGCCGATACAGCAGTGCTCCGCACGCGAGGCCTCTCAGGAACGGAACGTTTATTACCGAATGAAGCAATGCTTTTCATTTTTGAAGAGTCAGGACTCTATTCATTTTGGATGAAAGAGATGAAGTATCCCATCGATATGATATGGCTCGACGATACTAAGCATATTGTTTACATCAAGAAAAACGCAACACCTGAATCATTTCCCGAAGAGTTTGCTCCACCAACACCAGCTCGCTACGTGCTTGAAGTTGTTGCTGGATTTTCCGACGAACATAAGCTCGGAGTAGGTGATACCGTTTTTATTGATATTGGTTCACATCAAGTAGAGTAATCAGAGTAATCTCTGACACATAAAAAAAACAGCCGCTCGGGCTACGCCCGAGCGGCTGTTTTTAGTTTACTTAGTGACTTGCGTGTTTCATGTGTCCGCCGTGAGCGTGTCCATGACCACCTTTTTCACCGAAGAATTTTCGAACTATGAAGATAATTGCACACAAGAGAACTGCGAGGATGAGCCATCCACCAAATGATGTTGGAAGGAATCCTGCACCGAGCACGTTAGCACCGAGACCGTTTGCACAACTTGTACCTGAATGGATGATGTAGTTTGTTGTTGTCGCTGTCGCGCCGTTTGATTTAACAAATGTAAAGTCAACGCGAGTTGTTATTGTCTGTGTTCCGTTTGCAAAACGATTTGCAGTACCTTGCATGTAGACGATACCTGACTGGCCTTTTTCAAGTGTACCAACAAAAAGTGTTACTGTACGATTACGATCATTGTAGTTTGCCTGTGCTGTTGAACTTGTATAGTCAACTTCAGCTGGCATGGTTACGATGAGAACCGCGTTACTGATTGTTGCACCTGTTGTGTTTGCGTAGGTAAGTGTGTAGTTTACTGTATCACCAGCACAGACACTTGGTACGTTTGAGTTCGCTACTACGTCAACTGTTTTTGCTGTTGATGTAATACCGTTTACAGCTGGAGCGTGGAAGATAGTACTGTTAACCTGATTTGTTGATGACTGAGTTGTCTGTGTGTTTGTCTGTGTTGTTGGAGCTGGCTGGTAGATAACTGTTGGCTGTGTGTAGACTACAGTTGGCTGTGATGCTACTGGCTGCTGCTGGTTAACTACTGGAGTTGGAGCAGGTGTGTACGTAGGGTAGAGACTTGGGATGATTGGAGTTGGAGTTGGTCCTGCTGCAACACCTGGGTTTGAGATAATTGGACCAACGTAACCCGGGTAGAGATACAACTGATTTTCAGGAATACCAGGGCTCGGAATGATGTACGCAGCCTGTGCCTGTGAAGCAACTACCATGCCACCTAAGACAAAGGCGATTGCCATAACCATATTGATTTGTTTCATATATTTCATACTCATACCTATATAGTATCATATTATATTAATTTTGTCAATACCCTCATAAACACAAAAGACCCTTAGGATATAAGGGTCTTTTGGTTAGTTTCGAGCCTATTAGTGATGTCCGTGGGCATCACTGTGTCCAGAATCATGAACACTATGGTTGTTTTTAGTGAGCTTTTTAGCGATCAAAACGATAGCCAAGATGATCAAGATAAGGATAAGGAAGCCAACAAATGTTGTAGGGAAGAATGAACCACCCCAGAGTGCGAGACCAGCGAGGTTGTTACCGTAGCTAGAACCACTCGTTACTGTACTTGAGAATCCAAGCACACCATTTGAAGCCGTACCATTTTGTATCACTGTTGTACCGCCACCGTTTGTGCTAGCGACAACATTGTATTCACTCGTATCTGTTGATGAAGCACAACCTGGGTCAGCACTATCTACGCGTCCGTCACCATCGTTATCAATACCATCATTACATGCGTATGTTGTTACTGTGTTTATTGTAGTGACTTGGATGTATGTCGTCGCCTGTGTACTGCCGTTTGCACCCCATGCGTTCAATGTGAATGTGCCACTTGAAGTTGGTGCGATAGTTGATGAACCACTTGTTGGAAGTTGGTTGTACATCGTGTTCTGGTTTACCGGACTTGTCCATGTTACTGAACTACAGTTCTGAGTATTCCAGTACAATGTTGTTGTACCACCTGCTTGTACCTGTGAAGGGGAAGCGTAGAAGTTAGTAATGACACACTGGTTGTTGTTACCCCAGTTCCATGGCCAACCATTCCAGCCACCGCCGTTGTTGTTTGAAACGTTTACGTATGATGAAGCTGATGTTGCTGTACCGTCAGTAGCATATCCTGTAAGTGAGTATGATCCTGATGAGTAGAGTGCACTTGTCGTAACTGAGTTTGAAGTACTGTAGTATGTACCACTAATACCTGGGCCACTGATGACAACGTATGAACAGTTTGTTGTTGACCAGTAGAGAGTTGCAGTTCCTCCAGCAGAGATTGTTGCTGGTGATGCAGAGAATTGGTTAATAACACACGCACTACCATTGTTACCACCACCGTTGTTTACCGTAACTGTTGCTGTCTGAGAAATAGTTCCATTTGATCCTGTTGCAGTGAGCGTAAATGTTGTTGTTCCGTACAATGTTCCACTCGTAACTGATCCAGATACGTTAGTACTTGAGATGCCGCCACCAGTGACGTTTACTGAAGTACAGTTTGTTGTTGACCAGTTAAGGACGACTGTACCACCTGATGCAATCAATGTTGCGTTTGGTGCGAATGAAGTAATGACACAGTTGTTTGTGTTGTTACCGCCGCCATTTGCTGGTGTCGTAAATGAAACGGCTGTTCCAGCTGTTGCTGTACCAGCACTGTTTGTAACGATTGCTTTGTACCAGTATGTTGTGTTTGGACTAAGGTTAGTGAGAGCGATTGAACCACCAGCACTACCAGCGCCAATTGAAGTACTTGGACTTGTGTATGCGCCAATCATCTGACTGTTGTTTGCGTACTGGATAGCGACTGTACCTGCAGTGTCTGTGTTGTACCAGTATCCCGCACTTACACTTGTTGCTGTAAGGTTTGTGTATGATGTCGTCTGTACTTGTGCGAGGTTGTAACCTACAGTTGTCTTGTTGAGAATACTGCCCCATGCTGGACCATCACTGTTGATACCTTCAGCACGGAAGTAATACGTAGTACCTGAGTTCAAACCCGTAAGTGTTTCTGAGAATGTACCGTTTGTACTTGAGAAGTTTTGGTATGAAGTAAATGTACCAAGGTTTGGAGTAGTACCCCATTCAAAACGTACTTGAATAGTATTTGCGTTGCCACTATAGGTACCTGAGAGGGTAATACTTGTTGCAGTTGCTGTTCCGGGAAGGGTGTTTACTTGAGGTGCAGCAGCAAGTACACTTCCTGAAATAACGAGGAATGACAATGCTGCAACGAGCCCGAGGGCTACTTTTGCTCGACTATATGAAAATAAGCTCTTCAATGTTTGCATGGTGTATATTGTATCACATTAAATATAATTGTCAAGATAGGTCTTGACGTATATCAATAAAGACGGTCTAGCCAAGAAAGCCTTACAATGTTATACTCGTCCTGTCCCGTATTGGATGATCGCGCTAGACCTTCGGGTTTGGTGAGGAAAGTCCGAACACATACCTTTGTTTTACAAGGGGCGGGTAGTGGGTAACCCCCATCTGGAGCAATCCAAGAGGTGCGAGCAGTGACGCCAATGCCGAAAGGCTAGGGCTCCTTCGGGAGTAATCTTATTGAAAAATAAGGGTGAAACGGCAAAATCCTTACCTGTGTGCAAGATCGTGTCCCGTGATGCTTCGGTGTCAGGGGAAGAATCGCTTGAGCCCGCCCGTAAGGGCGGGCCTAGATAAATGATCATCTAAAACAGAATTCGGCTTACGGATACGAGACAACATATGAAAAGCGGCGCCTTCGGCGCCGCTTTTCTCTTTGTATACCCATCGTATTTCCATACCACCACCTTGTATCCTTTTTGTAATACGCCCGCCATCCGTCCGTCTTAGTAGGTAAGTAGCATAAGAAACATCATATTGACAGATAGTCAATAAAATGATATAATAGCGCTAATATTCTTTAACAAAGGTTAAATCGAGATTTCTGTCTCAACGAGCCAGTTGATCAGTCCGGCGAGTGCTTCGCCCGTGCTTGGAGTTAGAAATCTCGATTATTTAACCAAAACAAACAAAAAAGAAGATGAAAAAGATTCTTACCTTCGCGACCGCGCTTTGCGCAACAATGTTAACCATTTTTTCTAACAACGTTACTGCACAAAGTGTAACTATGACTCAGGACACCGCTTACGGTGGCCAGATGAAATATTACACTAAGGCAACGGTAACTGTGCCGGCTGATTCCAGTGTTTCCTTCAGAAACATCTGGGGTTTCAATCCTACGTTTAACCCACTTTCACAGGGGGTAGCGTGGAGTACATACCACAACACCGACACTGTTACAAAAACGCTACACCTATTTGACTCGGTGCCGATGACCTTTATTGGTACCTATGTAACCAAATGGGAATACCAAAGTACTGGTGATACTACATCGCACTTTACAGTGCCGATGCCGGTAACAATTACACCTGTAAAGGTTGACCCTGAAATTACAACAAACACTGTAACTTCAACAACTAACGGTGCCGCTGTAACTTTTAACTACAACACAGGGTATGACAACCCTGCGCAGGTAAAGGTGTTGCTATCACTTGGCGATACTACATTAGCAAACCCATCACTACAAAACACCACTATTAGTGTTGTTGATAGCGGGATTGCATCGTGGAATCCAACCGGTTATCCAGCTAACTATATTGCCAGCTTTAAATTAATCATCAAAACTACTGTCGGTAGCGATACTACAGAAAAAAGATGGTTTAAGGTACTACCGAGCAATGCTCAGTGGGTAAGCGCAGTTGATAGCTTTGGTGTAACTGATACGAGCATAACAGCTCGTGCCCAAGTGATTTGTAACAGTACTGTAACCGTGCGTGCACACATCGCGTACTTCAACCAGAGCAGTTTGTATCATATTGATCAAACAATTACTGGTACCGGTATCGCAATGCCGGTGTATGCAACATTCTCTCCGTTGACTGCGTCAACGGACTATCACGTATGGTTTGAAATTGTGGGAGGTGCTGTTGGTGTAAAAACCAAGATTACCACAGCTGCAACCGTATACACTTTTAAAGTAACTACCGACTCGGTGAAAACTGTGTCTGGTAAAGTTCGTGTATATGGCACTGTTACGGTTCCATCAGGGCAAACTGCCCAAGTTGGAGCTATGCGCGCGCTTGGTACTGATATCAACTTCAACGTTGCACTGGACGCAAGTCCGCTGCAAACTTTCACCCAAGGTGTAGGCCAGTTCTTTTATGACTTTACAATATCTTCATCAGATATCTTTGGTTATAAAGTGTACGGTTACTCATCTGGTGGTGGTTACGTTGATGGTGTACGCATACCGTACGGCTTAGTGGTTGTGGGTGACACAACAAAACCTACCGTTACAATGTTTGATACCGTGAGTGTTACAAGCACAACAGCTGATGTTGTATTTACCGCAAGTGATAACGTAGGTGTTACACAGTTTCTTCTGCAAAAGAATGGTACTGTTGTTGCAACTTTACTAAGTTCACAATCGTCATATTCGTTTACTGGCTTAACTGCTAATACAACGTATACCCTTGGCCTTCAAGCCAAGGATGATGCTGGTAACTTATCACTGTTACAAACGATTGTAATTACTACTGATGCTACTGGTACTACCGGTACTGCCGCAACATTAACCTCTA
Organism: uncultured Candidatus Saccharibacteria bacterium; assembly: GCA_964397435.1. Lineage (GTDB taxonomy): Bacteria > Patescibacteriota > Minisyncoccia > Phycocordibacterales > UBA9973 > DALYCO01. Next base: position 92,718 of record CAYNHU010000001.1, on the reverse strand, counting down.
TCCCCGCACAAGTATGTTTTACTGGTAATGGTTGGACACCTCTGACTGTTAACGGTGTAAACTTTGCACAAGGTGCAACCTTCAGCGTGAATTATTACGATGGACAACTAAACGATGTTGGTACTGTAACCTGGTTAAGTTCAGGTCAGGTACAAGCTCGTATCTGGGATGCTCATACGTACGATTCTGTTGACGTTACAATCATCAACCCAAATGCAAACGTTTCCAATACGTTACGCACGAAAGTGGTGTTTTGTACTGGTATTAACGATACCGAAGCAACACGCGAAGAAGGTGCAGTACTTACTGCGTTTCCAAATCCATGCACTGATGTGATTACGATAAACGTTGGCTTACAAGCTGACTATATTGTAGCTACATTAATGGGCCAGGAAGTACAGAGGGGCCACTTACTGAAAGGTGAGAATCAATTAAGTTTACAACAACTACCGGCCGGGGTTTACATTATGAAAACCTCAACCGGTTTAACTAAAAAAATAGTGAAGCAATAATTGCTCTCACTACAACCAGAGGGCGTTCGGCATACCAGTCGGACGCTCTTTTTCTTTGTGTCTGAAATACTTTTTGAGTTTTGGTATACTAGAGGTATGTCACTGCATACTCTATATAAAACAAAAATCTATTCATTGTTTGATAAGCTCGAAGATCGCATTCGCGCATGGCTTTCACGACGCCCAAAACTCTACGCATTCATTGCAGGTGCGGCGATTGTGATGCTCTGGCGCGCGATTTGGCACATAGCAGATATGTTTGAAGCGTATGGTGGATGGTTCGGATTTCTTTTTTCACCACCAGTGACACTCGTAACCACAACGCTCGTACTACTCGGCTCCGGTTTGTTTGTTTCATTCTTTGTCGGTGATGCGATTATCATGTCTGGATTGAAGCGAGAGAAAAAGTTTGTTGATCATGCACAAGAAGAAGTGATTCGCGAAGAAGATGAATTGAAACACATGCGTAAAGTTTTGAATAAACTTGAAGTTGAAATGGAACATATTCACAAAGGACATAGTCATAGTGTCGGCTCAGTTGCACAAACAGAAACTAAAACAGAATATCGTTCTGGTGGGGGATTCCAGCCGAAAGGATAGTTGATTTGACAGGTTCTATATAATTGCTATAATACTAAGCGTGAGATAAAGTTCCAAACTGTTATCAGAAAACAAATGCCTCGCAAAACCCCCGGAAGGGGGTTTTGTGTTTGTGGGGCACTACTGCTATACTAGATGTACCCGCTGACATTCGGCACCTGGATTCAGCGGCTGCACTCACATAGGCATTTGTGTTGGAGTTTTGCACCCGCTGACTTCATGTGCAGAATACAGGGCAAACAAAAAGACGCGCATGCGCGTCTTTTTGTTTTTACAAAAATACTTATAACAGTACACCTGCAGTGCTACATCTTTCAACTTTTCCGGTGCAGCGCAGCAGATAACATCCGGAGCGCTGCTTTTCCTCAAAGTTTCAAGATGTAGCATTACAGATGTACTATCATACTAGTACATTATAAAAACAAAACGCACACTCAAATTTTTTTTAGAAAAAATTTTTTAAAAATAAAAAAGTTTTCCACAATTTTCCGAGAAAAATATTGCTTGCATGTTTAAGATGCGAGATAATGTACGTAAGTTACGTTGAGTGATTCAAAAATATTTTTTATTTTTTTGAGGTCGCACTCTCCGTACACTTATCAGTTATCTTTCATAACTCATATGGCAGCAAAAAAGAAAGCAGCAGCTAAGAAAAAGCCTGCAAAAAAAGCAGCAGCTAAGAAAAAGCCTGCAGCAAAGAAGAAAACAGCAGCTAAGAAGCGCGCTTAATACTTCTTGTTCTCACTTGCAACAAACCGTTCTCTCACGAGGCGGTTTTTTGCATTTTATGCTATACTACTCAGACGTAACGCCCTCGGGCCAAACGTACTATTATGTCTTTATTTTCTACACTATTCGGAGATGCAAGTACTCGGTATGTTGCTTCAATCAAGCCGCTCGTTACTAAAATTAACAGTCTTGAGGCTGAAGTTGCTCAGTTAGCCGACGCTGATTTTCCAGAAAAAACAAAACAATTACAAGAACGTTACCAGAAAGGGGAAACACTCGATCAGTTGTTACCTGAAGCTTTTGCGTTGGTTCGTGAAGCTGCAAAACGCGCACTTGGTCAACGTCATTATGATGTACAGCTCATCGGTGGTATTACACTCCATCAAGGCCGCATTGCTGAAATGCGTACTGGTGAAGGTAAAACATTAGTTGCAACACTTCCGGCATACTTGAATGCACTTTCAGGACAAGGTGTACACGTGATCACTGTGAACGACTACCTTGCTCGCCGCGACGCAGCATGGATGGGACGTGTGTACGCATTTCTCGGACTTTCTGTTGGTGTTATCAATTCACTCAATACTTCATACGTTTTTGATCCATCACACGTGAGCCCTGAAGATGAAACTGAAGCTGCATTGTATCGTGTGCAGTATGACTATCTTCGTCCAGCAACTCGACGTGAAGCGTATGCTACTGATATTACGTACGGTACAAACAACGAATACGGTTTTGACTATCTCCGTGACAATCTCGCGCAGACAAAAGATCAGCTTTCACAGCGTGGTCATGCATTTGCAATTGTTGACGAAATTGACTCTATCTTGATTGATGAAGCGCGAACACCGTTGATTATTTCTTCAGAATCAACTGAATCTGATTCATTATATGTTCAGTTTGCTGATATTGCGCGCAAGCTTGAGCAGGGAGCAGATTTTAGTATTGATGAAAAACAGCGAGCTATCCAGCTTACTGATATTGGTATTACCAAAGCCGAAAGTCTTTTGGGTATTGAAAACATTTATACTGAAAAAGGTATCAAATATGTGCACCATCTCGAGACAGCTGTTCGTGCACATGCGCTTTACCACAAAGATAAAGACTACGTTGTTTCAGGTGATGAAATTGTTATCGTTGACTCATTTACAGGACGTCTCCAGCCGGGTCGCCGATGGTCAGAAGGTCTTCACCAAGCAATTGAAGCTAAAGAAGGAGTAAAAATCCAGCGCGAAACACGTGCAGTTGCTTCGATTACATTCCAGAACTACTTCCGTTTCTACAAAAAGCTTAGCGGTATGACTGGTACAGCGGAAACTTCAAAAGAAGAATTTTTCAAAGTGTACGGTTTGGATGTAGTAAGTATTCCAACACACCGAGACATTGCTCGTATTGATCACAACGACCTCGTATTCCAGACAGAAAAAGGTAAGTTCCGCGCAATCGCTCAGCGAGTAAAGGAATTGCAGGATAAAGGTCAGCCAGTCTTGATTGGTACTGTTTCTATTGAGAAAAACGAACTCCTCTCAGCGTACCTTTCAAGTGAAGGTGTTCGTCATACAGTATTGAATGCGAAAAACCACGAAAAAGAAGGTCAGATTATTGCTGAAGCCGGTAAGGTTGGTAGTGTGGTTGTTGCAACAAACATGGCGGGTCGTGGCGTGGATATCAAACTCGGTGGCGTTGATGTTGAACCTATTCAGGCTGAACAAGTTCGCGCACTTGGGGGTCTCTATGTTATCGGTACAGAACGTCACGAAGCTCGTCGTATCGACAACCAGCTCCGAGGACGTGCAGGACGACAAGGCGATCCAGGTGAAACTCAGTTTTATGTTTCCCTTGAGGACGACCTCATGCGTATTTTCGGTTCTGATAGTATGAAAAGCATGATGGGTCGTTTCGGTATCCCAGAAGATCAGCCAATCGAAAACAAACTCATTTCTCGCGCAATCGAATCAGCGCAGACTAAAATTGAAGGCTTTAACTTTGATGCTCGTAAGCAGACACTTGAATACGATAACGTGATGAACCACCAGCGAAAGACGATTTATGAACGTCGTCGTGCGATGTTGTTCTCAGATCGTGAGAAAATCGAGTCATTTTTGGGTGAGCTCGCAACTGAATACTCAGATTTGCCAGAACTTGTTAGTGAACGCAAGAAACTTGTAGGGGATGAACCATTTTACGAAGCAGTTCGACGTGTTGTTCTCTATGTAACTGATATTCTTTGGGTTGAACATTTGGAAACTATGGAATACCTTCGTTCATCAGTTAATCTCCGTGCATACGGTCAGCGAGAGCCACTCGTTGAGTACAAGAAAGAAGGTCTCCGTCTCTTCCGAGAAATGGAAGCTTCGTTCCGTGAGCAGGTATACAATTTGATCAAGACTATGAATACCGAAGTCGACACTGCACCGCAAGAACAGCCACGAGAAATGAAAGTGACTGCAAGTCACGAAAAAGTTGATCAGTTTGGCATGCCAAGCGATGAGGGTACACCAGCACAGGCAGTAGAAGTTCGAAATGAACCTAAGGTTGGCCGCAACGATCCATGTATCTGCGGATCTGGCAAAAAATACAAAAATTGTGGACTCAAAAACACCGAAGAGCACCAGAAGCTCATAAATAAATAAATAAGGCAAAAACGCAGCATTCCCAAAAGGTCGGGGATGCTGCGTTTTGCTACTTCTGGATTTACTTTAGTTAACTAAAGTAAATCCAGAAGTGTCGAATATATAGATATATAGTATGTGTAGTATTGGTATTTATAGTGTGTACAGTATATGTATAGTACACTTGGAGTATGGAACAAACTAAACTGACCGTCATTACCAATCTGTGTCTCATTCGGGATGGGAAGAAAATTCTTTTAGCTATGAAAAGCTTGAGTGTGGCCGAGTGATCCTTTATGGTATCCGCTCTATCTGGCGGGTAAAAAGTTCGAAGGAAGGGTAGTGTTCGATGACAAGCACACAATCACGAGCTCAGACGTTCATGAATAGGACATATTTTTGACAAATTTGTCAAATCTCAATCATAAAAAAACCCTTATAAAATAAGAGTTTTTTGCGTTTGACAGGGTCAAAAATGATGGTATAACTATTGACTTTTTTAGCAGGATATGCTACTATATAGGGGTAACATCGTGATATATGGGCAACCTTATATAAACGATGTTTTTTTGTTTAGGGCAGCCGAAAGCAGGCTGGTTTCCAAACACAGTTTCGGTTCAATGAGTTTGGCAGAGCATAACTGCCACAATTATGAGTCAAAACAACGTACTTCGTTCTCTGCAGTCATTCGCCTTGTTTCCTATTTTCGCGGCGAACTTGATCACACCATCAGTTGGTGCAGACAAGCTTCCCACTGCAGCAGTATTAACTACCCCTGAAATTAGGCCCCTTCTCGTCGAGGCTTCTGATAACCAACAGAAAGTCCACGATGAAAAGGTAGCAAAGATGCGTGCATACTTTGCGGACAAGAATCTCCCAATGGCAGACTATGCCGAAGAGCTTGTCTATGAAGCGGAAAAGAACGGTCTCGATTGGACACTCCTTGGTGCGATCAGTATGATCGAATCAACAGGTTGTAAGTTCTACATCAAATCAACTAATAATTGTTTTGGTTGGGGATCAGGTACTATTCGCTTCGAATCAGTTGAAGAAGCTATTGCTAAGGTTGGTTGGAACTTGGGTGGTAATAACCCAGCGACAGCCAAATACTACAAAGACAAGACGCTTCAACAGATTATCAATATCTATAACCCTCCGCACATCAAGCAATCATATTCAACGGATATCCGTTATGTAATGCAGTCGATCAAGGATTATAAGATTGATAATGCTCAGGAACTCGCACTTGCGACTTCGTAAGTAACTAAAAAAGCCCGGCGCCGTAGGCGCCGGGCTTTTGTATTACTTTTTCTTTTTAAATTCCGTGCACAACTCTGTAACTTCCCACGATCGCTGCTGTTTCGCCGCGTAGTGTGAGTGACCCGAGACTCGTTGGGGTGAGGCCGGCTTCTGTGGCTTGCGCTGTTTCATCTTCACTAAAACCGCCCTCTGGTCCGATGAATAGACTTGTTGCTCGGCTGCTGAGCTCTGAGGTGAGTGGTTCGCCACCAAGATCAAAGAAAATACTTGCATCCTGACCCTGACGTGCTTCAGCTAGTGCTTCTTGGAATGATATAGCCTCCCGAAGTTCTGGAAGTTTTCCTCGGCCAGACTGTTCAGCTGCTTCTTTGATGATTGTTGTAATGCGTTCAGTATTGATACCCGTTTTAACAGTTCGATCGGTAATCACGGGAACAATAGTCGAAACACCAATTTCTACCGCTTTTTGAATTGCGAGCTCAAAATTGTCTTTCTTTAAAATAGCGAGATAGAGTGTTACTGCTTTTTCGGGTTCGTTGGTGTTCTTTTGTCGTTCCAATACGTGCGCTTCCACGAGTGATTTGCTGACGGTCGTGAGTGTTGTGAGTACTTCAGTCCCTGTTCCATCACCGAACACTACGTGTTCTCCCACGCGAAGTTTAAGCACACGATTGATTTGGTGTACTAATTCTGTATCTCGGATAGTAAGTGTATCGTCTACGACCTCAAGAGGTGCAATAAACCGGTGTATTTTCATATGGGGGAGTATACCACATTATCCTTGGTCTCGGAGGAGACTTGAGTGAAGTTCGTGGCCGCGATGATCGTCGACAGTAACAACGGTGTACGGATATTCAAATGAATCTTTGATTTCAAGTAAACGCTCGCGAAGTGCATGCTGATCATAGCCGAGCGCGATAATCTGAGGATGATACATGTGAATAGCACTCCATGTATTTTGCTCGTTATCGCCAGGTACCACGAGCGCTTCTGGGTAGGCTTCACGAAGTGCTCGCATACGCTCGTCTTGTGTTTGCACGGGCGCACGTTTTTTGTAGTGAAGTACTGAGCTGTCTTGGGCAACTGAAATAATCAGTTTGTTGCCATAGGTTTGTGCTTGCTCTATGAAAAATCGATGACCATCATGCAGGGTATCAAAAACGCCAAAAATAAGTACTTGAGTGTCTTGGTTCATTGTGATTTCTTTTTTGAAAAATATCTAAATGCGATGTATGATCCAATTCCAATGGTAAAAACAATACCGACGACGAGAAAAATGTTATCCATTGTTGAATTAATCTGTGCAAGCGCGTGTCCTGTGTAGTAGCCGATGAGCACAAGCACGAGTGTTTTTGGAATTGAACCTATTAGGTTATACCACAAAAAAGTTCCAACTGACATCCGTGCCATACCTGCACTTGTGAGAATTACCATGCCGAGTGAGTGAGTCAACTTACCAAGCAGAAGTGTTTTGCCGCTGTGGTAGTCGAAGTGAGATTTGAGGTCGCTTAAGTGATTATCTTTAACACCCAAAAAGCGCCCAATGCGACTTCTAGCAATGCGGTGTCCGAATCTACCAATCGCGTAGTACATGAGGTCACCAAGCAAATCGCCAAGTACGGTTACAAAATAAACCACAGCAATATTAAAGTATCCTTGTGATGCGAGAAAGCCAGCAATGACGGTAATAATCGGTCCTTCAATAATGGCAATCGGCAAGATGATCCAATAGCCATAATTAATGATGAAAGTGGAGATGGCCTCGAGGTGTGGATCCATACGGTTGTTATTATACAGAAATATTCGCTACAATACAGCATATGCATGTTTCTTGTATCATTCCGGCGTTTAATGAAAGTAAACGCATTGCTACTGTACTTATGGCTGTCGCCAACCATCACCTCATCAATGAAATTATTGTTATTGACGATGGTTCGTCTGATTGGCTAGAAACACAAACTGTTGTTGCGGCTTTTCCTCGTGTGCGATTGCTCCGTCTCTCTCAAAATGGAGGTAAATCTGCTGCGCTTGTTGCTGGTATTTCGGAAGCCCAAGGAGAGTTACTTGTATTGCTTGATGCTGACTTAACACAATTAACTGAAGATCATGTAACATGGCTGATTGAACCAGTTCTATCTGGGAAAGTTGCGATGACGATGAGTATGCGAAAAAATAGTCCGTGGATTGATCGTAAACTCGGGATTGATTACATTTCAGGGGAGCGAGTATTTCATCGTAGTTTGATTGAACAGCATCTCGATACCATTCGCTGCATGCCTCGTTTTGGCTTTGAAACATTTATAAATATGTTGGTGATTGAGCATAAGTTGCCAATTACAGTTATTGATTGGCCGGATGTTGAGAATCCTTACAAAATACATAAACACGGATTTATTGAAGGTATTACAGGGGATATTGGCATGATTCGTGACATGAGCAATGTTGTGCCGTTCTATATGCTCCCGGTTGTTTTTTATAAGCTCCGCCGATTGATGGTTTCCTCGAAGTAGTACAAATATGCTACTATAGTGATATGACAAGCCATATTGCTGCAAAACTTATTAAATCTCTCCACCAGAAGAAACACCGCCAGGCAACAAAGAAATTTTTGATTGAAGGTGGTAAAAACGTCCTTGAATTACTTGAAAGTTCATTTCAAATCGAGGCTGTCTACGTAACTCCTGAATTTAAAAAAGCGCATGCAAAATTACTCGAACGACACCACGGGCGTGTCTTTACAGTTGATGCGTCAGAACTTGATGCATTGGGTACGCTTGAGCACAATCATGATGCACTCGCGATTGCTTTTCAGAAATCTCCAGAAACTATCCGTCTCGAAGGTGTGATTCTTGCGCTTGATGATATTCGTGATCCTGGTAACCTCGGTACGCTGATTCGTATTGCTGATTGGTATGGTATTACTCAGATTGTCTGTTCTTCAAACTGTGTTGATTGGTATAATCCGAAAGTTATTAGTGCAACAATGGGTTCATTTACTCGAGTTACTGGTGTATATACAAACCTTGAAGATTTTCTTGCTCGTGCAAAAGTTCCTGTTCTCGGCGCATTTCTCGATGGAACTTCGGTGCATACGTACACATTTCCGCAGTCTGGAATTTTAGTTGTTGGTAGTGAATCGCATGGTATTAGTAATAATGTTGGTCGCAAGGTGACTGATCGTGTTACTATTCCACGCTTTGGAAAAGCAGAATCATTAAATGCAGCTGTTGCTGGAGCGATTATTTTAGATCGCTGGCAAGGTGCGCGTTCATAAAACTATATGCAATCATTTATTAAAGAATTACGTTCAACTGATGGTCTAGTTGCTCTTTTGGCAATTGTGGCCTTGCTTGTGAGTGCGTTATTGTATTTTTCAGGTTCACAAGAAAGTGCGCGGTTTATACTTAAATATGTGTTACTTGTCGGAATGTTGCCGCTTTGGATTACTATGGTCAAAGATATTGTGCGTGGGCATTTCGGTGTTGATTTGATTGCGGGGGTTGCGCTTTTAGGTACGTTGATAGTCGGTGAATATCTTCCGGGTGTCGTTATTTTACTCATGCTTTCTGGTGGGCAATTGCTTGAACGATATGCAATGCAGCGCGCGCGAAAGGAGCTAACAGCGCTCCTTTCGCGCGCGCCTGAAATCGCCCACGTTCGTCAGGGCGATAAAGTTCAGGATATCCGCGTTGAGTCTGTTACTATCGGAATGGTGGTTATTGTTAAACCGGGTGAAATTGTACCGGTTGATGGATCGGTCATTGATGGTACAAGTTTCGTTGACGAAGCGACACTTACCGGTGAAAGTCTCCCTGTTGAAAAGCAGCAAGGTAGTCTTGTGTATGCTGGTACTGAAAACAAAGCCGGTGTGCTGATCGTACAAGTTCAAAAACCTGCACACGAAACAAAATATGAACAGATTGTGCGCATCGTTCGTGAAGCCGAAGAATCAAAAGCGCCGCTCGTACGTTTGGCTGACCGGTACAGTGTTTATTTCACTATCATTACGGCTGTCTTCGGTGTTCTTGCATGGATTTTCTTTAAAGATCCTGTGCGTGTTATTGCGGTACTTGTTGTTGCGACACCGTGTCCACTTATTCTTGCAACACCGATCGCTATTATTTCAGGTATGAGTAAATCTGCACATCGTGGTGTCATCATTAAAGACGGGGGTTCACTTGAAACACTTGCTCGAGTTAAAACATTTGTGTTTGATAAGACGGGTACAGTTACTATTGGTACACCAACTGTTGAGCGTATTGAGGCATTCGATATTGGAGAGGATGTAGTGCTTGCGACTGCTGCGTCGCTCGACCAGCTTTCGACACACGTGCTTGCTCGTGCGCTCACATCGTACGCTGAAAAGAATCATACAAAATTGATGTATCCGCAGAATTTCTCTGAACAATTTGGTGATGGTGTGATAGGTGATGTTGCTGGTAAACGATATGCCTTCGGAAAACTTTCATTTGTGACTGCCTTTACAAAAACAGTTGACGCTAAAGTAACTGCATTTCATACCGAGATAACTAATGAAGGCCGCATCCCTGTGTATCTTGCAGATGAGTCATCTATTGTTGGAGCTATTGTTTTCGCTGATAGTATTCGTGGTGATGCGCGGCATTTATTTGATACACTTCGTGCAAAAGGTAACAATCGCATCGTACTTTTGACCGGTGACAAAGCACCTCGTGCACAATCTGTTGCACAAGAACTTGGTATTACTGAATACCAGGGTGATTGTTTACCTGAAGACAAGCTCGCATATATTCAAAATATACCAGCATCTGATCATCCTGTTGCCATGATTGGAGACGGTGTAAACGACGCTCCGGCACTCGCAAAAGCTGACGTCGGTATCGCACTTGGCGCACATGGTAAAACCGCATCAAGTGATGTTGCTGATGTGGTCGTGCTTCATAACTCAATTAAACGTATCGGTGAAGTAGTTGCCATCGCACAAACAACACTTGGCATTGCAAAACAGGGGATCTGGTTTGGAATGGGGGCGAGTGTATTTCTCATGTGTCTTGCGCTCCTCGGTTATGTTCCACCATTGTATGGTGCGTTACTCCAAGAGGCTATCGATGTGTTTGTTATTTTAAATGCACTTCGTGTCGGCAGTGCAGTCGCAACACTTCGTACATAACTACGGATGTAAATAAAAAGCCAACAACATACGATGTTGCCGGGTTATAATGCGTTATTGTAGGTCTTAAGGTACTTTTTCGGGTACCCATGTATTCGTTTTGTGGTTAGTGTTTGTATATTGAGTACCGCTTTGTTGTTTTTGAAATAAATGGAGTTGGTTTGAAAACCAATGTTGCGGGATCTACCTCGTAACCTCCTTGTTTAGTTTCAATCATATACAATGCGAGTGCTTGGCCATTACGTTCAAGCCAAATACTTGTTTCATCAAAAAAGAATGTATCACCTTTTAGTGTTAAAAAACTCACACGAGTCCCGTTATCAGTTTTCATTAAGCCCAGTCTCGGTTCCACGATGTTGGCGCTACTTTCGTGTAGGGTAATACCGCTTTCACGAAGTAGTTTTGTGCCGGTAAGTACATCAGCAAATGCACCACGAGGGCTTGCTGGTACTGCAAATTTTGCAAAAGGGGTGTTACGAACATCAGTATCGCAACCAGAAAAAGGAGTACGTGTTTCATACTTTTTCGATCAGTTAGCAAATTTAGTGTGCTATAGCGTAGCGTTTGTGATATGAGTTGTAGACAATGACTGCAACAGGGATAAATGACACCCCTGCAAGAAATACAAACAACGTAGCGAATTCAAGGCCTACACGGAGGTCGTAGTAGTCTGAAATTTTACCGATAATTGCTGGAGCGAATGCTTCTCCAACAAGGTGAATGAAAAATACATATGCACCGAACGCACCTGCTCGGAATTGTTTTGGAACAATATCATGAAGCACTGCAGTGACTGGCCCAAGATATACTGAAAGGAAAATAGCACCCGTAATAAAGAAAAAGAGGAATGAAAACTGGCCACCATCAGCAAGACCGAGGTACATGAGTGGCGCTGAAATCATGAGTGACACCGCAACTACGGCACTTCGTCCCCAGGCATATTTTTTATGAAGATGGTCTGCTACGTATGAACCAATCAACACACCAACTACACTTGCGAACATCATTCCAAATCCAAGTACGAGTGAAGCATCACGGAGATTGTAATCTTTGTAGCGATTGATGAATTCAACACCCCACGTGATAAACGCACCACTTGCAAATGAGACGAGTGTTCCACTAACGATAATCCAGAGGTACGCCTGATTTTTAATAAGTACTGAAAAAGGAAGTTTTGGCTCTTCGTGATGAACACGGAGATCTTTCATGGTTAATGCAAAGTACGCCAAAATAAAACCTGGAATTGAAGCGATGAAAAATGCGAGACGCCAGTTATCAAAATAATAGGCAACGAGCCCACCCAAGATTGCGCCAGTTGTTCCACCAATCAACATGCCAATATTAAAAATACCTTGTATGCGAGAATTCATTTCGTCAAGGAAGTTGTCGGTAATCATGGTAACCGCCGCAGGTGCGTAGCTTGCTTCACCAATACCAACAAGGGAACGAATTCCTAAAAGCCCCTTGAAACTATTCACGAGACCTGAAGCGAATGATGCGAAACTCCAAAATGCGACACCGAGTGCAATGATTGTTTTGCGACTGATGCGATCGGCGAGTACACCGAGAGGAAATACCGCAAGTGAGTGAACCACGATAAAGACGGTTGCAAGAATTCCTAAATGATAATCAGTTAAGTTAAATTCTGCTTTGATGTGTCCGAATAACGGAAAAAGAACTTGACGGTCAAGATAGTTAAGAAGATTGATAAGCGTCAAAATCAAGAGCATGCGCTTTTGGTCGAGTGAGAGGCTTTTGAACATACAGGGAAGTATAGCATTTGTTGTAAAAGAAACCACCGGATGGCGCCGTAGGCGCCATCCGGTGGTCAGCATATTATGCTCGTTTCTTTGTTGCTTTTGCAGCAAGCATTGCTTTTTTAGTAGCAAGGCGTTTCTTTGTCTTGTGTGGGCGCTTTACCATTTTTGATGCGCTCAAACCAGTTTGTCGTTTTGCCATAAGTACAGTTTTATACTATTAAAAGTTACGCACATAGTATACCAGAAATTTTTATATTAGAATACTCTTTGTATGAAACTATTTAAACACTCGTCTTTCTTTATTACGAGCGTCCTTGTTGTCGCTGCAGTGCTTGGTCTTTCTCGAGCATACACAGAAGCATCTGACGCCCCAGTTATTACACCAGTTTTCCCAAGTGCGGGCGCTGATGTATATGAAAATCAATGGGGTAGCAACTTCTCTGTTATGTGGGGAGGTGCAACAACATGTGAATATAGTTATGACGGTGAATCATATACACCAACTGACTGTGAGCAAAACAATGTTACTCCGCCTGTAGCAGAAGGTCCAACTGATCTGTATTTCCGAGGTACTAACGATGGCGGTACTTCAAATGCGTCAGTATCATTTACGTACCACCTCTCTCCACGATTTACGGTGACCTACTCAGCAGGGTCTCACGTCACTATCACAGGTACAACAGTGCAGAGTGTTATTCAGGGTGGTAATTCTGAAACAGTGACTGCTGTGCCAGATCTCGGTTATCATTTTGATGGCTGGTCTGATGGTTTAAAAACTGCATATCGTCAAGAAATAAATGTTCAAAATGACATTACTGTTACTGCTTCAGCTGCAACAGGTGGTAGTTACATAACCACAGGTGATGCATTTTCTGATTCAAGAGCGATTGTATATATTCCGTATACTGTCTATTACGACGGTACTCCAGCATATCCAGTGCAAGCTGAATTTCAGTACTCAACAGATACAGCTTTTGATGGATCAACAACAGTCGAGCTTTCTGTCGCACAAGGTAACGGTGGTCATAGTTCTGTTGTAGAAATTAAAAATTTGCGCTGTGGACAAACTTATAACTATCGTCCAATCGTTATGGATTCAGTTGGTAATAAGAGTTACGGTATCGAAGGCCAGTTTACTACTGCCGACTGCCGCTTACCTACGCTAGCGGTTGAAAGTTTCAGTAATACTGGTGATGGCGTTGATATTGGTGTTAACTTGCTCGATTCTGGAACTGATCCTGTCATAAAAATGACACTAGTGTATCATCAAGTAGGTGATTCAAATGAAACTACCCAAGAGATCAATGGTAATCCGTCTGTAAATGTAGGTATTCAAACATTCCAAGTCAGAGGTCTTCAGTGTGGTAAGCAGTATTTCTTTACTGTTTCAGCTGAAAACCCATATGGAACAACAACTCTCGATCCCGTCGACTATACAATTTCGTGTTCGAGCAACTTACATAACAATCGCCCAACAGTTGTAACTGAAGATGCGACTGATGTTGGTTCTACAACCGCAACACTTGTTGGTACTATTACTAACATTGGTGACGATCCTTCAGCCACAGCAATTATTGCTCGAGGATTCATATACGTCAAGGCTTCTTTGTTAGGAGAAGGGGAACCAGCAGAAGAAGATGTGAATAACATAATTGAAACAGGTGAATTTGGAGCGGGTACATATACTGCAGTAGTGACTAGCCTTGAGTGTGAGACTGAGTATGTGTATGTCACTATTGCTCAAAATAACGTTGAGGGTGCTGATTTGACACACGGTGGTGAAACACTCAAGTTTTTTACAACTGGTGCATGTCAAACTGATACTCCTTCTGGCGGCGGTGGCGGACAGCAAACAGGTGGTGGTATCGTAAGTAACCTAACACTGTTTACTCCTACTGTATTTAACAACACAATGCAGAATGAATATGCTGGATGTACTGGTAGTGCAACATTTTCACCCGTATCTGGTAAAAAATGCCCATCATCAGTAGTAGGTGAAGCTATCTATGAATTTACCAAGTTCCTCTCGTTTGGTTCATATGATGAACAAGTTCGACAGTTGCAGCGCTTCTTGAACTCACATGGTTTCCCAGTTGCAGCAACTGGTCCTGGATCAAAAGGTTTTGAAATTCCAATCTTCGGTTCACGAACACTCCGAGCACTCAGTTTGTATCAGCGAATGAATAATATTACACCTGCTTCAGGAATCTTTGGTCCAAAAACATTGCAATCGATAAATGAAATGTTACGTAAGGAAGGTTATATAAAAACACAACACTAGTTAGATATAGATTTTTATGGTAGCCACGAAACTATCTTTGTTAGGAGGTGTTGCACATCGAGTTCCTCAAGATGTGCGCACTTTTTTGAGCACGCAATCACAAGTTGCACTTGTGTGGAATTCTCTCACACCTCTTGCGCGTAATGAATGGCTTTGTTGGATTGAATCAGCAAAACAACACGAGACACGTACACGGAGAATGACTCGTATGAAAGACGACCTTCGCAAAGGGAAGCGTCGACCGTGTTGCTGGGCTGGTTGCCCGCATCGGTAATACTACGAAAGATAACTGTCAAAATAGATGGCGTGGCAGGTATAGCCGCCTGGATTTTTCTGTAGATAGTCTTGGTGGTATTCTTCTGCTCGATAAAATGCCTTGAATGGTTCAAGTGTTGTGACAACAGGATTCGGCCAACGCTTTGATGCATTAACGATAGCTATGAATTTTTCAGCTTGGTGTTTTTCTTCTTCATTTCTATAAAAAATAGCTGAACGATATGACTCACCGCGATCGTTACCTTGCTGGTTGAGTGTTGTTGGATTGTGTATTTGAAAAAAGAAATCAAGTAAGTGCCAGAAATCTGTTTGTTCGTCGTCATAGACAATTTCGAGTGCTTCCGCGTGTCCTGGATGGTTTTCGTACGTTGGGTTGGTATTTGTTCCACCAGTATATCCAGCAGTAATATCTAAAACACCTTTTTGTGTTCGAAAAAGTTCTTCAAGTCCCCAAAAACAACCGCCAGCTAAATAAGCAACCGAGCGCATATGATTACTTTAAATATTTACCTGCAAGACTGAGTGCAAATGAAGGGAGAATGATGAAGACAGTCGCAAAGAGTAATTTCATCAAAACTTCAGTTACGTATGTATCAGGCGTATCAGGTCCTGAAGCGGTAATAACGACAAGAATGCCGATTACTCCAAACAAGATAGATGCACCGATAAAGATTTTTGTTGCAATTTTTTGCATGTGGATAGTATAGCATGGAAGTCGTGTGTTACTAAGGACATTTATGACAAGAAACATCAAGAACTACAGGACCAAATGCAAGTACTTGAAATTGAAATGTCTGAACACAGTAAAGCAGATTACGAATACCAAAATACTGTTGCAGTTATTGTTTCTGTAGCACGCAGAGCAAAAACAATTTTTGATAATAGTTCTGAACCAGCACGAAAAAGACAGTTTTTGAATTACATACTTCAGAACCCAACTGTAAACGGAAAAAAGCTATATTTTACAATAGCTTCTCCGTTTAATTTAGTACTAGAACTGGCTGACAGTCCTAACTGGCTCCCCCGGTAGGATTCGAACCTACAACCAATCGATTAACAGTCGATTGCTCTACCATTGAGCTACAGGGGAATGTGTGGCGTTCCGTGTGTATCAGGGAACTACCGAGAAATAGTAGCAAAAAAGATGCTAAAATGCAAAGGTCTATGTATATCAAAGTTAAGGTCGCCGCTGGGGTCAAAAAGGAGCTTTTTAAGGCTCTGGGAAAGGATTCTTTTAGTGCTTCGGTACGTGAACCAGCTGAGCGTAATCTTGCCAATATGCGCGTTCGAGAGCTCGTAGCAGCTCATTTTGGCGTCTCTTTAGGTGTGGTAAAAATTATCAGCGGACACCATAGTCCGAGCAAGATTTTGTCCATCAACATTCCGGACTAAAAGGTGTATACTATATGTATTAGAAGCATTAGACGAGTAATGTACTATGACAAATATCAAAGCGACCAATATCGAATTGACTGACAGTATCCGTGACTATGTTGAGAAAAAACTAGCAATCGTAGAAAAGTACGTTAAACGCGAAACTATGGAACGCATCTACGTTGACGTTGGACGCTCAACAAACCACCACAAACAGGGAGACGTCTATCGAGCAGAATTCGATATGATTATCAGTGGAGAAAAATTCTATGCAGCAGCCGAAGCCGAAGACATGTATGCAGCAATCGACGAAGCCCACGAAGAAATCGTTCGTCAGATAACCGAAGACAAAGATCACAAAATTTCTTTGATTCGTCGCGGAGCACGCAGTGTTAAAAAAATGCTCAAAGGACTTTCAAAACGAAATCCATTTACTTCACGAGTTGAATAACTAAAAGGTGCCCCGTACGGGGCACCTTTTATTGTTGCTCGAGCCATACAGTGTATGGCATTTCTTTTTTACCTTCTGGAACTACTTTGCGTATGTTCCAGACATTGTGTTCGAGAATCGCATCAGTAATTTTGATGCGTATTTTTTTGCCGCCTTTTTCGATGAAAAAGTAGACGCCTGGCCATCCGAAGTATGCGCGGAATTTTCGGTCGTTTGTTTCAGGATCACCATTCGGATCAATCAGCCCATCTTCTTTTTCGATCTTGCCGCATTTGGTAACAAGTGATTCGTCTTGGGGAAGCGGAGATGCCGTTCCCTGTTCGATTCGTGTGATTGTTTCTGTGAGTAATCGCGCGCCGATTTGATTGAGTCGTTCACGAAGTTCTGGAGCTGTTTCATGTGTGCCGATGGTTACGCGTTCTTGTGCATGCACTGCGCCAGCGTCGAGTTTGTATACCATTTGTTGTATGCAAACACCGGTTTCTGTATCTCCCGCGAGAATAGCTGACTCAACAGGTGTTGCACCGCGAAATCGAGGCAAGAGTGAGTAGTGAACATTGAGTGTTCCATAGCGAGGGAAGTTAATTGCTGTTTCAGGCAAGATTTTTCCGTACGCAACAACCACTGACAAATCAATGTTGTATACGGCAAGCTGTTCGAGAAATGCCGCATCAATTTTTTCTGGTTGCAATACTGGAATGCCGTGTTGCTCGGCCCAAACTTTTGGTTCAGGTGAAGTCATAACCAATCCACGTCCTTGTGGTTTATCCATGCCCGTAACAATCACTACTGGTGTATAGCCAGCAGCATGAAGTGCTTCAAGCAGGGTAATCGTAAGTGGCGGTGTGCCCCAAAATGCAATACGAAGATTAGTGCTCATCGGTAAAAGCTTCTTCTTGAGTACTCTCATGAAGATCGCGTGCCTTATCAATAAATAAAATACCGTCCAAGTGGTCTGTTTCATGTTGGAAAATGTGCGCCAACAAGCCACCGCCACCACGTTCAAATTTCACACCGTGTTCGTCGTATGCTTTGACAGTTGCGTTGAGTGATCGTTTTACTTCGCCGTAAATTGGTCGAACAGAGAGGCAGCCTTCTTGGAGCCACTTTGTTTTTGAAGAAAGTTTTGTGATTTCTGGGTTGATAAACACCACATCATCATGTGTTGGTTTGTCTCCGCGAGGAATACCTTTACCGCGTTTGAAACGTTCATCGAAAATTTTTCCTGACACAACAAAGATGCGATATGCTTCAGCAATCTGTGGCGCTGCAATTGCAACACCGTCGTCTTGTGTTGCGAGTGCTTCTTTCATGCGACGAATAACCTCCTTGATTTTAGGGGAGGTTATTTCTTTGACAGGAACTGGTTGAGCAATTTTGCGCAACACAGGGTGTCCGTTTTGTACGATTTCGAGACTGTCGTGTGACATTATTTCAACTCTTTCAAGTATTCAAGCAACTTAGGAATTTTAACTGTTTCCTGTGAGCGTGTTGCCATATTGCGAACGATAACTGCATTTTCGAGGGCTTCTTTTTGTCCAAACAAAAGTGTGTATGGAACACCAAGCTTTTCAGCGATAGCGAGCTGCTGACTCAAACTGTCTTTTGAAAGTGTCTGCGCGATTGGCATGTGTGCCTTACGGAGAATTTCGATGATGTTGAGACTCTTGAGTTTTGCATCAGTACCAAGCTGGATGAAGTACATTTTTGGTTTCTTCATGATGCGTGGAGTGAGTTTCTTGTACCATGGTGCAGTTGTTACGCGATCAACACCGATAGACATACCAACAGCAGGGATGTCTTTTTTACTTCCGATGTGTTTACCGAGATAGTCATAGCGTCCACCTGCAGCAATAGTCATTTCACTGCCATCTTCTTTGCGTTCAACAATTTCAAACACGGTTCGTGTGTAATATGAAAGACCGCGAACAAGATTTTTGTTGATGTTGTATGGAATATCCATTTCACTCAAGAATTCCAAAACTTCTTTGAAGTGTTTTTTACATGCAGGGCAGAGGAACGAAACAGCATCAGGTGCACCTTCGTTCAATGCTTTTGTTTTTGGATCTTTTGAATCGAGAATACGAAGTGGATTTGTCTTCAAGCGTTCACGATCAACAGCAGAAAGTTCACTTGCGTGTTTTTTGTAGTATGAAACCAATTCTTTGATGTACTGTTGACGGCATTCTTTGTCACCAATTGAGTTGATGTCGATGACCAAATCTTGTGCACCTGCTTCTTGAAGAATAGTGACACCGGTTTTGATAACAACAGCATCGTTGATGCTTTTTTCACTACCAAGTACATCGAGGTCAAACTGGTAGAACTGACGGAAACGTCCTGCTTGTGGATTGTCGTGACGGAATGATGGACCGTACTGGTAGAACATCACTGGCTGTGGCTGATTTTGCATGCCGTGTTCAATATATGCACGCATGAGTGGAGCTGTGTGTTCTGGACGAAGTGCGAGATGATCACCACCTTTTGTTTTCAAGGTGTACATTTCTTTGTCGACAATGTCAGTACCAACACCAATTGCTGATGTAAATACTGATTCATGTTCGAGCATCGGTGTTTCGATAGGTGAGAAACCGTAGTACATAGCGACTTCTTGAGCTTTTTCGAAGAAACCCTGGAAGACATAATACTGTTCTCCCATGATATCACGCATGCCTTTTGGTGCTCCCGGAACTTCTTTTGATGCTGGTTTTTTTGCTTTTTCCATAAACAGGATGTGTAAAACTAATAATTAATCTGCGTATGATTCATACGCGCCTGGTAATATACCGATTTCTTTGAGTGGGAAGAGTCTAACAAGTGCACGTCCGACAATATTTTCTCGAGGAAGAAGTCCCCAGTATCGTGAATCTGAACTAAATGGACGATTGTCTCCCATTACAAAATATTCATTTTGGCCGACTGTTTTTGTAATGATTGTTGTGGTTGGGGCACTAACATATGGCTCTGTGAGTGTGAAGCCTTCTGGGTGAGCCGCATTAGAAATTGAAACGGTATCGTTTTTGATGGTTACTGTATCACCAGGGAGACCGATGATACGTTTGATGTAATAGATGCCTTTTGGCTGGCCGGGTGGGTGGAAGATGACCACATCACCTCGATTAGGATCTTTGAATCGATATGAAATTTCATCGATAATCAAATAGTTCTTGTCTTGAAACGTTGGAACCATTGATGAACCTGAGACCACAAAAGGTTGGGCGATGTAAACACGTACACCAACCGCGATAACAAGGATCATGAGAGCGAATCGAATAAGTTCCCAGATCGATTCTTTCTCCTCTACGCGGACTTGTTTAGTTTCAATTTCCATGTGCGAATTATACTATAAAGTATATATTGACAAGAAGTCTAATTTTGTGTCCTCATAAAACCTAGGTGTGTGCACTGCTTTTTCGGGTACGCCATAAAATTCTGCTGAATTTTTGGCTCGCACTCGCGCCGCCGCGCTCCGTGAGCCCCAACCACAGGATATTACTGCCGTTCCATAAGTATTTAAAATAATGTATTATACGAGCATGATTACGATTGTTGGTTTAGGAAATCCGGGAGAACTGTACGAAAAGAACCGACACAATGCCGGACGTTTGGTGCTGGAGTGGCTTGCCAAGAAGCACGATTTTTCTGATTGGAAAGATGACGTAAAACTCAAAGCGCTTACTGCGAAAGGTGAACTTGGTGGCAAAAAAGTACAATTCGTGTTGCCAAATAACTTCATGAATAATTCAGGCACAAGTGTTGCGCCACTCATCACAACACCTAAAGAGCTTGATCAATTGGTTGTATTGTACGATGATCTCGATATTCCAATTGGAGATATAAAAATTTCTTTCGATCGAAGTTCGGGTGGACACAATGGGGTTGAGTCAATTATCAAGCGAGTAAAGTCACAGCAATTTTCACGCATCCGTATTGGTATCTGTCCTGTAACACCATCTGGGAAAGTAAAACCTCGCCCAAGTGGTCCTGAACGTCAAGATTTTTTACTCAAAGATTTTCGCGACGGGGAATTGACTGAACTCAAAAAAGTTTCAAAAAAAATTGGAGAAGCACTCGAAATGATGATCAGCGAAGGTCGAGCAAAAGCCATGACACTGTATAACTAACCACCTATGA
Source organism: uncultured Candidatus Saccharibacteria bacterium (assembly GCA_964397435.1). Classification (GTDB taxonomy): domain Bacteria; phylum Patescibacteriota; class Minisyncoccia; order Phycocordibacterales; family UBA9973; genus DALYCO01. The sequence continues at coordinate 71,583 of CAYNHU010000001.1, read as the reverse complement.
AACCACACACTATAGAAAAAAATACACTTTATATTTTTGGTAAACATCCTGTTATCGAAAAACTGGAACGCGACCCAAAATCAGTTGCACATGTCTACATCAAAGACACGCTTGAAACTGAAATGAGTGCACGTGTTAAAAAATTGTGCGAACGCGGTAAGGTAAAATTTTCTTTCGTCCAAGAACGAAAGCTTGCTGAAATGACTGACAATGGTGTACACCAAGGCCTTGTTGCGAGTGTTGCACCGCCAGCGTTTTTGGAATTGCATGAATGGCTTGAGTCAATCGTTGGTATTGAACGACCATGTGTACTTATTCTTGCTGAACTTGAAGATCAACACAACGTTGGTGCAATTATTCGTACTGCAGTTGCTGCAGGTGTGCACGGTATCATCATGCCGAAACATCGCCAAGCTCCAGTTGGTGCAGTTGCATACAAAACAGCAGTTGGTTTGATTGATAAAATTCCACTCATCAAAGTTGCCAATATTAACGAAACAATTCGCACACTCAAAGAAAACCGCTTCTGGATTATTGGTCTCGATATGTCTGGTGAACATACGATGTGGTCACAGGATCTTGATATGCCGGTTTGCTTCATTATCGGTTCAGAAGGTGATGGTATGCGACACAAAACAGGGGAACTCTGTGATTTTCTCGTTCGTATCCCAATGGAAAACGGAGCAGAGTCATTGAACGCATCTGTCTCAGCTGCACTCATGATGTATGAGTGGAAACGACGACAGTAATATACATATTCCTGTTGTTATTTCTTCCTAATAATGCTAAGGTTGCTTGAAATAAAGTAACGTATGTATATGAAAGTATTAGTTCATAAAACAAAAGGCATGTGGCGTGTTTATGCGGGAACTTCCGTCACCGAACACGATACAGTGGTGCTTCATGATGTTGTTTTTGTGGTAATTCCAGAATTACAAACACAAGTCCGTGCATCACAAAAACGCGTACCACATGCGTATGCGCTAGGTGAACTTGTAGGCACTACGACTGAGGCGTACACCTCACTTGAATTTGATTGGAAGCCATTCCAATATGACGTATTTACGAATGACGCATTTGTGCTTACCGATTCCAACCAACCGCTGGTTTGTGCTGAATACGTTGTACTTACTGCCAATGAAACACTTGTTGTTCCATATGCCACTGACTGATTTTTTCTTGTAAATAATTATTCTCAAGCGTGACTGCGCATGCGCAGTCACGCTTATTTTTTATCATGTGGTGATAGTGTAAAATTTAAAACTAAAAACCCCGCGAATGCGGGGTTTTTAGTTTGGAGATTATTTCTTTTCTTCAAGGAACGCCAATGTCATGCGCTGTTCCTTTGGTTCAAAGAGTGTAACCTGGAAGTTGTATGACTTGCCGAGTTCCAACTTTTCACGGAGTTTTGATTCACCGCCGAAGAGTGAGTTGTGAACGAGACCAGCAACACCTTCTTTGATTGCAACGAGAGCACCGTGCTTGTTGAATTTAATGACTGCACCTTTAACGATGTCGCCTTTCTTCAATTTGCCTTCGTACTCTGTCCATGGGTTTTCACGGAGTGCTTTGATTGAAAGTGAAATTTTTCCGTCTTTGATTTCGATGATCTTTGCTTTGACAGCGTCGCCAATCTTGAACATTGAGCGAGGATCTTCTACGAGACCCCAATCAATTTCTGAGATGTGTACGAGACCTTCGAGACCTTCTTCAATTTTCAAGAAGACACCGAAGTCAACGATACCTGCAACTGTTGTGTCGAGTTCATCACCAACGTTGTATTTACCGAGGATTTCTTTCTTTTCATCAGGATTTGAATCCTTTTCTGAGAAGATGAGTTTGCCTTCTTTTGAAAGTGCTGAAATGATGGTAACTGCAATTTTCTTACCGATGAGTTTTCGGAGTTCCTTCAAGATTTTATCTTTGTCAGAATCTTCAACGCGAGGGTAGTGCTCAGCACGGAGCTGTGATGCTGGAAGGAATCCTGCGATACCTTGCCATTCAAGAATGAGACCACCCTTGTTAGCATCTTTCACTGGAAGTTCGATAACAGTTTTTGACTTGATAGCCTTTTCTGCTTCACTCCAGATGAGTGCCTGTTTTGCTTCCTTAAGAGAAAGTTCAACATAACCATCTTCATTTTCAAGATCAACGATTTTAGCTTTCACTGTATCGCCAATGTTGATTTTCTTGATGATATCTTTTGCTGCGATAAATTCGCGGCCGTAGATAACACCTGTACCGAATGGCTTGAGGTCAACATACACTGATGACTTAGCGATATCAATAACTGTTCCTTCTACGAGAGTGTCAAGTTCAAGTGGTGGAAGTGCTTTCTCAAGGAAAGACTTCGCCGCTGAAACATGCACATTTTCTTCTACTTGTGTTGTCATATAATAAAAAAATCCGCCATATGCGGACTTAACTCTAGTTTCTTTCGCCATTTCTCCCACGAGAATCTAGCCAAAAGGGTTACTCTAAAGTCCGATTGATAACGGGCAAACTATAGCATGTTTTTATTGAAAAAGCAAACACTCTAGGGTGTGTATCTCTTCTACAAAATATGCTATAATTCTCACATGATTATTACGTATCATGGCAAACAGTTTTTCAAGTTGCAGCAGGGGGAGACGATTGTTGCGCTCAATCCGATTAGTAAAGATTCTAAATGGAAGGACAAGATTGCTCGATTTGGTTCACAGATCGTTCTTTCATCAGTTAATCATCCAGACTACAACGGTATTGAAACCGTAACATACGGCGATCAGGAACCCGTCGCTATTACTGGTCCAGGAGACTATGAAGTCAAAGACATTTTTATCAAAGGGGTAATGACCAAAGTCATGCTCGATAAAAAGGAACACATCAATACTGTCTATAATATGGTACTTGAAGGCATGAACATTACAGTCCTTGGTGCACTCAGTAAGCCACTTGAAACAAGTGAGCGTGAGGATATTGAAAGCCCCGATATTTTGTTTGTTCCTGTTTCTGAAGAAGAAGGATTGCTTGATGCAAAAACCGCATACAAACTCGCAGTATCACTTGAGCCAGGTATTATTATTCCGACTGATTACACAGATGCATCACTCAAAGCATTTTTAAAAGAAGCTGGTGCAGAAAAAATAGAAGCAGTTGATAAGCTTGTTCTTAAGAAAAAAGATTTAGCAGACAAGCAAGGTGAAGTAGTAGTGCTTTCATTCTAAATTATGCTTACAAAGATAAGAACATTTATTCATAGGCTTCGAGGGCAATCTCATGAGACGAGAAAAATTATTCTCGTACTCGGATCCTTTGGTGTAACTGCACTTATCATGCTTGCATGGATTGGAAGTATCGGGACGCGACAGGATTACCATACGATGGCTGCTCAACCCAAGACCACCAAGATACAGAGCCCGTTTAGTATTATTAGAGATAGCGTTGTTGAACTTTACGCAAACAATCAAAATTAATTTATGGCAAAGAAAACTCAGGAAACACCAGCTCCGGCTGAACAAACACCTCGCGCAAATGTTGTGCCAATAGACATTACGCGTGAAATGAAAGAGTCCTACATCAGTTACGCGATGTCGGTTATTACGTCACGTGCGCTCCCAGATGTTCGTGATGGTTTGAAGCCTGTACACCGACGTATTCTCTACGCGATGCACGAACTCGGTTTGACTGCTTCAGCAAAAACAAAAAAATCAGCAACAGTGGTGGGTGACGTGCTCGGTAAATACCACCCACACGGCGACATGGCAGTGTACGACTCAATGGTAGGTATGGCACAAGATTTCTCATACCGCTATCCGCTCATCATTGGTCAAGGTAACTTCGGTTCAATCGACGGCGACCCAGCAGCGGCGCACCGTTATACTGAAGCAAAGATGTCAAAAGTTTCAATGGAGCTTTTGCGTGATCTTGAAAAAGATACTGTTGATTTTCGTCCAAACTACGATGCAACTCGTAAAGAACCTGCAGTCCTTCCAGCTGCTGTTCCAAACCTTCTTTTGAACGGTACACTTGGTATCGCGGTGGGTATGGCAACAAACATTCCGCCACACCATCTTGGAGAAGTTATTGATGCAACACTTCACTTGATTGAAAACAAAGATGCGACAACCGAGGATTTGCTCGAATTCATCAAAGGCCCAGATTTTCCAACAGGTGGTATTGTCTACGGTTCATCTGACATGAAACACGCGTACTCAACAGGACGTGGTGGTGTTGTGTGTCGTGGTGAAGCTGAAATTGTTGAACAGAAATCAGGACAAGCACAAATCATCATTACTTCAATTCCATACCGTGTAAACAAGGCAGACTTGATCATGTCGATTGCTGAACTCGTTCAGGAAAAGAAAATCGAAGGTATCAAAGGTCTTCGCGATGAATCAACCAAAGATATTCGCATTGTAATTGATCTCAAAAATGGTGTGATGCCTCAGAAAGTTTTGAACTATCTGTACAAGCACACACAACTCGAATCAACATTCCACTTCAACATTGTTGCGCTCGTTGATGGCGTGCCACAGACACTTTCTCTTAAATCAATTCTCGAATCATTCATCTCACACCGTGAAGTGGTGATCCGTCGCCGAACTGCATATGATTTGCGACGAGCAGAAGAGCGAGAACACATTCTTCTTGGTCTCAAAAAAGCGCTCGATCACATCGATCGTGTCATCACAATCATTCGTGGTTCAAAAGATGCAGCGATTGCTAAAACAAATTTGATCAAGGAATTTAAATTCTCAGATATTCAAGCAACTGCGATTTTGGAAATGCGTTTGCAGAAACTTGCTGGTCTCGAACGAAAAGCAGTTGAAGAAGAATTGAAAGAAAAACAGGAGCTCATTGCAGAACTCCGCGCCATTCTTGCAAGTGCAAAACGCATCTTGAAAATCGTCGCTGATGAACTCAAAGACGTTCGTGCAAAACACGATGATGAACGACGTACTCGTGTTATCAAGGGTGGTGTCAAAACTATCAACGAAGAAGATTTGATCCCAGAAAAAGAATCAGTACTCGTTTTTAGTGCTGGTGGTTACGTTAAGCGAACTGATCCAAGTGAATACCGATCACAGAAACGTGGAGGTGTTGGCGTGGTTGATCTTGAAACAAAAGAAGAAGACTTTGTCACTATTCTTTTGAATGCAAATACACATGACGACCTCTTGTTCTTTACGAACTTCGGTAAGGCGTACCAAATCAAGATGTACGATATTCCTGAAGGACGTCGTGCAACAAAAGGTAAGTCAATCATGAACTTTTTACAGCTCTCAGATGGTGAAAAAGTAATGTCTATTCTTCCGGTTGCAAAAGCAGCTAAGCAGAAAGATCAGTCACTTATGTTGGTCACTGATAATGGTACTGCAAAGAAAATGTCATATGAAAGCTTCAAAGATGTTCGCCGCAGTGGTTTGATTGCGATTCGTCTCGACGCAAAAGATTCACTTCGTGCTGCATTGTTGGTAGAAAAGGGTGATGATGTTTTATTGGTTACTGCGCAAGGTCAGTCAATTCGTTTCAAGGAAAGTGATATTCGTGAAATGGGACGAACTGCTGGAGGTGTTCGCGGTATGAAGCTCGGCAAAAATGACACACTTGTTGGTGTTGATGTTGTTAAAAAAGAAACAGCAAAAACCGCAGCCGTGCTCACCATGAGTTCAAACGGTCTCGGAAAGAAAACAGACATTGATGAATACAAGACACAGGGACGTGGTGGCTCAGGTATCAAAACTGCGAAAGTGACTGCAAAAACAGGTCCACTCATTATTGCAAAAGTGATTACTGATGAAGTGGAACTTATTGTAATGTCAAAGAAAGGCCAAGTGATTCGAACTGCACTTGCATCTGTTCCGTCACTCGGACGACAGACACAAGGTGTTTCAATTATGAAGCTCCGACCAGGCGATGGTGTCGCATCAGTCACAACAATCTAGTCATATGGGAAAAACCGAACTATGTGTTCGGTTTTTTTCTTGATATACTATTTGTATGTTCGCAGATCCTTCATCAAACATTGAAAAGTTTGGATTAACTCCAGGTATGAAACTTGCCGATCTCGGAGCGGGAAGTGGTGCGTATACTATTCCACTTGCGCAAGCTGTTTCACCAAACGGTGTTGTCTATGCATGTGAAGTTCAAAAAGAATTACTCACTCGCATGAAAAACGACGCGACCGCACAACATATTACCAATATCGAATATGTCTGGTCAGATGTTGAAAAAGCAGTCGGTACAAAACTCGGTGATCGTTCCATGGATGGTGTCGTTATTTCAAACGTACTTTTCATCGTCGAAGATCGTCCTCGTTTCCTCGAGGAAGTTAAACGCATCGTCAAGCCAGGCGGTCACGTGTACTTTATCGATTGGACTGACTCATTTGGCGGCATGGGGCCACACCCTGATCACGTCATTACCGCAGCACAGGCGAAAGCATTGTTCGAAACCTATGGATTTACTGTCGACAAAGAAATCGACGTTGGTGCACACCATTATGGGATTATCTTCAAGAAAAAATAAGTTATGAAAACATCTCCGTTTCAAATAGGCGTCATTATCTTCTTTGTTATTTTTATCGCAGCCGCGGTGCTCATTTTCTCTGGCATTATCAAAATCGGCGGTGACGAAGCAAAGCAAAAAGTAGCAACAGGTTCAGTTACTATCTGGGGAACATATCCTCAAGATGTGATGTCAAAACTCTTGAGTGATTACAATGGTGCTCACCAAGATTACTCAATTACCTACATTCCAGTTACTTCAACTGATATCACGAATCGTCTTGCTGAAGCGATTGCCTCTGGTAACGGTCCTGATTTGATTGTCTTGAGTCAAGATCAGATTCTCAAGAACGCACCAAAACTCTATCCGATTCCGTACGCGAGTCTCCCAGAGACAACTTTCCGGGCAACATTTGCAACCGAAGGAGAATTGTTTATGCTTCCGAGTGGTGTAGTTGGTTTGCCCATGACTATCGATCCACTTATCTTGTACTACAACCGAGATTTGTTTGAAGCAGCAGGTTTAACTACTGCTCCAAAAACATGGAACGATGTTACTCGCATTACTCCACTGCTCACTAAAAAAGATCAAAATACCAGTATTATCCAAAGTGCGATCCCGTTTGGTATCTACAGTAATCTCAATAATGCGAGAGACGTGCTTGCGATGTTGTTGTTGCAGGCGGGTACTCCTATTGTACTCAAACAGACAGATTCATTTATCCCAGCGATTGCATACGGTGGCACTCCAGGAACAGCCTCACCAGCAGAAGCGGTGGTAAGTTTCTTTACACAATTCGTTGATCCAACAAAAGACACATATACATGGAATCGATCATTCACGAATGCCCGCAGTCAGTTTATTGCAGGGGAATTAGCGATGTATATTGGGTATGCAAGTGAATTGCCGTCAATTGTTGCGCAAAACCCAAACCTTAACTTTGATATTGCAAAAGTTCCGCAAGCAACTACGACAGGCACACAGATTACATTTGGTAAAACACAGGCGCTTGCTGTTATTAAAGCGAGTCGAAACCTCTCAACCGCAATGTATGTTGCTTCTGATTTAACAGGTGCTGATTTTGCTAAAAAAGTTGTTGAAGGGTTGAACACCGCTGCTCCAGTTGCGCCAGCTCGTCGCGATTTGTTGAGTCAGGTCCCACAAACAAGTATTGCGCCAGTTTTATACCAGTCAGCAATCATCGCTCGTGGATGGTATGACCCGGGTATGGATGATACGAACCGTATTTTTAATGGAATGGTTGATGATGTTGTTCGTGGAGCAGCTACAATTGTCGAAGCGGTTGGTAATGCCCAGAGTAAATTCTCGGTCATTTTTGGTAAATAATTACTTGTGACCAATACCTATTCGCGGTATCATATATAAAGACATGAAAACATACTTATGCAATCACAGCACACACATTACTCGATACCTATCGATTATTGTTGTACTTGGCATACTTATACTCACTGCACTTTTTGGTTCGATTCCAGTGTGGGCACAGAACGTAAATACCGTTGTCGTTGATCCGACAACTGATATTGCTAATCAGTATCCTGGACAAGCAGATACAACATTCATTCAAAGTTTTTGGGCGACAGGAGCTACTGATGCAAAAATTGATTTCATTGGTGTCTGGTGGCCAACAGGCGATGTGGCAGATGTTCATACTGTGTCTGGTATTGGAACACGAGCCGCAAACACACCGGCAAACAAAAAAACAGAAGTTACTATTGAAGTTCCATACACAGGAATGGCTGCAGGTACAAACTACACATACGAAATCCGTGACGTTGCACTCGGCAAGGTATATCACACTGGTACGTTTGTTGTTCCGTCAACAACTCCAACTACACCAACAACTCCAACCACGCCCACAACACCAACATCACCGACATATGGCGCAGGCGTTGTTAATGGTCTCACTGTTGTTCCATCCGTAAGTAGCGATGGTCTGACAGTCACATTCACAATTTACGACACTCCCGCATCAGGACATGATGCAGACTTTGTACTTACGTATCATGCGAGTATCTTTTTCTCTGGTGAAGTCCCAAACTTTGGTACTCGATCTGTTGGAGCAACCGCACCACAGACACTTACCTATACACTCCCAACAACACAGGGATTTGTCGTTGATAGTCAGAGTTTTACTATCGACCCAAAAACAATCAGCTATCGTTTGATTGATGAGGAAGGCAACGAGTATGTTACCGGTATGTTTGGTGCGTCTACAACTCCAACTACGCCAATAACCCCAACAACCCCAACACAACCACTCGTACCAGTATCATCAAAAGTAGCCAAGAATACATCACCTGATATGTCAGGCGGACTCGTTCCGTGCGACGGACGACTTTCGCTTTCTCGTTGCGGATGGAATGAGCTCATGACAATGTTTAACAAAGCACTCACATGGTTGATTTACGCAACAGTACCGATTGCTGCAGCACTCTTTGCGTATGCTGGTTTCTTGTATTTGACTAACGGCGCAAGTGAAGAAGCTCGTGCAAAAGCGAAAGGTATCTTTATCAACGTTGCGATCGGCTTTATATTTATCCTTATGGCGGTCTTAATTATCAAAACAATTTTAGCTGCCTTCGGCGTCGGGGGAGCGTATAGTAGTTTCTTATAATAATATGAAAACATATTTTGCATCACTCATTGTTAGTTTGGGAATGTTCGCAGTTATGCTCGTTCCAGTTTCTCTTGTCTATGCAGCGGGTGGTCAATCAGCTGGTCCGGCTACTCCTCAAACAACCGCTACACAGGCTGTTGGTAAAATTCAGAACCCAATTAACGTCTCAGATTTCTCATCATTTATTGCTAAACTGCTTGGTATCATTCTTAAAGTCGCAATTCCAATCGTTGCTGCCTTTATCATTTATGCAGGTTTGATGTTCGTGCTCGCTCGCGGTAATAGTGAGAAACTTGAAAAAGCAAAAACACGACTGCTCTACACACTCATTGGTGCTGGCGTATTGCTTGGAGCGTGGATGATTGCAACAGTTATTAAAGCAACGATTGAGGCGTTCATGGCCTAATATTTCCCATGCGTACAAAAGTAATCATTAGTTTCATAAGTGTGATTGCCCTCAGTGTGTTTTTGCCATTGAGTGTGTTTGCTCAAACAACACCGGCAACAAATTACGATAGTTCATATTCTCAAGGTGCTGCTGACAATCAGAACATTCAGTGGAATGCGAGTTCAACTAACAGTTCATTGCCAAGTGGTTCTATCTACAACCAGTGGATTAACACACAAGCACAGTCAGCAAATACAAGTGCAAAAGATGCAGCCAATGCTTCAAACAATACAATCAACAAAGACATTTTTAATCCAAACCAATCATACACAGATGTAAACACTGGTTTGTATAATGCAGGCAAGGCAACCAACCAGTCAGCTGTTTCTCAGGCTGCTACCTGTAAGGTGAGTATTAAAACATTCCGAGATATTTTTATTGTCGCAACGTGTGTCATTAATAATTTTTTGATTACGATTGCGATTAGTTTTGCGTCACTCTATTTCACCTGGGGAGTAGTTCAGTATGTACTTTCTGCTGATTCAGTTGAGGAACGCAAGAAGTCCAAACAGATTATGCTTTGGGGCGTGCTCGCACTGTTCGTGATGCTTTCTGTTTGGGGTATTGTTGGTGCAATGCGAATGTTGTTCGGCATCTAAATGTGGGTAACTCACTTGCATACAGGGGAGTTGCTTATGGTATACTAGGTGTATAGGTATAAGGTCACATTATTAGTTTTTAGTAATTCATAGTATGAAGAATTTGAAAAAAGCAGGATTGATCGCACTTGCGTTTACACCATTTGTTGCTTTCGCTCAGGACGCAACACAGTTGTTTGCGCTCTTGAACATCTTGCAGAAAGTGCTTAGTTACTTGATGCCAGTTTTGATTACCCTCGGTTTCCTTTACATCGCATGGGCAATCATCAGTTTCGTTACAAAAACAAACGAAGAAGAGCGTGCAAAAGCAAAGAACGCTATTTTCTACGGTGTTATTGGTCTCTTTGTGATCCTCTCAATCTGGGGTCTCGTAGCTGCTCTCCAGACACTCTTCGGTGTTGGTGGCGGTACACTTAACTCAAGTCAGATCCCCTGTGTGATCGACAACGATCCTCTTACACCTGGCTGTCAATAATTTATATGTTTGGATGGTGGTTTACCAGTACTCATATCGCGCATGCTGTAACGATCGATACATTGATTTATCGTCTCGGTACACAAATCATAAATCCGATTATCGTATTTATGATGGCACTCGCACTCCTTGTGTTCATTTGGGGAATTGTTGAATTTCTCATGAATCAAGGTGGTGGGGAAGAAAAGGCGGTCATGGACGGTAAGCGACATATTTTCTGGGGTTTGGTTGGTTTATTGATTATGGTGTCAGTCTTTGGCATTATGCGATTAATCATCAATACATTCGGGATTCAAGGCCCACCAGGAACACCTATCGTACTTCCTCAATAAACTCTCAGTAGTGAGGTTTATAGAGCTTAAAAAGCGCCCCGCTATGCGGGGCGCTTTTGTATTTTTACCCTTATATACCAAGCCTCTCTTGCCCTTGACTAAAGCACTAAAATCTGATATAATAGTACTAATGGGTACATTTTATGCCCAGTAACTTAAAAACAATAAATAAACAATGAGCGCACACGCAGAAGGTCATGACGACCACGGACATGGTGGTGGAGACACTACTAAACATTCTTCTTTTTACACCACAATCACAGCAGTTATCTTTATCGTATTTTTACTGATAGCAGCTTGGATGATTTTCGGTGGTGAGAAAAAAGTAATAATGCACACGGTTATTGGCCGAGGTACTCTTGTGTCAGAAGATGCAGAAGTATACTTACCAACTGAAATGTCAGTTGGTCAGTACCATTACTACACTCTTATACCCGGTGTGACGTTTAAAGCAAACGATAACCCGAAAGAGTACTACCCATACGATTTCCCAAATGGAGAAGATGGCTTAACGGCTGTTGACGACAAAGGGAATAGCGATCTTCGTTATGGAACAGAATTTGTACTTTTTACAAATACCGGCACCAAACCAGTTACGATTGGTTTCGGCAGGTGTTCTACCTATGATGGTTGTTCGATTGATTTTTCTAACCCTGCACTTGAAGCAGGCACAACTGGTTTTATCACTGACGCAACTCAGAGCAGTGATAATCCAACAAGCCGTATTTTGAGCTGGATAACGTTCACAGTGGTAACTGTAATGGTATTCCTGATCATTGTTGCCTTGCTCGTAAAATTTTCTCCTAAGTTTCTAGTGAAAGCTAGATTTGGGGTAAAAGACGGTCATGATGACCATGATGGACATCATGGTAGTGGTCACCACAATGGCCATGATCATGATCACGCTACAGACAACAATGGTTTTAACTACGGGTTTCTGTTTGTACTAGTACTATCGTTAGCGACAATGTTTGTTACACTTAGAACCTTGTCAGTAAATGATGGTACAGATGCTTTGTATGCCCTCATACCGTTTATGAGTTTCGCTTTCTTTACTTACTTAATCTACTTAGGTGGTGTGAGTGTTGATCCGCATGTGATTAAACTGATTCTATCAAGATTCAGTCAAGCACAAGTAGCACAATTTCACCAAGGTGAAGGTTGGGTAATGCCATGGTTCTACATTTTAGGTATACCTGATTCGCAAGGTGGTAACCCAGATGTAAACTTAGATAAGCGGAAAGAGAAACTTAATCCATCTAACGACCCAGAAAAAGTAACTTTCATGTTTAAAGGCAACACCTTTATTAGAATTAGAGAGTTTGAATTCTTGGTGTATCCTATGGATACTAACGTTGACTGGATTATGAGATTCCCAGGTGCAAAAACTGAGGATTTCAACGAGATGATTCGTAACGAGTACTACAAGGCAATTGGTATTGTAGCTAGAAAAAAGAGCTTAGACGAAGCCCTAACGATTGTTAAAAGAAATTTACCGGATGTGGACAAAAACGATCCTGATGATCAGGAATCATTTGCTTTATGTAATGAGGTAGATAAGATTGTGAGGGGTGCTCTTGCAACAATCGGTGTAAAACTGTATGTCTTTTCTTCAATGAGCCAACCTTTATTTGTTGGTAAGCTGAAGGATGCGATGGCGCTCCAGTCAGAGTTAACACAGGTTAAGGATGTAATTAAGCGTTCTTTCCCTGGTCTTAATGAGGCTGAGGTAGAAAAACGAGCTAGAATCTGGCTTGATATTTCGAAAGAGAACTTTGATGTTAAGGGTCTTGACCCGAACACACTTGCTACTATTACTCAGATCGCAACAGCGATATTGAGTAAAAAAAAGAAAAAGTAGTAAGGATACAAAATTTTTAAAACACAGAAGCATTAGCCCTCGCTAGTGCTTCTTTTTTATTGTGTTTTTTGGGTGTGCGCCCGGGAGGGATCGAACCTCCGACCATCTCCTTAAAAGGGAGCTGCTCTACCATCTGAGCTACGGGCGCAGTACTAAAACGTTTTTAAGTATACACGAAAACACAGAAAATTCAATCTTTTTTGTGTTTGTGGGCAAGGGGAGACTCGAACTCCCATGAGATTACTCTCGCTGCGTCCTAAGCGCAGTGCGGCTACCAATTACGCCACTTGCCCTAAAATTCTGTCTGCTACGTTCTTTTTCCTTGATAAACATACCACATTTTCATGATATATCCAACGTAACATTTTTACACTATCATGTTTGGCAAATACGAGTATATGTATATTTGATTGATTTTGTGGGTGTATTGAACCTTTAATAGGTGAACACATCTCTCTGCATTGTTGTAATACTCAAACTAAAAATTTTCTGCTACCTGAGCAAAGACGTATCTTATATTGATCATGATTACTTTCAGGATGTCTGGAAATACTAATACTTCCATCGCCATCAATACATCCACGTAAAAAATCTCTGAAATATTGTTGAGGCAGTTGTATTTTTGAGAGTGTACGTGATTTATTTGGAGTAAAACTAATCTTGATCAGAAAATTATAGAAAACAATATCACCAAATTGAAGAACAGAATATTTTTTATTTATTGATCCTCCTCGTGCCTTGCGGCCGATTTTATTTTTTAAACCGAGAGATTTTTTGCATTTTAAAACCAGTTCGTAATCTTTTGATGTGATATTGATATGCCTGCCGTCAGGAGAAAGATTTCCATCAGCAGCAATAATACCAAGCACATAGGCAAAATTGGCATTCCAGGTGATTTGAACTTTCCCTTTTCTGTGTGCCATAAGTGTATTTTATAATACACTCAAAAAATACTTATAAAATATAAATAAAGATTTATATAATCAATGTAACGTGCCCAGAGTGGGAATCGAACCCACACGGCATTGCTGCCTGGGGATTTTAAGTCCCCTATGTCTACCAGTTTCATCATCTGGGCATATTGAGTGTCACAGACGCTCAGTGAGACCTAGGGCGGAATCGAACCGCCGTATAAGGGTTTTGCAGACCCTTGCCTTACCACTTGGCGACTAGGTCGTGTCGCTTACCGTGTTATCTTAATAAATTATCAATCTTTTGTCGATGTTTCTCACCAAGATCAATTTCTACTTCGATAAACGGAATCATGCGTGAGCGCATGTGCTCTTTGAGGTAGGTGCGCATTTCTGGGCGAAGTCGTTTTGCGAAATCAAGAACGGCTTTTTCTTTTGTCTCAGGTAACACTGAGATGTAGACAGTCGCGTTTTTGGTATCAGGGGAGAGGATTGCTTGTGTTACTGTGACGAGTGCGTCACGGTTACTCTCACGTTCAAGAAACTCAGCAGTGAGTCGGCGAATCTGTTCTTCAAGTTTTTCTTTGTGTGCGTCCATGTGATTATTTTTCGATAAGTGTAAAAGCTTCAATAACATCACCAGCAGCGAGTTCAGTTTTTGCTTCGATGAGCATACCGAATTCCATACCTTCCTCGACTGTCTTGATTTTTACCTTGTTGTGCTGCAATTCAATAATATGTGCGCGACAGATTTCGCTATCTCGTCGAAGAATGCGAACCTGTGAGTTTCCGTTGAGTGTTCCGTTGATAACTTTAGCGCCAACAACCTGTTTGTCTTTTGTTGCTGAGAAGAATTTGAGCACCTTTGCGCTACCTGTTGGTTCGAGGGTGGTAATGCGTGGGCGACGGTTGTAAATTTCTTCTTTGAGGAAGTCTGAGAGTTTGTAGATAATTTCAAATGTCTGTACGAGCACGTGTTCTTTTTCGTTAAGGTCTCGAGCACGTGGATCCATTTTTACATTAAAACCAACGATGATACTTTCTTTGTCTGAACTTGCGAGGCGGATATCACTTTCGCCGATAGCACCAACACCCTTGTCGAGAATTTTGAATTTTGAGTTTGGTAATTCTACTTTGCGAATTTCTTTTTCAATTGCATCAAGTGTTCCTGCAACATCTGATTTGATGATGAGGGGAACGAGTTTGATTTCCTCACTTGTCTCTGTTGGAAGTTCTGCTGGTTCAGCGAATTCTCGTTTGAGGTCTTGCCAATCGCGAGCTTTTTGCTCAGCTTCTTTTTTTGATGCGCATACTTCAAATGCGCTACCGACAGGTGGTTGCTTATTGAAACCTGTCACGTGGATTGGAGATGAGAACGATGCCTCAGTAATTGCTTTGCCGAGGAAATTTTCAAGAATACGGGTACCAACGATAGAGTCTTCAACGACGATAAAGTCTCCTTTTTTAATAGAACCGTTTTTGATGATCAATGTTGCTGCAATGCCACGTTTTGGATCAAGGTGTGATTCGATAACTGTACCAGTCGCTGGGAGCGCTTTGTTTCCAGTTAGGTTGTGCATGTCTGCAACCAAGAGAATCAAATCGAGCAGTGTGTCTACGTTTGTTCCTTGTTTAGCTGAAATTTCTGCGTAGGGAACATCACCGCCGTAACCTTCGAGGTAAATTCCTTTTTCTGTGAGATCAAGTTTTGTTTTTTCTACGTTTGCGCCTGGTTTATCAATTTTGTTGATTGCAACAATGTAGGGAATGCCACTGGCGACAATTGTTTCCCATGCTTCGAGTGTCTGTGCTTTGACTGAGTCTTCTGCTGATACAACGAGAATAGCGATGTCGGCTGTTTTTGTTCCACGAGCGCGCATTTTTGAGAATGCTTCGTGGCCTGGAGTATCAAGAAATGTAATGGTTCGCTGTACACCGTGTTCGTCTTTGTGTGGTACTTCGTATGCAGAAAGGTGTTGTGTGATACCACCAGCTTCACCGGCAACAATGTTTGATTTGCGGATATAGTCAAGAAGCGTCGACTTGCCGTGGTCGATGTGTCCCATGATTACCACAACTGGTGATCGTGATGTGTTTGAAGCTGTAGATGCTGTGTTACTCATTATTGTATGATTGGTTCAAAACGGTTTGTTCTTCTTCGGTTAGATCGTACAATGGTTTACCTTTAACGATTGGTTTTGCAAAAATACTGACGCGTTCGCGGGAGTAGAGACTTGAAAGAATGACTCCGTCGCCATGATCGTCTATAATTGCAGTAGCAAAACTTTGGTTGCTTCCTGAATCAGTAAAAGGATTGAAACGAATTGTTTTGATGTTACGAATCGAGCGAGCGAGACGTTTTTCAGCACCAAGGAGGCGTGATTTGATTTCGCTGTGTGTTGATTCGATACCGGTCAAACCGTGCTGTATGGCACGTAAAACATGCTCAAGATCTTGTGTCTGCTTGCCTCTAAAAACTCGTCGTAACCGAAGTTCGGTATAGATGAGCCATATGAGAGTAAGGAGATTAGTTGCAATAAGCGTATAAATGAGTATTGTGTCTAGATCCATACAGGCACAAAGTATATAATAAAAACAGTGCTTTAGCAATGTATATGAAAACCCAAAAACCGACAATTTATTTTGATTACGCATCGGCAACGCCAGTTGATCCGCGAGTACTTCGTGTGCTTACGGTTGCAACCAAGCGTTATTTTGCAAATCCAAGTGCTATTCATGGTCTTGGTGTTGCTGCTCGCCGTGTGCTTGATGAAGCGCGTGGTAAGGTTGCGCAGGTGCTTGGCGCGCACAGTGACGAGATTGTCTTTGTTTCTGGTGGTACTGAAAGTGACAACCTTGCGCTGCTTGGTGTTGTTCGTGCATTCAAACAAAAGCATCCAACTATTCAACCACACATCATTGTGTCATCAATTGAACACGCTGCTGTTATGAGTACTGCACAGGTGCTGCGTGATGAAGGTGTTGATGTTTCAGTACTTCCTGTTGATCATACTGGACAGGTTTCAGTAACAGCACTCCGAAAGCTTATTCGTCCCGAAACCATTTTGGTGTCTGTCATGCTTGCGAACAATGAGATTGGTACGATTGAGCCGGTTATGGATATTGCAAAAGAGGTTCGCCACGCGCGCCGACACAAAGAGTCGGATGATCGTGTCGGCGCGCGCTATCCATTACTCCACACAGATGCGAGTCAGGCGCTGAACTATATTCCAATTGCTGTTGAAAAAATGGGTGTTGATTTACTCACATTGAACGGCTCAAAATTGTACGGCCCAAAAGGCACGGGTGCATTATTTGTAAAACGTGGCACACCGATCGCGCCGATATTATTTGGTGGTGATCAGGAATTCGGACTCCGTCCTGGAACAGAAGCACTTCCTGCATTGCTCGCGTTTGCTGAAGCGGTTGTCCTTGCTGACAAACTTCGCGCCAAAGAAAGCGCGCGTCTTGCAACATTACAAAACTACACAATTTCAAAATTACAGAAACTCCCATATCACATTCGTATTAACGGTGGTATAGCATCACGTTTACCAAACAATATTAACTTCACTATTCCTGGTTATAACGGGGAAATGATTGTTATCTATCTCGATGCGCGAGGTGTGTGCGCTTCAGTAAAAAGTGCATGTAAAAGTACCGATGCGGAACCTTCACATGTTATCAGCGCACTCAACCTCAAAGATGCTGATGTTGAAGCTGGAAGTGTGCGCATTAGCTTTGGTAGAGGTACGACGAAAAAGGAAATTGACTATTTCTTGAAATCGCTGTTTGACATACTAAAGCTTCTCAAAGCCTAATACGGTAGTTCTTCGCTCCACTTGACTGCCATGGTATACTTGGCATATGGACTTGAAAGATTTGAACAACTACCAGCTCGTGCTCCTCACGCTCCTCATTTCTTTTGTTACCTCAATTGCAACAGGTATTGTTACTGTGTACCTATTACAAGAATCTCCAGCAGTGAGTTCAGTTATCAATCAGGTAATTGAACGAACTATCGAAACAACCGTTCCTAATTCTGTTGCCACACAGATACCAACGCAGCAAAAAACAATTATCATCAAAGAAGATGATCTTGTTGCAGAATCCCTCAATCGTGGATTTAAACAAACAGGTGCAATCTATACAAAGATAACAACGACACCTGCCGCAAACGATCCAACAGCAGATCCGAGTGTTCTGTCTTCGGGTGAACAAACAGTGCTCATTTCACAAGGTGTACTCGTTGACGCAAAAGGTAAATTCATTACATCTGGAAATTATACTGTGACACCAAAAGACTTTGTTGTTATTGCCGGTAATACGTATCCAATCAATAGTAGCACTTACAACAAGGATGTTGACCTTACTGTTCTTGTTTTGAGACAAGGTGAAAAAACAGCCGCGTTTTCAGAACTTAAATCAGATGGTGTCGGTGCAACTCCGAAAATAGGGCAGACAGCACTCGTTGTTGGTCTCGGTGGTAAATTTGTTAAAACTACTGTTACGCAGGTGACTAAAAATGAAATTACACTGAGCGATACTATTAGCACCAAATTTGATGGTGCTCCCGTACTAAGTAGTGATGGTCTCCTGATTGGTATCGTTGCGCTCGACGACACAGGCTCGGTCCATATCTATCCGCCAGACTATATTGCGAGTGCGATTACCACAGCAAATGCATCACCTACCAGTGCGAAATAGGTAAGTATTGACAAATATTTTTAATATTGTAAAGTATATATATGCCACCATTTAATCATTTCACAACCAAAGCAAAGGAAGCAATTCGCAAGAGTCATGAACTCGCTATTGAACGTGGCCAGAACCATGTAAATTCGATTCATTTACTTGCAGCATTGTTGCTTCAGGAAGAATCAATGGTTCTTTCTATTCTCGACCGTCTCGAAATTGATACGGCTCTTTTGACTGATTCTATTTTGGAAGCAATCGAAATTCCTGGAACAAACAGCACTATTTCTCCGTCATATCAGATTTACCTTACACCAGATCTCGCACAAGTGATTGAACTTTCAAGTAAAGTTGCCGCAACTATGAAAGATGAATTTGTTTCAACTGAGCATCTTTTCATCGCGATTCTTGAAGTTGATAGTGAAGCGCGTCACATTCTCTCACGATTTAAAATTCAGAAAGACACTGTTATAAAAGTTGTCGAAGAATTTCGCACACAAGGTGGAGCTGAAATTTCAAGCTCAAAGAAAACACGACAGCTTGCAAAATATACACGTAGCCTCACAACACTCGCACGTCAAGATAAACTTGATCCTGTGATTGGTCGCGATGCTGAAATTATGCGCATCATGCAGATCCTTTCTCGACGTACAAAAAATAATCCAATTTTGATTGGTGAAGCGGGAACAGGTAAGACTGCGGTTGTTGAAGGGCTTGCACAGCGCATCGCCAAAGGCGATGCGCCAGAATCTCTCAAAGACAAAGAGATTGTGTCACTTGATCTTGGTCTTTTGCTTGCTGGTACAAAATACCGCGGTGAATTTGAAGACCGCTTGAAAGCAATCATGAAAGAGATTGAAAAATCAGACAACAAAGTAATTCTCTTCGTTGACGAAATTCACACCATCGTTGGTGCAGGTGCTTCTGAAGGTTCACTTGATGCATCAAATATGCTCAAGCCTGCACTTGCTCGCGGCGAACTTCGTGCAATTGGTGCAACAACACTCAAGGAATACCAGAAACATATCGAAAAAGATCCTGCGCTCGCACGTCGTTTCCAGCCAGTGTATGTTGATGAACCAAGTGCCGAAGATGCAACTGCAATTTTACGTGGCCTCAAACCAAAATATGAAATTTACCACGGTGTTCGCATCACTGATGATGCAATCGTTGCTGCAGTGACACTTTCGTCACGTTACATCACAAACCGATATCTTCCTGACAAAGCAGTTGATTTGATTGATGAAGCGTCTTCTGCACTTCGTATGGCACTTGAAAACAAGCCAGAAATACTTGAAGAAACAGAACGTAAAGTCACTCGTCTTGAAATTGAACGTGAAGCATTGAAGCGCGAAGCCGCTGACAACAAAGAAGCAAAAGCTCGTGTGAAAGAGATTGAAAAAGAACTCGGTAATCTTCACGAAAAAGTGCAAGAATTGCAGCTTAAATGGCAGAACGAAAAAGGTACTGTGAGCGATATTCACCGCATCAAAAAAGAACTCGACACCTTCCGCCTCGAGGCAGAAAATGCAGAACTCCGTGTTGATCTCGGCAAAGCAGCTGAAATTCGTTATGGACGTATTCCTGCGCTTCAAAAAGAACTCGATCAGAAACTTGCTCGTCTCAAAAAACTTCAGAAATCTCGACGCATTCTCAAAGAAGAAATCACCGCAGAAGACATTGCCGAAGTTGTGTCTCGCTGGACTGGTATTCCACTCGTTAAAATGCTCGAAGAGGAACGTCAGAAACTCGAACGCATGGAAGACGAACTTCGCAAGCGTGTAGTTGGTCAGGAAGATGCAATCAAGAAAATCGCTGATGTTGTCCGACGGTCACGTGCAGGTATTTCAGATCCTAACAAACCAATCGGTTCATTTATCTTCCTCGGTCCAACTGGTGTTGGTAAAACAGAATTAACAAAAGCACTTGCTGAATTCATGTTCAACGACGAAAAAGCATTGGTTCGTGTTGATATGAGTGAGTACATGGAACGCCACAGTGTTTCAAAATTACTCGGTTCACCACCAGGCTATGTCGGTCACGATGAAAGTGGTCAGTTGACTGAAGCAATTCGTCACCGTCCATACTCAGTTATTTTGTTCGATGAAATTGAAAAAGCTCACCCAGAAGTCTTTAACGTCTTGCTTCAAGTGCTCGACGACGGACGCATGACCGATGGAAAGGGACGCATCGTGAACTTTAAAAACAGTATCATCATTATGACTTCAAACATTGGTTCTCAGTTTATTGAGAAAATGGAGTCTATCGGTTTCGCTTCAGGTGGTGGAAATCATCAGTACGAACAAGTCAAAGACAAGGTGATGGATAGTTTGAAAGATCACTTCCGTCCAGAGTTTTTGAACCGCATTGATGAGATTGTTATATTTGATGTTCTCTCACCAGAAGTTATTAAACAAATCGTGAATATCCGCGTTGCTGTTGTTCAAGAACGATTGCTCGCAAAAGGTATTACGCTTGAGATTAACGATGATGCGTTTGGCTATCTCGCACAAGAAGGCTACAACCCGCATTACGGAGCACGACCACTCAATCGTTTGATCCAGTCAAAGATTCTCAATCCTGTTGCTGCGTTTATCATCTCAAACAATATCAAGAAAGGTGATAGCGTTAGTGTTGGATTAAAGAACGGAGAACTTTCAATCGAAATGAAGAAAAACAAAGTGCGCAAACCTGCAAGTATTGCGACACGAGCTCGAGTGCAAGGATAATATGAGAGTATAAAAAGCCAGCTATGCTGGCTTTTTATAATTGTACACAGTTTTACTGCCTAAAATCATTAACTTTGATACCGACATTTGGTATACTTTCTTTACATGAAAATTGTTACTATATTACATTCATACGCCCTCATGGCGATTAAGAAGAGTGTGTTTTTGGTCGTGCTACTAGCATTTACGCTTGTTCCATTTCAGGCACATGCGGCAACCGGAGGAATTGATTGGAATCTAAAATTCTCTCAATTTTACGATAACCTCGGTTCTCATGATATTGATCTCAACAAAGATTTCGTACGAGATTTAATTAACTGGTTTCCATTGTGCGGGGGAACATATCCAACGAACCTTTGTCCTGAACCTGTGCAGGTTACTGATACTGCAATCACTGGAAAAATCTGGGGTGAGACTATTGGCTGGATTAATTTGAATCCTATAAATGCACCTGATCCGTTACCTGGAAAATGTAATGGTGTATCTCATGTTACTAATGCATGTACTGGTGTACTTGGTGGTTGTGCATGGGGTGAAAACACTGGATGGATAAACTTTGCACCTCAAAATGCACTTGTTGCACCGCATATTGATCTTGGAACAGGACAAATCTCAGGACAAGTATGGTCAGAAAACTATGGATATATTGAACTCGCATCAACACAGACAGGCTACAGTGGTTTGAAAACAACATGGCCTGGTTGTAGTACTGGTTCAAGTGGTGGTTCAGGAGGTTCTGGCGGTGGCTCAAGTGGTGTTGTATTACCTCCAACTACATCTACAACAGGTGGTAGTGGTTCAACTGGTTCTACCGGCAGTACTAGTACATCAGGCACAGGCACTTCTGGTTCAACAACTTCAGGATCAACAGGAACTTCAGGTAATGGTTCATCATCAGGAACTAGTTCAACAGGTACAACGGGAACATCTGGTGGTAGTGGATCATCAGGTTCTTCTGGTGGTAGCTCAGGTGGCTTCTCTGGAGGATTTACTGGTGGCGATATAACTGAATTCATTGGTGGCGGTAGTTCGTCTGGTACTAGCACATCAGGCACAGGAACTTCTGGAACTACAACTTCAGGATCAACAGGAACTTCAGGAAGTGGTTCATCAGGCAGTACAGGCAGCTTCTTTGGAATTCCAACTGGAGGTTTTAGCATCCCAAATATTGAAACAATTCCTCCAGTCGTTCCAATTACCATTGGAATCGTCGGTTTGCTTACTACTGTACCAGGATTGATTGCACGTTTCGGTGGAATGCTTCTCACTGTAGTACTGTATCGTCGCAAGCGTCCTTGGGGGGTTGTGTTTGATGCTGTTAGTAAAGAACCACTTGATCCTGCGTATGTTTCTGTATTAGATGCAGAAACTGGCAAAGAAGTTCTCAATCAAATTACTGACATTGATGGACGATACGGATTCTTCCTTAAGAAGGGTACATACAAGATCATCGTTAATAAAACAAACTACTTGTTCCCGTCAAAAGTGCTTGCTGGACAAATGCAAGATTCAGTTTATGAAAATTTGTATTTCGGAGAAACATTTGCAGTGACAGGAGAAGAAAAAGTCATTACATTGAACGTTCCAATGGATCCACTCACCAATGACTGGAATCAAGAACAGAAGCGTCGTCGAAATCTTTTGCACTACTTCACACGCAATCATGCGCTCTGGGACACACTCTTTAATGTCGCGTTCGTTCTCGGTTTCATCATTTCAATTATCATTACCTTTACATCTCCAACATGGTGGAACATGCTCATGGTTGGTTTCTATGTTTTGATTGTGATTCTTCAATCATTTGGTTTTGGCCCAGTTAAAACAGGTAGAGTGACATATCAAGGTGCGCCAGTTCCATACGCAATTGTTCGAGTATGGAGCGCAAGTCTCAATCATGAAATTGCACACCGTGTCACTGATGAAGAAGGTCTCTACTACATTTTGGTTCCTCGATCTGATGTCTATGTGACAGTCGAAGCGAAAAACCAAGACGGTGTCTATCAGAAAATATATACATCACCAACGTTCCATGCAGGAAAGGGAGTGATTAGTGATTCGTTTGATTTGTAAGAAAAACTAAAACTGCGGGGCGGCGAAGCCGCCCCGCAGTTTTAGTTTATACAACCACCCAAACCAATCGCGTGACAAAATTTTATTTTTTAGCTATACTACTCTGTGTCGTCTCATGAAAGATGTACTTGCGTCGGTGGCAGAGTGGTCAATTGCATTTGACTGTAAATCAAACGCCTTCGGGCTACGGAGGTTCGAATCCTCCCCGGCGCACACTCACAAAATACCCTTATTAAATAAGGGTATTTTGTATTGACAAACATATTTTAATATGTTACTATCTACCTAGGCTATTTTGCCTAATTCGTTAAAAACAAAAAGGAGATCGAATGTACCTCATAACCGTTTGGATTGCCGCAGTCATCATGATGGCTGGCAGTTTCTGGTATTGTTACCAGATTTTACGGGAGGAGGTACAGCCACCTCCTGCCACATTTATAATTATCTCGTTTACTTTTCCGCTTGCATTTTATATGTATACCAAGACTCTCGGATGGAGTTACACGGCTAATATCGGTCTAACGACTGCCGTTGCAAGTGTTTGGGTAGTCACATTAGTTCTCATTCCAAAATTAATTCTTCAAAAGAAGCTTCACGTAGAATTAACTACCTTTCAAAAAACAACTATTGCATTATCGTTTCTTATTATAATGTTTTGGTTTATTACGAAAGATCAGTTAACCGCTACTACGCTGCACCAAACAAAAAATCCTGTACGGGATTTTTTGTTTGTGTTGAGATAGGGATAGAGTCTAGAGATTATGCTTATGTTATTATGTAAACATGAAAAAACTTTAGGTATATTTTTCTTTATAGCAATACTCTTACTTGCAGCATCTTTCATTACGTACACAACAAAACAGATTAAGGGATTTTGTATAGATTTAAATAATTGCACCGTAACAATTAAAGGAAACTTCTGGCAATAAAGGGCTCAAAAAGCTCAACTAATGCAGAGTATGATAAACGAGTAATACTCTTAAGGGCGGGGCATTTTTCTAAAAAACACCTGTATTTTTGCAGGCGTTTTTGCACAAACACCACCACCACAAGCGATTAACTACCAAGCTATCGCTCGTGATGAGGCAGGCAATCCTATTGTGAACCAAAGTATTCCGGTTAAATTTGCGATACTGAATGGTATCAACCAAGCGTTTCCGATATATTCTGAAACACATACCTGTATGACAAACCAATTTGGTTTGTTTACGGCATGGATTGGTAAAGGCACACCACTTGTTGAAACATTTAGTAGTATCAATTGGGCGCAATCTGATTTACATTTATTAGTTGAGTGCGACATTAACGGCGGAGGGCAACCTGTTGCTATGGGTGTTACTCCAATTATGAGTGTGCCGTATGCATTATATGCGGCAGAATCTGCGCACGATATTGATACTATTTTACCCAACGGTGTTGTAGTTTTGCGTAACGGTCAAACGTTTACGTTGCCAATTCTCACTGGTCCTACCGGCCCGCAAGATCCGATAGGTAACACAGGCGCTACAGGAAACATTGGAGTCACTGGTGCCACTGGTGCTACAGGTGCAACAGGATTAGTTTCTGGCTGGGGTTCGTTTGAGCAAACTGCAACAGTTTCTACAAACCTGAATTCAGATTTCACAGTCGCCAGCTATACATTACCTGGTAATGCAACCACGAGTTCTGTATTTTGGATTACTATCCAAGCTGATATCTGGGCTGATCCTGCAGATACTGAAGGTGTGTACTATAAATTTGATTGCCTAACGACAGGAGAAATTTTTCAGGGAACACCGAACATGGACTATCATCAAGGTGATAAACCACACCTGGTAACTTGTACTGTTTTAAGAACATTTCCTGCTGGAGTAAATCCGAGTGTTCGGATGATTATCAAAGCGGGTACAAGCTTGAATCCAGTGTATGCGAATAACCGCAAAATTGACTTTCTAGAGATTAAGTAACTCTCATTTTTTTATGCAGCGTATGCCGAAGGCGCACGCTGCTTTTTCTTTGTTTTTTGCACCCCAATTATCTTGCAAAAAAAGCATGATTTTATATACTATAGGTAGTATTTTGTTTTTTAGCTTGATTTTATTAGCTTTTTAGTGAGATTATTTTTGCAAAAAGTATGAAAATTGCAGTCCTCTGTGGCGGTCCATCGCTTGAGCGTGGTATCTCACTTAACTCAGCACGTTCAGTACTCGATCACGTTCGCAGCGATGATGTTGAGATTATTCCTATTTATTTCGATCAAAAGCGTCGAGCATTTCAGATTTCGCCGGCGCAGCTGTATTCAAACACGCCATCTGATTTTGATTTTAAATTAGCTGAAACAGGAAAGCCGCTTTCTGAACGTGCACTCATCGCACTACTTAAAAAAGTTACACTGGTATTTCCTGCAATGCATGGAGCGTTTGGTGAAGATGGCACCATCCAAGCATTTCTTGCGAAACATAATATCCCGCATGTTGGCTCGCCAGAGATTGCGGGCAAACGCGTGTTTGATAAGCACAAAGCAAATGAATATATCGCTGAACACGGTTTTTTTACACTACCATCACTCGCACTCAAAATTTATGGACGTGATCATAAAAAACTCGTGCAAGCATTTTTCAAAAAGCATGCCATTACTCGAGCGATAGTTAAGCCAGCAACTGGTGGTTCGAGCATCGGTGTTTTTTCTGTAGCAACCGTCGAAGAAGCACTCGAACGCGCGCAGTATATTTTCTCAAAACGAATGGATACTCGTGTTGTCATTGAACCATTCGCAACGGGCACCGAGTTTACAGTTATTTTGCTTGAGAATCGGTTTGGGCAAGGTGTAGCAATTATGCCAACTGAAATTGAGGCTGATTACAGTGAACATCAGGTATTTGATTTTCGTAAAAAATATTTACCTACACGACAAGTTGCATATCACTGCCCACCTCGTTTTTCAAATGAGATTATTGAAAAAATTCAAATCCAAGCTGAGCAGTTGTGGAGCGTGCTTGGCATGCGTGACTTTGCGCGTTTTGATGGATGGGTGCTTCCGGATGGAAACATTTGGTTTTCTGATTTTAATCCGATTTCAGGAATGGAACAAAATAGTTTTCTGTTTCAGCAAGCGGCGCGTATTGGTTTCTCGCATCGTGATGTGCTTCGATATGTCATCAATAACGCGTGTCGCCGACATGGCTTCCCGCTGCTCCAACCAGAACCAATAGTTGCTGATCGAAAACCTGTTGCGGTGTTGTGCGGCGGGGGAACTGCAGAGCGCCAAGTTTCTCTCATGAGTGGTACAAACGTGTGGTTAAAATTGCGACGGTCAAAACGCTACAAACCCACTATCTATGTTCTTGATACCAAACATTCCGTCTGGAAAATTCCATACGCGCTTGTGCTAAATCACACCGTCGAAGAAGTTATCGCAAATGCTGAACGAGCCGAGCAGCATATAACACGTTTACGTGAGTTAACTGATCGAGTGCAGCACAAATTAGCATTACAAGCTGGTGATACATCCGAATCCTTTTTTATTCCTGAGCGGTATGACCTTGAAACATTTGCGAAACGGAATCCATTTGTGTTTATTGCACTCCACGGTGGTATTGGTGAGGATGGTACGTTACAAAAGTTGTTTACTACACATGCGGTGCGTTACAACGGCTCAAACGCTGAAGTATCTGCGCTTTGCATGGATAAATGGAAGACCAATGAAACAATTAAAGCATTTGAAATCGCTGGCGTGAATGTTCCTGAACATCTGGTAGTAAAGTACGCAACATTTTCACATACAACTGATTATGAAAAACAGTGGAACACATATACCGAGCGCATTGGTAGTCCAACGTTGATTGTCAAACCGCGTGGTGATGGTTGCTCGACAGGTATTGTGCAGCTAACATCCGCTCGTGATTTGGCTACGTATGTTGAGTACATTCACACCAAGGCACCGTACATACCAAAAGGTGTATTTCCGCAGCAATTTGAACAAGTTGAAATGCCGCAGCATGGTGTTGAAGAATTATTACTCGAAGCATATGTTGTCACTGATGTCATTCGCATGCGAAGTAATACCCTCAAACATGTTCGCAAAAGTGGTTGGATTGAAGTCACTGTCGGAGTGCTTGAGCGTCGCGGTTCGTCGCTTCGAGCACTTGCGCCAAGTATCACTGTTGCTGAAGGTTCAGTGTTGTCTGTTGAAGAAAAATTTCAAGGTGGTACGGGAGTCAATATTACGCCACCACCACGTTCACTGATAAAACCAAAAGTACTTGCGCGAACACAGGAGTTGATTACCGAAGTTGCTACTCGGATCGGAATTCGCGGGTATGCTCGTATTGACGCATTTCTTGAATTACGAACAGGGAATATATCGGTTATTGAAATTAACACGCTCCCCGGACTTACTCCGTCAACAGTGCTGTATCACCAAGGACTGGCAGAATCAAAACCGCTCTACCCACTTGAATTACTTGAAACAATTATTAACGCAACAGGATTTTAATATATGAAAACACATTTACGAACATCGGTGCATGTCTCAATTCAAGCGATTCGAGCAAACATGCGCACATTACGAAAGCAAGTCGCGTCACGTGTACAAGCACTCGCTGTAGTCAAAGCTGACGCGTACGGTCACGGGCTTGCTCCTGTTGCGCGTGCAGCAATTGAAGGCGGAGCAACCTATCTTGCGGTTTTCGATATTCAAGAGGGAGTGCTGTTGCGTAAAGCGGGGATCAAAACTCCAGTTCTCGTACTGCGCAGTATTTTACCTGAAGAAGTTGCTCTTGCAGTTACGTATAATCTCGAGCTTGCTGTTTCAACATTTGAGTTGCTGACACATATTGCAAAGAAGAAATATGCAAAACCAGTTCGTATACACTTGATGACTGATACTGGTCTCGGGCGTGATGGCTTTTTGCTTGCTGATAGTACACGAGTGCTCGCACTCATTGCTGGAAACAAACACTGTGTTGTTGTTGGGCTTGCTACACACTTCGCTGCTTCTGAAATGAGTAGATATGATGCGTACACAGTTGCGCAAGTAACTGCAATTTTTGAATGGAAAAAAATGTTACATGAAATTGGAGTGCATCCAATCGTGCATGCAAGTGCTACTGCTGGAATATTTCTTTCACCAGAATTTGGTCTTGATATGGTTCGCTTCGGTATTGGTATTTATGGATTGTGGCCATCGGATGAAACTGCGCTTCGCGCACAAGGTGTAAAACTCACACCCGCACTTTCATGGCACACCTATATCAATGAAGTAAAAAGATTACCTGCTGGTAGTTATGTTGGCTATGATTTAACAGAGCAGGTGACACGAGATAGTGTGGTTGCGGTTTTGCCAGTTGGGTACTCTGATGGATATCCGCGTAGTGCAAGTAATCGGGGATTTGTACTGGTGCGTGGCAAGCGCGCCCGTATCCTCGGGCGCATCATGATGAACATGATGGTTGTCGACATTACCGACATTCCAAATGTACGAATCGGAGATACCGTAACGTTGATTGGCAAAGACAAAACAGAGATTCTAAGTGCCGAAGAGGTTGCGCTTCATGCCGGTACGATTAACTACGAACTGGTAACACGAATCGCCACCCAAGTGCCACGTATCTATACCAAGTAGTCCAGAGAGCGTAGGGTGGATACTTGCTACTTGCTTTTTTCGGGTTTTTTGGTATTATGGTCACATATGTCACAAGATAATTTGGTCAAAATACAGAATAAAGCTACAAAACAGACTATCTGGACTCGTCGCCCAAAGAAGAGTAAAAAGACAGGTACACCTCGTAAGCTTGAGCTCAAAAAGTACGATAAAAAGCTCCGAAAGCACGTTGTCTTCAAGGAAGTCAAGAAATAAAAGTAGATTTTCAGCTAGTATTCTGCTAGTATATAAAAAGTCAGCTTACGCTGGCTTTTTATATATCTCGTAGCGCTTCGCAGTTCTACGCGACACATACAAGACACAAGACACAAGACACATGACATCTGGGCGATTAGTTTAGTGGCAGAACAATGGTCTCCAAAACCATTGGCGGGGGTTCGATTCCCTCATCGCCCGCAGAAGTAATGACTACTCAAAATTCAGCTGATAATAATGATCTAACAATTGAAACATATCGTTCGGGTTTTGACGTGTACGAAGAGCGTACACCGAATCAGGTTGGGTCAGAAGTTGCTGCGTGGATCGAAGCTTTCATCCATGAATTACCAGAACATGCTCGTGTATTAGAATTTGGTTCAGCGACTGGTAGAGATGCTCGGTTTTTGCGAGAACGGGGAATTACGGTTCTCTGTACTGATGTTGTTGATGAAGCCGTTGCTCGTCTCAAAGCGGATGGTTTTGAAGCAGAATATTATGATTTTAGAGAAACACCACCACAATCTTGGATTGGTGCTTTTGATGGTTTTTATGCGAATGGAGTTTTTGTACACGCAACAGAAGCTGATTTTATAAAAAATGTACAGACCATTAGTACACTACTTAAACCGCACGGGGTTCTTGCATTCTCTTTGAAAGAAGGTGCTGGCGAGGAAGTGAGTACTGAAAAAATGGATATGCCTCGTTACTTTAAGTATTACAGTGAGGAAGAAGTTAGAAATATACTCGCATCGTTTCCGTTCGAGTTTGTGAGTTTAACGTACACCCATGACAAAAAGTGGATGAGATTTATTCTCAAAAAACAAAGTTAGTTTTTTTACACCTCAATCCAGCGTATGGTTTTGTCTCGTTTGAACCATGTTTTTTGGCGTTTTGCATAGTGCCAAATAGCTGTTTCGAGCTGTGTGAGCATGTCTTGTTTTGAAAGTTTTCCCTGGAGATGAAGTGCGGCGTAACGTGCTTCAAGACCAAGTTCATACATGCGTTTCCATGAGACTCCTGAATCGTGGAGTTTTTTTGCTTCGGTAAGCATGCCTTGTTTGATTCGTTTCAAAAGGCGAGTATGAATACGCGCTTTGAGTTCTTCGTCTTCTACGGCCAGTCCGATTTTTACGACATCATAGGGAGTTTTTTGTGTCGCGACACTCGGTACTTTTCCGAGTGCGTGTGCGATTTCAAGAGCGCGGATAATGCGAACTTTGTTGTTTGGATCTATAGTCTCTGCACGAGCCGGATCTTTTTGCTTTAGTTGAGTAAAGAGTTTTGCAACTGTCTGTTTTGAGAGTGTTTCGCGGAGTTGTGGATTTGGTGGAACTTCTGGAAGCACGGTGCCTGACACCACTGCATCAATATAGAAACCAGTGCCTCCAACGAGGATGGGGAGGTGGCCGCGCGCGCCGATTTCGGCGATGGCGCGCGCGGCTTGCTTCTGAAACTGCGCAACACTAAAAACACTCCGTGGTGATGCCACGTCCAAAAGATGATGTGGAATACCACCCATTTCTCGCTGTGTAATTTTACCCGAAAGGAGATTGAGTCCTTTGTATACTTGGCGCGAGTCTGCCGAAATAATTTCAGCATAGACACCGTCTTTTTTGAGTTTCCGCGCAAGCGCCACAGCAAAATCACTCTTTCCTGTAGAAGTTTGCCCAAGGATAACTAAAACCCTTGTTATAGCTTGTTTTTCCATTGTGCCCCGGGGGAGAGTCGAACTCCCACATCTTACGATACTCGATTTTGAGTCGAGCGCGTCTACCAATTCCGCCACCAGGGCAAGTACCACGTATTCTACATAATATTCACAAAAATTTCAATTTCCAGTCCGGAAAAGGTGTGCTACAATTGCCCCATGTCTGAACTATACTCAAACTCAATTTTCTTTGTCGAAACCGACAAAATTGTCCCAAACCCATACCAACCTCGTCGTGAATTCGAAGAAGGACCACTCCGTGACCTCGCAGAATCAATTCGTCAGTACGGTGTTTTGCAACCACTCACTGTTTCTCGCGTAGAACGCATCAAAGAAGATGGCGGCCTTGTTGTTGAATATGAATTGATCGCAGGTGAACGTCGTTTGCGTGCATCAAAGTTCGCTGGCATCCCACAAGTTCCTGTAATCATTCGTACAGGTGATGATGCAATGGCTAAACTTGAACTTGCTATCATTGAAAACTTGCAACGTGAAGATCTCAATGCAGTTGAACGCGCACGAGCGTTCCTTCGCTTTGTTGATGAATTCAAATTCTCACATGCTGACATCGGTAAAAAGGTAGGTAAGAGTCGTGAGTATGTTGCTAACACACTTCGTTTGTTGCAACTCCCAGAAGAAATGCTTAATGCACTTTCAGAAGGCAAAATCAGTGAAGGTCACACACGTCCGCTCATGATGTTGAATGATCGACCAGAAGAGCAGCTCGTATTGTTCAAAGAAATCGTCTACAAAAAAATCAGTGTTCGTGAAGCAGAACGTATTGCACGCCGTATTGCAACTGACAAGGTTCGCAAAAAGGAATATTTGGTTGATCCAGAAATTCTTGAAATCGAACACAAACTCCAAGAAACACTCGGCACTCGTGTGCACGTTGAAAAACGTAACATTGGCGGCTCAGTTACGATTGATTTCTTCTCAAACGACGACCTCCGTACGATTGTTTCACTCGTTGAAGCAAACCGTCTTGAAAGTGCCCAGAAAATCAACATGCTCGAACGTTTTGAGCAGAGTCAGGGAATTACTCCGGTACAGACTATTCAAACAATGGCAGCAGAAAACACTCCTGTTGAACCAAAAGCAGAAGGCATCAACACAACCGACGATCGCTCAAAAGAAGAGATTAAGCAAGCTGAAGAAGATTCAGATCTCTACAATATCAAGAGCTTTAGTCTCTAGTCTTATTTTAAAAACTCTTTGAATTTTGCAGCAAGCGAGTTTGTTTTTAGGTGTTTGTTGATACGGTTTCGAGCAATAGATGTTTTTGAAAATTCAAGCCACTTTGAGTTTGGTTTTGCTGATTTCTGAACAACGATTTCACAAATGTCACCGTTTTGTAATTTAGTGTCGAGTGCAACGTATTTTCCATTGATTTTTGCACCAGTTGCGTGGTTTCCAATATCAGAGTGTACGTTGTAAGCAAAATCAACGATAGATGCGCCTTCTGGTAAATCAATAACGTCTCCCTTGGGAGTAAAGGCAAACACTCGATTTTTAAAGAAATCCATTTTAAGGGAATCAAAAAATTGTTCAGTGTCAGTGATGTTTTTCTGAGCATCTTTCAAATGCTCAATCCATTCATATTGTTTGCGCACATCTTTACGATCGAGTTTGATATGTTCCTTGTACGCATAGTACGCCGCAATACCGTATTCTGCTTCAATATGCATTTCTTCTGTACGAATTTGCACTTCAACGATACCTCCAGTACCAGTCAACACAGTTGTATGAAGACTGCGGTAGCCGTTTGGTTTTGGAAGGGCGATGTAATCTTTGATTTTTCCTGGAAGTGGATGCCATGAGCCGTGAATGATACCGAGAATCTGATAACAGTCTTCAACTGATTTAACAATGATGCGAAGCGCCATGATATCGTATACTTTGTTGATGTCGCCGTTGTACTTCTCGAGTTTTTTCCAGAGAGAATACAAATGTTTAACTCGATGATCCATGCGAACAACTGAGAGGCGAGCCTCTTTGAGTTTGCCTTTGAGTACAGTTTCAAACTCACTCAAATACTGTTCATCAGCATCTTTGCGTTCCGCGAGGAGTTGTTTAACATGCTCGTATTCTTTTGGAAATGCAAATGGGAACGCAGCATCTTCTAATTTGCCGCGAAGTTTACCCATAGACAAACGGTTCGCAAGCGGAGCGTAAATTTCGAGTGTTTCAAGGGCAATACGGCGCTGCTTGTCAGGATTGATGTGTTCGAGTGTTTGCACGTTGTGAAGTCGATCACAGAGTTTAATGATGATCACACGAAAGTCTGCTGCCATTGAGACAAAGAATTTTCGGAGATTCTCAACATTACGTTCAACACCCTTGTATTTCAAGGTACCGAGCTTGGTAACGCCTTTTACGAGATCAAGAATTTCTTTGCCGAATTCGCGTTCAATGTCTTTTGCAGTGACATCAGTGTCTTCGATAGTGTCATGTAAAAAACCAGCCGCAATGACTATTGGACTCATTTCAAGATCGGCAAGATTTCGTGCTGTTGCAAAAACGTGAATGAAATACGGCTCGCCACTTTTGCGTTGCTGGCCTTCGTGTGCTTTTTGCGCAAAATGGTACGCCTTAACAATAAGGTCGACATCCTCTTTAGGAGGAGAAGGGAGACGATCAATAATTTCACGCACGTCTGGCATATATGTCTAGTTTAGTGAGAATATGAAAAAAAGCAACTTTTTATGGTACACTAGTCTTTGTGAAGAAACATCTTCCAACTATTATGATTATTGCATGCATCATCATTCTCGCGCTCGTCGCGTTTGTGCTCTACTTCGGTCGCACTCCAGCACGTCTTGTTCCAACGAACGTTCATGTCGTTTCGCCGGCAGATGGAAAGATTATTGCTATTGATTCAGTAGATACTGAGCACGTTACATTTTTCAAAGAAGGTATTCAGAACGAGCTCGAAGCGCGTGGTGTTACATTGCCTGCGCACGTGATTGTTATTCAGATGAACCTCAAAAATGTCCACGTGCAGCGTGCACCAATTGATGGTGAGGTAACCTATGTTGAGCACTTTGATGGAAAGTTTAAAAACGCACTCTACGGTAAAAACCGTGCTCAGCTTGTAAACGCAAACGAAAAAAATCTCACAGTAATTTCTAATGGACAAGAATCAGTTGCTGTCATTCAGGTTGCCGGCATTCTCGCACGTCGTATCAAAAGTTATGTCGATGTTGGTGACGAACTTGAGCAAGGTGATAAAATCGGATTCATTGCACTCGGTTCACAAGTCGTACTCGTTATTCCAAAAACTCGCTCACTTTCTGTACATGTTGGTGACCGCGTGGTTGATGGAGAAACAGTGATTGCACGATAAGGAAAAAAACAAAAGCAGCGCCATATATGGCGCTGCTTTTGTTTTTATTTTTTCTTACCACCTTTCTCCAACTTGTGTGGATTGTGCATTGCACAGAGTTTGTTTGAACAGCGTTCTGGGATTGTTTTTGTGCCTTCCATCATGAGCGATCCGCAGAGTTTGCAGAGATTGCCGGTCGGTTTTGCTTTGATCGCATTTTTACAATCAGGATAGTTTGAACATGAGTAGAAAATACCAAAGCGTCCACGACGTTCCATCATTTTACCTTTGTTACAGGTAGGGCACGTTACATCAATCATTTTACGTGCAACTTCAGCTGGATCTTCTTTGATGTATTTACATTTTGGATAGCGAGAACATGAGATGAATGAACCATATCGTCCTTCTCGAACAACAAGACGTCCGCCACCAGTTTTTGAAGGTTCTTTTGGTTTGCCGTCTTTGTCGAGACCACACACCGGACATGGTTCACCAGTTTCTTTTGGTCCTTCCATGATTTTGCCTTCAATTGTTCGTGCGCCAGCACAATCAGGATAGCGAGAACATGACAAAAACTTGCCACTTCTACCCAGTTTGATAACCATCGCTGCTCCACATGTTGGACAAGCAAATTCAGCAGGTGCATCTCCAAGCGTTGTGATCTTTGCAGTCTTGTCTTTTTCTTTTACATCTTTCAAAAATGGATCGTAAAATTCTTTGAGTGTTTTTACATAATCACGTTTACCAACTGCGATTTCATCAAGCTCATCTTCCATCTCGGCGGTAAATGAGTCACTGATATATTCTGCAAAGTTGTTTTCAATAAATGTTGAAACCACATCGCCTGTATCAGTCGGGAAGAGTGTCTTGCCTTCTTTGGTTACGTAGCCACGTTCTTCGATGGTGCGCATGATTGACGCGTAGGTTGAAGGCCGACCGATACCACGAGATTCAAGTTCTTTGATGAGGCCGGCTTCAGTATAGCGACTTGGTGGCTGTGTTTGTTTTTCGTTTGAGTGTAATTCGAGGAGTGTCAGTTTTTCACCAACAGTAATTTCTGGTAGTTCAACGTCTTCACCTCGAGCTTCAACATCAACCGCAAGCCATCCAGGGAAGAGCACTCGTGATCCGTTGGCAGTGAATTCTGGGAAATCTTTTTCTCCAGACACAACGGCAGTAACTTTTGTTTTCATCAATTTTGCATCAGCCATTTGTGATGATATAGCACGTTCCCAGATGAGACGGTACAAACGTTCTTGTTCGTCAGTGTGGCCAGCGCGAAGTGTTGATGCGTGTGTTGGACGAATCGCTTCGTGTGCTTCTTGTGCGTTTTTTGATTTTGTCTTGAAGTTACGAACCTCAACATAGTTAGCACCGTATTTTTTCTCAACAATACTTGCGATTTCTGCCTGCGCTTGTTTACTCAATGTTGTTGAGTCGGTACGCATGTACGTAATGAAGCCAGACTCGTATAGTTTCTGAGCAATCTGCATAGTGCGTGAAGGTGAATAGCCGAGGCGTGAACTTGCCGCTTGTTGCAATGTACTCGTAGTAAATGGTGCTTTTGGTGAACGTTTCTGTTCACTTGTTTTAACATCAGTGACAATCCATGAGCCGTTGTTTCCAGTTTTGAGAATTGCATCAACTATTTTTTTGTCGCGAGGTTCTTCGACGCAGGTAAGTTCGAGTTTGAATTTTTTGGGAGTTTCAAAAAGACCAGAGAGAACCCAGTAGGTTTCTGGAATAAATGATCGAATCTCACGCTCACGTTCCATGATGATGCGAAGCGCAGGAGACTGAACTCGTCCAGCAGAGAGACCATAACGAACCTTTTTCCAAATGAGTCCTGACAAATCATATCCGAACAAACGATCAAGCACGCGACGCGCTTCCTGTGCTTTTACAAGTTGCTCATCAATATCGCGTGGGTGTTGAAGTGCTTCCTCGACTGCTTCTTTGGTAATTTCATGAAAAACGGCTCGTCGAACGGGACGAGTTTTTGAATCTTTGAGTTTGAGTGCCTCGGTAATGTGCCATGAGATTGCTTCACCCTCGCGGTCTGGGTCGGTTGCGAGAATAATTTCACTCGCTTTTTTTGCGAGTGTACCAAGTTCGCTTACGACTTTTTCCTTGCCTTTTGAAATTTCATAGTGAGGAACAAAGCCAGCTGGAATATCGATTGCTTTCTTGTTTGATTTTGGTAAATCACGAATGTGACCAACCGAAGCACGCACGGTAAAAGCGCCACCGAGATATTTCTCGATAGTCTTTGCTTTTGAAGGTGATTCAACAATCAATAATTTCATATGTGTCCTAATTAGTAGCACGGAAAATTTTTTGTGGCAACTTTTGAAATAAAAAATATAATTATGCGCGTCTCAGTTTGCCATACGCTTCCTTGAGTAACCCTTTGAGTTCCATGAGTGTTAATTGTGTGTTGAGTGTTATGATTGATTGCGAAAGTTTGTACGCTAATTCATCTCGTGTCAGTGGTTCGATGAGTACATCTAAAATGCGCTGCTCCTCGGGAGTGCACGGTGTGTGATTGGTTTGGTTGCTTGTTTGTTTTGGAACTTCAAACCCAAGAGCCTCAATCAAATCAGTTGGTGACGTGATTGGTGTTGCTCCAAGTTTCAGGAAAAAGTTTGGTCCATACGAAAGTGGTGACGTGATTGGTCCGGGCACTACCAATAAATCTCTGTTGTATTCACCGGTAAGTCGAGCGGTGATGAGTGTTCCTGACTGCTCGGCTGCTTCGATCATCAGCGTCGCTTGAGCGATTCCCGCCATCAATCGGTTTCTGCGTGGAAACATCCAGTGTTTGCCGTACTCAGTTTTTTCAAACTCGGACAACAAGCAACCTCCATGCGCAACAATGCGCTCTGCAAGGTCGATATTGCTTCTCGGATAGATTGCTTCCGGTGCTAAGCCTGAACCTGGAAATGCAATCGTCGGCAAGCCAACACGAAGTGCTGTTTCGTGAGCGATACTATCAATACCTGCTGCAAGCCCCGAAACAATCACTACCGGATAGGGAGCGAGTGCCTCTATCAATCGTACGCATACGTCCTTGCCGTATGTTGTGTGGTTGCGAGATCCTACAACTGTCATATATATGTACGATGCGTCAGGCAGGTTACCCTCAATATACAGCCGTTTTGGTGGTTGGGGGATTTCCCGAAGACGAAGCGGTATGTCGTTACCAGTAAGAATTCGCATACTTTTCAATTTGGTCGTTTATTGCTACTATACAAGTGTTATTACTACACCCACGCAAACTATACGCGTTTGGGATGAACTTTTCTTAAATTGTTAATCAAATGCTTGATATCAAATTCATCAGAGAGAATAAGACCATTGTTGCAGCCGCTATCGCAAAGAAAAAGGCCTCTGTGACCGTTGACGAAATTATTGAAGCAGATGATAAACGCATCGCGGCTCTTGCGGCGTTTGAAACATTGCGTGCAGAACAAAATCAGATGTCTAACTTGATTGCGTACGAAAAAGACAGCAACAAGCGCGCGCAGATGATCACTGAAATGCAGGGTCTCAAAGAAGAAGTAAAGAAAAAAGAAGAAAATCTTAAAATTGTTATGGAAGCATGGCAGGCGCTCATGCTCAAGGTTCCAAACCTTCCATCACTTGATACACCAGAAGGTCCAGATGAATCAGGCAACAAAGTCATTCGCTCATGGGGTGAAAAGCCACAGTTTGATTTCAAACCAAAAGAACACTACGAAATCGCAGAACCACTTGATTTGATTGATACCAAAACTGCAGCAGAAGTTGCGTCGTCTCGTTTCGCGTATTTGAAAGGCGATTTGGTGTTGATGCAGTTTGCGCTTATTCAACTCGGTTTTGAAATTCTTACTAACAAGGACACATTGACTGCAATTGCACAAAAGATTAACAGTCCAATTAAAGTAGAATCATTTATCCCAGTTATTCCCCCAGTGTTTGTGCGTCCAGTTGTGCAAGTGAAAATGGCACGTTACATGGGTGCGGAAAATCACTACATGTTTCCGAACGATGATTTGATGCTTGTTGGTAGTGCAGAACACACACTTGGATCACAGCACATCAATCACATTTTTAGTGAACAAGATTTGCCAATTCGCTACGCTGGATACTCGACTGCGTTTCGACGTGAAGCGGGTACTTACGGTAAAGACACAAACGGTATTTTGCGACAGCACCAGTTTGATAAATTGGAAATGGAGGTTTTTTCGTTACCAGAAACATCAGCTGCAGAACAAGATTTTCTCGTTGCAATTCAGGAACACTTTTTGCAGCTTCTTAAATTGCCATACCAAGTGATCTCTGTCTGTACTGGTGATATGGGTTTCCCAGATTATCGACAGATTGATATTGAAACATGGATGCCAGGACAGGACACATACCGTGAGACACACAGTGCCGACCTCACTACAGGTTTTCAAGCTCGACGTTTGAATACTCGTGTGAAGCGCGCTGATGGTAAAATTGAACCAGTTCACATGAATGACGCAACTGTTGTTGCTATTGGTCGTGCACTTATCGCAATCATCGAAAATTATCAAAACGCCGACGGATCAATCCGCATTCCAGACGTACTTCAGAAATACATGGGAGGTAAGACAGTTATTACCAAAAAAGTATAGTCTTTTTCTATGGCAGTTGAACGAGCCGGAGGAGAACGAATACGTGAATTAAAAGAAAAGCGTCGACGTCGTGCACGCGTGCGCTTTTTGCTTGGGTGTATCGCGGTCATTGTGCTTGTTGTGGGACTTATCGGAGTTACGTATATCAAACAACTTCAAATTCAATCAGTTGTTGTGCGAGGGAATTACATTATTACGACTGAATCAGTTACGACGCTGGTGCAAAATGTGCTGCATGAAAAATATGGATTTGTTATTCCGAAAAGCATGGTGCTTGTATATCCAGAACGTTTTCTCGAACGTCTCATCAAAGAACGTTTCCCGCGTGCAAGTACTGTCGAGATTCATCGTGAAAATTGGAATACATTGGTTGTCGATATTGTTGAGCGTAAAAATGTGTATTTGTGGTGCGACGGACTTCCTCGTGAGCGAGATGATAGTTCACGTACGTGCTACTACGTTGATGATCATGGATACATTTTCTCGAAGTCACCAACATTTTCTGGTAATGTGTACTTTGTTTTTTATGGAGCGTACACATGGGGCGCGACTGAGTCTCCTGTAGGCAAAGCATTGTTCGCACGTGATGACTATTTCAAAAACATCGTACGTTTCAAAGAACGCTTAACTGAGCTCAATTTGCCACCGTCAGGTTTCATTACCTATCCGACTGGTGTGTCAGCATTTTTGCTTTCTCCGTCATTTAATGATACAAAGCAGAAAGTTGTTTTTACCGCAGATCAGGATCTCGTAACGGTGATTGATAATTTGTCGGTCGCAGTAACCTCAGCAAGTTTACAAAAACAACTCACAGACTCGTTTGCATCATTGCAGTATCTTGATTTGCGATACGACAAGAAAATGTATTACAAATTTGGAAACTCTCCCGATGCGACATCACAGGAAACAGTTCCTGTTGTAGAAGAACAAACACAATGACACACACACCACACAATTTGGGATTTTGGCAGAAACTCCCGCGACCGTTTTTTGCACTTGCGCCAATGGCGGACGTAACCGATCCGGCATTTCGACGTTTGGTTGCAAAATATTCACGACATGGACAACCTGAAGGTGGCCCAGATGTTTTTTGGACTGAATTCGTTTCTGCCAATGGATTGTCTCACGAAGTTGGACGAGCAGCGCTGATGCGCGATTTGGAATATACAGAAGGAGAGCGGCCGATTGTTGCGCAGCTTTTCACTGCTGATCCAAACACTATGCGAAAAGCTGCGCAACTGTGCCACGAGCTTGGTTTTGATGGTATCGATATCAACATGGGATGCCCTGACCGAACGATTGAAAAACAGGGTGCTGGTGCGTGTATGATTAAAACTCCTGATGTTGCAGTTGCAGTGATTCGTGCAGCCAAAGAAGGCGCAGGTGACATTCCTGTGTCAGTCAAAACTCGTGTTGGTTACAGTAAGGTTGAAATTGAAGAATGGATTCCAAAACTATTAGCTGAAAATATTGCAGCGCTCACTATTCATGCTCGAACCCGCAAAGAATTGTCTGCTGTTCCGGCTGATTGGTCTCGTATCAAACGTGTTGTTGAAATTAGAAATCAGATGAACGTTCCAACGCTCATTATTGGTAACGGTGATGTGATGACGATCGAAGATGGATTGCACAAAGCGAAAGAAACTGGTTGTGATGGAATCATGATTGGTCGTGCGATTTTTGGTAATCCATGGTTGTTTGATCGCAGACGCCGCATTCTTCAAAAGGGAACATGGAAGACAAGCTGGATTGCAAAAGTGTTGCCAGGTTTCATCGCGCGCAAACTTCGCGGAGGAGACGCTCGGTACACTGTTTCAGAAGTAGATACCAAAGAAAAACTCAACGTATTCATTAAACACTGTGAGCTGTATGAACAGCTTCTTGGTGATATCAAAAGTTTCT
This sequence comes from uncultured Candidatus Saccharibacteria bacterium, assembly GCA_964397435.1. Taxonomy (GTDB): domain Bacteria; phylum Patescibacteriota; class Minisyncoccia; order Phycocordibacterales; family UBA9973; genus DALYCO01. The sequence continues at coordinate 30,919 of CAYNHU010000001.1, read as the reverse complement.
CAATCATGAAAAAACATTTTAAAGCGTACATCAATGGTTTCCCTGGAGCCAAAGAATTGCGTGTAGAAATCATGGAACAGGGGAACAATGCAAAAGAAGTTCGAAGAATTATTGAAGCATTTCTCGCGAATAAAAAATAAAAGAGTTCCGCACATCCATGCGGAACCCGTAGTTTCTCTGTTGCGTGCTTATGTTAATTGCAGCAATTTGTTTTCCCAGTTTTGAAGCATGAGTTTATGGAATATGGTATCAAGAGCCCATGAGTTAAACGGGCTAGTTCCCAAATTCTCTTTCAGTTTCCGAAGCTCATCAAGAAGTATACGAGCTTGTTTCTTGCGCCACCGTTTGTAAGTGATGTGGTGTTTAAGAATGCCAGTTTGTGCATAATCTTGAATCTTTTCAAAACGAATACCTATTGTCGTGAGGTCGTTTTCTGAAAGATACACAAAACTAGCTCGTAAATCTTCTTCTAAATCAGTAAACCAATCAATTTTTGGGATTAAACCATAAAAACCGGCCGCCTTCTTTAAAAAAGCGCATAGGACGCACCAGACATTTTACATGCATACGAAATTGAGAAATCCTCCGTATCCATTGGTGTGCGTACATACCGGCAAGTCCATGTTTCATAAAAAGTATGGTACATAGTCCTGCGAACACTTCTCTCAGGATGTGTAGAATTGCTTCGGTTTGAGAAGTATTGTTTCGGAATGCACGGTCAATGGTTACTCGGAGCGCAAGTTGTAAAGCTTCCATATAAGGTAGTTTTTATCAAAAAACAATATATGAAATAATTAGTCAATCTATTGACTTACATCACTTTTTCTTGTAGATTGAAAAAAATATCATTGAGAAATCTCAGAAACGTGCTCGGAGTACAGTCATTTTATTGAATGTGCCGCGAGCACGTTTTTGTGCATAAATTAAATTCTATAAAAACAAGAAAAAATGTTGTTCAACAAACCAGTCGAATCAATGAGTGCCATAGAGCTACTTAGATTCATCGCGCAATTACTATGGCGCCACTTTGGCCCATACTACCTTGTGGTTACCGATGCACTTACCTATGATGATGTGCATTTGACACCCAAGTACACTGACCTTGGTCCTTACGATGAGGTTTCAACTGAAACTGAATTTGTTCGTGGATTGAGAATTAAAGTGCCGTTTTTGTCAGCGGCTATGGATACTGTAACTGATTCCAACTTAGCCCTCGCCCTTGCGCGAGCAGGTGGTGTTGGTGTCATACATCGTAACTGTTCAATTGTGGAGCAGGTTGCAATGGTGCGACAGGTTAAACGCCATCGTAGTACGATGGTAAGTAACCCTGTAACACTACCGCCTGATGCTACTATTGCAGAAGCAACAGAACTTTTTACAAAAGCACCGTTTGGCACTGTTCCAATTATTGATGCTGAGCATAAATTGCTCGGTATTATCAGTGAAAGGCGTGTCGAAGATTTTCCTGATGAACCAGATAAGAAAGTTTCCGAGATGATGATACCATTTAACGAGTTACACGTTGCATACAACAACACAAATGTTGAAGCAGCACGAAAACTTTTTAAGCAAAATGGTAAGAAACGTTTACCGATTATTGCATCTGAAACTGACCATACTCTACTCGGTATCTATTTCAAAAAAGATCTTGATGCTGTAACAAAATTTCCACTGATGTCACTTGATGCACAAGGTAGCTACTTGGTAGGTGCCGCTATCGGTGTTGCAGAGGAAGGTTTTGAACGTGCCAAGGCTTTAATTGAAGCTGGGGTTGATTTTTTAGTGATAGATACAGCACAAGGACATTCCCAAGCTGTTGCTGACATCATTACAAAAATCAAGCAACTATCTAAAATAGTGCCAGTAATAGGTGGTAATGTTGTTACAGCAGAAGGAACGAAGTTTCTGATTGATGCAGGTGCTGATGCCGTTAAAATTGGTGTTGGTCCTGGAGCAATTTGCACTACCAGAGAAAAAACTGGAAATGGTAAGGCGCAATTTAGCGCAATACTTGAATGTGCACCTGTTTGTAAAAAGTACAACATCCCACTTATTGCCGATGGTGGAATTAAATTTACTGGCGACACAGTCAAAGCATTGGCTGCTGGTGCTAGTGCGGTAATGATGGGCGGTACTTTTGCTGGCACTGACGAAGCACCTGGTGAAACTAAGATTGAAGATGGTATTAAAAAGAAATCATACCGTGGTATGGGTTCTCCAGAAGCCATGAAGCTTAATCAGGCAACCGACAGATATGGTATTACCGGAGTAACTGGTAAAAAACCACTTAAGAAAATTGCAGAAGGTGTGAGTGGTTGGGTAGTAAGTAAAGGCCCCGTACAGGATGTTGTAGATGAATATCATGGCGCGTTAGTTCAAAGTATGCGCACCTATCAAGGTGCTCACACTATTGCTGAACTACAACGTGAACCAATATTCACCAGAATCACGTATGCTGGCCAAATAGAAAGCGGAGTGAGAGTAATGAACAAATAATTTTTTACGAAACGACAAAATACAAAACAAAAAAACATAGGTATCATGCAAAACAATTTATTTCAGAAATTCATTACAGTTGTTGTCGGACTGCAGTGGGGTGACGAAGGAAAAGGTAAGCTTCTCTTAGCACTTCTTGAAGAGTTTGACGCAATCTTACGTTTCAATGGTGGTCATAACGCTGGCCACTCACTTGAAACAGATGGTGTTACGTTTATTGCACATATTTTACCAAGCGGGGCTTTGTCTCCTGGTAAAGAATGTTGGATAGGCGGTAATGTGCTTGTTAACCCAATTCAATTAAAAAAAGAAATTGATGAGCTTGAAAGCAAAAGGAACCAGTTCAAAATTACAAACCGACTTTACATTGATTATCGCGCCATATTAGCAAGTCCGTTTGATTGTTTTATTGACGCTGCAGAAGAAGCGTATAAAGCACAAAACGGTAAAAAAGTTGGTACAACTGGTCGCGGCATTGGCCCCGGCTATATGTACGATACTAGCAGAAATGGTTTGCGTATTGGTGATATTATATCGCCCGATTTTAAACAGAAATGTAAAAAACATTTCGATTATCAAAGAAGTTTGCTGATTAATTTCTACTCTGGCTATGAATATATTGTTTCAAATGAAGCTATGGATACTGCTGAACAGGAATGGTTATCTGCCGTACATGCAATTGATACAAACTGGATTAGTAATCTGACTCACCGTGCGTATGAGTTTGCAGGCAAGGGAAAGAAAATTTTAGCTGAAGGTGCGCAAGCATACATGCTTGATCGTATCTTGGGCGACTATCCCAATGTTACGAGCTCTAATACCACACCGGCTGCATTACTTACTTCGCTTGGCTTACCGCATACTGTCATAAAAGAAGTGTGGGGTGTTGCAAAACCATATGTTACTAAAGTTGGAGAGGGATATTTTCCTTCAGAAATGGATGAGCAGACTGCAGAGGTTTTTCGTAAAGCAGGTAATGAGTATGGGGCATCAACTGGTCGCCCTCGTAGAATTGGCCATCTTGATATGCCGTTACTTATTGAAGCAATACGTGCAACTGGAACCACGAAAGTGTTTTTTACAAAAGCAGACATTTGCCCGGTTTCAACTATGAGATTGGTAACAGAGTATAAAAGAACATACTTTTCACTTTCAGAAATCCATGCAGAGGATTTAATTATTGAAGACTTTAACGGCTGGTCTAATTGGAAACCACAAGAAGACCATATGAAAAACGTTAACTTAAACCTTTTCTTTAATGCGGTTGAGAGTATGCTTACTACAAACTTAGGTCCGGAGGTTCGTATTATTGGTTATGGTACCGGCCCTGATAAAGACGCACTTGTCTTGTTATAGAATTAAACAAACTATGTATTTTAAAACCCTTTGCGGAGCGATTCGCATCGGGTTTTTCTTTTTGCTATACTACACCCTATATGGCAAAGAAGAAGGATGACAGCAACGCACGCGAAACGAACCACGTGCTCTATCGAAAGTACCGCTCAGAAACATTTGCGGACGTATTGGGACAGGATCATATTACCTCAGTACTTCAGAAATCTATCGAAACAGGCAAAATCGCACACGCGTATCTTTTTTATGGTTCACGCGGTATTGGTAAAACGTCTGTTGCTCGTATTTTTGCACGAGAACTCGGCACATCAGTCAACGACTTGTATGAAATTGATGCTGCGTCAAACAACAAAGTAGAAGATGTGCATTTACTTCGCGAAGGTGTGCGCACACTTCCGTTTGATTCAAAATACAAAGTGTATATTCTCGATGAAGTGCACATGCTTTCAAAAGCAGCGTTTAATGCACTTTTGAAAACACTTGAAGAACCACCAGCGCATGTCATTTTCATTCTCGCAACAACTGAACTTGAAAAAGTTCCTGATACTATCGTGTCACGTTGCCAGTTGTTTACATTCAAAAAGCCAACTGATGCGTTGCTTCGCACACTTGTTACTGATATTGCAAAAAAAGAAGGCTACAGTATTGATGAGAGTGGGGCAGAATTGATTGCGCTTCTCGGTGATGGATCGTTTCGAGATACCGAAGGCGTGCTTGATAAGGTGTTGTCATTTGCATCAGCAAAAAAAATTAGCATTGAAGAAATTGAAGCAATCACTGGTGCACCATCACGCAAACTGGTGTATGCAGTACTCCACGCTATCGCTGAACGAAATCTCGAAGAAGCGTTGACGACTGTTGGACAAGCACAAGTGCAAAATATTGATATGAAGTTGTTTGTGAAGTTGCTCGTTCATTTGTTCCGTATTGCATTAGTGCTTCGTGTCGCTCCGTCATATACTGCGTTAACTGCTGAGATGAGTGATACCGACAAGGCTGAACTTGAGAAATTGCTTGCCGGACACAAAGAGATGTTTACCTCAGCGCATTTGGAAAAAATACTCGGCGCGTACCAAGGTCTCAAGCATACATTTATCCAATCGCTCCCGTTAGAACTTGCGTTGATTGAGATTTTAGGGCAAGATACGAGTGGTAAATAAATAGATACCAGTAGATACGAGGGGCTGCCCTTCGGGCAGCCCCTCGTATCCCGCGATCATTACGATCGCACCCTTTACGGGATCGTCTAATGGTAGGACAGCGGGTTTTGGTCCCGTTAATCTAGGTTCGAGTCCTAGTCCCGTAGCAAAGATCGACTTTCAAAGATTACAGAACTAACTAAATCGAAGAAAGAAAAAAGTAAAAAATGGATTTAAAAAATGTAATACAAAAAATTCACATAGGATGTTCCAAGCTTTGTCATCAAGCGCTTGGTGTGTATTTACCAGTGGCGGGTAACATCGGTATCTTTTGTCAGTCGGAAGCTGAGTTTGAAGCCTTTACAAAAATTCGCGAAGAACTTACGTATTCAAGTAGCAATCCAGATCAGAAATACTTTGAGCTTAAAAATCCTATTACCGTTGACCAAGTTGATACGATACCACCTGCTACCTATACTCATCTATATATTCGTAGACCTAATTTGGATTCACCCGAAGCCGGTGATGTTGATTTCGTACTCTCATTGGATGATTATCAACAACTCAAAAATCGTATTTTAAACGGTGAGATAATTTCTGGTGCGTCTATATATGAACGTCCTGGATGGGATACCATTGAAATTCGTAACTCTGAGATTGATGCCCTGGCGTATGTAAGTACTCAGGAAATGGCAGAAAAAGTTAGAGTCCGATTTTAATAAACTATGCTACAATCATCACATGTTTACACACATTACATCAATCAAAATTATTGGAGCGATCTCAGCGCTTGCTGTTGTCGCGGGTATTAGTTACGCGGTGATTACAAAAAGTCCGTCACAGTCTTCATCAACAAAAACTACAACATCTGAGGGTGTTGTAGAGAATCAGCCGACTTCATCAGGCAAGAAAATGGCGTTCGCTGATTTTTTGAAACAAGGTGGCGCATATCAGTGTACTGTGAACCAGTACGTTCAGAATATCGAATCAAAAGGCAAGGTTTACATCGATGGTGGACGTATCAGTGGCGTGTTTTCAACAAAAGTACAAGGCATGACTATTGATACCAATATTCTCGTTCGTGAGGGTTACAGTTACACATGGTCATCAATGATGCAGGGGATGGGGTACAAGACCAAAACAGTTGATCCAAAAGACACGCCAGCATCAGGTAGTGCAAGTACTTCAGGAACATATTCATTCAACGCTGAACAAATCGGCGACTACAACTGCACTCCATGGTCAGTAGATGAAGGAGTTTTCTCGATACCAACAAACGTAACATTCAAAACACTCTAGGTTTTTCTAGGGTGTTTTTTGGTTGACAGGACTTCTCGTCTGCGATATACTTAGACTATCTAACTATTAGATAGTCTTATTGTTTATGGCATCATCTACGCCACAACCCAATCTGGAAGACTTGCTGCTCACACTTCGGCGTAAAATCGTTGATATGTGTCGCAGGGAGAGATTTCCGCACGAGCTGACATTTTCTCAAATGGAAATTGTACGCTTTATCGGCACGCAGGGTACGGTTACGATGCGTGCGATTGCCAACCATTTGAAAATCACACCTCCGTCTGCAACAAGTATTGTTGATGAACTGGAGAAAAAAGGTGTGATTGATCGAACGCCAGACAAGCAGGATCGTCGAGTTATTTGTATCAGCTTAACCAAAAAAGCAAAAGACCTGTATGCGCGAGCAGTGACCCACAAGCAAACAGTGATACAGGAAATGATTGATCGACTGAGTCCAAACGACAAAAAGACTCTTGAACGTATTATTACTATTCTTATTCAATAACGTATGAAACAACACGTACACACATTTATTAATACTCCGAAACTCGTTGCAGCAACGACGATTGTTATTTCGCTTGGCGTTGGAGCATGGGGTTATTACCGAATTCATAATATTCCAACAGTTGATTTTGCAGCATCTGCTGATCAAGTTATCACTGGTACTGGTACACGAGATTTAACACTTGGTTTTGTTGCTGGTGGCCGCATTGCAACTGTTTCTGTTAAAACTGGTGATGTTGTTAAAAAAGGCGATGTGCTTGCAACGATTGATGCGGGTAACGCCGTTGGTGCATTGTCACAAGCTCGTGCTGCATATACAGCGGCACAAGCAAACTACCAGAAAATCATCAACGGTGCGACTGGTGCTGCAATCGATGTTGCCAAGGCAGCACTCAATACTGCAACTGTGAATCTTGCTGAAGCAAAAAAGCAGCAATCAGTATTGGTTGCGAATGCGCACCGTGCATTGTTGAACTCAACACTTATTCCTCGTACTACTGGTGACACTGTGCTTACACCACCAACTATTTCAGGTACATATACAAAAGATGTCGAAGGCGTCATTACTATCACCACAAATCAATCATCTGATGGTGGTTACTTTACTGTATCTGGTTTGGTAGAAGGTACTGGTTCAATGAAAAAAGCTGCACCACAACCTCTCGGCGATTCTGGCTTGTTTATTCAGTTTAGTGACGCAGCTGCTGCAACTACTACAACATGGACACTTGAGTTACCAAATACAACTGCTCCAAACTACCTCACTAATTACAATGCATACCAGCAAGCATTGCAGACTCGCGATCAGGTTCTTGCAACAGCACAAGCGGCTGTCGATCAAGCACAAGCAAACCTCACACAACTTGTTACGGCTGCTCGTCCTGAAGATGTTGCAACAGCGCAAGCACAAGTTGAAAGTGCACGAGGAGCGCTTGAAATTGCACAAGCTGCATATAGCAACACAATCATTACTGCACCTGAAAATGGAACGATTACTAACGTACTGATTACAGCCGGACAGATTGCTGCATCAAATGCACCTGCAATTGAAATCCTCCTTGATCGTTAATTCTCACGAGCTATCTCATATGGAAAACAAAAATACACAAACAAATATGTTCGCTCGACCTTGGGTACAGAGTCTCTCGATTACTGTTGTTGTCTTTAGTTTGCTCGGCCTCTTTCTTTTTTGGCAATCAAACGCAGGAACTGTATTTTCTGATGCTGCATATCTCGATGCGCCTCTCGTAAATCTTTCTCCAGTTGCTCCAGGTACATTGAATGCGTTGTACGTCAAAACAGGCGATACTATTGCTGCAAACACTGCCGTCGCACTTGTTGGTACAACTGTTGTTACATCAAAAGAGCCAGGAGTTGTTTCATTTACTCCTGAAGCGCTCGGTGGCTATTACACACCTGGTATGACTGTCGTGTCAGTTATCAAAACAACAGCGATGAAAGTTGTTGCATCTGTTGAGGAAAACAAAGGTCTCAAAGACGTTGCTGTTGGTCAGCGCGTAACATTTACCGTTGATGCGTTTCCTGGAAAAGTATACGCAGGTCTTGTTGATGAAATTAGTCCAACATCATCTGAAACAGGAGTTGTTTTCTCAATCTCAGACAAACGACCTATCAAAAAATTTACTGTGAAAGTTCGCTTCGACAGTGCAGTATATCCAGAACTTAAAAATGGTATGTCTGCGAAAATAACAGTTCACACACAAGCAAAGTAATCGCACTCTTATATGCAAGAAGCAAAAACCGACAATCTTCGCTGGTGGATTTTGCTCACGGTTATCGTGGGTACATTTCTTGGACGTCTCGATCAAACGATCGTCAACCTCGCACTGCCTAATATCATCAATGATTTCGGCATTACGGTTTCTGCTGCCGGTTGGATTGCCACTGCGTACATTCTTGCGAACGCGATTTTTGTGCCGATCTGGGGTAAACTTGGTGATACCATTGGAAGAAAAAAAGTATATATCATAGGCTTCACTATTTTTATCCTCGGTTCAGTGCTTGCAGGTCTCGCATGGAATCTTTCATCAATGATCGTGTTTCGTGTCATTCAGGCGATTGCTGGTTCTGCTGACTATCCAACCGCGATGGCGATTCTTGCTGTGACATTCAAAGAGGGTAAAGAACGCGCGCAAGCACTCGGTATTTGGTCTAGTTCGTTTGCTGCTGCATCAGTGTTTGGCCCGCTCCTTGGTGGTCCACTGATTGATTTGTTTGGCTGGCGTTCAGTGTTTCTTATTAACTTGCCGATTGGTATTTTGGGAACATACATGGCAGTACGATTTATCAATGAATCTCGCCAAGAATCAAAAACGGCATACTTCGACTGGTGGGGTGCGTTGACGTTGGGTGGTTCATTGTCTGCATTGGTGCTCATTCTTGATAAGGGATTGGATTGGGGTTGGTTTTCAGTGCCAGCATTCGTGTGTTATTTCTTTGCGGTTGTTTTGTTCGCGATCTTTATCAAGATTGAACAAACAGTTCCTGAGCCAATCGTTGATCTTCGATTTTTTGCAATCCCAGCGTTTGTCAATACATTGTTCAATAACTTCGTTGTGTTCATGGGTATGATGGGAGGTTTATTTTTGGTGCCTATTTTTGCGCAAACATTTCTTGGTTACAATGCGACTGAATCTGGATATCTCTTTATGCCAATGGCAGCAGCACTCATGTTCGCAGCGCCTATTGGTGGTATGCTAACTGGTCGCGTGCAAGCTCGATACGTTATTTTTGCAAGTACGCTTGTTGCTGGTATTGGTATTTTCATGTTCTCATGGCTCGATCCGCGTTCAACGGCACTCGATATTATTATCCCGCTCTGTATTATGGCGTTTGGTCTTGGTTTCGGTATGGCGCAGCGTACTAATGTGATTGCCTCAGTGGTTGATCCGCACGAAATCGGTATTGCATCTTCGGTGCTCGCACTCGTACGTAACATTGCAGGTGCATTCGGTATTGCGTTGTTCGGTACTATCTTGAGTAATCGCATCACACACAATGTGCTGACTATTAACAGTCACAGTGTATTGAATGCGCACGATCCAATTACCACACAGATATATATTGCGCTCGTGACACTCAAAGCGCAAATTGTTGCGTACGACTACGTGTTTGTGTTTGCAAGTATTCTTGTCCTCGTTGGTGCATTTGCAGTGCTTACACTTAATGTTAAAAAAGAACGAACAGACGTTCAGGTACACGTTGAATAATATGCTATACTAACCGGTATGAAACGGACTGGTATTGTATACACAATGATAGTTCTCGGAATGCTTGCTCCACAGGTTGTTGCTGCACAGCAGTTTCAATTTGCCCCAGATCGCACGCCGCAAACAACGGAGCGAACAATTACAACACAGACAAAGGTAACTCCTACGACCACTTCAAAAACAGCCACAACCAAAACAACAGCAACTTCAGCTACGGGCAGTTTCGATACGCAACTCGAGGTTATTGATGAATGGGAGAAAAAAGTTGTAGCCGTGATTCCACAATCGATCAAAGACAAAGTGAATACATTTGACGTGTATCGTCAGGATCTCGCTAAAAAATATGAAGCTCTTCGCGATGTGGCGGGGAAGGATGCAACGATCGCAATCAAGGGCAAACCAGCACAGGGAAATGTGTCAGTTGCGTATGATGCTGGCCCAGGATTTTATTGGTACGCAGCTCTCGCACTTTTCTTCGGTAAAATGTATCTTTTCTATGGAGCTATTTTGATTGGCGCGTTTGTAGTACTCCGTGTTGTGTTGCGTTATTTTAATGTAATTGTATGACAACACTTTTTCGTATTCTCTATACTGTCGGCTGCTTGCTTTCGGTTTTCTGGACTCCGTTTTGGGTAACTATTATTTTGGCAAGCATTGGATTCTACTTTTTTGACTGGTACGTTGAAGGCGTCCTCGTCCTCACACTTAGCGATATTTTCTTTGGCGTGCCCTTGATGCGTTTTCATGGTATAACTGTGGTTGGAACACTTATCGGAGCGATACTTTTTGCAGTCATTGAAGCTCTCAAGCGTTTTACCCGTTATGGCACTATTTGATTTTTTTAGATTCAAAAAACGTTACTCTCATGCATTCGTAGAACCAGACGAGATTTTTTTGGATGCAAAAAACTTACCTCAGTTTGATAAGCAGCAATTTGAAGGACGTATCGAACAAGCGATCAGTAAGCAAACATTGCTTGTTGTGCAATCTGTTTTTTTGATTATCTTTTGTATTTTCGGATTTCGGTTGTTGTACATGCAGGGTTTGAAAGGTTCAAGTTATTTTACTCAGAGTCAGCAAAACCAACTTGGACGCGAGCCGATTTTTGCAGAGCGTGGTGTTATTTATGATCGCAACGGAACGCTGCTTGCATGGAATGAACAGCCAACAACAGATGAACCATTTTCTCGACGTGCGTACATTGCTCAAAATGGTTTCGGACACTTGCTTGGATACGTGAGCTATCCATCAAAAGATTCATCTGGTAATTTTTGGCAAACTGAATTTATTGGTAAAGATGGGATTGAAAAACAGTACAACGAGATTTTAAGTGGACAAAATGGTACACGCCTCATTGAACGTGATGTGCATGGTAAGACAACACTTTCAAATCAGATTTATAAACCAGTTCCAGGTGAAAACGTAACGCTTTCAATCGACGCACGATTGCAGGCAAATTTTGCTGATGCTATTCGCGGTGTAATGCAGCAGTCAGGGTACAAAGGTGGTGCTGGTTTGATTATGGACATTACGACAGGTGAATTACTCGCAATCACGAGTCTCCCTGAGTATTCTTCACATGTGATGTCAATTGGTGATGATGTTGAACGCATTCGTGCTTATTTGCGTGACATCAACAAGCCGTTTTTGGATCGTGCTGTTGCTGGATTGTATTCACCGGGATCAATCGTAAAACCATATATGGCAATGGGTGCATTGACTGAAGGCGTTATTACACCTTCAACACGCATTGTGTCTCGTGGTTCAATTACCATTCCAAATCCATACGATCCATCACGTCCAAGTGTATTCAAAGATTACCGTCCCGATAACGGTATTGTTGATGTGCGTCATGCGCTTGCGTATTCATCAAACATTTTCTTTTATAACGTTGGAGGCGGTTACCAATCACAGAAAGGAATTGGTATTGATAACATTGGTAAATATTTCAAAATGTTTGGTATTGGTGTTCCTACGAATATTGATTTGCCAAATGAAAAGAGTGGTACGATTCCAAGTCCTGCATGGAAAGCGAAATATTTCCCTGGTGATCCATGGCGTGTAGGTGACACCTACAACACTGCAATTGGACAATACGGTGTGCAAGTAACTCCAGTTGAAATGATTCGCGCAGTTGCGGCGATTGCAAATAATGGCACGCTGGTTTCTCCACACGTGCGCAAAGGCGATACTTCATTTGAATCACAAAAACAAAATCTCGATCTCTCAAAAGACTATTTCCAAGTTGTACGCGAAGGTATGCGTCTCGTTGTGACTGATCCAAACGGAACTGCAAAAGCGCTTAACTCGCTGCCATTTAAAGTTGCTGTCAAAACCGGTACCGCGCAGGTTGGCGTGAACAATCAATTCATCAATGCGTGGGCGACTGGATTTTTCCCGTATGATAATCCCCGGTATGCGTTTGTCGTAATGATGGAACGAGGAACTGATGCGACGGCTCCGGGTGCCGCGGCTGTTGCGCTTAATCAGTTACAATGGATGGCACAGAACACACCAGAGTACACACAAAACTAACTATGACTATTCGAGAACTTGATACAGTTGAACCACAGATTTTTGATCAATCAGTAACGCATCCGTTGCAACTTTTTGCATGGGGAAGTATTCGTCAGGCCACAGGTTTGCGGGTGGTTCGTTTTGGTGAATATGACGGCGATGTGTTACATGCAGCGTATCAGATGACGTTGCACAAGTTGCCACTCGTTCCGTATTGGATTGGATATATTCCACGCTCACGAGTTCCAAGTGAAGCTTTTTTGTCGTACCTTCGTGCCTATGGAAAACGATATAGAATTGTGTCGGTGTTGTTTGAGCCAGATGAAGTGGACGTGCCAGCGCGGGCGAAGCCCGCGCTGGCAGAAAGCCGCACACCGCTCTTCTACCAATGGACTCGAATCATCGACTTAACTGAATCACTCGAAAATATTAAGAAAAAATGTGATGCAACCACACGCTACAATATCGGACTTGCAGAACGAAAAGGAGTAACTGTTGCTGTTGAAGATACCGACAGTGGTTTTGAAGCATTTTACGAACTCTATCAAGCAACTACCAAGCGTCAGCACTTCGGTGGTCACGGTCGCTTGTATCACGAAACCATCTGGCGCACATTCAAAGATCGAGCTATCGCGCACATGATCGTTGCCCGCTACCGCGGGCAACCACTCGCTGCCTGCGAAGTCTGGTTACACAATAACACCTTGTACTACACCTACGCCGGATCATCAACAGAATTCCGCAACTTAAAAGCCATGAACGCACTCATGTGGAACGTCATTGTCTTTGGAAAAGAACACGGTGCAATCAAACTTGATTTGTGGGGAATTTTGCCTCCAAACGAGCATGATCCACACAATCCATGGGCTGGTTTTACTGATTTTAAAAAAGGTTTTGGTGGGGAAGCAGTCAAAATGATTGGAAGCTATGATCTCATTATCCACAAGCCTCTCTATGTCCTCTATGTGGTCTTTTCATGGCTTCGTAAGCGCATTCGCATGTATCTCTAGGGAGATACAGTTACATTGACTATTGACACAAAATACGCTATAGTGTTCCAATGCAAACCAGAAAAAATTACATTTCCCCAGAAAAGAAAAAGGAACTTGAACTCGAGCTTACAGAACTCAAAGGCCCAGCTCGCCAGAAAGTTCTTGATGCGCTTGCATTTGCAAAATCACTTGGAGACCTTTCAGAAAACGCTGAGTATCACAACGCTCGCGAAGAACAAGGACGTCTCGAAGAACGCATCGGACAGATTGAGGAAATCCTTCAAAATTCAGAAGTTGTTACTAAGCACAGTACTTCATCAGTCGACATTGGTTCAGTAGTAACTGTTCGCAAAGACGGCGAAAAAGAAGAAAAAGTATTTACTATCGTTGGTGCACAAGAATCAGATATGGCGCGTGGTATGATCTCACACAACGCACCACTCGGTCAGGCACTCATTGGTAAAAAGAAAGGCGACACCGCTACCTTTATGACACCAAAAGGTGAAAGTAAGTATTCAATCATTAGTATCAAATAGCATGCATCCGCTCATTCCCTAAATGAGCGGATTTTGCTATACTCCTCGCATATGGCATCACTCGAAGAAATCCGAGCAAATCGTTTAGAAAAACTCGCACAATTACAAGCAGCTGGCATGCAGGCCTACCCAGCGCATATTGAACGTGACTACTCACTTGCACAAGTTCGTGAGCAGTTTGACACAATCAAAGACACCGTACATCTCGCTGGTCGCGTTATGGCACTTCGTGGTCAAGGAGCAATTTTGTTCTGTGTTTTGTTTGATGGCACAGCACGTTTTCAAGCTGTCTTCAAAAAAGACGACATGGATGAAGCACTTTTTGCGTTGTTTGCTGACACTGTTGATATGGGAGACTTTATCCAAGTTTCAGGAACATTGTTTACGACACAGCGTGGCGAACCATCAATCTTGGTTACTGGATGGAAGATGGCAACAAAATCTCTCGCACCGCTTCCTGAAAAGTGGCACGGTATCACTGATCCAGATGAACGCTACCGCAAACGATATCTTGATATTTTGATGGACGAAGAACTTCGTGCGTTACTCGAAAAACGATCACTCTTTTGGAGAACTGCTCGTGAGTTCATGCTTCGCGAAGGTTTCTTGGAAATTGAAACACCAACCATCGAAACAACAACAGGTGGCGCAGAAGCGCGACCATTTAAAACACATCACAATGATTTTGATCTCGATGTGTACATGCGTATTTCAGTTGGTGAGTTGTGGCAGAAACGCGCACTCGCTGCTGGTTTTCCAAAAGTATTTGAAATTGGCCGTGTCTATCGTAACGAAGGTTCTTCACCAGAACACCTTCAGGAATTTACAAACATGGAATGCTACGCTGCGTACATGGATTACAAACAGGGCATGGAGCTCGTCGAACGTATGGTGAAAGAAGTTGTGCAGACAACATTCGGTACACTCAAATTCAACATTAAGGGTTTTGATGTTGATCTCTCTGGAGCATGGGAAGTGATTGAATACGTTCCGTATGTTCAATCAAAAACTGGCGTTAACGTACTTACTGCAACTGAACAAGAACTCGCAGCGAAACTCCAAGAACTTGGTGTTGAATACGAAGGTGCAACACGCGAGCGCATGGTAGATTCACTTTGGAAATATTGCCGCAAAGGAGTCGCTGGTCCAACATGGCTTATCAATCATCCAAAGCTCGTTTCTCCACTTGCAAAAGCTCGACCAGAAGATCCTGAAACAGTAGAACGTTGTCAGCTCATCATGGCAGGAAGTGAATTTTCAAATAGTTTCTCAGAACTCAATGATCCACTCGATCAGCGTGCACGATTTGAAGAGCAACAGAAATTGATTGAACGTGGCGATGATGAAGCAATGATGCCTGACTGGGAATTCGTTGAAATGCTTGAACATGGTATGCCTCCAGCATTCGGTTCAGCTCCGGTTGGTGATCGCATGTTTGCAGTATTAGCAGGTAAGCCGATTCGTGAGACAGTACTCTTTCCGCTCATGCGTCCACGAGAATAGCCATGAAGAAAATTATTTTTGTTCTTGTTGGATTACTCGCGATACTCGCACTCTTGTACGGATTTGTTTTTAAGGATCTCAAGCAAAATCCTTTCAGTAAGAAAACAGTATTGTCTGAAACACAACTGACTGAAGCGTACAATCGTTTGATGCTCGATCAGAAATTGGCGCTCAAGTATGATTCATATGAAGCTGCTGTGCAGGCAGTTGAGAAATTCACTGGCCTGGATTCACTTGTTGTAAAAAGTATTAACGTTGCATCAGAGGGGACAGATGCTGATGCTACGCCATATTTTGTTCTCAGTGGAGAACTTGATCGCGCTTCAAATCTCTGTATCGGCGGTACATTTAACTTGGTACGAGGGACAGGAGAATTGTACCGAGAGCCGTGCGTTGTTGAATAGCTAGTTTCAAAAAAGAAACGAAAACAGAAAAAGAAAAAGAAAAAACGGGTGAACGCTTCGCGTTCACCCGTTTGAGTATTTATCGTTGCTTGTAGTATCTTATCTTTTTTGCACTTGTAGTTGGCTTACTTGTACCGGTACCCAGTAACGTCCAAGCCAAATACAGATACAGGTTGGTGTACTTCGTTACGTTCCTGTGTTTTTTTACCGATGGCGGTGTTTCTTTTCTGACGTAGTGCCAAAAAGGAAATGCTAGCATCCGCATCATTTTCTGTAATGATATGCAATAGCTCTTTGCATAGTTGTTTTGGTTCCAGCGTATTTTTCACAATAGCTCAAAACAATTTTTGAAGCGAACTCTCATGTAGCGGGTAACCGGCTTCGCGGGCAACGCTACCGAAGTAGCTTTGTTGTGCGTAATACCAGTCCTCATCATTGTTATCGTGTAGTGGGTTAAAAAAAGTATATCCCTGAAACGAAGTTTCAATGTTTGCATCCTAAAGCAGGGAACGAAATTCCTTTGCTTCTTCGGAGTGCATATTGATTAGTTCGCTCACCAGTCTCACATCCGAGTGAAACCATGTGCAGGGTACAAACGGTAATACCGTTTCGCCCTCAAAGCACGTACCGTACTTTTCCTTAAAGCGTTCAATCAATTCGGGCGAGAAGGCAACATTGTCTGCATTTGTATCCAATGCAATAAAGTGTAGTTTATTCATATGTACGTTTAAATTTACTTTAAAATACTACACTATTTGCCTTTTGCAAGGTCGAGTACACGTGTGAACGTTCGTTCACAAAAAACCCTTATTTATCCACAGTTTTTTGTGGGTTTTTGTTTTGCATTGTGGGACAAAGTGGAGTAAACTTAGCTTTAAGTGGGAAGAAGTGGGAAACTAAAAAAGTTTCAAATGTGCGTTGTGCGAGTGCGTTCGGGTCGAGGTAACTACTATCACAATCAATACAATGCTTATCGGTGAATATATTCATACGCTCGACGAAAAAAATCGCATGTCATTGCCTGCGAAATTTCGAAGTGAATTGGGTAAAAAAGTAGTCCTTGCACCAGGTCTCGATAAATCAATCTTTATGTTCACCATCAAAGAATGGGAAAAGATTGCAAACCGTCTCGGTGAAAACTCAATGCTCCAAGCTGATAACCGAAGTTTCAACCGATTCATGTTTGGAGGTGCAGTTGAAGTTGATGTTGATGGTAGTGGACGTATCCTCGTTCCTGATTTCTTGAAAGACCGTGCTGGTCTCAAGAAAAATGTTGCTGTTGTTGGTGTCCAGAACCGTGTTGAACTTTGGAACGAAAAGACATGGGCTGATTACAAGAAAGTGGTCGAAGGTCAAGCTGATCAACTTGCAGAAAAGTTGGGAAGCATTGGGGTTTTATAACATAACGCGTTCGCAGCACCCACATTGTTTTGAGAAGGTTTACGACGTTCCTCCTCAAAACAATGTGAGTGCGGCGACAAAATATATATGCCGCACATTCCAGTTCTTTTAGAAGAAACACTCAATGGTCTCAATCTCAAACCGAATGCTATCTATGTTGACGGTACGCTTGGTTCAGGCGGGCACGCACGTGCTGTCTGGGAAGCGACTGGCGGCAAGGTAACGATTATCGGTTTTGATCGAGAACGCGATGCGCTCGAACGATCAGAACGATTACTCGCTTCGCTCGGTGCGAAACCAATTTTGATTAATGACAGCTTTCGTACGATTGCTTCACAGGTCAAAGCACACGGTTTCACACATGTCGACGCAGTACTCCTTGATATCGGTATCAGTTCTGTGCAGCTTGATGATAGTGGTCGAGGATTCACATTTCAAAAAAATGAGCCATTGCTCATGACGATGGAAGACGTGATTATCCCTGACGAAACACTGACTGCACGCGATCTGGTTATGACTTCAAGTGAAAGTGCGCTTGCAGATATCATCTACGCTTATGGTGAAGAAACATTTGCTCGCAAGATTGCACACGCTATCGTAGAAGCTCGTGAACAGAAACCAATTGAGACAACGTTCGATCTTGTTGCAGTCATTGAGTCAGCCGTACCGTTCTGGTATCGAAAAGGCAAGACGCATCCTGCGACAAAAACATTTCAAGCACTCCGTATTGCAGTGAACGATGAATTACGTGCACTGACTGAAGGAATCTTCGGAGCATTCGATATTCTTGCTCCTGGTGGACGACTACTGATTATCACATTCCATTCGCTTGAAGATCGCATCGTTAAAAACGCATTCAAGGCATACACCGACAACGAGCAGGCGGTACTCATTACTAAAAAGCCGATTGCTCCGACCCGAGAAGAAATTACACACAATCCACGCTCACGTAGTGCGAAACTACGCATTATCCAAAAAATATAACTAACCATTTATGGCAACAACATACACACAATCACAAACACGAATATTTGAAGACGCGCTTTTGTACAAGCGTGCAGCTTTTATCGCACTCGGTTTGATTGGTTTGTGTATTGTGTTGTATGCATATGCGCTTGGTTCAACTGTGCACTACATCATGGCTCGTTCTGCATCTCAGAAAGAAGCACAGGCATTGAGTGCACACATCGGAAAACTTCAGGTTGCATACCTTGCAAAAGCGCAGGCAGTTAACCTTGATACAGGTGCAACCCTTGGTCTACATGAAGCGAAAACTGTTTCATTTGTAAATCGTGGCGCAACAACAGCTATGTCACGAGTATCTGTTGCTACTGGCCATGAATTCTAATTTTCCTATTCGACTTCTGGTTGTAAACGGTGTACTTATAGCTCTTGCGTTTTTTATCATCGCGAAGCTTTTTTTTGTGCAAATTATTCATCACAAGGAATACGCGAGTGAAGCGCTCGGTGAATATACCAGTGAAGTGAATGGTTTGTATGATCGAGGTACAATTTATTTTATTCAAAAAGATGGTACGCTCGTGCCTGCGGCAACACTGACTGCTCGATACAAGTTGGTCATTTCTCCGATGGATATCAAACCAGAAGTACGCGAATCAGTGTATACTGCGTTGAACAGTATCATTCCTATCGATCGTAAAGCATACGATGCTGGCTTTACTCGTCCAAATGATCAGTATGAAGTACTTGCTGACCGTGTGTCTGACGAAAACAAAACGGCAATCAGTGCACTCAAATTGCGCGGTGTTCGTTTCGAAGATAGCAAAGAGCGTTTCTATCCTGGTACAACCATGGCAGCGCAGACACTCGGTTTCGTTGGATGGAAAGGCGACGAACTCGTTGGACGCTATGGCTTGGAACGTGAATACAACGACGTACTTTCTCGCAGTAAGGGCGATTTGTACGTAAACTTTTTTGCTGAATTGTTTACGAATCTTCACAAAACATTGTTCCGTGACCCGCACTCAGAAGGTGACATTGTTGCAACGATTGAACCTGAAGCGCAGTTGATGCTTGAAAAAACATTGAATGATATCACTGCAAAATGGCAGACCGATCAAGCAGGTGGTATCGTCATCGATCCAAAAACTGGTGACATCATTGCGATGGCAGGAACACCAACATTTGATCCTGGAAACTATGGTTCAGTTAAAAATATTGGCGTATTTCGTAACCCAAACGTCGAAGAAGTATTTGAATTTGGTTCAGTTATCAAAGCGCTGACGATGGCAGCGGGTCTTGATGCTGGCGTAATTACTCCAACAACGACATACAAAGATACTGGTTGTATGGTGCTCAATACAAAACGCATTTGTAACTTTGATAAAGCGGCGCGTGGTACAACGACGATGCAGACTGTGTTTGATAAATCATTGAACATGGGTGCGACATTCGTTATGCAGCGTCTCGGCAAAGATTCATTCAAAAACTATTTCCAGAAATTTGGTGTGATGGAAAAAACTGGTGTTGATATGCCAGGTGAAGTGAACAGTATTATTTCAAACCTCGAGAGTAAACGCGAAGTTGAATTTGCGACTGCATCATTTGGACAGGGTATTGCGCTTACACCAGTTGCTGCAGTTCGAGCATTCTCTGCACTTGCAAATGACGGTATGATTGTGTCTCCACGAGTTGTAAAAGCGATTGTGTATCCTGATGGATTTGTGCACCAGATTGATCGTCCAGAACCTGTTGCAGTTATTAAACCAGAAACAGCAGCGACAGTGACGCGCATGCTCGCACAAACAGTTGATACGGCACTTCTCGACGGCACACTCAAGCTTGAACACTATGCAGTTGCTGCAAAAACAGGTACGGCGCAAGTTGCTCGACCTGATGGCAAAGGCTACTATCCTGATATTTACCTCCACTCGATGTTCGGCTACTATCCAGCGTACAACCCATACTTCCTCGTGCTGTTGTACGGCATCAATCCAAAAGGGGTAAACTTCTCATCACAGACGATGGCAATACCGTTTATGAATCTCGCCAAATTCCTGCTAACATACTATGATATAGCTCCAGATCGATAGGTAGCAGATTTAGATGAAATAACCATAAAAACCGTATGAAATCATTTTTTAAGCACATTATTATCACCATCCTGACATGGGAAGCCAAAACCGTTATAAAGCGCTATAAACCCAAAATAGTGGCTATTACAGGCAGTGTAGGCAAGACTTCAACCAAAGACGCCATTTACACAGCTCTCGCACCGTACGTCCATGTTCGTCGTAGTGAAAAAAGCTATAACTCAGAGATGGGTGTACCACTTTCGATTCTTGGACTTCCAAACGGTTGGACTAATCCACTCTTGTGGGCACGAACGTTGCTCGAAGGTTTGTGGCTCATCGTTTTTCCTCATAAATATCCAGAATGGTTGGTGCTTGAAGTTGGTGCTGACAAACCAGGGGACATCAAAGGCATTGCGCCATGGTTGAACCCTGATGTTGTGGTGCTCACTCGTTTTCCTGATGTACCAGTACATATTGAATTTTTTGAATCCAAAGAACATGTCATCGAAGAAAAAACTAGTCTCGCGCAAGCACTCAAAGCATCGGGATTACTTGTGGTAAACGGTGACGATCCACTCGTTTCAGCACTCGCTGGAAAATATGGCGCACAAACAGTTGCGTACGGTTTCAAAGAAACAGTTCCTGTTCGTGCATCACAGGTAAAATTTAGTTACATTGATGATGGTTCAGGAAACAAGATTCCATCGGGACGTGAATGGACACTCGTTACTCCAGAATATCAGTACATTGTTTCAATGCCACATATCATCGGCGAAAGTCACATTGCTGCTGCACTCGCAGCGTGCGCGGTTGTGTACGGACTTGGATTCAATCTCGAAAAAGCAGTGCTCGCACTTCGTGAATATCGCACACCACCAGGACGTCTTTCACTTTTGCCAGGCGTGCGTGGTTCAGCTATCATCGATGACACCTACAATTCATCACCAATCGCAGTAGAGTCTGCACTTGCATTACTCAAAGAAATCACTGTCCCAGGACGCAAGATTGCAGTACTTGGCGACATGATGGAACTCGGTAAATATACTCAGGAAGCACACGAAAAAATTGGTAGTCTCGTACCAGGTGCTGTTGATATGCTCATCACTGTTGGTATCCGCGCAACATTTATCGACAAGGGTGCAGAAGCTGCCGGTTACAACACAACAAAGATGAAACATTTTGACACCGCAGAACAAGCAGCAGACTATCTCACCATAGCTGTAACAAGCGGCGATCTCGTACTGATCAAAGGCTCACAGAGTGTACGACTCGAACGCGCAACAAAAGCAATTCTCGCAACTCCCGAACAAGCACACAAACTCTTGGTCCGACAGGAGAAGGAATGGGAGAAGCGGTAGAAGGGAAGAGATAAAACTAAAAAGAGTGTCAGGGTATTACCCTGACACTCTTTTTAGTTTTTCTAGTAAATTATTTTTGTAACTTTTTAAAACCAATAACATTAACAAATAAAATAACAGCAGTAGCTAGATCGATAATCTGCCAAGTGTCTTTTGAAAAATAGAACGGGATAATAGGATTGAACAAAATGGCTAATATGGCAAAAATCCAAAACCAAACCTCGTCATCCTTTTTATTTGATAAATAAGCAGAGTAACCAGCAATTATCATGATTGACCATCTCAAGATTTGATAATAGCTATATGGATGATCTGCAATTCCAATAACAAGCAATATTACTCCTAAAAGTTTAAACCAGTTTTCTTTTATAAAGTTACTCATGTATTTTTTCTTTTTTCGTAGACGCTATGTATGCAAAAGCTATTAGTAAAAGTGTCATTAACCCATATCGTTTAAGAAATTTAGCCCATTCAGGAATATCTAAATTTCTTGTATCTTCTACATATCTTTCTACTTCTTTACAACCTCGATTATCGGCAATACAAACTTCCTCTGTTTCTCCTGTGTCAATCATTGGTCCACGAGGTAAATACCAATTTACGTACACGGTTAGTCCAAAAGAAGAAATTAAAATAACCAATATAACTGCGTTTACTATTTTTTTAAATTTTTCTTTCAAAAAACCCGACGCTAAAAAATTTATAAATAAAGCGTAAACAAAGAACATTGTAAAAAAATATCCTCTTTGTAGAAAATCTAACGCGACAGCAAAAATCGCAAAAACAACCCAACGTGTGTTCTTTTTAAGAAAGTCTTTCATAAGGGTATTATATACTAAAATAAAGTATCTAAAAGGTTTTATACCTTATAGTTAGTTTTAAAATATGAGCATTCAGTTGATTCTATGCTTCTGTTAAGGTTAGTCCCCCAGAGCTAAGCATAGAAAGAGTTAATATAATAATTATATGAGCATAGCTTACCGCTTCATAAAAAGTAGTCTCGTTATCTTTATTAGGATTATGTATGTCTATATTTCTTATAATCCTAGCGTTATTTAGAGACCATAATATCTCACGATTAATTGAATATTTTTCATATATATTCTTATCATCATATATTTTTCTGATTTTTGGTCCAATTTTTTCCGTGTCTAAAATTTCAGGGATTAATTTAAACAAACTCTCTGTAGTTGAAATTAAAGCCGATAACATTTTCTTAGAGTCCCTCTCATTGAATGACGACTGAATCGCTGATAGTGAGACTGAAATCGTTTTTGTTTCATTGTATTTATCAAGTTCATTAATTAAAGTCATGGGTACTAATCTTAATGTATCCTCATATTTTGAAAGTAAATTTTCAGCAACCTTAAAAGCAACCAAAATAGGAGTCATTTTAGTTTTACCACCCTCTTTTCCTGTTAATCTATTTTCTTGAGATATTTCGTATCCGAATCCCTCATGGTAAAGGAAAGGACCATGACTTCCTGATGGTTGTGAAGTAATCAATCTACTGTCACTTTGAATGTCTCTATAGTCTAGTTTTTCTAAGAAAAACTGAATAATATTTTGTGGCACTCCGAGTTCGGTAAAGTGAACAACGCTTTCTGAAATCCACTGACGAATTTCACTTCCATCTATGTAGTCATCCCTGTCCAAAAAGTTATATAAATCCTCTTGCGTCTTTTTTAATCTATTTAAATTTAATGAGTTGAGTTGCATTATTTTTTTTAGTGCTAGCTATTATTTGTGATCCCACGGAGAGTCGAACTCCGGTTAACGGATTGAGAACCCGCTGTCCTAACCACTAGACGATGGGACCGGTTAGCTTCTGTACGATACCAGAAAAACATCTTTTTTTCAATAAAAAAGCACCGCGTGAAGCAGTGCCGGATGAATTCGTTTGAAATGTGTTTGTGGACGGGTATGTGTGTTGTTATGCGTTGTTGAGATATGCTTGTCCGAGTAATTCGGATGCTGTTGGTGTGTGTTCAAAAATGTACACAATTGGAGGGGAACCGAGTGGTATTCCAGGTTTCTCAATCATGCAAGAAACTTCATTCAAGTAAATTTTGTCACCGAGGTTGATGATAACTTGATTTTCTGGTGCAAGTATTGGAAGTATCAATTGTGTATCTGTGCTTTCTATAACCGGATGCGCAATCGATAGTTGTTCTGTTTTTGGTATTGCGTCAAACATATCTTCTTCCTCAGCGTCAACGACTGTTTCAAGGTCTGTGCTCAGTATCGAGTAGGTGATGATGTTGCCTTTGTGAAAAAGTTGTTGGATGTCATTTTTGATCCAGCCGATATCGCTTGGACTTACGATGTGAAAGTGCGCGTTCATAGTGTGATTTTTTTGTATTGTGCGCTTCGGGTATTTGTTTGTCAAACTACGGGTTCATGCTAGAATGCGGGTATATATAGAGATAGACACCCCCAAGGACTTCTGGTGGGTGCGGTTCTCGTGTATGAGTGTATATATGCCACATAAAGAAAATAAAAATCAGGATTCGATCATTGTTAAGGGGGCTCGAACCCATAACTTGAAAAACATAGATGTTGAAATGCCACGCAATAAAATGATTGTGGTAACCGGTATGTCTGGTTCAGGTAAATCATCACTTGCATTCGACACTATTTTCGCAGAAGGCCAGCGTCGCTACGTTGAGTCACTTTCGGCGTACGCCCGACAATTTTTGAACCAAATGCCAAAACCAGATGTTGATGAAATTACTGGTTTGTCACCGGCAATCTCAATCGATCAGAAGTCTCGTTCAAATAACCCACGTTCAACGGTAGCAACCATTACCGAAATTTACGACTATCTCCGCGTGCTCTATGCTCGTATTGGTAAACCAATTTGTCCTGATTGTGGTACAGAAATCAAAAAACTCTCGAACGAAGAAATCGTTAACTTCATCATTGAAAAAGTGAATGGCTTCATGAAAGAGGGCGGCAAGAAAAAGTCAGTCATGGGTGTTGAGTGGAATGATACCAAAGTGCACATTTTCGCACCGATTATTCGCGGACGAAAAGGCGAGCACTACCAGATGCTCTACGATTTACTCGGCAAAGGTTTCGTTTCAATCCGTCTCGATGGCGCGATGAAAAATCTTCGTGAACAAATTGTGCTCTCAAAAAACAAAGCACACAACATCGATGTGCTCGTTGATGAATTTGCTGTGCATGAATTCAAGGCAGACAAAGACGGCAGCCGTCAGCGCCTCTCAGAAGCAGTTGAGCGCGCATTGCTCGAAGCTGATGGTTTGGTAACGATTCAGTTTGATGGACAAGAAGAATTTTTGCTTTCAGCGAAATTCGCATGTCCGAACGATGGTTTCTCATTTCCAGAAATTGAACCACGTTTGTTCTCATTCAACTCACCATATGGTGCATGTGCTGTGTGTAATGGACTTGGCACGAAGCATTTCTTTGGCGATGAACCATGTGATGGTTGTCAGGGTAAGCGTCTTCGTGTTGAAGCGCTCAATGTGTTTATCGGAAACGATCAAAAAACTCGCATCAACGTTGTTCGCTTTGCGTCACTCTCGATCGCTGATGCGCAGCACTTCATTACAAACCTCAAACTTTCTCCAAAAGATAAAGAAATTTCAGTTCCAGTATTGCGCGAAATTGAAGCACGTCTCCAGTTCATGCTTGATGTGGGTCTCGAATATCTCACACTCGATCGTCGTGCAAATACACTCTCAGGTGGTGAAGCGCAGCGTATTCGTCTCGCATCACAGCTCGGCTCACGACTGGTGGGCGCACTCTACGTGCTCGATGAACCAACGATTGGTTTGCACCAGCGTGACAATGAACGCTTGATTGAAACATTGCTCAACTTGCGTGACCTCGGCAACACTATTTTGGTTGTTGAGCACGATGAAGACACAATCTACGCATCGGACTATATCGTTGATATCGGACCAAAAGCCGGCGTGCACGGTGGTAACGTTATTGTTTCAGGATTCCTTGACCATCTCTTGTCTGCAAAGAAAAATGACAGTGGTTCACGTACACTTGCATACCTCCGCGAAGAAACCAAAATTGAAGTTCCTGACGAACGTCGCACCAAAGACAAGGGAAGTATCAAAATCGTTAACGGTAATGTATTCAATATCAAAGACATGAATGTTGAAGTTCCACTTGGACGCATGGTGACAATCACAGGTGTGTCTGGTTCTGGAAAAAGTTCATTTATGTACGAGATTTTGCACAAAAATCTTGCTGCCAAACTCGACCGTCGCTACCGTTCAGCGGAGCGATATAACTGCGCGTCATTTACTGGGACAGAATACATCTCACGTGCTATTTTGATCGACCAATCTCCAATCGGCCGTACACCACGTTCAAACATCGCAACCTACACTGGCGCGTGGACACATATTCGTGATTTGTTTGCCGCAACCGAAGAAGCTCGCTTGCGTGGATGGAAATCAAACCGTTTCTCATTTAACGTCAAAGGCGGTCGCTGTGAAGCGTGTGAAGGTAATGGCGAAATTGCTGTTGAAATGCACTTCTTGCCAACGGTGTACGTTACCTGTGATGTCTGTGCCGGCAAACGATTCGACAAAGAAACACTCGCAGTTAAATACAAGAAAAAGAACATTTACGAAATTCTCCGCATGACTGTCGAAGAAGCGCTTACGTTCTTCGAAGATATTCCTGCGATTCACGATCGATTGCAAACGCTCGGTGATGTAGGACTTGCATATCTCGAACTTGGACAAAGTGCGACAACACTTTCGGGTGGAGAAGCGCAACGTGTCAAAATCAGTTCAGAACTCTACCGACCACATCTTGAAAAAACAATTTACTTGCTTGATGAGCCAACTGTTGGATTGCACTATGATGACGTTGCAAAATTGCTCGACGTGCTCCAGTTGCTCGTTCAAAAAGGCAACACCGTTGTATTGATTGAGCACAACATGGACATTATTAAATGCTCTGACTACTTGATTGATATCGGCCCTGAAGGTGGCGTTGGTGGTGGAAAAATTGTTGCAGTCGGTACACCCGAAGACGTCGCAAACAATCCAAAATCACATACTGGTAAATATCTCAAAAAAGTATTACGTAAGTAAGAAACAAATATCAAAAGTAGGAGAAGAGGAAACAATGGGAAATAAAAAGGCCGCTTGGATGTGAATCCAAGCGGTTCTTTGCATAATCCCCCTCATATGTTAATCAGTTGTTCTTCTATCAAGCCAGCTGACAAAATGTGCTGTAAATAGTGCAAGTACAACAAGTACTGCAATAATGGTGAATGTTGTTACAAAGTATTGTTCAGGTACTTCAAACGATACGTTTTCGTTGTAAAAATACACATCGTACGAAACTCTTGAAAACGTGCCGGCACCATAGAGTAACGATGGCACACCCGCAATACTTCCGTACAAAAGTGCAACTAAGAGCGGTAATCTGAACCAGTGTAAAATATATACACCAAGTTCTTTGAGGAAAGCATTCATGGTTGGTTGTGTTTAAGGTGAGGAAAATAAATGTGACGGGCGAGTATCTCTGTCTCGTTTTTCAGAAAAGCCGAAAGCTTGCCCTGTATTATACGGCTTTGTTCAGCATCGCGTTCCAGTTCCGGTCCAGTAACATAGAGTTTCTGAATAGTGATGCGAGAAGATCTCTCATACACTGGGGTAAACTGGTTTTTGATGATGAGTGCCGCTTCGGGATGCTTTTCGATGATTTGGTCGAGCAGGTATTTCTCTGGCTCTTGTATATCTTGTTCTGAAGGCGTGGCAATCAATAATGTAGGTACTTTCCATGAACCATGGATACCGTCACGTAACAGTTCAAAAAGTATAGAAGTAACAATCAGTGTTGAACGAGGAGTTTGTTCTGTTTTCATAGTTGAACTAATTTGTTTTGACTATAATACATGTATTCGAACTAGTCAATATAATAAAAAAAGCCCGAGCAAAGTGCTGGGCAATACGAATCTAATGTGTTGTATCTAGTATGTTGTGTTGTTATATGAGTTTAAAAGAGCGAGGAAAGATACCACGCTGTTTTGATAACAAGAAATCCTATTAGAATTAGAAAAAATAAACTGTTGTTTGAAATAAATGTTGTCACTCTTGTGATGAGTGCCGGTTGTGTGCAGATAGGATGCTCAAGCATCCAGCTTTTGTAGTGCAGTCCAACGATGAACGGAGCTATCAGTAGGCCAAGTAGTTCAATAAAACAGAACCATTTCCACGGAGATGTCTCTATGTGTGAATTGTGTGGTCCCAAATAGCATTGGCGACCAAACGTGTGAGGGAAGAGTACGATCATCAACATGATGAATGCGGTCATGATGCTGAAGGCAATCAAAAGTGCGGTAACTCGTTTCGGAGTTAGGTAATTTCCCTGTTGCATATTTCAATGATTTGAATATATTATGAAACCTATTTCATTTTTGTCAATATACGCTAGTATGCTTTATACTAGAGCTATATGAAGTTGGAACAACTACAACGTATGCAATTGCCGGACAATCCGGGCGTTTACTTTTTCTATAAAGGAAAGAGTCTGTTGTACATTGGTAAAGCGACATCACTCCGCGATCGTGTTCGAAGTTATTTTGCAAAAGACCTGATTGAAACGCGTGGTCCGCATATTGTCGATATGGTGTTCAAAGCTGACCGTGTCGCATTTCAGGAAACTGATTCTGTGCTCGAAGCACTCATTCTTGAAGCGAACCTCATCAAAAAGCATCAGCCTAAATACAATACCAAAGAAAAAGACAACAAGAGTTTCAACTATGTTGTTATTACCGGTGATGCACTGCCACAGGTGTTGCTTGTGCGCGGACGCAATCTAAAAATCAAACAAGAACTCGCAACGCTTAACGCCAAAAAAATATATGGACCATACCCAAGCGGTACTGCGATTCGCGAAGGATTAAAAATCATTCGTCGCATTTTTCCATTCATTGATCAAAATTCAATCAAGAAAGATAATTACGAATTTTATCGTCAGCTTGGTTTAACACCAGACACATCACGTGCTGACGTTGCTGATGCGTACAAGGAAAACATTGCGCACATAAAACTATTTTTTGAAGGCAAGAAAAAGAAAGTCCTCGCGAAGTTGCATAAAAGCATGATGCAAGCTGCTCGCAAACACGAGTTTGAACGCGCGGGTGAAATTAAGCGTCAGATGTTTGCACTTGAACACATTAACGATGTTGCACTCATTAAAGAAGATCGCTTGTTAGCAGCTGGAGTTTCTCCGCGTGCGTTTCGTATTGAAGCATACGATATTGCGCACTTGAGTGGTAAAAACATGGTTGGTGTGATGACAGTTGTCGAAAACGGTGAAGCTGCTAAAACAGAATACCGCAAATTTACGATTCAATCACAAACAAACAGTAACGATACAGGTGCGCTTGAAGAAGTACTCTCACGACGATTTCGTCACACAGAATGGGGTATGCCTGATCTCGTGGTGATGGATGGCGGAGAAGCACAACTTCGTATTGGACGCCAAGTGCTCAATCGCTACCAGCTTACCGTGCCACTTGTCTCAGTTGTCAAAGACGATCGACACAAAGCACGCGAAATATTAGGTGATCAAACGTATACTCGAACACATGAGCGCGCTATTATTCTTGCAAACAGTGAAGCGCATCGATTTGCGATTACATTCCACAAAGAAAAACGCGCAAAAAATTTCTTGAAGACTAGCACCAAGCGTTAGATCGCGGTATACTAAACGCATGATTAGAGTCGGTGTTGTTCGTGGTGGTGTCAGTCATAAATATCATCAGTCGCTTGAAACTGGAGCGACGATTTTGCAGTCACTACGTGATCATTTTCCACTCTCATACAAACCGATTGATATTCTCATTACCAAAGATGGCGTTTGGCACATCAATGGACGACCGATCACAGCTGACCAACTCAAAGAAAGTGTTGATGTCGTGTGGAATGCACTGCATGGTGTGTATGGTGAAGATGGAGCGCTTCAAGCGCAGCTTGAAGCGCTCGGTATTCCATATACCGGCTCAGGCCCAGTTGCTTCAGCATTAACTGACAATCCAGTGCTCATCAAAGAAAAAGCACAGACACTTGGACTCGCAACACAACAGTATTACACTGTTCCTGATTATCGCTATCAAAATCCCGTCGTTCCCGAAGTGTATCTCAAAGAACATGCGCAAGAAATATTTTTGAAATTTTCACCACCATGGGTAATCACATCAAAACAAAGTCCAGACATCGTTGCAAAAACACGCGGTGAGTTACTCGAAGGACTTCGCATGGCATCTGAAAAGCCGGGAGAAATTCACGTACAGCAATTTGTGCACGGCAAACCAGCAGTAGCTGTCGTTACCGAAGAGCTTCGCAAGCAACCACTCTACACATTTGTGCCGCAAGGTAGAGGATTAACGAGAGAGGAGAAAGATATATTACAACGTCACGCAAAAGAATTGTACGAAGCATCCGGGCTTCGTCATTATGGACAGGCAGAATTTATTGTCACTCCAAAGCAGATATATTTGACAAATCTCAGAACTCATCCTGAAATTAGTCCTGATTCACATATTCACAGATCGCTTACTGAGGTAGGGGTATTTCTCCCTGAGTTTATCGACCATATTATCCAGTTAGCGCTTGCAAAAATCGGTAAATAGGGTAATATATCGGAGTTGCCCGATACATGGGCCCTTAGCTTAGTTGGTAGAGCGCCTCTTTTGCAAAGAGGAGGTCAGCGGTTCGAATCCGCTAGGGTCCACAGAAATCAAAAAACGCCTTTCGGCGTTTTTTGATTTCTGTGGTGTTATTCTAGCATTCGCGCGAACCTTTTTTGGAAAAAAACTCCTGATGCGCCCCGCCACAATTTTTCTGGGGCAAAGGAGGCGGGGCGATGGACTCGTCCGCGCGGAGGAAGAGTCTGAGGAGGAATCCGCGCGGGCTTCGGCTTTCTTTTTTTTGAAACGGCGGCGACTAGTAGTTGAAGATGCAAATAATGTAGTTTTGCGATTCAATTTAGCAAGAAATGAGGATGGGATTCCAATCTATAGTCAGATTCTGTCCGCTTGGGTAATTCCATAATTATTTTACCAAAAAGGATTTTTTCCTATTCTATGAGTTTGGACACACTCCGTTTTTGTATTTTCTTGCAAAAATGAGAATCAACAAAGTCAG